>NZ_JBHSBB010000003.1:0-252608 GCF_042650325.1 Streptomyces polygonati | reverse complement strand
CCCCCCGGCCCCCTCGTGGCTGTTGGGCCGACCCGGGTCAGCGCCCCCGCAGGGTCCGGTAGGTGGCGACCAGCGCGGTGGTGGACGGGTCGAGGCCGGGCACCTCGGCGCCCTCGACCAGCGCGGGTTCGATCCGCTTGGCCAGCACCTTGCCCAGCTCGACGCCCCACTGGTCGAAGGAGTCGATGTTCCAGATCGCGCCCTGGACGAACACCTTGTGCTCGTAGAGGGCGATCAGCTGGCCGAGCACCGACGGCGTCAGCTCATTGGCCAGGATCGTGGTCGTCGGGTGGTTGCCCCGGAAGGTCTTGTGCGGGACGAGTTCCTCGGCGACGCCCTCCGCGCGGACCTCCTCCGGGGTCTTGCCGAAGGCCAGCGCCTGCGTCTGGGCGAAGAAGTTGGCCATCAGCAGGTCGTGCTGACCGCCCAGCGCGCCCAGTTCGGCCAGCGGCCGGGCGAAGCCGATGAAGTCGGCGGGGATCAGCTTCGTGCCCTGGTGGAGCAACTGGTAGTACGCGTGCTGCCCGTTGGTGCCGGGCGTGCCCCACACCACCGGGCCGGTCTGCCAGTCGACGGGCTTGCCGTCGCGGTCCACCGACTTGCCGTCGGACTCCATGTCCAGCTGCTGGAGGTAGGCGGTGAACCGGCTCAGGTAGTGGCTGTAGGGCAGCACGGCGTGCGACTGGGCGTCGTGGAAGTTGATGTACCACACGCCCAGCAGCCCGAGCAGCAGCGGTACGTTCCGCTCGGCGGGGGCGGTCCTGAAGTGCTCGTCCACCAGGTGGAATCCGGCGAGCATCTCCCGGAAGGCGCCGGAGCCGATCGCCACCATCAGCGACAGGCCGATCGCGGAGTCGAAGGAGTAGCGGCCGCCGACCCAGTCCCAGAACTCGAACATGTTCTGGGTGTCGATGCCGAACTCGGCGACCTTCTCCGCGTTGGTGGACAGCGCCACGAAGTGCTTGGCCACCGCCTCGTCGCCGGCGCCGAGTTCGCCCAGCAGCCAGTCGCGGGCCGCAGTGGCGTTGGTGATGGTCTCGATGGTGGTGAAGGTCTTGGACGCGATGATGAACAGCGTCTCGGCCGCGTCCAGGTCGCGTACCGCCTCGTGCAGGTCCGCGCCGTCCACGTTGGACACGAAGCGGACGGTGAGGCTGCGGTCGGTGTAGGCGCGCAGCGCCTCGTAGGCCATCGCCGGGCCCAGATCGGAGCCGCCGATACCGATGTTGACGATGTTCTTGATCGGCCGGCCGGTGTGACCGGTCCACTCGCCGGAGCGGACGCGGTCGGTGAACACGGTCATCTTGTAGAGCACCGCGTGCACGCCCTGCACGACGTCCTGCCCGTCCACCTCGACGGTGGCGGACTGCGGTACGCGCAGCGCGGTGTGCAGCACCGCGCGGTTCTCGGTGACATTGATCCGCTCGCCGCGGAACATCGCGTCCCGCAGCTCGAACACCCCGGTCGCCGCCGCGAGTTCGCGCAGCAGCCGCAGTGTCTCGTCGGTGACCAGATGCTTGGAGTAGTCCAGGTGGAGATCGCCGACCTGGAGGGTGTAGCGGGTGCCCCGCTCGGGGTCGCGGTCGAACAGGTCCCGCAGATGCGCGTCCGCCAGCTCGTCGTGGTGCTTGGCGAGCGCGTGCCACTCGGGGCGCTGGTCGAGCCTGCTGGAGGCCTGCGCGTTGGTTTCGGACATCAGTCCACTTCTCCTCGTCCTCGCTGCAGGACCAAACTAATTGATGACGCGGCGGATCGAGATCCGGTGGGCCCGCGCCCGCGCGCGAGTCTTCGGCGCGCGGCCCCCCGGAAGGCCGGGGAAGGCAAAGGGCCGGTCAGAAACCGTTGCGGTGCAGCCGTCCGGCGTAACGCGCCTCCAGTACGGCGTTGCGCTCGTGGCCGCCGGGCAGGTTCGCGGAGATGTACACCGGCGGGTTCGCGCCCTCGGCGGTGAGAAGCCCGACCGCCTCGGCGACGACCATCTGCACCAGCAGCGCCGAGGTGATGGTGGAGACCCCGCACAGCGCGCCGCCGTCCGGCAGCGGGAGGAGGGCGTCACCGGCCGGGGCGCAGTTGTCCAGTACGGCGTCGGCGACGTCGGCGAGGTGCTGCCCGCTGGGGTGCAGGGCGGGCACGGCCCGGGTGTGGGTGAGGGAGGTCAGCGCGATCAGCGGGTGACCGGCCTCCTTGACGTGCAGGGCCATGTCCACGATCGAGTTGTTCACCCCGGAGTTGGAGACGATCAGGAACAGGTCCTGCGGCCGCGGCCCGGCGAGGTCGTAGAGCCTGCGGGCCAGGCCCGGCGCCCGCTCCAGCAGCGGATCGTCCAGGACCGACCGGTCCTCCCCGCCGCGCAGCACCAGATCGGTCAGCCCGATCCGGTTGGTCGGGATCAGCCCGCCGGCCCGCCCCACCAGCTCCAGCACTGTCGCCTGCGAGTGCCCGGTGCCGAATCCGTGGATCACCCCGTCGGCCGCCACGCAGTCCGCCACCAGGCGGCCGGCGGCCCCCACGGCGTCCTTGTTGGCCGCCACCGCCCGCTCCAGCGCCGCCCGCGCCTCGTCGGCGAACGCCGCCCCGCTGATCTGTCCCTCGCCCATGTCCGTGACCCCTTCGTGAAAGTGGTGATCTTCGGCTGACCAAGCCGATTCGACGTCGCCCCGATGAAACAGCGAACCAACCCGGCCGTCAACAGGGGCGCTCCGGACGCCCCGGGGTCACAGCAGGGCGCGGGCCAGGGCGGTGGCGCCGGGGGTGCCGTCGGACACGGGCGTGATCCGGAGGCCGAGGCCGGCGAGCAGCGCGGTGACACGCGGGAGGAGGGGCCCGTCCGGGCCGAGCAGGCCGCCGGTGGTGACCAGGGGCTCGCCGGGTCGCGGGGTGAGGGACCCGACCGCGGCCGACAGCAGGGCCGCCGCACGGTCGAGCAGGCCCTGGGCCACCGCGTCGCCCTCGTCCGCCGCCGCGACGGTCGCCGGGCTGAGGAGTGCCATCCGGGCCGGGGCCTGCGCGTACGCCCGCACCACCAGCCCCTCCGCGAGGCTGTGGCGGTCCTCGAAGCTCCAGTCGGACCGCGGCTGCGGCTCGCCCTCCTGCCCCGGGAAGTAGTGCGCCGTCACACCCGCCACCAGCGACGTCCACGGCCCGCGGCCGTCCAGCGCCTCGAGCGCCGCACGCACCGCGTGGTTGCCGAGCCAGAAGCCGCTGCCCTCGTCGCCGAGCAGCCACCCGTGGCCGTCGGTGACGGCGACCCGGCGGCGGGCGGTCAGGCGGGTGGCGATCGCACCGGTGCCGGCGATCAGCACCAGCCCGTCGGCGGGCGCCCCGGGGGCGGCGGCCAGCGCGACCTCGGTGTCCCCGCCGACCTCCGCCCTGACCCCGGTGATCCCGTTGGCCGCCAGCGCGTCGGTCAGGCAGGACAGCGCGAGCCCGTGCCCGAGTTCGGGGCCGAGCCCGGCGGCCGCGCCGGCGAAACCGCCGAAGGCGGCCACCACCCGGCCGCGGGCGGCGGGCGGCACCGCCGCCGCGATGGCTTCCGTCAGGTGCTCGGTCAGCGCCGCGCGCCCCACGCTGAGCGCGTTGCCGGGCCCGCCGGTCCCCCGGCCGAGCACCGGGCCGCCGGCCTCGGCGCCCTCCAGCCGCGCCCTGCTGCGGGTGCCGCCCGCGTCGATACCGACCACCAGGGGCTGGCTGTAGATTTCATTCATCGACACGCATGGTGGTTGATGGATTCACCCCCGCACAACC
The DNA here is from genome assembly GCF_042650325.1 of Streptomyces polygonati. Taxonomy (NCBI): domain Bacteria; kingdom Bacillati; phylum Actinomycetota; class Actinomycetes; order Kitasatosporales; family Streptomycetaceae; genus Streptomyces; species Streptomyces polygonati. Next base: position 248,864 of record NZ_JBHSBB010000003.1, on the reverse strand, counting down.
CGACGCACCACTCCTGACGGGACGAGTCGTCATGATCACCGCCCTGATCCGCTCCGCACTCCCCGCGATGTCCGGCTCGCTGCGCAAGGTCGGTGAGCTGGTGCTGGCCGATCCCGCCGCGGCCACCCACGGCTCCGCCGCCGAGCTGGGCCGCCGTACCGGCACCTCCCAGGCCACCGTCACCCGCTTCTGCCGGGCGCTGGGCCTGGACTCCTACCAGCAGCTGCTGATCGAGCTGGCCCAGGAGCAGGGCCGCGCGGCGGCCGCCGCACCGCCCAGCGCCGCGCTGGGCCCGCGGATCGGCCCGCAGGACGACCTGGAACACGTCATCGGAGTGGTCGCCGAAGCCGATCTGCGGGCCTTGCGGCACACCGCCGACCAGCTCGACCGGGAAGCGCTGGAGCGGGCCGCACAGGCCCTCGCACAGGCCCGTCGGATCGATGTCTACGGAGTGGGCGGCTCGGGGATCGTCGCCCATGAGACGCAGGCCCGGCTCTTCGGCATCGGCCGCCCCGCGCACGCCTGGACCGAGGTGCACGCCGCCGAGACCTCAGCGGCGCTGCTGACGCCGTCCGACGCGGTGGTGGCGCTGTCCCACTCGGGGACCACCCGGGAGGTGCTGGAGCCGCTGCGGCTGGCCGCCGAGCGCGGCGCGACCACGGTGGCCGTCACCGGCGATCCGCGCTCACCGATCGCCCAGGCCGCCGACATACGGCTGACGTCCTTCTCCGGCGAGACCAGCTTCCGGCGGGGCAACTTCGGCACCCGCCACTCGGTACTGCTGATCGTCGACTGCCTGTACGCGAGAGTCGCCCAGCTCACCTACGAACGGGCGACCGCTTCCCTCGCGCTGACGGCGCACATCGGCGACGGCCACGCCGTCCGCCCGCGCCGCCGGGGGTGAGCCGGGAGTGAGTGCCACCCGACCGGTGCGACCGGTCAGATCTCCCCGCGCAGCTTGGCCAGTGCCTCGGCGAGGATCGCCTCACCGTCGGCGGCCGAACGGCGCTCGCGCACATAGGCCAGGTGCGTCTTGTACGGCTCGGTACGCGGCGGCGCCGGCGGGTTCTCCTCGTCCTGCCCGGCCGGGAATCCGCAGCGGGGGCAGTCCCAGGTCTCCGGGATCTGCGCGTCGCTGGCGAAGCTCGGCTGGGTCTCGTGCCCGTTGGAGCACCAGAAGGAGATGCGCAGCCGCGGCGCGGACTCGCCGCGCTCGGCCTCTCCCATCGGCCCCGCTCCGACCCGACTGCCACGGATCGCGTTGCCACTTGCCACGGTCGTAACTCCCTGCGTGATGGTGCTGCGAGGTCGCCCTGCATTCGGAGACCGATTCACCCGCGCCTGGCGGGAAAGGGCACGGTATCCCAAGACGCGGTTCCATGATAAGTCGCGTCCACGACGGAGCGTCAGTTATCGCCGGATGGGCCGGAATCGAACGCCCGGCACGGTTCGTTCACCGCGCGCACGCCGCGGCGCACCCGGTGAACGTACCGCGCCGGCGGCTCACTTCTGGAGCTTCATCACCAGGCCGAGCGTGACGATGCACGCGAACCACAGCAGGGCGATCACCACGGTGATGCGGTCGAGGTTGCGCTCGGCCACCGAGGAGCCGCCGACGGAGGACTGCATGCCGCCGCCGAACATGTCCGACAGACCGCCGCCCTTCCCCTTGTGCATCAGCACGAGCAGCAGAAGCAGCAGGCTGAAGATGATGAGGGCGATGGAGAACCCGATGACCACGGCTGGACCAACTCTCTCGACTACCTGACGGCACTGAATGACTACGGCACGGGGCCGGAGGGTGCGGGGCCGCACGGTGCTGGCGCACCGGTACGGCCCCGCCAGGGTACTTCACAGTCCCGCGGAGTTCACTGGTCGCGGAAGCGCACGATCTTGACGAACTCCTCGGCGTCCAGACAGGCGCCGCCCACCAGGGCGCCGTCCACATCGGGCTGGCTCATGATCGCGGTCACATTGCCCGATTTGACCGACCCGCCGTACTGGATGCGGACGCCGTCGGCCAGCGCCTGGTCGTACAGCTCGGCCAGCCGGCCGCGGATGGCGGAGCAGACCTCCTGGGCGTCCTCGGGGGTGGCGACCTCGCCGGTGCCGATCGCCCAGACCGGCTCGTAGGCGACGACGATGCTCGCGGCCTGCGCGGCGGGGATGTCCTTCAGGGCGCCGTCGAGCTGCGCGAGGGTGTGCGGGACCTGCTGGCCGGCCTTGCGGACGTCCAGGCCCTCGCCGACGCACAGGATCGGGGTGAGGTCGTGCCGGAAGGCGGCCTTGATCTTGGCATTGACGACCGGTTCGTCCTCGCCGTGGTACTGGCGGCGCTCGGAGTGCCCCACCAGGACGTAGTCGCACTTCAGCTTGGCCAGCATGGCGCCGGAGATCTCACCGGTGTAGGCGCCGGAGTCGTGCTCGGACAGATCCTGGGCGCCGTACTTGAACCTCAGCTTGTCGCCGTCCACCAGGGTCTGCACCGAGCGCAGGTCGGTGAAGGGCGGCAGGACGGCGACCTCGACGGCGTCGTAGTCCTTGTCGTTCAGCGCGAAGGCGAGCTTCTGGACGTGGGCGATGGCCTCGAGGTGGTTGAGGTTCATCTTCCAGTTGCCCGCCATCAGCGGGGTGCGGGTGACCTTGTCGGTCGGCTGCTCGGTCATGATCGTTCAACCCTCCAGGGCGGCGAGGCCGGGGAGTGTCTTGCCCTCCAGGTACTCCAGGCTGGCACCGCCCCCGGTGGAAATATGGCCGAAAGCGTTCTCGTCGAAGCCGAGGATGCGGACCGCCGCGGCCGAGTCGCCGCCGCCGACCACGGTGAACGCCGGGCTGTCGATCAGCGCCTGGGCGACCGCGCGGGTGCCCTCGGCGAAATCGGGGTGCTCGAAGACGCCCATCGGGCCGTTCCAGAAGACGGTGGCCGCGTCCGCCAGCTTGGCGGCGAAGAGCTTGCGGGACTCCGGGCCGATGTCCAGGCCGAGCACGTCCGCGGGGATGGCGTCCACCGCGGCGGTGACCGGGGAGGCGGGGGCCTTGGTTTTCAGGTCGGGGAACGCGGTGTCGCCGATCACGTCGACCGGCAGCACGAACTCCACGCCCTTGGCCTTCGCCCGCTCCAGGTACTCCTTGACCACCGGGATCTGGTCCTCCTGCAGCAGGCTCGCGCCGACCTCGTAGCCCTGGGCCTTGAGGAAGGTGAAGAGCATGCCGCCGCCGACCAGGATGCGGTCGGCCTTCTCCAGCAGGTGGTCGATGACGCCCAGCTTGTCGGAGACCTTGGAGCCGCCGAGCACCACGGCGTACGGGCGCGCGACGTCCTCGGTGAGCTTCTTGAGCACGCCGACCTCGGTGGCGATCAGGCCGCCGGCCGCGTGCGGCAGCCGGGCCGGGAGGTCGTAGACCGAGGCGTGCTTGCGGTGCACCGCGCCGAAGCCGTCGCCCACGTAGATGTCGGCGAGCGCGGCGAGCCGGTCGGCGAAGGCGCCGCGCTCGGTGTCGTCCTTGCTGGTCTCGCCGGCGTTGAAGCGCAGATTCTCCAGCAGCGCGACCTGGCCGTCGCCCAGCTTCTCCACCGTGGTGCGGGCGCTGTCGCCCACGGTGTCGGCGGCGAAGGCCACCTGCCGGTCCGCGCCGAGCAGCTCACCGAGCCGGGCGGCCACCGGGGCGAGGGAGAACTTCGGGTCGGGCTCGCCCTTGGGCCGGCCCAGGTGCGAGGCGACGATCACCTTGGCGCCGGCCTCGGCGAGCTTGGTGATGGTCGGGACGGCGGCGCGGATCCGGCCGTCGTCGGTGATGCGCTCGCCGTCGAGCGGGACATTGAGGTCGGCGCGGACGAACACTCGCTTGCCCGCGACGTGCCCCTCGGCGATCAGGTCGTCGATCGTCTTCATCTGTGGGGTCTCCTGTGAGTACGGGTCTGCACCGCGATGCGGCGGGCGGCCGGACCGGCCCCGGACCCTGCCGGTGGGCGGTCATGCGAACAGGGCCCGGACAGCGCGTCGCCGCGCTTGTCCGGACCCTGTCCCTCACATCGCTGTGCGGTGGCTGATGCGGTGGTTACGCGGTCAGAGCTGGCCGCCGACGAAGACCGTGAGGTCCACCAGACGGTTGGAGTAGCCCCACTCGTTGTCGTACCAGCCGATGACCTTGACGGTCTTGCCGCCCTGGACCATGGTCAGCAGCGAGTCGAAGGTGCAGGACACCGGCGAGTTGACGATGTCCGAGGAGACGATCGGGTCCTCGGTGTACTCCAGCAGACCCTTGAGCTGGCCCTGGGACGCCTTCAGGAACGCCTCGTTGACCTCGTCCTTGGTGACCTCGCGCTCCAGGTCGACCACCAGGTCGGTGACCGAGCCGGTGGGCACCGGGACGCGCATGGCGATGCCGTCCAGCTTGCCGGCCAGCTCGGGGATGACCAGTGCGGTGGCCTTGGCGGCGCCCGTGGTGGTCGGGATGATGTTCTCCGCCGCCGCGCGGGCGCGACGCAGGTCCTTGTGCGGGAAGTCCAGGATGCGCTGGTCGTTGGTGTACGCGTGGATCGTCGTCATCAGGCCCTTGACGATGCCGAAGTTCTCCAGCAGCACCTTCGCCATCGGCGCCACACAGTTCGTGGTGCAGGAGGCGTTGGAGATGATGTGGTGGCTGGCGGGATCGTACTGGTCCTGGTTGACGCCCATCACGATGGTGATGTCCTCGTCGGAGGCGGGCGCCGAGATGATGACCTTCTTGGCACCGCCCGCGATGTGCTTGCCGGCGTCCTTGGCCTTGGTGAAGATGCCGGTGGACTCGATCACCACGTCGACACCCAGCTCGCCCCAGTTGATGGCGGCGGGGTCGCGCTCGGCGAGCACCTTGATGGTCTTGCCGTTGACCGTGATGGTGTCGGCGGTGCTGACCACCTCGGCCTTGAGGCGGCCCAGGATGGTGTCGTACTTCAGCAGGTGCGCCGTGGTCGCGGTGTCACCCAGGTCGTTGACTGCCACGATCTCGATGTCCGCGCCCTGCTCCAGGGCGGCCCGGAAGAAGTTGCGGCCGATGCGGCCAAAGCCGTTGATGCCTACCCGGATCGTCACGAACCGATCTCCTCGCTCATTCGCCGGAGTCCCTCTCCGGCTGCGAAATATGGGATGTCCCCGACCACTGCTGACCTTACCCCGCCGCCGTCTTCCGGATGACACCGGGCGGCTCGCGCCGGGCGGTCCCGCGCCCGCCCGGAACAGACCCTTCGGGCCCCGCAGGGGCGCGGGGAACTGCGCGAGCAGCCAGCCTCCGGCGGGTGGTCCGGATCCGGCAGGGGCTGCCCCTTCGGACGGGTGGCGACCCTCCGGCCGACGCGGGCCGGTCGCGCGGTTCCCCGCGCCCCTCCGGGGCGCCGGCCGGCGCGGACCGGCGGGTCGCCACCGGGCCGAAGGGGCAGTCGCTGTCGTGTCCGGCCCGCCGGCCGGCGGGTGGGCGCTCGCGCGGTTCCCCGCGCCCCCTCCGGCGCCAGCCGGCGCGGACCGGCAAGTCGCCACCGGGCCGAACGGGCAGTCGCTGTCGTGTCCGGACCACCGGCCGGCGGGTGGTCGCTCGCGCGGTTCCCCGCGCCCCTCCGGGGCGCCGTCCGGCGGGCCCGCCGGGGCCCGCCCCCGGAGGCGTCAGCCGACCATTTCGTCGGTGAGGTTCGCCTCCGTGCCGGGCATGCCCAGGTCGGACGCGCGCTTGTCGGCCATCGCCAGCAGCCGGCGGATCCGGCCGGCCACCGCGTCCTTGGTGAGCGGGGGCTCGGCCAGCGAGCCCAGCTCTTCGAGGGACGCCTGCTTGTGGTCCATCCGCAGCCGGCCGGCGGCGGCCAGGTGCTCGGGGACCTCCTCGCCGAGGATCTCCAGCGCGCGCTGCACCCGGGCGCCGGCCGCGACCGCCGCGCGGGCCGACCGGCGCAGGTTGGCGTCGTCGAAGTTGGCCAGCCGGTTGGCGGTGGCCCGCACCTCGCGGCGCATCCGGCGCTCCTCCCAGGCCAGCACCGAGTCATGCGCGCCGAGCCGGGTCAGCAGCGCGCCGATCGCGTCGCCGTCCCGTACCACCACCCGGTCGACATTGCGGACCTCGCGGGCCTTGGCCGGGATCTGGAGCCGGCGGGCGGCGCCGACCAGGGCGAGGGCCGCCTCGGGGCCCGGGCAGGTCACCTCCAGGGAGGAGGAGCGGCCGGGCTCGGTGAGCGAGCCATGGGCGAGGAACGCGCCCCGCCAGGCCGCCTCGGCGTCGCAGGTCGCCCCGGACACCACCTGCGGGGGCAGGCCGCGGATCGGCCGGCCGCGGCCGTCGACCAGCCCGGTCTGCCGGGCCAGCTGATCACCGCCGGCCACCACGCGCACCACATAGCGGCTGCCGCGGCGCAGCCCGCCGGGTGCCATCACCACCAGGTCGGAGGCATGGCCGAAGATCTCCAGGATGTCCTTGCGCAGCCGCCGGGCGGCGATCCCGGTGTCCAGCTCCGCCTCGATCACGATCCGGCCGCTCACCAGGTGCAAGCCGCCCGCGAACCGCAGGATCGACGAGACCTCCGCCTTGCGGCAGCAGGTCCGGGTGACGGGGAGCCGGGAGATCTCATCCTTCACCGCTGCCGTCATCGCCATGGGCCGATCCTTCCACGCATACGAAAAATCCGGTCATACGCGGCGGCCAACAACTCCGGGTCGTGCCGCGGCCCGTCGGGGGCGGCGACCGGGGCCAGCTCAACCGTACCCCCCAATCGCCGCGCCGCCTCGTCGAGGCTGTCGCGGTCGGGTACGGCGGCCTCGTCGGCGAGAACCACGTCGATGGTGAGTTTAGGGGCGTGTCGCCCCAAAACCTCCAAGTGACGCTGCGGAGAAAATCCTTCGGTCTCTCCGGGCTGCGGCGCGAGGTTGAGCGTGAGCACCCGGCGCGCCCTGGTCGTCATCAGCGCGTCGGCCAACTCCGGTACCAGCAGGTGCGGAATGACCGAGGAGAACCACGAACCGGGTCCGAGCACCACCCAGTCGGCGTCCAGCACCGCCTGGACGGCTTCGGGCACCGCCGGCGGGTCGGCCGGCAGCACCATCACCTCCTGCACCTCGCCGGGGGTGAGCGCGACGGTGGCCTGGCCGCGGACGGTGGAGATGTCGTCCGGCCGCAGCGGGTCGTGGCCGCGCACGATGGCGTGCAGATCCAGCGGAACCGCGGACATCGGCAGCACCCGGCCGTGCGCGCCAAGCAGCCGGCCGACCCATTCCAGCGCGGCCACCTCGTCGTTGAGCTGCTCCCACAGGGCGACGATCAGCAGATTGCCCACCGCGTGGCCGTGCAGATCGCCGCCGCTGACGAAACGGTGCTGGACGACCTTGGCCCAGGTCCGGCCCCATTCGTCGTCACCGCAGAGCGCGGCGAGCGCCTTGCGCAGGTCACCGGGCGGCAGCACGCCCATCTCGGCGCGCAGCCGGCCGCTGGAGCCGCCGTCGTCCGCGACGGTGACCACCGCGGTCAGATCGCCGGTGATCCGGCGCAGCGCGGCCAGCGAGGCGGACAGCCCGTGTCCGCCTCCCAGGGCGACCACCTTCGGTGGCACCCCGTGGCGGCGGCCCGTACCTCGGCGCCGCCGCCGGCCTGTCATGATCACTCGCGCCCCATGTCCCTGTGCACGGTCACCGTCTCCACTCCGTCCGCGGCCAGCCGCGCCGCGAGCCGTTCCGACATCGCCACGCTGCGGTGCTTGCCGCCGGTACAGCCGACGGCGATGGTCACATACCGCTTGCCCTCGCGCCGGTAGCCCGCCGCGATGATGTGCAGCAGCTCGGCGTAGCGGTCCAGGAACTCCTTCGCGCCGGGCTGGTTGAACACATACTGCGCCACCTCGTCATTGAGCCCGGTGAAGGGACGCAGCTCGGGGACCCAGTGCGGGTTGGGCAGGAAGCGGCAGTCCACCACCAGGTCGGCGTCGACGGGCAGCCCGTACTTGTATCCGAACGACATCACGGTGGCCCGCAGTTCCGGCTCGCCGTCCCCGGCGAACTGGGCGTCCAGCTTGGCCCGCAGTTCGTGCACATTGAGGCTGGAGGTGTCGATGACCAGGTCGGCGTCGCCGCGCAGCTCCCGGAGCAGGTCGCGCTCGGCCGCGATGCCGTCCACGATCCGGCCGGAGCCCTGGAGCGGGTGCGGGCGGCGGACCGACTCGAAGCGGCGCACCAGGGCGTCCTCGGAGGCTTCCAGGAAGATCACCCGGCGCTTGACGGATCGGGTGGCGAGGTCGGCCAGCGACTCGCGGAGGTTGTCGAAGAACTGCCGGCCGCGGACGTCCACCACCACGGCGATCCGGGCCACGTTTCCCTGCGAGCGGGCGCCGAGGTCGACCATGGTGGGGATCAGGGCCGGCGGCAGGTTGTCGACCACGAACCAGCCGAGGTCCTCCAGGCATTTGGCCGCGGTGCTGCGGCCGGCTCCGGACATGCCTGAGATGATCACCAGTTCGGGGATGGCCTCCGCGGTGTCCGCGGCGTCGGCTTCCTCCGGGGTCCCAGCGGCTCCGCCGCCGGTCACCGGGGTGCCGTCCGGTCCGCCCTGCTGCCCGCCCTGCGCGGGCCGGTCCTGCTGTTCGTCCTGCTCGCTCATGTGCTCTTCCCCCGATGATCGGACGGAACGGGTGCCGGCGGGGCCGGTGTCCCGTCACCTTCTTCGATGATCTCTCCGGTCGCGGTGTTCACCGCGGGTGCGGCCGGGGCCGCGGCTGCCAGGGCGGCGGCGACCGTCTCCGCCGTGCGGCGGCCGATCCCCGGTACCTCGCAGATCTCCTCGACGGTCGCCGAACGCAGCCGCTTCAGCGAGCCGAAGTGCTTGAGCAGCGCCTGCCTGCGGGTCTCGCCCAGGCCCGGCACACTGTCCAGCGCGCCGGCCTTCATCGACTTGGAGCGCTTGGTGCGCTGGTAGTTGATGGCGAAGCGGTGGGCCTCGTCCCGCACCCGCTGGAGCAGATAGAGACCTTCACTCGTACGGGGCAGGATGACCGGGTCGTCGTCGCCCGGCAGCCACACTTCTTCGAGGCGCTTGGCGAGTCCGCAGACCGCCACGTCGTCTATGCCGAGTTCGTCGAGTGCCCGGCGGGCCGCGGCGACCTGCGGCTGGCCGCCGTCGACCACGACGAGCTGCGGGGGGTAGGCGAACTTGCGGGGCCGGCCGGTGTCCGGGTCGATCGGGCCGGAGACGGCCGGACCGGTCTCGTCGCCGCCGGCGCCGTCCCCGATTCCGGCCACGGCGCCGTTCCCGTCACCGTCCTGGTCCTCCCACTCGCTGGTGCGCTGCTTCTCCTGGAGGTAGCGGCGGAAGCGGCGGGAGATCACCTCGTGCATCGAGCGCACGTCGTCCTGCCCGGCGAAGGACTTGATCTGGAAGCGGCGGTACTCGCTCTTACGGGCGAGGCCGTCCTCGAAGACGACCATCGACGCCACCACGTCGTCGCCCTGGAGATGGCTGATGTCGAAGCACTCGATCCGCAGCGGCGCGGTGTCCAGGTCCAGGGCGGTGGCGATCTCCTCCAGGGCGCGGGACCGCGTCGTCAGGTCGGAGGCCCGCTTGGTCTTGTGCAGGGCCAGCGCGTGCACCGCGTTGCGCTGCACGGTGGCCATCAGGTCCTTCTTGTCGCCGCGCTGCGGCACCCGCAGGCTGACATGCGAGCCGCGCCGGTCGCTGAGCCACTGGCCGAGCGCCTCGGACGCCTCGGGCAGCACCGGGACCAGCACTTCCTTCGGTACGCCGCCGCTGCCGCCGGACTGCTCGGCGTCCCCGGACTCGTCCCCGTACAGCTGCTGGAGGGCGAGCTCCACCAGACCCGCGGTGTCCACCGCCTCCACCTTGTCGGTGACCCAGCCGCGCTGGCCGCGCACCCGGCCGCCGCGGACGTGGAAGATCTGCACGGCGGCTTCGAGTTCGTCCTCGGCGACGGCGATCAGGTCGGCGTCGGTGGCGTCGGCGAGCACCACCGCGTTCTTCTCCATGGCGCGGCGCAGCGCCTCGATGTCGTCACGCAGCCGGGCCGCCTGCTCGTACTCCATCGCGGCGGCGGCGTCCTTCATCCCCTGCTCCAGGCGGCGCAGATAGGTGCCGGTGTGGCCGGCCATGAAGTCGCTGAACTCCTCGGCGAGTTCACGGTGCTCTTCCGGGGTGACCCGGCCGACGCAGGGGGCCGAGCACTTGTCGATGTAGCCGAGCAGGCAGGGGCGGCCGATCTGGGCCGAGCGCTTGAACACACCGGCGGAGCAGGTGCGTACCGGGAAGACCCGCAGCAGCAGATCGACGGTCTCGCGGATCGCCCAGGCGTGGGCGTACGGCCCGAAGTAGCGCACACCCTTGCGCTTGGGGCCGCGCATCACCTGGACCCGGGGGAACTGCTCGTTCATGGTGACGGCCAGCGACGGATAGCTCTTGTCGTCGCGGTACTTGACGTTGAACCGCGGGTCGTACTCCTTGATCCAGGAGTATTCGAGCTGCAGCGCCTCCACCTCGGTGGAGACCACCGTCCACTCCACGGAGGCGGCCGTGGTGACCATGGTGGCGGTGCGGTGGTGCAGATTGGTGATGTCCTGGAAGTACGAGGACAGCCGCTGCCGCAGGCTCTTCGCCTTGCCGACATAGATCACCCGGCGGTGCTCGTCCCGGAACCTGTAGACCCCGGGAGAGTCGGGGATCTGGCCCGGCTTCGGTCGGTAGCTGTTGGGGTCTGCCATGGTTCCCACCCTACTGGCGGCGTGTGACAAGGACGTGGCCCCACGGCGGCCCGGGAGCGGTCAGCTGGCGGGACCCGCGGTGAGCTTCCCGCCGGTCTGCCGGACGGGGACGGCGGGCAGCGGCCGGGTGGCCGGGCCCTGGACGACCGCGCCGGTCACCGCGTCGAACTGGCTGCCGTGGCAGGGGCAGGAGATGGTGGTGCCCTGCACCGAGTCGACCACGCAGCCCTGGTGGGTGCAGACCGCGCTGAACGCCTTGAAGGTGCCCTGCTTCGGCTGCGAGACCACCACCTTGTCGTTCCGGTAGAGCTTGGCGCCGCCCACCGGGACCTCGGTGGCGGCGCCGAGGTCCACCGGCTTTGTGGGGCCGGCCGCCGAGCCGTGCTTGCCGCCGCAGCCGGCCAGTCCGAGCCCGACCGCGCCGGCGGCTCCGGCCATCGCCGCGCCGCGCAGCACCGTCCGGCGCGTCGCCGAGACATGCCGCCCGGCGGCGCCGGCCGCGCCGCCGCCCACCGTGTCGGTCGGCGGTTCGGCGCGGGGGGCGGTACGGGGCGCGGTGCTCGGTTCGGGGGCCGATTCGATGGCCGGTTCGGCGGACATGCGTGCTCCAGTGGTGCGGGTGGATCGGGACGTATGAGCAGATCGTGCGACCCGTAACCCTACGTCCCGAACTTTTCCGCCTCTGCGGCGGCCTACGCCTTGCTGGCGGCCCGCTTGCGGGGAGCCGCCTTCTTGGCCGGGGCCTTGGCACCGGCCCGCTTGCGCGGCGACGGCACCCCCGCGTCGCTGATCGCCTCCGGCCGCAGCACCTCCCGCAGGAACTTGCCGGTGTGGCTGGCCGGGACGCCGGCGATCTGCTCCGGGGTGCCCTCGGCGACGACCAGACCGCCGCCGTTGCCACCCTCGGGGCCCATGTCGATCACCCAGTCCGCGGTCTTGACCACGTCCAGGTTGTGCTCGATGACGATCACCGTGTTGCCCTTCTCGACCAGCCCGGACAGCACCTTGATCAGCTTGCTGATGTCCTCGAAGTGCAGCCCGGTGGTCGGCTCGTCCAGCACATAGACGGTCCGGCCGGTGGAGCGCTTCTGCAGCTCGGAGGCGAGCTTGACGCGCTGCGCCTCGCCGCCGGACAGCGTCGGCGCGGACTGGCCCAGCCGGACGTACCCCAGGCCGACCTCGTCCAGGGTGCGCAGGTGCCGGGCGATGTTGGGCACCGCCTCGAAGAAGTCCAGCGCCTCCTCGATCGGCATGTCCAGCACCTCGGCGATGGACTTGCCCTTGTAGTGCACCTCCAGGGTCTCCCGGTTGTACCGGGCACCGTGGCAGACCTCGCACGGGACGTAGACGTCCGGCAGGAAGTTCATCTCGATCTTGATCGTGCCGTCGCCCGCGCAGTTCTCACAGCGGCCGCCCTTGACGTTGAAGGAGAACCGGCCCGGCAGATAGCCGCGGACCTTGGCCTCCATGGTCTCGGCGAAGAGCTTGCGGACGTTGTCGAAGACACCGGTGTACGTGGCCGGGTTGGAGCGCGGGGTACGGCCGATCGGCGACTGGTCGACGTGCACCACCTTGTCCACCAGGTCGTCGCCGTCCACCCGGGTGTGGCGGCCGGGGACGCTGCGCGCGCCGTTCAGCTCGCGGGCCAGGTGGGTGTACAGGATGTCGTTGACCAGCGTGGACTTGCCCGATCCGGACACCCCGGTGACGGCGGTGAAGACGCCCAGCGGGAAGGACACGTCGATGTCCTGCAGATTGTGCTCCCGCGCGCCGTGCACGGTCAGCTGCCGCCCGGGGTCGATGGGCCGCCGCACCTCGGGGGTGGGGATGAACCGCTTGCCGGACAGATACTGGCCGGTCAGCGACTCGTCATTGCTCAGCAGCTCCTTGAGCGAGCCGGAGTGCACCACATTGCCGCCGTGCTCGCCGGCGCCGGGGCCGATGTCCACCACCCAGTCGGCGGTCTTGATGGTGTCCTCGTCGTGCTCGACCACGATCAGGGTGTTGCCGAGGTCGCGCAGCCGTACCAGCGTCTCGATCAGCCGGTGGTTGTCGCGCTGGTGCAGGCCGATGGACGGCTCGTCCAGCACGTAGAGCACGCCGACCAGGCCGGAGCCGATCTGGGTGGCCAGCCGGATGCGCTGGGCCTCGCCGCCGGACAGGGTGCCCGCGGCGCGGTTGAGCGAGAGGTAGTCCAGGCCGACGTCGACCAGGAACCTCAGCCGCTCGTTGACCTCCTTGAGCACGCGCTCGGCGATCTTCTTGTCCCGCGCGTTCAGCTTCATGGCGCCCAGGAACTCGGCGCAGTCGCTGATCGACATCGCCGAGATGTCGGCGATCGACCGGTCCTGCACGGTGACGGCCAGCACGATCGGCTTGAGCCGCTTGCCGTGGCAGGTCGGGCAGGGCACCTCCCGCATGTACCCCTCGAAGCGCTCCCGGCTGGAGTCGCTCTCCGCGTCCTGGTGCCGGCGCTTGACGAACGGGATGGCGCCCTCGAACTGCGCGTTGTAGGCGCGCTCCCGGCCGTACCGGGTCTTGTAGGCGATCCGCACCTCGGACTTGTTGCCGTAGAGCAGCGCCTTCTTGGCCCGGGCCGGCAGCCCGGCGTACGGGATGTCGGTGCGGAAGCCCAGCTCGGCGGCCAGGCCCTGGACCAGCCGGTCGAAGTAGCTCTTGGTCATCCCACCGGTCCAGGGCGCGATCGCGCCCTCTTCCAGCGACTTGTCCGGGTCCGGGACGACCAGCTCGGGGTCGACTTCCATCCGGGAGCCGATGCCGGTGCAGTCCGGGCAGGCGCCGAACGGCGAGTTGAAGGAGAAGGAGCGCGGCTCCAGCTCCTCGAAGGACAGGTCGTCGTACGGGCAGTAGAGGTGCTCGGAGAACATCCGCTCACGCTGCGGGTCGTCCTCCGGCAGGTCCACGAAGTCCAGGATGACCATGCCGCCGGACAGGCCGAGGGCGGTCTCCACCGAGTCGGTGAGGCGCCGCTTGGCCGAGTCCTTGACGGTGAGGCGGTCGATGACCACCTCGATGGTGTGCTTCTCCTGCTTCTTGAGCTTGGGCGGGTCGGTGAGCTGGACGGTGACGCCGTCCACCCGGGCCCGGCTGTAGCCCTTGGTCTGCAGATCGGCGAAGAGGTCGACGAACTCGCCCTTGCGCTCGCGCGCCAGCGGGGCGAGCACCTGGAAGCGGCTGCCCTCCTCCAGCTCCAGCACCCGGTCCACGATGGCCTGCGGGGACTGCCGCGCGATGGGGCGGCCGCACTGCGGGCAGTGCGGCTTGCCGATCCGGGCGAAGAGCAGCCGCAGATAGTCGTAGACCTCGGTGATGGTGCCGACGGTGGAGCGGGGGTTGCGCGAGGTGGACTTCTGGTCGATGGAGACGGCCGGCGACAGGCCCTCGATGAAGTCGACGTCCGGCTTGTCCATCTGGCCGAGGAACTGCCGTGCGTACGAGGACAGCGACTCCACGTAGCGGCGCTGGCCCTCGGCGAAGATGGTGTCGAACGCGAGCGAGGACTTGCCCGATCCGGACAGGCCGGTGAACACGATGAGTGAGTCCCGGGGCAGGTCCAGCGAGACATTCCTCAGGTTGTGCTCGCGAGCACCACGGATGGTGAGTCGGTCGGCCACGCCAGTGCGCACCTTTCGTAGGAGGGGGGATTTGTCGGCACCCCACAGTCAGCCTAAACGGGTCGCGCTCGGCATTTCTTCCTGTTGCCTTGTTGGTCTTGCTCGGCGACAGGAACGAGCGTATAGCACGTGCATTCGATTCCAGCACCGGTGCCGCCGGTTTCACCCGATCGTGTGGCCCTCCGGATCGCCCGGCAGAGCCCGGCACTAGGGTGGCGCCCATGGCTTACACGGGAGAGGTCACCGTCGGGGGTACGCCCGACGTGCACGAGCTGAGGGACCTGATCATCACCAAGGTCGCCGTCGGCCCCATGAGCAACAACGCTTACGTACTGCGTTGCCGTGCCACCGGTGAGCAGCTGCTGATCGACGCGGCGGCCGAGCCCGGGATCCTGATGGAGACGATCGGCGAGGACGGCCTCAGCGGCGTTGTCACCACCCACCAGCACGGTGACCACTGGCAGGCGCTGGAGGCCGTGGTGGCCGCCACCGGCGCCCGCACCTACGCCGGTGTCGAGGACGCCCCCGGCATCCCCGTCCCCACCGACACCCCGGTGCACGACGGCGACGTGATCATGCTCGGCCGGATCTCGCTCACCGCCCGCCGGCTCGTGGGCCACACCCCGGGCAGCATCGCGCTGATCTACGACGACCCTCACGGCCACCCGCACGCCTTCACCGGCGACTGCCTCTTCCCCGGCGGCGTCGGCAACACCCACAGCGACCCGGCGGCCTTCGCCTCGCTGCTCGGGGACGTCACCGCCAAGCTCTTCGCCACGCTCCCGGACGAGACCTGGGTCTACCCGGGCCATGGCAACGACACGACGCTGGGCACCGAGCGCCCGCACCTCGCGGAGTGGCGCGAGCGCGGCTGGTAGGCCCCGGGGGCACTGGCCGGCTTCGCAGCGGACCCGCCTTCGGATCAGCCTTCGGACCGGGCCCCGGACCGGACCTCGGATCAGCCCTCGCCGCGCATCCGCATGCCGACCTCGCCCTGGTCGGTCTCCCACCAGGGTCGGGTCCGCTCCGGGACGTCGGCGGCGGCCGGGGCCGGCGCCGAGGGCACATCGGCCGAGGGAGCCGCTGCGGCCGGGACCGGTGCCTGCCTCTTCGCGGCGACCGAGGCCCGGGCCTGGGCGGCCACGGCCTCACGGTCCAGCCGGGCGTCCAGCGCCACGGTCCTCTCCCGTTCCGCCCGCCACCATTCCAGGAAGACCACCAGCAGGAACGGCAGGGCGACGAGTTCCGCGAGGGTGACCATCAGACCACCGCCGAGCATCTGGTCGTACTGGACCGAAGGGCCCCAGCTACGGGGATGGGTCGCGTACCAGTGCCCCGCCACCGTCGTACCGCTGGTCATGACGACGATGCCGGGTACCGAGTCGAACAGGCCGTCGAAGAAGACCAGCGCGGCGCGTACCGGGTAGTTGCACCAGCGCGGCAGCAGCTCCTGCCGGCTGAGCATGGGCAGCACGAACAGACTGCCGGTGAGCAGCAGCTGAAGGTGCATCAGCTGGAGCACCAGCGGATCGCCGAGCGAGGTGGCGAAGTACGGCGTGAAGTAGATGCTCAGCTCGGAGACCAGGACCAGCACCGAGCTGACCAGCGGATACGTCAGCACCCTGGCCGGCCGGGAGGCGAACGCCCGGCGCAGGCGGCCGGTGGGCGAGGCCAGCGCCAGCGGGTCGCCGAGGGCCAGGCCGAGCGGGACGAACAGGTCGAGCAGGATGTTCTGTACGGCGGCCGGCCAGAACAGCACCCGGTTGTAGACCGCCAGCGCGGACATGGTGGCGAACACCAGGGTGCCCAGCCCCAGGACGAAGAAGCAGGCGCCGCGCCACAGCGGCCACGGCTCCCCCGCGCGCAGCCGGCGGCGTACCCCGTAGGCGTAGACCGCCGCCAGCAGCAGGACGGCGACGAGGACGAAGCCGTCCAGCCGCCAGGAGTCGACGAACCGGGTTACGGTCAGCTCGGGGAGAGCCTGGGTGCCCGCCACATCGGCGCCTTTCCACGTGAACCGTCCGCCCCCGCCGCCCTATGGGCGCGGGGACCCCAACCGGGGCCACGGTAGACCCTGAACGGGACCGGTTCCCGCCCAGGGTCGGGCGCGGGTCAGACGTTGACGCTCGGTTTGTCGGCCGCCACCTCGGCCGCGGCCTGCTTGCGGGCGGCGATCAGACTGGTCACGGTCGTCACCGCGAGGACCAGCACGATCACCCCCAGGGAGACCGGGATGGAGATCTCCGGGACGTGCGCACCGGTCTCGTGCAGCGCGTGCAGCACGAGCTTCACACCGATGAAGCCGAGGATCACCGACAGCCCGTACGACAGGTGCACCAGCTTCTTCAGCAGCCCGCCGATCAGGAAGTAGAGCTGCCGCAGACCCATCAGCGCGAAGGCGTTGGCGGTGAAGACGATGTACGGGTCCTGGGTGAGTCCGAAGATCGCCGGGATCGAGTCAAGGGCGAAGAGCACATCGGTGGTGCCGATGGCGAGCATCACCACGAGCATCGGCGTCATCAGCCGCCTGCCGTTCTCGGTGACGAACAGCAGCGTGCCGTGGTAGCGGTCGGTGGACGGGATCCGCTTCTCGACCGCCTTCAGCAGGCGGTTCTCCTCGAACTCTTCCTCCGCCTCGTCCGAGCGGGCCTCCTTGATCAGCTTCCAGGCCGTCCAGATCAGGAAGGCGCCGAAGATGAAGAAGACCCAGGAGAAGCTGGCGATGACGGTCGCGCCGGCCGCGATGAACACGGTCCGCAGCGCCAGTGCGATCAGCACACCGACCAGCAGCACGCGCTGCTGGTACTGGGACGGGACCGCGAACTTCCCCATGATCAGCACGAAGACGAAGAGGTTGTCGACGCTGAGCGACTTCTCGGTGATGTAGCCGGCGAAGAACTCACCGGCCGGCTGACCGCCGCCGAACAGCAGCAGACCGACACCGAAGAGCCCGGCCAGGGCCACCCACACCGCCGTCCATATTCCGGCCTCGCGCAGCGAAACGTCGTGCGGGGTACGGCCGATGAGGAAGTCGGCGGCGATGAGGGCACCCAGTCCCGCGATCGTCAGGGCCCAAAGGGTGAGGGAGACGTCCACTGCTTCCTCCGGTGATTCGTCGGTCCTCAAAAGGTACACGAATTACCAAGGAAGAGTAAAATTCTCTCCAAGTCCGCTGGCCAGAGCCTCTTTACCTGCTTGACGAACCAGCGGATCAGCGGATCAGCAAATGAGCGGACCGGTGGATCAGCGAACCGCCGGGCCGGCGCTCAGGGCCCGAACGCCGGTCGCGCCGCAGCGAGTTGGCGCAGCACCCGGGTGAGCACCTGGCTGTCCGGCGGCACCATGGCCGGTTCGTACGTCCAGGCGTGTCCGACCCACGGGTCGGCGAGGTGGTCGCTGGGCAGCGGGGTCAGCCGCAGCAGCGAGCGCCACAGCGGGTCGAGCACCGGTCCGTACTCGTCGGCGTCCTCCCGGTCGGCGACCAGCAGCAGATGCACCCCGACCCCGGGCCCCTCGTCGGCGAGATAACGCAGCCGGGTCAGCGCCCGGTCGTCGAACCCGTAGGGGAACTCATTGACGATCAGCAGCTGTTCGGCCGGGTCGAAGCCGGGCGGCAGCGCGTCCGGCGCCCCACCGCGCATGGCCATCTGCAGCAGGTCGACCCGTTCGGTGAGCCGGGCCAGCGTCTCGTTGACGCCGGCGGCGCCGGCCGCGGGCGGCGGCAGTACGAGGGCGTGGCTGGTGCTGAGCGGGGCGAGCGGAGCGCTTCCCGAGCCTGCCGGGTCCAGGGCATGCACCGCGAAGCAGCCGACCGGATAGGAGGCGAGCAGCCGGGCGGCCACCGCGACGGCCGTCTCCATGGCCAGCGCGTGGTTGTCCGCGCTGTCGATCCACAGGCCGCGCTCCAGCGGGAGCCGGGCGAGCAGCGGGATCCGCAGCTCTGGCGCCTCGGGCAGGGTGAGGCTGCCCAGCCGGACCGCCATCGGCGGCTCGGCGGGGACCTGGTAGGCGTGCCAGACCGGATTCTCCCAGCCGGCGAAGGGCGGCGGCAGCGCGGGCTCGACCACCTCGGCCTCGGCGGCCAGCTGGGCGAGGTCCCGGTCGAGCACCGCCCTGGCCCGGTCGACCAGGGCGGCCTGCCGGAGCTCGGCCTCGTCCCGGGCGCTCTCCGCGGCCGGGCCGCCGCGGGTGCGCGGGTCGGCGAGCAGCCGGTCCAGCTCCTGGTCGTAACGGGACTGGGCGAAGTCCGCGGCGCTGCGGTAGGCGGCCACGCTCCGGGCCAGATCCTCGAACATGCTCCAGATCTGGTTGTGCAGCCGCTCGTCCATCGTCCAGCCGGAGGCGTCCCCGGCGACCGGGGCGGGCGGGCCGCCGCCGCCGTCCTCCTGGCCGGCCGGTGATCCGGCGGCGGCCTCGGGGGGCGGCGGGGCCTGCGGGGGTAACGCGGCGGACGGCCGGGGCTGGTGGCGGCCCCCGGCCGGGGTGGGGGCGGGGGCAGCGGTCGACGGGGTGGTGGGCAGGGGCGGCTCGGCGGCGCCGCGCCGCCGCGGGTGGCGGTAGTCGACGCCGGTGGCGCCGGCGGCGCCGCTCGCGGCGGACGAAGCGGCTGCCGGGTCCGGGGCTCCTTCGGAGGCGCCGCCGGTCCGGCCGGCGACGGTCGGCGGGCCGGACGCAGCCGAGGGCGCCGGGGCCGCGGCGGCCCCGGCGGAGGTGTCGCGGTCGGGCGGCGGCGCCGGACGGGACTGCTCCCGCCCGGCCGCCGCCTGGACCTCGCCGGCCACCGCGACCGCGTCCGGCACGCCCTGGTCGAGCAGCAGCGCGGCCAGTCCCTCGGCGTACCCCTGGCCGACCGCGCGGACCTTCCAGCCGTCCCCCCGCCGGTACAGCTCCAGGGCGAGCAGGGCCGTCTCGGCGCCTAGTCCGGTGATGGTGAAGCCGGTGACCGGGGCGCCGTCGGACGTGGTGACGGTCAGGTGCGGGGCGGGGGCGGCGCCGAAGTCCGCGGGGGCTCCGGGCCGCGCGGTGGGCAGCACCAGCAGCACATGCACCCGGTGCGCTTCCGGCGGCAGGGCGCCGAGGTCCAGCGCGAGCCGGTGGTCGGCGGCGGCCCGCCGGGGCACTTCGACCCCGGGGAGCCGGGGTCTGCCGGGATGGGCGAGCCAGCCGCTCGCCGAATCCGGCGGGGAGCCGGCCGCCTCCGGCTTCGCCGCGCCCTCCGGATCCCCGATGACGCGGCCCCGCTCGTCCCCGAGGGTGACCGCGGCCACCACCGGGGTGCCCGCCGACACCCGGATCTCCAACCGGTTGCCGGGCAGCGGATGGTTCTGCCCGCGGACCAGTTCGGCAGTCATGTCCGCCGCCCCCGTTCCCGTTTTCGTCTTCTCTTGTGTCTTTTGTCGCGTCTTCAGTCGCGTCTCTGCCGCGTCTTTTCCGCGTCTCTTGTGTGGTCCTGACCGGTCGCCGTGGTCGGTGGCGCCGGTCCGGCCGGCTAGAGCGCGGGCAGTATGGCCGGGATCAGGTCCTGGAAGGTGCGGCCGTTGGCCGGGGTGCCGATCGCGGTCATCGACCAGCCGCCCTGGCCGCGCTGCACCTTCGCCATGATCTGCGCGGTGTACTGGCCGCCGCCGGTGAGGGTGTAGCGGGCGAGTTCCTGGCCGTTGGTCTCGTCCACCAGACGGCAGAACGCGTTCTGCACCTCGGCGAAGGTCTGCCCGGTGAAGGAGTTCACCGTGAAGACGATCTGGTCGACATGCACCGGCACCCGCTGGAGGTCGACCAGGATCGACTCGTCGTCGCCGCCCTGCCCGGCGCCGCCGACCACATTGTCCCCGGTGTGGCGGACGGAGCCGTCGTCGCTGGTGAGGTGGCGGAAGAACACCACGTCCACCGGCTGCTTGTCGGCGAAGAGCACAGCCGAGGCATCGAGGTCGATCTCCCGGGTACGGCTGCCGAACAGCCCGCGGCGCGGGGCGGCCTGCCAGCCGAGCCCCATCCTGACCGCGGTCAGTGATCCCCCGTCAGCCTTGTTCAGGCTGATCTTCTGACCCTTGGTCATATTGACCGTCACGCGCTGTCCCCTCTCACCCGTACGTCCTGCGGTTCGTGTCCCGACCCTAACAAGACGCCGCCCGGCGGTATCCCGGTTCGTCGCCAGGAGATTTCCGCCGATTCATGGCTGATTCCCGGGGAACGGCCCGCTGCCGCCGGCCCGCCCCCGGCAGGGACGGGCCGGGGGCGCCGGCCGCCGTCACGCGATACCGACCTCGCGCATCTGGCGCAGCTCCTTCTTCAGCTCCCCGAGTTCGTCCCTGATCCGCGCGGCGACCTCGAACTGCAGCTCGGCGGCGGCGGTGTGCATCTGATCGGTGAGCTGCGCGATGAGGTCGACGAGTTCCTCGGCGGGCAGCGACGCCTTCGAACGCTTGCCGGCCCCCTTGGCGGACAGTCCCGGCACCGGGGCCTTGCCGCGCGAGCGCTGCCGTCCGGAGCCGAGCAGTTCCTCGGTGTCGGCGTCCTCACGGGCGAAGGAGTCCAGGATGCCGGCGATCTTCTTGCGCAGCGGCTGCGGGTCCACGCCCCGCTCGGTGTTGTACGCGACCTGCTTCTCGCGGCGGCGGTTGGTCTCCTCGATGGCCTTCTCCATCGCCGGGGTGATCCGGTCGGCGTACATGTGCACCTGGCCCGAGACGTTACGGGCGGCGCGGCCGATGGTCTGGATCAGCGAGGTGCCGGAGCGCAGGAAGCCCTCCTTGTCGGCGTCGAGGATCGCGACCAGCGACACCTCGGGCAGGTCGAGGCCCTCCCGCAGCAGGTTGATGCCGACCAGGACGTCGTACTCGCCGGCCCGCAGCTCGTGCAGCAGCTCGACCCGGCGCAGCGTGTCGATGTCGCTGTGCAGATAGCGGACCTGGATGCCGAGCTCCAGCAGGTAGTCGGTGAGGTCCTCGGACATCTTCTTGGTCAAGGTGGTGACCAGGACCCGCTCGTCCCTCTCGGTGCGCAGCCGGATCTCGTGCACCAGGTCGTCGATCTGGCCCTCGGTGGGCTTGACGATCACCTCGGGGTCCACCAGGCCGGTGGGCCGGATGATCTGCTCGACCACGCCCTCGCCGCGGGACAGCTCGTACGGCCCGGGGGTCGCCGACAGGTAGACCGTCTGGCCGACGCGCTGCTGGAACTCCTCCCACTTCAGCGGGCGGTTGTCGAGCGCGGACGGCAGCCGGAAGCCGTGGTCGACCAGGGTGCGCTTGCGGGAGGCGTCCCCCTCGTACATCGCGCCGATCTGCGGCACGGTGACGTGCGACTCGTCGATGACCAGCAGGAAGTCCTCGGGGAAGTAGTCGATCAGGGTGTCGGGCGCGCTGCCCTGGCCGCGCCCGTCGATGTGCCGGGAGTAGTTCTCGATGCCGGCGCAGGTGCCGATCTGCCGCATCATCTCGATGTCGTAGGTGGTGCGCATCCGCAGCCGCTGGGCCTCCAGCAGCTTGCCCTGCTTCTCCAGCAGCGGCAGCTGCGTCTCCAGCTCCTGCTCGATGCCGGCGATGGCCCGCTCCATCCGCTCGGGTCCGGCGACGTAGTGGGTGGCGGGGAACACGTAGATCTGGCGGTCCTCGGTGATGACCTCGCCGGTCAGCGGGTGCAGGGTGTAGAGCGCCTCGATCTCGTCGCCGAACATCTCGATGCGGACGGCCAGCTCCTCGTAGACCGGGAAGATCTCGACGGTGTCGCCGCGGACCCGGAAGGTGCCGCGGCTGAAGGCCAGGTCATTGCGGGTGTACTGGATCTCGACGAATTTGCGCAGCAGCTGGTCCCGGTCGATGACGTCGCCCACATTGAGCCGGACCATGCGGTCGATGTACTCCTGCGGGGTGCCCAGGCCGTAGATGCAGGACACGGAGGCGACCACGACCACGTCACGCCGGGTGAGCAGCGAGTTGGTGGCGGAGTGGCGCAGCCGCTCCACCTCCTCGTTGATCGAGGAGTCCTTCTCGATGTAGGTGTCGGTCTGCGGGACGTACGCCTCGGGCTGGTAGTAGTCGTAGTACGAGACGAAGTACTCCACCGCGTTGTTCGGCAGCAGCTCCCGGAACTCATTGGCCAGCTGGGCGGCCAGTGTCTTGTTCGGCGCCATCACCAGGGTGGGGCGCTGGAGCCGCTCGATCATCCAGGCGGTGGTCGCGGACTTGCCCGTACCGGTCGCACCGAGCAGCACCACATTCTGCTCACCTGCGAGAATGCGCTTTTCCAGGTCGGTGATGGCGGTCGGCTGGTCACCGCTGGGCTGGTAGGGACTGACGACCTCGAAGGGCGCCACACTGCGTTCGATGTCTGATACGGGCCGCATGAGTCAACGGTACGACGCCCCACCGACAATCGTCCGTGCCCGCTTCCGCCCCCGGCTGTCGGACCCCCGCCCTAGGCTTGTCGGCGTGACGGATCTTGGGTGGACGGTGATGGACGCGCCGATCGGGCCGCTGCTGCTGGGCGGGACGGAGCAGGGGCTGGCGCTGGTGTGCTTCCGGGCGGAGGGGGCGACGGTGGAGCGGGCCCTGGAGTCGGCCGGGCGGCGGCTGGGCCGCTCCCCGGTGGCGGACGCGGAGCGTCTCGCGCCGGTCACCGAGCAGTTCGACGCGTACTTCGACGGGACGCTGCGGGAGTTCTCGCTGGAGCTGGACTGGTCGCTGGTCACCGGCTTCGCCCGGCGGGTGCTGCGCGAGCTCGCCGCAGGCGTGCCGTACGGGGCGGTGGTGGGCTACCAGGATCTGGCCGACCGGGTGCGCGAGCCGGGCGCGGCCCGCGCGGTGGGGGTCGCGATGGGATCCAACCCGCTGCCGGTGGTCGTGCCGTGCCACCGGGTGATCGAGAGCGACGGCGGCATAGGCGGCTTCGGCGGCGGGCTGGAGATCAAGCGCTCGCTGCTGGCCCTGGAGGGTGTGCTGCCCGCGCCGCTGTTCTGACCGGTCCGCCCGGGCGGTCCCTGTGCCCCGCTCCTCATTCCTCCGGGCTGCGGGGGTCCGGGACGGCCGCCGGGGAGCCGGTGGGGAGCTCGGCCGGAGCCGCCCTGTCGAGTTCGGCGGGCGCGGCGTCGGCGGCGGGCTCCACCGCGGGGGGCGCCGGAGCGGGCTGGGCGGGCTGGGCCGCCGGGGCGGGTGCGGGCGGCGGCGCGGGCTGGGGGCTCTGGCCGGCCCGGTCGAAGAAGCGCAGCATCTCCACCGGGAAGGGCATCACCAGGGTGGAGTTCTTCTCGGCGGCGACCTCGACCACGGTCTGCAGCAGCCGCAGCTGGAGGGCCGAGGGATTGGCGTCCATGGTCTGCGCCGCCTCGGACAGCTTCTGTGACGCCTGGAGCTCGCCGTCGGCGGTGATGATGCGGGCCCGCCGCTCGCGGTCCGCCTCGGCCTGCCGGGCCATGGACCGCTTCATCGACTCCGGCAGCGTCACATCCTTGATCTCCACCCGGTCGATGTGCACACCCCAGCCGGTCGCGGGCGTGGACAGCATCAGCTCCAGCCCCTCGTGCAGCCGCTCCCGGCCGGACAGCAGATCGTCCAGGTCGCTCTTGCCGATGATGGACCGCAGGGAGGTCTGGGCAACCTGGAGCATCGCGAACTGGTAGTTCTGCACGTCCACCGTGGCGCGGATCGGGTCCACCACCCGGAAGTACAGCACCGCGTCCACCCGTACCGACACATTGTCCCGGGTGATGCCATCCTGAGCGGGCACCGGCATGGTGATGACCTGCATATTGACCTTGGTCATCCGGTCGGCGAAGGGCAGCAGCAGACGCGGCCCGGGCTCCTTCGGCAGCCGATTGACGCGGCCGAAGCGGTAGATCACCCCGCGTTCGTACTCCTTGACGATCCGCAGACTGCTCGGCAGCACGATCAGGCCGAGTACCGCGACGACGATCAGCAGGATGACGACGGCTTCCATGTCCCGCTCCGCTCCCCTTGACTGGCAAGGGTGTGAAGATACTGACGAATGCCGGGCCGTGCGGGGGCGACGGCGATTTTCCGGCGGGGAGCTGTGAGGATCAGCTCGGGTCGAAGCGGGCGGCGGCCAGATAGTCCGGGCGCGGGTCGAGCGCGGCGGCCAGCCGGAAGTGGCGCTTGGCCTCATCGGCGCGGTTGGAGCGCTCCAGGGTGCGGGCGAGCGCGAAGTGCGCGAACGCGTTGTCCGGCTCGCGCTCCAGCACGATCTGGAACTCCAGCTCGGCTGGCCGCAGTTGGGCCGCCGCGAAGAAGGCGCGGGCACGCAGCAGCCGGGCCGCGGTGTTCTCGGGGTGTGCGGCGATCACCGGGTCGAGGAGCTTGACCGCGCCGCGCGGGTCGCGCGCGGCGAGCAGCTGCTCGGCGGCGCGATAGTCGATGACGTGCGTTTCCGGGGTGCGTTTGGGCAAAGCCGCCTCCCTGTATCGGGGCACGGATGACGACTGGGTCGTCCGATTTCAGATACCCCAACGCGTCCGGCCGCAATCACATTCCCCCGCGGGAGGCGCCGCGGGAGACGGCGAGCAGGCCGCCCGGCCGTTCAGCGCTGCTCGCGCAGCCGGTCCCACACCGCGCGGACCTGGGGTTCCAGCGCTTCCAGCGGGCCGTCGTTGTCGATCACGAAGGTCGCCAGGGCCAGGCGCTGCTCGCGGGTGGCCTGGGCGGCGATGCGGGCCCGGGCGTCGTCCTCGGTCATGCCGCGCAGCCGGACCAGCCGGTCGAGCTGGGTGGCGGGGTCGGCGTCCACCACGACGACCTGGTCGTAGCGGCCGGCCAGGCCGTTCTCGGTGAGCAGCGGGACGTCGTGCAGCACGATGTCGTCGGGTCCGGCGGCCTGCTGGAGTTCGGCGGCGCGGCGGCCGACCAGCGGGTGCATGATCGCGTTGAGCGCCTTGCGGCGGTCCTCGTCGCCGAAGACGATCGCGCCGAGCGCCGGGCGGTCCAGCGTGCCGTCGGGCCGGAGGATCCGCTCGCCGAACTCGGCGACCACCGCGGCCAGTCCCTCGGTGCCGGGCTCCACCACTTCGCGGGAGATGCGGTCGGCGTCGATCAGCACCGCGCCGTACGAGGCGAGCAGTCGCGACACCTCGCTCTTGCCGGCGCCGATGCCGCCGGTCAGCCCCACTGTCAGCATGGCGGACAGCCTACGGGGTGCCGGCGGGCGGTCAGCGGCCGTCGTCCTCGCGGTCGGCGAGGAATCGTTCGAACTCGGCGGCGAGGTCGTCGGCCGAGGGCAGGTCGACGGACTCGGCGATCAGATTCTCCCGGCTCTGCGTGCCGGCGACCGCGTCGTACTGGCTTTCCAGGCCGCGCACCACCGAGACGAGCTCGCTGTCGCCCTCGGCCACCTGGCGGTCGATCTCGACCCGCACCGTATGTGCCTCGTTGCGCAGCGCGTGGGCGATCTCGGGCAGCACCAGGCCGGTGGCGGCGGTGATGGTCTCCAGCACCGCGAGCGCCGCGTCCGGATACGGCGAGCGGGCCAGATAGTGCGGTACGTGGGCGGCGACTCCCAGCACGTCCCGGCCGGCTTCGGCCAGGCGCAGCTCGATCAGGGAGGCGGCGCTGCCGGGCACCTGCGCCTCGTCGAACCAGGCGCGGTGGCCGGGCATCAGATCCACCCGGTTGCCGTGCGGGGTCAGGCCGACCGGGCGGGTGTGCGGGACACCCATCGGGATGCCGTGGAAGTTGATGGACAGCCGCACGCCGAGGCGCTCGACGACCTGGAGCACCGCGGTGCTGAAGCGCTCCCACTCCACGTCCGGCTCGGAGCCGGCCAGCAGCAGGAAGGGGGTGCCGGTGGTGTCCTTGACGAGGTAGAGGTCGATCTCCGGCGCCTCGTAGGCGGACCAGTGGTCGCGCTCGAAGGTCATCAGCGGGCGGCGCGCCCGGTAGTCGACCAGGCGGTCGGCGTCGAAACTCGCGATCAGCTGGTTGTCGAGGCGGTCCAGCAGTTGGCGGGCGATCTGCTCGCCGGTCTCGCCGGCGTCCATATAGCCCTCGAAGTAATAGAGCAGTACCGGCCCGGTGTCACCGACCGCCTCATCGACGGCCTCGGCCCCGCCCGGCACGTACTCGTACAGTCCTTGCGGATCCAGCACGGTGATCGTCCTCCTCGCTCTGTGTCACCCACAACGAACGGAACCTGCTCGCCATTCCCCGCCGCCCCACCCGAAGGGGTGGTTCGCGGCCGGGGATTCGGCGTCTGTCGCGCTCTCCTGGATCGAACGGCGGGTGGAACGCACCGCGGGTCCGCACCCCCCGAAAGGGGTGCGGACCCGCGGTCACCGCTGGGTGTCCTGGATCAGGACTGGCCGCCCGCGAGCTTCTCGCGGAGGGCGGCGAGGGCCTCGTCGGAGGCCAGGGCACCGGAGGTGTCCTCGGACTCCGAGGAGTACGAGCCGCCGCCACCGCCGCCACCGGCGGCCGGGGCGGGAGTCGCGGAGCCGGCTTCGGCCGCCGCCTGCTCGTCGGCCTCGCGGGACTTGATGACCTGCGCCTGGTGCTGCTCGAAGCGGGTCTGAGCCGTGGCGTACTGGCCCTCCCACTCCTCGCGCTGCTTCTCGTAGCCCTCGAGCCAGTCGTTGGTCTCGGGGTCGAAGCCCTCGGGGTAGATGTAGTTGCCCTGGTCGTCGTAGGACGCGGCCATGCCGTACAGGGTCGGGTCGAACTCGACCGAGGCCGGGTCGGCGCCGAACGACTCGTTCGCCTGCTTGAGCGACAGCGAGATACGGCGGCGCTCCAGGTCGATGTCGATGACCTTGACGAAGATCTCGTCGTTGACCTGGACGACCTGCTCCGGGATCTCCACGTGGCGCTCGGCCAGCTCGGAGATGTGCACCAGGCCCTCGATGCCCTCGTCCACCCGGACGAACGCGCCGAACGGAACCAGCTTGGTGACCTTGCCGGGGACGACCTGCCCGATCTGGTGGGTCCGGGCGAACTGCTGCCACGGGTCTTCCTGGGTCGCCTTCAGCGACAGGGAGACGCGCTCGCGGTCCATGTCCACGTCCAGGACCTCGACCGTGACCTCCTGGCCGACCTCGACGACCTCGGAGGGGTGGTCGATGTGCTTCCAGGACAGCTCGGAGACGTGCACCAGGCCGTCGACACCGCCGAGGTCGACGAACGCACCGAAGTTGACGATGGAGGAGACGACGCCGGAGCGCACCTGACCCTTCTGCAGGGTGGTGAGGAAGGTCTGGCGGACCTCGCTCTGGGTCTGCTCCAGCCAGGCACGGCGGGACAGGACCACGTTGTTGCGGTTCTTGTCCAGCTCGATGATCTTCGCCTCGAGCTCCTTGCCCACATAGGGCTGGAGGTCGCGCACCCGGCGCATCTCCACGAGCGAGGCGGGCAGGAAGCCGCGCAGGCCGATGTCGAGGATGAGACCACCCTTGACGACCTCGATGACGGTACCGGTGACGATGCCGTCCTCTTCCTTGATCTTCTCGATCGTGCCCCACGCGCGTTCGTACTGCGCACGCTTCTTCGAGAGGATCAGGCGACCTTCCTTGTCCTCCTTCTGAAGGACAAGGGCCTCGATCTCATCGCCCACCTTGACGACCTCATTGGGGTCGACATCGTGCTTGATGGAGAGCTCGCGGGAGGGGATGACACCTTCGGTCTTGTAACCGATGTCGAGCAGGACCTCGTCCCGGTCGACCTTCACGATGACGCCGTCGACGATGTCGCCGTCGTTGAAGTACTTGATCGTCTCGTCGATCGCCGCGAGGAAGGCTTCCTCGTTGCCGATGTCGTTGACCGCCACCTGCGGGGTGGTACGAGGGGCCTCGGTGCTGCTCGTCATTAGGGAAAGGACTCCGGTACGGACAGTAAGTCGTAGGTACTGCTACGCCGGGAACCCTTTTCGCTCCCTGCCGAATTCCGGACGGCCACCATGGGCCGAGAGGTCTGCGACAGATCCGAGCGCGGCCTGCTAGGTCTGAGGCGCGCAGGCTCGCAGCGCAACTTGTAGCATACGGGGGCGGCCGTGCACGGTCAATGCACGAAGAGCGCACGACGCGCGTAACGGACCGAACCGGAGCAACTCGCCCACCCGCAGGTCTTCTCAGAGAGTACGACGACTGCCGCGATGATCCAAGCACCCGAACCTGAAGCTACCCGTCGTATTGCCGGTATCGGCGAGAGCAGCCGCGCGAACCGCCACTGGTGGGACCGCAACGCGGACGACTACCAACTGGAGCACGGCGAGTTCCTGGGCGACGCCCGCTTCGTCTGGGGCCCGGAAGGACTGGACGAGGCGGACGCCGGGCTGCTGGGGCCGGCCGCCGGGCTCAAGGACCTGGCGGTACTGGAGATCGGCGCGGGCGCCGCGCAGTGCTCCCGCTGGCTGGCCGCCCGCGGCGCCCGCCCGGTGGCGCTCGACCTGTCACGGCGCCAGCTCCAGCACGCCCGGCGGATCGACGAGGAAGTCCCGGGCGGGCCGGTGCGGCTGGTGCAGGCCGACGCCGGCGCGCTCCCCTTCGCCGACGCCTCCTTCGACCTGGCCTGCTCCGCGTACGGCGCGCTGCCGTTCGTCGCGGACAGCGCGCGCGTGATGCGGGAGGTGCGGCGGGTGCTGCGGCCCGGCGGGCGTTGGGTCTTCTCGGTCACCCACCCGGTGCGCTGGGCCTTCCCCGACGAGCCGGGCCCCGACGGCCTGACCGCCGCCAGCTCCTACTTCGACCGCACCCCGTACGTCGAGCAGGACGACCGCGGGATCGCCGTCTACGTCGAGCACCACCGCACCCTCGGCGACCGGGTCCGGGAGATCGCGGCGGCCGGTCTGCGCCTGGTCGACCTGGTCGAGCCGGAATGGCCGGCCTGGAACGAGCAGGAGTGGGGCGGCTGGTCCCCGCTGCGCGGCCGGCTGCTGCCGGGCACCGCGATCTTCGTCTGCGTCGCGGAATGACGCGGCCGGCGCCGTCCGCGGTGAGCGGCCCGCCCGCGACGGCACGGAGGTGACCGGCGGCGGCCCCGGCGCCGCGCTGCGCGCCGAAGGGCACGCGCTGCCGGTCGCCTCGGCGGTGCCCGCGCTGCTCGCCGCGCTGCGGGACTCCGGCCGCGCGGTGCTGTCCGCGCCGCCCGGCACCGGCAAGACGACCCTGGTCCCGCTGCTGATCGCCGGGTCCACCGGCGGCCGGGTCCTGGTGGCCGAACCGCGGCGGATGGCGGCGCGGGCCGCCGCCCGCCGGATGGCGTGGCTGCTGGGCGAGGAGGTGGGCGGCACCGTCGGCTTCACCGTGCGGGGTGAACGCCGGGTCTCGGCCCGCACCACCGTCGAGGTGGTCACCACCGGTGTGCTGCTGCAACGCCTGCAACGGGACCCCGAACTCGGCGGTGTCGGCACGGTGATGCTGGACGAATGCCATGAACGGCATCTGGACGCGGACACCGCGATGGCGTTCCTGCTGGACGTACGGGCGGTGCTGCGGCCGGAGTTGCGGCTGCTGGCCGCGTCCGCCACCACCGACACGGGCGCGTGGGCGGCGCTGCTCGGCGGTCCGGACGGCCCGGCGGCGCCGGTGGTCGAGGCGCACGGCGTGCCGCACCCGGTGACCGTGCGCTGGGCCCCGCCGCCCCGGCCGGTCCGCCCGCCGCACGGCATGCGCGTGGACCCGGCGCTGCTGGAGCACGTGGCCGCGACGGTACGGCGGGCCCTGCGGGAGGACGACGGCGATGTGCTGTGCTTCCTGCCCGGCACCGGCGAGATCGCCCGGGTCGCCGGGATGCTCGGCGGCGCGGGTGTGGAGGTCCTGCAACTGCACGGCCGGGCGCCGGCCGCCGTGCAGGACGCCGCGCTCGCGCCCGGGGACCGGCGCCGGGTGCTGCTGGCGACCTCGGTGGCGGAGTCCAGCCTGACCGTGCCCGGGGTACGGATCGTGGTGGACAGCGGGCTGGCCCGCGAACCGCGGATGGACCACGCCCGCGGGCTCGGCGCGCTCACCACCGTCCGGGCCTCGCGGGCCGCCGCGGACCAGCGGGCGGGGCGCGCCGGGCGTGAGGGGCCGGGCACGGTGCACCGCTGCTGGGCCGAGGCGGAGCACGGGCGGCTGCCGGCCCGCCCGGCGCCCGAGATCGCCCTGGCCGACCTCACCGCCTTCGCGCTGCAGACCGCCTGCTGGGGCGACCCCGACGCGAGCGGACTGGCCCTGCTCGACGCCCCGCCCGGCGGCGCGCTGGCCGCCGCCCGCGCCACCCTGCGCGATCTGGGCGCCGTCGACGCGGCCGGCCACGCCA
This sequence comes from Streptomyces polygonati, assembly GCF_042650325.1. Taxonomy (NCBI): domain Bacteria; kingdom Bacillati; phylum Actinomycetota; class Actinomycetes; order Kitasatosporales; family Streptomycetaceae; genus Streptomyces; species Streptomyces polygonati. The sequence goes on along the minus strand of NZ_JBHSBB010000003.1, from coordinate 218,282 downwards.
CTTCCCGGGGCCGCCGCCTGACGCATGTGGGCCTGCACCCCCGTCTCGCCCGCGCCCTGCTCGACGCCGCCCCGGTCACCGGCCCGGGCCGCGCCGCCGAGATCACCGCGCTGCTCTCCGAGGAACTGCCCGCCTCGTACGGCTCGGACCTCGCGGCCGCCTGGCGGGCGGTGCGCCGGAGCACGGACGCGTACACCGGGCGCTGGCGCGGTGAGGCGCGGCGCCTGGAGGCGGCGCTGCGCGCCGACGAGCCGGACGGCGACAGGGGCGGGGGCGGCGGAGGCGGCGCCCGGAGCGGCGCGGTCACCGATGACACCGCCGCCGGGCTCGTCGTCGCCCTCGCCTTCCCCGAGCGGGTGGCGCGGCGGCGCGGGCCGGGGACGTATCTGATGGTGGGCGGCACCGCGGCCGAGGTGACCGGCGCGATCGGCGAGACGCCGTGGATCGCGGTGGCCGTCGCGGACCGCGGCGTGGGCAGGGCGGCGGCGCGGGTACGGGTGGCCGCCGCGGTGGACGAGGAGACCGCGCGGACCGCCGCGGCCGGACTGCTGGCGGCCTACGAGGAGGTGCGCTGGCGGGACGGGGACGTGGTGGCCCGCCGGGTGGAGCGGCTGGGCGCGGTCGAGCTGGCGGCCTCGCCGCTGCGGCGGCCCGACCGGGCGGCGGTGCGGGCCGCGCTCGTCGAGGGCCTGAGAGCCGAGGGCACCGGGCTGCTGCGCTGGTCCCGCGACGCCCAGGACGTACGGCAGCGCATCGCCTTCCTGCACCGGGTGCTCGGCGAGCCGTGGCCGGACGTGTCGGAGGGCGCGCTGCTGGCGCGGGCCGAGGAGTGGCTGGGCCCGGAGCTCACCGCGGCCCGCCGCCGGGCCGATCTGGAGCGGGCGGACGCCGGCGCCGCGCTGAACCGGCTGCTGCCGTGGGCGAGCGGCCAGGCCGGCCGGTTCGCCCAACTGGCCCCGGAGCGGCTGGAGGTGCCCAGCGGTTCCCGGATCAGGCTGGACTACGGGGGCGAGCAGCCGGTGCTGGCGGTCAAGCTGCAGGAGCTGTTCGGGCTGCGGGAGACCCCGCGCGTGGCGGGGGTACCGGTGCTGGTGCACCTGCTGTCGCCCGCCGGACGGCCAGCGGCGGTGACCGCGGATCTGGCGTCCTTCTGGCGCGAGGGCTATCGGTCGGTGCGGGCGGAGTTGCGCGGCCGCTATCCCCGGCACCCGTGGCCGGAGGATCCCTCGACGGCCACCCCGACCCGCCGAACGAACAACCCCCGCCGCTGAGCGACGGGGGTTGCCGGCTGCCGGTGTGGGAGCGGTGCGTCAGCGCGGGGCCTTGGTGACCGCCGCCTCCGTCCCGGTCGGCGACGGCGTGGGGCTGTCCGTCGGCGTGTCCGTGGCGCAAGGGTCGGGCGTCGGTGTGGCGGTGTCCGTGGGCGACGGCGAGACGCTGTCGGTCGGGGTGGGGGTCGGGGTGTCCGTCGGGCAGCCCGGCGTGGTCGGGGTGGCGGTGGGCGAATCGGTCGCCGTGGGCGTCCCGGTGGTCGGCGTGCCGGTCGGGCTTCCCGAGGTCGGGCTGGTCGTCGGCGTACCGGTCGGGCTGGCGGTCGGCGACACGGTGGGCGTCGGGGAGGAGCTGCCGCCGGCCGGCCCGCTCGGAGTGGGCGAGGCTGAGGGGGACACCGACGGGGTGGGCGAAGAGCTGGGCGACGGGCTGGTGGACGGCCTCGGCGTGCTCGGCGGCGGCGGGATGATCCCGGGGCCGGGCGTACCGGAGCGGTCCGGCACCGAGACGGCGCCGCCGGCCAGGAAGTGCTCGTACCAGGACCTCACCAGGTCCAGGTAGGCCTGCGAGTGGTTGTAGCCGAGGATGGCCCGGTCCATCTCCTGCGGGACGGCGAGGTCACGGCCGTCGGCGCACAGGTAGCGGCCCGCGGCGAGCGCGGCGTCGTAGACGTTGTTGGGGTCGCGGACCCCGTCGCCGTTGCCGTCGGCGCCCCAGGTCTCCCAGGTGGAGGGGATGAACTGCATCGGCCCCACCGCCCGGTCGTGCAGCGGGTCGCCGTCGTAGCGGCCGTTGTCGGTGTCGCTGATGTTCGCGAAGCCGTCGCCGTTCAGCACCGGGCCGAGGATCGGTGAGTAGGTGGTGCCGTTCGCGTCGACCGCGCCGCCGCGGGCCTGCCCCGACTCCACCTGGCCTATCGCGGCCAGGAGTTGCCACGGCAGATGGCAGCCCGGGTCGCTCGCGGCGAGGTCCGCCTCGGCGCGCTGATAGGCCGCCAGCACGGTCGTCGGCAGGCTCGCCCCGCCGGGCGACACCGTCAGCGACGAACCGCCGGTCGTGCCCGGCGGCACCGGGGCGAGCGGCACCGTCGGCGTGTTCAGCGGCGGGACCTCGGTGATGTACGGCGAACCGCCGTCGATCTCCGGGCCGGCCGGTGCGCCGTCGGCGAGCTGCTGCTGATCCTGTGCGGCGGCATGCGTGTGGGCCACCGGGAGAAACCCGGGTCCCTGTGAAGCGCTGAGCGCGGCCATGGCCGCCGCGGCCACCGCCGTCCCGGCCGCTGTTCTGCGAAGTCTCCGGCCGTACCGCCGCGCCGACATATCGCGGTCCCTCCCACGTACGAGATGCGCGCGCGTCCCGGCGCGACAACTCGGTTGACCCTACGGCAACTTCCTGGCCCAAACCACAGTCCGGCGGCGATACACAGGGTACGAATCAGCACAATTGCCCATCCCTCCGGGTCTGGGGAGGGACCTTTCACCGAGGGGACGCGACTCGTTCACACAGACATCGCGCAGCACCGGCCCGGAGGTGCCAACCATGCACCTCCGGGGCGGCGCGGAGCCGGTGCGTCGGCCCACCGTCAGCTCGGCGCTCGGCTCGGCTCAGCGGGTCGGCGGCTCGACGTCGGCGGGCGGCTCAGTGCGCCGCCGACTCCCAGTCCCGGCCGACGCCCACCGAGACGTCCAGCGGCGCCCGGAGCGGATACGCCCCGGACATCTCCCGGCGCACCAGCTCCTCGACCTTCTCCCGCTCCCCCGGGGCGACTTCGAGCACGATCTCGTCGTGCACCTGGAGCAGCATCCGCGAGGACAGCTCCTCCTTCGCCAGCGCGTCGGCCACCCGCAGCATCGCGATCTTCACGATGTCCGCCGCCGAACCCTGGATCGGGGCGTTCAGTGCCATCCGCTCGGCCATCTCACGCCGCTGCCGGTTGTCACTGGTGAGATCGGGAAGATAGCGGCGCCGTCCGAGCAGGGTCTCGGTGTAACCGATGATCCGGGCCTCCTCCACCGCCCGGCGCAGATAGTCCCGCACCCCGCCGAACCGCTCGAAGTACGTCTCCATCAGCACCCGGGCCTCGGCCGCGTCGATCCCCAGCTGCTGCGACAGCCCGAAGGCCGACAGCCCGTAGGCCAGCCCGTACGACATCGCCTTGATCTTGCGGCGCATCTCCGGGTCCACCTTGTCCCGCTCCACCGAGAACACCTGCGAGCCGACCGTGGTGTGCAGATCCTCACCGGTGGTGAACGCGGCGATCAGTCCCGCGTCCTGCGACAGGTGCGCCATCACCCGCAGCTCGATCTGACTGTAGTCGGCGGTCAGCAGCGACTCGTAGCCCTCCCCGACCACGAAGCCGCGCCGGATCGCCCGGCCCTCGTCCGTACGCACCGGGACATTCTGCAGATTGGGGTCGGTGGACGACAGGCGGCCGGTGGCGGCGACGATCTGGCTGAAGGTGGTGTGCACCCGCCCGTCCGGCGCCACCGACTTGACCAGGCCCTCCACGGTGACCCGCAGCTTGGCCTGCTCACGGTGCCGCAGCATGATCACCGGCAGCTCGTGATCGGTCTGCCCGGCCAACCAGGCCAGCGCGTCCGCGTCGGTCGTGTAACCCGTCTTGGTCTTCTTGGTCCTGGGCAGCGCCAGCTCGCCGAACAGCACCTCCTGGAGCTGCTTGGGCGAGCCCAGGTTGAACTCGTGGCCGACCGAGGCGTGCGCCTCGCCCACCGCGTGCTGCACCGCGGCGGCGAACTGCTGCTCCAGACCCTCCAGATGGGGCCGGTCGGCGGCGATACCCGCACGCTCCATCCGCGCCAGCAGCGCCGATGTGGGCAGCTCCACCTCGTGCAGCAGCTCGACGGCCCCGACCTCCGAGAGCCGCTCGGCGAACACCGCGCCCAGATCCAGCACCGTACGGGCCTGCACCATCAGCGCCTCGGCAGCGGCGGACTCCTCGTCGTCCCCCTCCTCACCGAAGGCCAGCTGCCCGCTCCCGGTGTCGGCCGGCGCCAGCTCGCGGCCCAGATACTCCACCGACAGCACGTCCAGCGCGAAGGAACGGCGCCCCGGCTTGATCAGATACGCCGCCAGCGCGGTGCACATGGTGATGCCCTCGATCCGCCAGCCCTGCTCGGCGAACACCCGCGTCACATTCTTCGCGTTGTGCACCACCTTCGGGGCGTCCGGATCGGCCAGCCATGCCGCGAAGGCCTTGTCGTCGGCCTCGTCCAGCCGCGACGGATCGAACCAGGCCGCGTCCTGCGCGGAGGCCATCGCCACCGCCGAGACACTGCCGCTGCCCAGCTCCCAGGTGTCCACCGTGGACAGCCCGAGGGTCGCGCCGGCGTGCTGGTCGAGCCACTGCGGCAGATCGCCCGCCGCCAGCAGCGTCCCGTCCACCGCGATGCCCTCGGCGACCGCCTCCTCCACCAGTTGCGCGCCCGGATCGGCCGCGAACAGCCGCTCCCGGAAATTGGGATTGCGGAACTCCAGCACGTCCAGCACCCCGCCGAGCGCGGTGCGGTCGTACGGCTCCCGCGCCAGGTCGGCCGCCGTGGCCGACAGCGCGACCTCGCGGTCCAGCTCCGTCAGCCGCCGGTTCAGCTTCACCGCGTCCAGATGGGCCCGCAGATTCTCCCCCGCCTTGCCCTTCACCTCGTCCGCCCGCTCGCACAGCTCCGCGAACGACCCGAACTGCGTGATCCACTTCGCGGCGGTCTTCTCCCCCACCCCCGGGATGCCGGGCAGATTGTCCGAGGGGTCGCCCCGCAGCGCGGCGAAGTCCGGATACTGCCGCGGGGTCAGTCCGTACTTCTCCACCACCTTCTCCGGGGTGAAGCGGGTCAGCTCGGAGACACCCTTGGTCGGATACAGCACCGTCACGTTGTCCGAGACCAGCTGGAAGGCGTCCCGGTCGCCGGTGACGATCAGCACCTCGTGGCCCAGCGCCTCGGCCTGGGTGGCCAGGGTCGCGATGACGTCGTCCGCCTCGAAGCCCTCCACCGCGAACCGGCGCACCGCCATCGCGTCCAGCAGCTCCCCGATCAGCTCGACCTGGCTGCGGAACTCGTCCGGTGTCTTCGTACGCGTCGCCTTGTACTCCGGATACTCGTCGAACCGCCAGGTCTTCCGGGAGACGTCGAACGCGACCGCCAGATGCGTGGGCTGCTCGTCACGCAGCGTGTTCGCCAGCATCGAGGTGAAGCCGTAGATGGCGTTCGTCGGCTGACCCGTGGACGTGTTGAAATTCTCCACCGGCAACGCGTAGAACGCGCGATAGGCCAGCGAATGTCCGTCCAGCAGCAGCAGCCGGGGGCGGTCGGTCGTCGTCTTCGTTGCTTTCTCTGCCACCCCTCGATCCTCCCACGCGGGTCCGACAACCGGCCGCCACCGAGGGTTGTCCACAGTTCTCCACAAGGCACCGGTCACCACCGCGCGGCTACGTGGCAGGGTAGGAGACATGGCGAAGAAGCCGCCGATCGGCGACCCCGTACAGGACGCACCGCACGTCGGTGCGCCGAAGCACGCCGCCGCGGGGCTGCCCGCGATCGGGCACACCGCGAAGATCGCCGGAGCCCAGATGGGCGCCCGGCGAGCCACCCTCACCCTGCTCAAGGTCAACCAGAAGGACGGCTTCGACTGCCCCGGCTGCGCTTGGCCCGAGGGCGAGCGCCGGCACACCTTCGAATTCTGCGAGAACGGCGCCAAGGCCGTCGCCGAGGAAGCCACCCTCCGCCGGGTCGGCCCCGACTTCTTCGCCGCCCACCCCGTCGCCGACCTCGCCCACCGCAGCGGGTACTGGCTGGGCCAGCAGGGCCGCATCACCCAGCCCGTGTACCTCCCCGAAGGCGGCACCCACTACGAAGCCATCCCCTGGGAGCGCGCCTTCGCGCTGATCGCCGACGAGCTGACGGCGCTGGACACCCCCGACGAAGCCGTCTTCTACACCTCGGGCCGCACCAGCAACGAAGCGGCTTTCCTCTTCCAGCTCTTCGCCCGCGAATTCGGCACCAACAACCTGCCGGACTGCTCCAACATGTGCCACGAATCGTCGGGCTCGGCACTCACCGAGACCCTCGGCGTCGGCAAGGGCAGCGTCCTGCTCGAAGACCTCTACCAAGCCGAACTCATCATCGTCGCGGGTCAGAATCCCGGCACCAACCATCCCCGGATGCTGACCGCGCTGGAGAAGGCCAAGCGCGGCGGCGCGAAGATCGTCACCGTCAATCCGCTGCCCGAAGCCGGCCTGGAGCGCTTCCGCAACCCGCAGACCGCGGCCGGCCTGGTCGGCCCGGGCACCGCGCTCAGCGATCTGCACCTGCCGATCAGACTCGGCGGCGACCAGGCGCTCTTCCGCGCCCTCGGCCGGCTCCTCATCGAAGCCGACGCCCTCGACGACGACTTCATCGCCACCCACACCCATGGCTTCGACAGCTACAGGGACGCAGCGCTCAGCACCGACTGGGACGAAGTACAGCGGGCCACCGGGCTCGACCGCGGCCGGATCGACGAGCTCTTCGCCCTTGTGCTGGGTGCGAAGAGCACCGTCGTGTGCTGGGCCATGGGCCTCACCCAGCACAAGCACGCCGTCCCCACCATCCGCGAAGTCGTCAACTTCCTGCTGCTGCGCGGCAATGTCGGCCGCCCCGGCGCCGGCGTCTGCCCCGTCCGCGGCCACTCCAACGTCCAGGGCGACCGCACCATGGGCATCGTCGAACGCCCACCGGCCGCCTTCCTCGACGCCCTGCGGCGGGAATTCGGCTTCGAGCCGCCCCGCGCCCACGGCTACGACGTGGTGCGCGCCATACGCGCCCTGCGCGACGGCGCCGCCAAGGTCTTCTTCGCCATGGGCGGCAACTTCGTCGCCGCCTCCCCCGACACCGAGGTCACCGAAGCCGCCATGCGCCGGGCCCGCCTCACCGTGCACGTCTCGACCAAGCTCAACCGCTCCCACGCCGTCACCGGCGCCCGCGCCCTGATCCTCCCCACCCTCGGCCGCACCGAGAAGGACCGGCAGACCGGCGGCGACCAATTCGTCACCGTCGAGGACTCCATGGGCATGGTCCACGCCTCGCACGGCGGCCTCGCCCCCGCCTCACCGCACCTGCTGTCCGAGACCGCCATCGTCGCCCGGCTCGCCCGCGCGGTGTTCGGCGACCGCAGCACCGTGCCCTGGGCGGAGTTCGAAGGGGACTACGACCTGATCCGCGAGCGCATCGCCCGGGTCGTCCCCGGCTTCGCCGACTTCAACACCCGCGTCCGGCGCCCCGGCGGCTTCACCCTCCCCCACGCCCCCCGCGACTCGCGCACCTTCCCCACCGCCACCGGCAAGGCCAACTTCACCGCCGCGGCCGTCGAGTACCCCGCCGTCCCCGAGGGCCGCCTGCTGCTGCAGACCATCCGCTCCCACGACCAGTACAACACCACGATCTACGGCCTCGACGACCGCTACCGGGGCATCACCGGCGGCCGGCGCGTCGTCCTGCTGCACCCCGACGACGCCACCGCCGCCGGACTCGCCGACGGCGACTACACCGACCTCGTCAGCGAATGGACCGACGGCACCGAGCGCCGAGCCGACGGCTTCCGTGTCGTCCACTACCCCACCCCGCGCGGCTGCGCCGCCGCCTACTACCCCGAGACCAACGTCCTCGTCCCGCTCGACCACACCGCCGACACCAGCAACACCCCCGCCTCCAAATCCGTCGTCATCCGGCTGGAGCGCCCGCACCCGCCGCGCCCCTGAGCACCCCGATCCGATAGAAACTCCCCAACAGCCACGGACCAGCCGCCGACCAACGGAGCCACCTCATGGGCGAGCAGACCATCACCACCGTCTTCCCCGCGGAAGTCCTCCAGCAGTACGCCGACCTCGGCGTGGAACTCCCCGCCCTCTTCTCCGGCGGCGATCTCGGCGAGCGCATGGGCATCCGGGTCCTCGAAGCGTCCCCCGACAAAGTGGTCGGCACCATGCCCGTCGAGGGCAACACCCAGCCCTACGGCCTGCTGCACGGCGGCGCCTCCGCCGTACTGGCCGAAACCCTCGGCTCGGTCGGCGCGATGCTGCACGGCGGCCCCACCAAGATCGCGGTCGGCGTCGACCTCAACGCCACCCACCACCGGGGCCTGCGCACCGGCACCGTCACCGGCACCGCCACCCCCGTCCATCGCGGCCGCTCGTCGGCCACCTACGAGATCGTCATCACCGACGAGTCCGACAAACGCATCTGCACCGCCCGCCTCACCTGCATGCTCCGCCCCACCACAGCCGGCGCGACCACCCAGACCCCGGCGTCCTAGCACCGGTGCCGGCTTGACCGGACGTGGATCCATGGACGTGCCAGGCGCGAAAGGCCGCTCGGGACATAGCGGTTGGCCGGCTAGACGAACGCGGACCGCGGCCCTCGGCGCAGGACTGATGGCGTCGCGCCGGATATCGAGGCCGTCCCGCACCCTCACCGGGGTGGACGAGAGGCACGGGTGAACTGCCTTATCGAGGGGTTCACCCGGTGCAGCGTTACTGCTGGAGCAACGCTCACCTTGGAAATGAAGGTAAAGTGCCCCGGGTCGGACTCGAACCGACACTGGATGGGTTTTGAATCCATTGCCTGCTGCCAATTGGGCTACCGGGGCCCCGCGAAACAGAGGATAGCCTACTACCTCCGCGCCCCAACCCTAGCCGAGCTGGGTAGGCTCTAAGAGCAGGTCCCGTCATGAACCGAGGAGCACCGTGAGCGCCCCCGATGAGTCCGCCACCCCCCAGGACGAGCAGCCGCCGCAGGTCGAGAAGCAGGCGGAGCCGGAGACTGAGAAGTCGCATGTGCCGCCTTTGACGACCAGGGTCGTCATCGCTGAGGACGAGGCGCTGATCCGGCTGGATTTGAAGGAGATGCTGGAGGAGGAGGGGTACTCCGTCGTCGGGGAGGCCGGGGACGGGGAGACGGCGGTGAAGCTCGCCGAGGAGCACCGGCCGGATCTGGTGATCCTGGATGTGAAGATGCCGGTGCTGGACGGAATCTCGGCGGCCGAGCGCATCGCCGGGGAGAAGTTGGCGCCGGTGCTGATGCTGACGGCCTTCTCGCAGCGGGAGTTGGTGGAGCGGGCCAGGGACGCCGGGGCGATGGCGTATCTGGTGAAGCCCTTCACGAAGAGCGATCTGGTGCCGGCCATCGAGATGGCGGTGAGCCGCTTCCAGGAGCTGCGCGCGCTGGAGTCGGAGATCGCTGATCTGTCGCTGCGTCTGGAGACGCGGAAGCTGGTGGACCGGGCGAAGAGCGTGTTGCAGACGAAGTACGGGTTGTCGGAGCCGGCCGCTTTCCGGTGGATCCAGAAGACGTCGATGGACCGGCGGATGTCGATGCAGGCGGTCGCGCAGGCCGTGATCGACGAGGTCGCCGAGAAGTAGCCCCTGGCGGACCGCGCTGTCGCGACAGGCGGAAGGGCCCGTACCCATGGTGGGTACGGGCCCTTCCGGCTGATCGGCGTGCGTGCGGGCTGCTCAGTCCTCGCCGAGGTAGGTCTTGCGGACGCCTTCGTCGTGCAGGAGTTCCTGTCCGGTCCCGGAGAGCTTGATGGTGCCGATCTCCATCACATGGGCCTGGTCGGCCAGCGAGAGCGCCGCCTGGGCGTTCTGCTCGACGAGCAGGATGGTGGTGCCCTGGGACTTGAGTTCCACGATGGTGGACATGATCTTCTGCATCATGATCGGCGACAGGCCCATGGAGGGTTCGTCGAGCATGAGCAGTTTGGGCTGGGACATCAGGGCGCGGCCCATGGCGAGCATCTGCTGCTCGCCGCCGGACAGGGTGCCGGCCGCCTGGCGGCGGCGTTCGCCGAGGATGGGGAAGAGCTCGTAGGCGCGTTCGATGTCCTTGGTGATTCCGGCCGGGTCCTTGCGGAGGTAGGCGCCGAGCTGGAGATTCTGCTCGATGCTGAGCCGGGGGAAGATGTGGCGGCCTTCGGGCGAGTGGGCCAGGCCGAGGGCCACGATCTTGTGCGCGGGGACCCGGGCGAGCGGCTTGCCGTCGAAGACGACGCGGCCGCCGACGGGCTTGAGCAGGCCGCTGAGGGTGCGCAGGGTGGTGGTCTTGCCGGCGCCGTTGGTGCCGATCAGGGTGACGACCTGGCCGGCTTCCACGGAGAAGCTGATGCCTTTGACGGCTTCGATCTTGCCGTAGGCGACGCGGAGGTTCTCGACTTCGAGCAGTGCGGTCATCGGTCGTTCTCCTGCTGCTCGTCGTCGGCCGGGGCCGCTTCGTCCGGCGCGGGCTGCTCCCCGGCCGGCTGCTCCGCCGCCGAAGCCACTTCCGAAGCCGCCGCCGAAGTCGCCGCCGGCTGCGCCTCGCCCGTTTCGCCCTCTCCGGCGATCGGCTCGCCGAGATACGCGGCGATGACCCGTTCGTCGCGCTGGACGACCTCGGAGGTGCCTTCGACCAGCAGCTGGCCCTGGACGAGGACGGCCACCCGGTCGCAGAGGTTGAAGATGAACCGCATGTCGTGCTCGATGACGAGGACGGCGATGCCCTGGTCCCGGATGGCGAAGACGAGTTCCTCGGTGGCCCGGGTCTCCTGGGGGTTCATGCCGGCGGTGGGTTCGTCCAGCAGCAGCAGTCCGGGTTCGCTGGCCAGTGCCCGGGCTATTTCGAGCTTGCGCTGTTCGCCGTAGGGCAGGTTGCGGGCGAGGTGCTCCGCCTTCTCGGCCAGGCCGGTGAACTCCAGGAGCTCCATGGCCCGTTGGCGGGACTTGGCTTCCGCCTTGTGGTAGCCGGGGCCGCGGATGAGGGCCGACAGGAGTCCCTCGCGGGTGCGGGTGTGCCGGCCGACCAGGACGTTCTCCAGCACCGTCATATTGGCGAACAGCCGGATGTTCTGGAAGGTACGGGCGAGCCCGGCCTTGGTGACGAGGTGGGGCTTGGGCGGCAGGACGGTGCCGCGGTAGCTGACGGTGCCCTCGGTGGGGACGTACAGCCCGGTGAGGCAGTTGAAGAAGGTGGTCTTGCCGGCGCCGTTGGGGCCGATCAGGCCGACGATCTCGCCGCTGTTGACGGTCAGGGACACGTTCTGAACGGCGGTGAGGCCGCCGAAGCGCATGATGACGCCGCTGGCCTGCAGCAGCGGGACGCTGTCGGGGGTCTGGGCGGGGACGGGCGCCTGGGTGCTGGTGGTGGTCATGGTGTCTTTCACGCCCCTGCCGTGCTGGCCGGGACGGTGTCGTCGCCGAGTGGGCGCTGCGCGGGGACCAGGACGGCGTCCTCGTGGAACTCCAGCTTGCGGCGGCGGTCGGCGATGACGCCTTCCGGCCGGAACCGCATGATGAGGACGAGGGCGATGCCGAAGGCGAAGAGCTGGTAGTTCGCCAGGAAGTCCAGCTTCTCCGGGATGAGGTAGAGCAGCGCGGCGCCGAGGAAGGGTCCGCTGACCGTTCCCATGCCGCCGAGCACGACGGCCGCGAGCAGGAACGCCGAGTTGGGCGCCGCGGCTCCGGCGAACTGGTAGGGGTTGGGTACGACGGCGTAGGTGACGTGCGCGCTGACCGTTCCGGCGAGTCCGGCCAGCGAGGCGCCGAGCGCGAAGGCGATGAGCTTGACCCGGAAGCCGTTGATGCCCATGGCAGTCGCGGCGGTCTCGTCCTCGCGGATGGCGACCCAGGCGCGGCCGATGCGGGAGTCGGCGGCGCGGGTGAAGATCAGGACGACGATGCCGGTGATGATCAGCATCAGGAAGAAGTAGTTGGCGAACCGGCCCAGGGTGATCGAGCCGAGGTTGTGCGCGACGCCGAGGTTGAAGCCGAAGAGCGACAGGTCGGGGATGTTCGAGATGCCGTTCGGGCCGTTGGTGATGTTGGGGCCGGAGCTGCCGTCCATGTTGTTGACGGCGATGCGGAAGATCTCACCGAAGCCGAGGGTGACGATGGCCAGGTAGTCGCCGCGCAGCCGCAGGGTCGGCGCGCCGATCAGGACGCCGAAGACCAGCGAGGCGGCCATGCCGGTGAGCGCGGCGGCCCAGAAGGGGAACTGGGTGCCGGACCAGATGGAGTACTCGGAGCCGGAGACGAGCGCCGCGGCGTAGGCGCCGACGCCGAGGAAGGCGACATAGCCGAGGTCGAGCAGTCCGGTGAGGCCGACAACGATGTTGAGGCCGAGGGCGGTGGTACCGAAGATGAGGATGTTGACGCCGATATTGGCGAAGTGGTCGTTGTGCTGGATGAACGGGTAGGCGATGGCGGCCAGGAAGCCCATCGCCCGGGTGAAGTTGCGGTTGGCGGCGCTGAGCTGGGAGAACTGCGCGGCCAGTCCGGAGGCGTTGAGCGCCCAGACACCGAAGCACAGGACGAGCGTGAACCCGACGAAGAGCTCGCCGTAGCCGGTGGCGATGCCGTAGTTGAAGAGGAACAGCCCGATGGCGGCGGCGACGGTGATGATCGCCCGCTGGAGCCAGCCGGGCAGCCTGCGCGCGTCGGGCACGGGGCGGGTGATGCCGCCGAGGCGCAGCGAGACGACGAAGGCGATGAACCCGTAGGGCAGGCCGGGTACGTGGATCCGGTTCCGGTCCGGGTCGGGCGTCCGCCGGTCGACGGGCAGGCCGAGTGCCCCGATCAGGGTGGCGAGGGTGGCGCCCGCCGCGAGGAAGGCTCCGGGGTCGAGGTTGGCCGTGCCGCCGAGTTCCGCCGCGATGGCGACGACGGTGTACCAGGTGGTGGCGAAGGCGCCGAGGGTGAAGATCAGGGTGGCGTTGTTGCTGCCGGTCGGGTTGAGCCCGCGCAGGCCGCGCAGGCCGTAGCCGGCCACCGCGTACAGCAGGGTGAGGGCCGCGGCGACGAGCGTGATGATCTGCAGGCCGCCGGGGTATCCGGTGACGGTCAGGTCGCCGGGGAAGTCCGTGGTGTAGGTCCAGGACAGGAAGGTGGAGACGATGGTCAGGGCGGCGCCCGCGGTGGTCAGCGCGCGGGCGGCGGCGGTGGGCAGCTTGATGACCGGGGAGGTCTCGTGGGTGCGCTGCTCGGAGGCGATGGGGGTCTCGGTGATGGTCATCTCGCTCACGCCCTGTCCGCTACGCGTTCGCCGAACAGCCCCTGTGGCCGTAGCAGCAGGACGACGATGAGCAGAACGAAGGACCAGACCGCCGACCAGGCCTGGCCGCCGAGCTGCTCCATGCCGGGGATGTTGGCGATGTACGCGGTGGCGAGCGCTTCGGCGATGCCGAGCACGAGGCCGCCGATCATGGCGCCGTAGATGTTGCCGATGCCGCCGAGGACGGCGGCGGTGAAGGCCTTCAGGCCGGCCTGGAAGCCCATGCTGTAGTCGACCGAGCCGTATTTGAGCCCGTAGGCGACGCCGGCGATGGCGGCGAACAGGCCGCCGATGGCGAAGGCGACCACGATGATGCGGTTGGTGTCGATGCCCATCAGCTGGGCGGTGTCCGGGTCCTGGGCGGTGGCCTGCATGGCACGGCCGGTGCGCGAGGTGCGGACGAAGAAGGCCAGCGCGGTCATGCTGATCAGACCGGCGGCGAGCAGGAAGACGTCGGCGGACTGGATGTCGACCGAGCCGAGGTGGTACGGGCCGCCGGGCAGCTGCGGGAAGGACCGCGCGCTCTTGGCGTCCGGGTACCAGTTGAAGACGGCTTGCTGGAGCGTCAGCGACAGGCCGATGGCGGTGATCAGCGGGGCCAGCCGGGGGCCGCCGCGCAACGGGCGGTAGGCGAGGCGTTCGGCACCGATGGCGATGAGGACGGCGATGATGGCGCCGCCGACGAGCATCAGCGGGAGCGCCAGCCACATCGAGGTGCCGCTGGGGAGGTTGATGTAGACCGTGAGGGCGCCGAACCCGCCGGTCATGAAGATCTCGCCGTGGGCGAAGTTGATGAGCTGGACGATGCCGTACACCATCGTGTAGCCGATGGCGATGAGCCCGTACATCGAGCCGAGGAACAGCCCGTTGGCCAGCTGTTGCGGCAGAGTGTGCACCGCATGGCCTCCATGTCGCTGGGAGCAGGGGGGTACGAGGGGTGGGGCGGGGGTGGGGCGGGGGTGGGGCGGGGGTGGGGCGGGGGTGGGGCTGGGTACGCGGGGGCCCGCGCGGCAGGCCCGGTCGCCGTTTCGGCGGAACACAGGCTGTGGCGCGGGCGGTTGGGGCCCGCGCGGTGAAGCGCGGGCGGTGGAGCGCCGGCGGCGGACCGCGGGCAGTGGGCCGCACGGCGGATGCGCAGCCGCGCGGCCCCGGGTGTTCCCGCGGTGGGAGGTCAGCCGGTGTAGGTACCGCTCTGGACCGCGACCCACTTGCCGCTCTTGACCTGGTACACGGTCAGCTGCTTGTTGGTGGTGTCGCCGTACTGGTCGAAGGAGACATGGCCGGCGATGCCGTCGAAGTCGCTCTTCTGGACCGCGTCGATGAGCTTCTCGCGGGCGACCGAACTGGCCGGCAGCTTGCCGCCGTTGGCGTCCATGACGGTCTTCACGGCCTTGATGATGGCGGTGGCGGCGTCGTAGGAGTAACCGCCGTAGGTGCCGTAGTCACCGGGGTAGTTGTTGGCCTTGTAGGTCGCGATGAAGTCCTTGGCGGCCGGCAGGGTGGTGACGGGGACACCGACCGACGTGGCCAGGTCGCCCTCGGACGCGGCGCCGGCCACCTGGATGTAGGTGTCGGAGAAGATGCCGTCGCCGCCCATCAGCGGGATGTGCGCGCCGGCTCCCTTGAGCTGCTTGGAGAGCAGCTGGGCCTCGTCGTACTGGCCGCCGTAGTAGAGCAGGTCGGCGCCCGAGTTCTTGATCTTGGTGACGAGGGTGCCGAAGTCCTTGTCGCCGGTGTTGACGTGGTCGGTGCCCGCCACCTTGCCGCCGAGCTCGGTGAAGTGCTGCTTGAACAGGTTGGCCAGGCCGGCGCCGTAGGCCTGCTTGTCGTCGACGACGTAGACCTTCTTCTTGCCCGCGTTCTTGTACGCGTACTCGGCGGCGAAGCCGCCCTGGATCGCGTCGGTGGTCGCGGTGCGGAAGTAGTCCGTGAAGGGGCGCGCCTTGGTGCCGGTCGCCCAGTCCTTGCCCTGCGTCAGGTCGACGGCGGTGTTGGACGGGGAGATCTCGACCATCTTGGCGGAGGCGAAGACCTGCTGCATCGAGCGGGCGACACCGGAGTTGAGCGGGCCGACGGCGGCGTAGATGCTGGGGTCGCCGGTGATGGCGGTGGCGTTCTGCTGGCCGGTGGCCGGCAGCGCCTTGTCGTCGAACGCCTTGAGGCTGAAGTGGACGCCGGGCACCAGGTTGTTCTTGTTGGCGTCGTCGACGGCGATCTTCACGCCGTACTGGATGCCCAGGCCGGTCGCGGAGTTGGAGCCGGTGAGCGGGGCGTCGACGCCGATGACGACGTTGGTGCTGGCGGCGCTGGTGCTGTCCCCGCTGCCCTTCTTGTCGTCGTCGCTCCGCGAGCCGCAGGCGGTGAGGGTGAGCGCTCCCGTGGCAAGCACGGAAGTCATTATCAGCAAGGAACGGTTACGCACAATCAGTCCTTTCCCCTGGCGCGGCCGTCTCTGATGAGAGGCCGAGTCGCGCGCTGGAACCCGAACTGACAAATCCGGTGGCGCAGTGACTGGCCGTGACTCTAGGCGTGGTGAGGGGGGTCGCGCAGAGGTGCGGCGAAGAGTGTGACTGTCTTGTTATGCCAATCCGAAACTTTTGAGCTTCTGCTGAGGTTTCATCAGGCCTCTCGTCCCAATTGGCCTGCTATGCGCGGCAGTCCGCATGATGAGAACCCGCACTTCCGATGTGGCGCGGACGGGCGCCGGGCGGGTGCGGGCGGTCGAACCGGCAAGATCTCACGGGTCGGGACAACGGCAGCTCGGCGGGCCGGTGCGGGACGACTTGGATCTTTGAATCCGTATTGCGTCGAGGTTACGCTGCGTTAATTGCCTGCGGATTGCCTGCCGATTGCCTGCGCCGGGCCGCTTAGCGCGCGGGCGAATGGCGGTGCCCCCGCCGGTGCGTCGGGCGGGGGCACAAGAGAGGTCAGCAGTAAAAGGGGAATAGCGCCTGTCGGTCACCGGCCCGGACGGATTCACGCTCCGCGGCGGCTGGGCGTGGCGTGCCCGCGGTCATCGCTTGGGCGAGTCGTCCTCGCCGATGTGGTGGACGCGGACCATGTTGGTGGTGCCGGGCATGCCGGGCGGGGAGCCGGCCGTGATGACCACGACGTCGCCCTTCTTGCAGCGGCCGATCCGCAGCAGCTCCTCGTCGACCTGCTGGACCATCTCGTCGGTGGTCTGCACCATCGGGCCGAGGAAGCTCTCCACGCCCCAGGTCAGATTGAGCTGCGAGCGGGTGGCGGGCTCCGGGGTGAAGGCGAGCACCGGGATCGGCGAGCGGTAGCGGGACAGGCGCCGTACGGTGTCGCCGGACTGGGTGAAGGCGACCAGGAAGCGGGCGCCGAGGAAGTCGCCCATCTCGGCGGCGGCGCGGGCGACGGCGCCGCCCTGGGTGCGGGGCTTGTTCTGGTCGGTGAGCGGCGGCAGGCCGCCGGACAGGATCTCCTCCTCGGCCGCGGTGATGATCCGCGACATGACCTTGACGGTCTCGATCGGGTACTTGCCGACGCTGGTCTCGCCGGACAGCATCACCGCGTCGGTGCCGTCCATCACGGCGTTGGCGACGTCGCTGGCCTCGGCGCGGGTGGGCCGCGAGTTGTCGATCATCGAGTCGAGCATCTGGGTGGCGACGATGACCGGCTTGGCGTTGCGGCGGGCGAGCGCGACCGCGCGCTTCTGCACCATCGGCACCGCCTCCAGCGGCATCTCGACGCCCAGGTCGCCGCGGGCGACCATGATGCCGTCGAAGGCGTCGACGATGTCGCTCAGGTTGTCGACCGCCTGCGGCTTCTCGACCTTGGCGATGACCGGGACGCGGCGGCCCTCCTCGTCCATGATCCGGTGCACGTCCTGGACGTCCCGTCCGGTGCGGACGAAGGACAGCGCGATCACGTCGGCGCCGATCCGCAGGCCCCAGCGCAGGTCGCGGATGTCCTTTTCGGACAGGGCGGGCACCGAGACCGCGACCCCGGGGAGGTTGAGCCCCTTGTGGTCGGAGATCATGCCGCCCTCGATGACCATGGTGTGCACCCGGGGGCCCTCGACGTCGGTGACTTCGAGAGTCACCCGTCCGTCGTCCACCAGGATGCGTTCGCCGCGGGCGACATCGGCGGTCAGACCCTTGTACGTGGTGCCGCAGATCTGCTGGTCACCCTCGATGTCGTCCATCGTGATGGTGAACTCGTCGCCGCGTTCAAGGAGTACCGGCCCTTCGGCGAAGCGGCCGAGCCGGATCTTCGGGCCCTGAAGGTCGACCAGGATGCCGACGCTGCGACCGCTCTCCTCGGCGGCCTTGCGAACCCTTCGGTAACGGTCCTCGTGCTCGGCGTAGGACCCGTGGCTCAGGTTCAGGCGGGCCACGTCCATGCCGGCGTCGACCAGTGCTTTGATCTGGTCGTACGAGTCGGTGGCGGGTCCCAGAGTGCAGACAATTTTGGCTCGGCGCATGTATCGAGCGTATGACTTACTCGTTGGTAGGGAACACGGTGACGGCAACTGCCCAACGACGTCTGGATTAACGCTTGTTGACAAGTATCGAAGTGTGCAGGGTCGCGCTCTGATGAGCATTCCGGTCACCCTCGGTGGCCGGGAGCGTGTCTTACCGGCACCGACCGGTGGCGCGGCGTGCCGCGAAAGGTGGCATTCGGTGCCGCGGTGAGCGGCATACGGCCCCCCGACAGGGGGTGTCGCGGCAGGGGCGTGGTGGTCCAGAATCTACGCGCGTCGTACCCCGCTCCGGCCCCTCACTTCACCGGGAGACCAGATGGCCCTCAACCGCAGGGACTTCATCAACCGATCGGCCGCCACCGGCGCCGGCCTGGCGCTGACCGGGGCGGTCGGCACCGCCGCCGCGTCGCCCGCCGAGGCTGCCGATCACCGGCACGGCCACGAGCACCCCCCGAAGACCTTCAGCCTGCGCGTGCTCGGCACCACCGATCTGCACGGTCACGCTCTGAACTGGGACTACTTCACCAACGCCGCCTACGACGACGCCACCCACAACGACGTGGGCCTGGCCAAGATCGCCACCCTGGTGGCCGGCGCCCGGCAGGAGAAGGGCCACGACCGCACCCTGCTGATCGACGCCGGCGACATCATCCAGGGCACCCAGCTGTCGTACTACTACGCCCGGGTCGAGCCGATCACCGGCGCGCACAAGGGCCCGCGCCACCCGATGGCGCTGGCCATGAACCATCTGAAGTACGACGCCGCCGCGCTCGGCAACCACGAGTTCAACTACGGCATCCCGCTGCTGCGCGCCTTCCAGGAGCAGTGCGACTTCCCGCTGCTGGCCGCCAACGCGGTCGACGCCAAGACGCTGCGGCCGGCCTTCCCGCCGTATCTGGTCAAGGAGATCCGCGTCGAGGGCCGCCCGGCCGTCAAGGTCGGCATCCTGGGCCTGACCAACCCGGGTATCGCGGTGTGGGACAAGGCGAATGTGCAGGGCAAGCTGGCCTTCCCCGGCCTGGTGGAGCAGGCGAAGGTCTATGTGCCGAAGCTGCGGGCGCTGGGCTGCGACGTGGTGATCTGCACCGACCACTCCGGTCTGGACGGCAGCACCTCCTACGGGGACGCGGTGCCCTACCCGGAGAACGCCTCCTCGCTGGTGGCCCAGCAGGTCCCCGGCATCGACGCGATCCTGGTCGGCCACACCCATGTGGAGCGGCCGCAGACGCTGGTCGTCAACCAGCAGACCGGCAGGACGGTGGTGCTGTCCGAGCCGCTGTACTGGGGCATGCGGCTCAGCGTCTTCGACTTCGACCTGGAGTTCGAACACGGTCGCTGGCAGGTCACCTCGGTCACCGCCGAGGTCCGCAACGCCAACACCGTCGAGGAGGACCCGGTGGTGGCCCGGCTGGTGCACGACGAGCACCAGAAGGTGGTGGGCTATGTCAACCAGGTCGTCGGCAGCTGCTCCGAGGCGATGTCGGCGGCCGAGTCGACGTACAAGGACACCCCGATCGTCGACTTCATCAACCTGGTGCAGGCCGACACCGTCCGGGCCGGGCTGGCCGGCACCGCCTACGCCTCGCTGCCGGTGCTGTCCGAGGCGTCGCCCTTCTCCCGGACCGCCGCCATACCGGCCGGGCAGGTGTCGCTGCGCGATGTCGCCGGGCTCTACGTCTACGAGAACACCCTGGACGCGAAGATCCTCACCGGCGCCCAGGTGAAAGACTACCTGGAGTGGTCCGCGGCCTACTTCGTGCAGACCGCGCCGGACGCCCCGGTGGACGTCACGAAGATCACCAACGCCAACAACACCCCCGACTACAGCTATGACGTGCTCAGCGGGGTGTCGTACGACATCGACATCTCCCAGCCGGCCGGCTCACGGATCACCGCGCTGACCTTCGGCGGCGCGCCGGTCGACCCGGCGGCCTCCTTCGTGCTGGCGGTCAACAACTACCGCTCCGGCGGCGGCAGCAACTACCCGCATGTCGCCGCCGCGACCTCGGTGTGGTCCAGCTCGGACGAGATCCGCAACACGATCATCGCCTGGGTGCAGGCGCACGGCACGATCGACCCGTCGTCCTTCGGCGGCGACACGTGGCGGCTCACCCGCGCCGGAGTGCCGCTGTTCGGGTAGGCACGTCGCTCGCGGCGGTTCCGTCGAGGCCGAAGGTGGTGAAGGCGGTCCTGGCGGGCAGCGGATAGTGCTCCTCCCCGGTGAGCAGACCGGTGAGGTCGTTGAGCACCGACGCCGACCGCCAGGCCGCGAGTCCGAGGTCGGGGGCGCCGACGCCGTGGCTGTGGCGCTCGGCGTTCTGTACGTAGATCCGGCCGGTGATCGAGGCGTCGAGTTCGAGGCGGTGCCGGGCGTCGACCCTCGGCCGGCCCGCCGCGTCCTTCTTGATGGCCGCGTCGAGCGGGCCGAGCAGCCGGTCCAGCGGGCGCTCCCGGTAACCGGTGGCCAGCACCACGGCGCTGGTGATCAGCCGGGTACGGGTGCCCTGGTCGGCGTGCTCCAGGTGCAGTTCGATGCTCTGGGTGCCGATCCGGCCGGCCGTGCGCACGGTGACCCCGGGGGTGAGGACGGCGTCCGGCCAGCCGCCTTCGAGGGTCCGGCGGTAGAGCTCGTGGTGGATCGCGGTGATGGTCTCGGTGTCGATGCCCTTGTGGAGCTGCCACTGCCCGGGCAGCACCCGGTCGCGGACGGATTCGGCCAGCCCGTGGAAATAGCGGCTGTAGTCGGGGGTGAAGTGCTCCAGGCCGAGCTTGCTGTACTCCATCGGAGCGAAGGCGGGGGTGCGGGCCAGCCAGGTCAGGCGCTCACGCCCGGCCGGGCGCGCCCGCAGCAGGTCGAGGAACACCTCGGCGCCGGACTGCCCGGAGCCGACGACGGTGATGTGGTCGGCGGCCAGCAGCCGCTCGCGCTGGTCGAGGTAGTGCGCGGAGTGGACCACCGGCACGGTGGGGCTCTCGGCCAGCGGGCGCATCGGCTCGGGTACGTAGGGGACGGTGCCGATGCCGAGGACGAGGTGGCGGGCGTGGGTGCGGCCCAGCGCCTCGGCCTCGCCGTTCGCGTCGAGCCGGGTGTGGTCGACCTCGAAGCGGGCGGCGGCCGGATTCCAGCGCACCGAGTCGACCTGCTGCCCGAAGTGGACGCTGGGCAGTGCGTCGGCGACCCAGCGGCAGTAGGCGTCGTACTCGGCGCGGTGGACGTGGAAGCGCTCGGCGAAATAGAAGGGGAACAGGCGTTCGCTCGACTTGAGCCAGTTCAGGAACGACCAGCGGCTGGCCGGATCGGCGAGGGTCACCAGGTCGGCGAGGAACGGCACTTGGAGGAGGGCGCCGTCGATGAGCAGCCCGGGGTGCCAGTGGAAGGCCGGGCCCTGGTCGTAGAAGGCCGCGGTGAGGCCCGGGATGCCGTCGGCGAGGGCGGCCAGCGAGAGGTTGAACGGCCCGACCCCGATGCCGAGCAGGTCGTAGGGCTCCTCGGCGCCGGGCGCGGCCGGGGCGGGATCCGCCGCCGCCGGCTCCGCGGCTACCGGCTGCGGCGGCACCTCGGGCGCCGCGGCGGGAACGACGGCTACGGGGATGGTCAGCGGGACGCCCACGGGATCGGTCACCGGCCGGGTCATGGGGTCGGCCAGGGGATCGGTGGCCGGGGCGGTGACCGGCTGGGGGGCGGGCGCGGTCCCGGTGCCCGCGGCGGGCGCGGGCAGCGCGACGGTCCCCGCGGCGGGAGGGTCCGGGACGGGCTCCGGGGCCGATGCGGGCATGGGGGGCGTCGGAGCGTTCATCGGGCGGTGATGCCTTCCGTTGCGAGCTGGAGGAGCGCGTCGAGGTCTTCCGGGCGCAGATACGGGTTCAGCAGGGTCGCCTTGAGCCACAGCCGGCCGTCGGCGCGGGCCCGGCCGAAGACCGCCCGGCCCCCGTACAGCAGCCGGCGGCGCAGTTCGGCGACCGCCTCGTCGTCGGCGGCGCGGGGCCGGAACAGCACGGTGCTGATCGTCGGCTGTCCGTACAGCACCAGGTCGGGGTGCTGCTCGACCTTGGCGGCGAGGTCCCGGGCCCGGTCGCAGACCGCGTCCACCAGGGCGGCCATGCCCTCCCGGCCGAGGGCGCGCAGGGTGACGGCGACCTTGAGGACGTCGGGGCGGCGGCTGGTGCGCAGCGAGCGGCCGAGGAGGTCGGGCAGCCCGGCGTCGGTGTCGTCGCCGGCGTTCAGATAGTCGGCCTGGTGCTCCAGCGGGCGCAGGGCGGCGCTGTCGGGGACGGCGAGCAGCCCGGCCGCGACCGGCTGCCAGCCGAGTTTGTGCAGGTCGAGGGAGACCGACACGGCGGACTGGAGCCCGTCGAGCTTGCCGGACTCGCGGCGGCTGAACAGCAGCGGGCCGCCGTAGGCGGCGTCCACATGGAGCTCGGCGCCGTAGTGGGAGGTGACGGCGGCGATCTGGCGCAGCGGGTCGATCGCGCCGGTGTCGGTGGTGCCGGCGGTGGCCACCACCAGGGCGCGGACCGGCAGTTCGTCCAGCGCGCCGGCGACGGCCGCCGGGTCGAGCACGCCGGTCGGGGTGTCCACCACCATCGGGTGCGGCAGTCCCAGCAGCCAGGCGGCGCGCAGCACGCTGTGGTGGGCGCTGGCCCCGCACACCACTTGGACCCGGGGGCCGCCGGCCGCCCGCTCCCTGGCCAGCAGCAGCGCGAGCTGGTTGGACTCGGTGCCGCCGGTGGTGACCAGCGCGTCGGGCGCGGGCAGGTCGGGGAAGACCAGTGCGGCCAGGGCGCGGGTGACCCGGATCTCCAGCTCACCGGCGGCCGGCGCCTGGTCCCAGGAGTCCAGCGAGGGATTCAGCGCGGACGCGGCCAGGTCGGCGGCGGCGGCCACCGCCAGCGGCGGGCAGTGCAGATGGGCGGCGCAGAACGGCTCGGCGGGATCGGCCGCGCCCTCGGCGAGCATCCGGACCAGGGTGTGCAGGGACTCGCGCTCGCCTCGGCCGTCCCGGGGCATCGCCTCGCCCAGCGCCTCGTCGACGCCGGCCGCGACCGCGGCCGGCCCGCCGCGGGGCACCGGCCCCCCGCGCCGACGCGCCCCTTCGGTGAGCGCGTCGAGCACGAGCTGCACCAGCGGACGCAACTCCTCCGCCCCTTGACGGCCTCCGGCAAGAGCGGGCATCGGCATGGACGGTCCTCATGGCTCGGCGTATCGCCGGTGCCGCGGCCGGAAGGGCTCACCGCTTCGCGACGCCCGGCCAACCCTTCCGGCCGCGGCACCAGCTCGCCCTGCTCAACGACGATTGCGCCGAATGGGTACGTATCCGGCCGCCGACCGGCGGATTCCCGGACCCCGGCGGGCCGGGCGCGCCCGGCCCACCGCCGTGGGAGGCCGGGGGCTCAGCCGCCGAAGGCGGACCGGACCCGCAGGATCCGCTCCAGTTCGTCCAGGCGGTCGGCCAGCGCGCGGTGCAGCGCGGGGGTGAGCGTCGGGTCGCCGAGGGCGGTACGGCCCGCGGCCAGCGTCCCGGCGTCCACCGCGGTGTCCGGGAAGCCGGCCCGCCCCGCGGTCTCCGCGATGGCGGGGCCGCGCCGGGCGGCGAGGGCGGCGGCGTCGGTCCAGTAGCGGGGGACGAAGTCCCGTATCAGCTCCAGCTGTTCGGGGTGCCAGAAGCCCTCGGCGGTCGCGGCGAAGAGGTAGTTGGACAGCGAGTCGTCGTGGAACAGCGACTGCCAGGCGGCCTCCTTGGCCTCGGCGTCGGGCAGCGCCGCCCGGCAGCGGGCCGCGCCCTCACGGCCCTTGGCGCTGGGGTCGCGGGCCTCCTGCGCGGCGATGTCGGCGGGGCCGGCCGCGCCCAGCACGGTCAGCCGCAGCAGCATCTTCCAGCGCAGTTCGGGGTCGACCGGGCAGCCGCCGGGGATGGCGTCCGCGTCGTACCAGCGGCGCAGCTCGGCCGCGTCCTCGGCGGTGATCGCCGCGTCGACCAGGCTGCGGGTGGCGGCGAGCCGGCTGTCCCGCGGTCCGGTGGCCAGCAGGGCGCGGCTGGTGGCGGCGAGCGAGGTGAGCGCTTCCTGGCGCAGCCGCGGCGCCAGGAAGCGGTCGGCGACGTGGTCGCGGGCGAAGCCGAGGACGGCCTCGATGATGAACGGGTCGGTCTCGGCGGGCAGATGACGCGCGACCAGCGCGAGGTGGTCGGCGGGCGCGGTCCGCGCGTCGCGGACCAGGTCGCGGGCCGCCTTCCAGGTCACCGCCCGGCTCAGCGGGTCGGGCAGCGTGGCCAGCGCCTCGGTGACGGCCTCCCACGAGTGCTCGTCGAAGCGGACCTTGGTGTAGGACAGGTCGCCGTCGTTGAGCAGGATCACATCGGGCCGGGGACCGTCCAGATCGCGTTTGCCGACCGCCGAGGTCGCCACGATGTCGAGGGTGACGCGCTCGCGCGGCACCAGCCGGGCCGGCACGCCGGCCACCCGGTCGTAGAGCCCGGCCTCGACGCGGTGCGGGCGGCTGCCGCTGTGGGTGACCTCCAGCCGCCAGCCGCCGGGGGCCGGGGACGCCACAGGGGTGAGGATGTCGATGCCGCTGGTCCGCAGCCAGGCGTCGGCCCAGGCGGGGACATCGCGTTCGGTGACGCCGGACAGCGAGTCGATGAAGTCGGCGAGGGTGGCGTTGCCGAAGCGGTGCCGGGCGAAGTGCTCGTTGATACCGGCCAGGAAGTCCTCGCGGCCCAGCCACGCGACGAGTTGCCGCAGCGCGGAGGCGCCCTTGGCGTAGGAGATGCCGTCGAAGTTGGTGAGCGCGGACTCGGTGTCGGGCACCGCCTCGGGCTCGGGCGCCACCGGGTGGGTGCTGGGGCGCTGGTCGGCGTCGGAGCCCCAGGACTTGCGGGCCACCGCGAAGTCGGTCCAGGTGCCGGTGAAGCGGGTGGCCTCGGAGACCACCTGGTAGCCCATGTACTCGGCGAAGGACTCGTTCAGCCAGATGTCGTCCCACCAGCGCAGCGTCACCAGGTCGCCGAACCACATATGGGCCATCTCATGGGCGATCACCACGGCGCGGAACTGCGCCTCGCTGGGGGTGACCGCGGAGCGGTGCACGAAGTCGTCGCGGAAGGTGACCAGGCCCGGGTTCTCCATCGCGCCGGCGTTGAACTCGGGGACGAACGCCTGGTCGTAGGAGTCGAACGGATAGGGCTCGTCGAAGATCTCGCCGTAGTGGTCGAAGCAGCGGCGGGTGAGGTCGAACAGCTCCTCCGCCTCCCGGTCCAGGTGCTCGGCCAGCGAGCGGCGGCAGTGCAGGCCGAAGGGGAGCCCGGCGTGCTCGGTGCGCACCGAGTGGTAGGGCCCGGCGGCCACCGCCAGGAAGTAGGTGGCCAGCGGCGGGGTGGTGGCCAGCCGCCAGCGGCCGGGGGCGGTACGGGTCGCCACGCCGTTGCCGAGGACCGTCCACGGCTCGGGCGCGGTCACCTCGACGTCGAAGACCGCCTTGAGGTCGGGCTGGTCGAAGGCGGCGGCCACCCGCTGCACGTCGTCCATGAACAGCTGTGTGTAGACGTACGCCTCGCCGTCGGCCGGGTCGGTGAAGCGGTGCATGCCCTCGCCGGTCCGGGAGTAGCGCATGTCGGCCTCGACCCGCAGCTCGTGCTCGCCCGCCGCCAGCCCGGTCAGCGGCAGCCGGTTGTCCTCCAGCGACGCCGGGGCCAGCTCCGCGCCGTCCAGGGTCACCCGGTGGAGGGCGGCGGGCTTCAGCTCGGCGAAGGTGTCACAGCCGCGCAGCGCGGTGAAGCGGATCGTGGTGGTCGAGCCGAAGACCTCCTCTCCCCGGGTGAGGTCGAGGTCGATCGCGTAGTGCTGGACGGTCAGATCGTGGGCGCGGGTCTCCGCCTCGGCGCGGGTGAGAGCAGGCATGCGAATCATGTTGCCGCACGTCACCGGTCCGGGGATACCGCTTTCCGCCCCGAGCTGAGCCCGGCGGCCGGCCTGGGTCGGGCCCGGCGCGGGCTGCCGCGGGCCCGGGGCCGGGACAGCGGCCCGGTGCGGCGCGTAGGCTCGATGACCACGGGGAGGTGCCGATGGCCGAGCCGGCCGAGCCCGGTACGCCGACCGCCGCGAGCGGTCCGATCGTGCACGGCTTTCCGCATCTGGCGACGATACGGGCGGCGCTGACCGCGCTGTACCGGCGGCTGTCCGCGGACGGCGTGGCGCGGTTCGCGGCGAGCGTGCGTCCGGAGCTGGTGGACTTCCCCGACGACGAGGATCTCTATCTGGGCGCCCAGCGGGTCGCGCGGGTGATGGTGCGGCACTTCCGGCTGCCGGACGCCCGGATGGTGATCGGCTTCCGGGACATGGTGCACGCGGGCCATGTGGAACTGGCGGCGGGCCCCGAGTACTTCGTCGAACTGCACGCGCGCTTCCGTACCGACCGGCGTGATGTGGGCGCGGCGCTGGCGCACGAGGTGATGCATGTCCATCTGCACCGGCTGGGGCTGGAGTTCCCCGGCACCCGGGACAACGAGATCCTCACCGACACCGCGACGGCGTATCTCGGCGCGGGCTGGCTGCTGCTGGACGCCTACCGCGAGGAGGCCGCGATCCGCGGCGAGCGGCTGGTGATGTCGGCGTACAAGCTGGGCTATCTCACGCCCGAGGAATTCGGCTATGTGCTGGCCAAGCGGGCGCTGGCCTTCGGTGACGACATCGAGCCGTGGTTCCGCAGTCCGCAGGCGCGCGAGGCGTACCGGGTGGGGCTGGCGCGGGCCCGGGCGGATCTGCGGCGGCCGCCGCTGGCGGCGGCGGGGTGGGCGGCGCGGCGGCGGTACGCCAAGGACCGCCGGGCGGCCACGAGCCCGGGGGCGGCTCCCCCGCCCGGCGGTGATTACGCGTTCGAGGGGTCGCCCTCGGGGCTGCGGGTGTCCTTTCCCTGCCCTACGTGCCAGCAGCGGATCAGGGTGCCGTGCAGGGGGAGGGTGCGGGCGCGGTGCGGGCTGTGTCTCACCACGCTGGAGGTCGACACATGAGCCGGTGGGCGGGGCCGTGACCGCGGGCGTCCGCCTTCCGGGGAAAGGGAACAGCGCCCGCCTCCGTGGTCGGGGAGGGGCGGGCGCTGTGGGTGGTGCTGTGTACCGCACGTCGTCGGGCGGGACGGTGGGACAGGTGGGGCCCTCAGACGGTGAGGGGGCGGTCGGTCGGTCGGATCGGGGCGTGCAGGGCGGACGGCAGGCCCATGAGGTAGGTGTCCACCTCCTTGGCCGCCGAGCGGCCTTCGGCTATCGCCCAGACGATCAGGGACTGGCCGCGGCCGGCGTCGCCGGCCACGAAGACACCCTCGACATTGGTCGCGTAGGCGCCGTCACGCGCGATGTTGCCGCGGGCGTCGAGCTGGAGACCGAGCTGCTCGATCATGCCGTTGCCCTGATCGGTGCCGGTGAAGCCCATCGCCAGGGTGACCAGGTCGGCCGGGATGATCCGCTCGGTGCCCTCCTGCGGGACGAAGGTGCCGCCCTCGAAGGCGACCTCGACCAGGTGGAGTTCACGGACCCGGCCCTGCTCGTCGCCGGTGAACCGCACGGTGTTGACGGCGTAGACCCGCTCGCCGCCCTCCTCGTGCGCGGAGGTGACCTTGTAGACCATCGGCATCGTCGGCCACGGCTGGTGCGCCGGGCGGTCGTCGGACGGCCGGGGCATGATCTCCAGCTGGGTGACGGACAGCGCGCCCTGGCGGTGGGCGGTGCCGACGCAGTCCGCGCCGGTGTCGCCGCCGCCGATGACGACGACGTGCTTGCCCTCGGCGGTGATCGGCGGCGCGACGAAGTCGCCCTCCTGCACCTTGTTGGACAGCGGCAGGTACTCCATCGCCTGGTGGACGCCAACCAGTTCGCGGCCCTCGACCGGCAGGTCCCGCCACTGGGTGGCGCCGGCCGCGATGACCACCGCGTCGTAGCGCTTGGCGAGCTTGGCGGCGTCCAGGTCGGTGCCGATCTGCACACCGGTGCGGAATTTGGTGCCCTCGGCGCGCATCTGCTCGATGCGGCGGTTGATGTGCCGCTTCTCCATCTTGAACTCGGGGATGCCGTAGCGCAGCAGTCCGCCGATCCGGTCGGCCCGCTCGTAGACCGCGACGGTGTGGCCGGCCCGGGTGAGCTGCTGGGCGGCGGCCAGGCCGGCCGGGCCCGAGCCGATCACGGCGACGGTCTTGCCGGACAGCCGCTCCGGGGGCTGCGGGGTGACGTCCCCGTTGTCCCAGGCCTTGTCGATGATGGTGACTTCGACGTTCTTGATGGTGACCGCGGGCTGGTTGATGCCGAGCACGCACGCGGACTCGCAGGGCGCCGGGCACAGCCGCCCGGTGAACTCAGGGAAGTTGTTGGTGGCGTGCAGCCGCTCGCTGGCGGCGGTCCAGTCCCCGCGGTAGGCGTAGTCGTTCCACTCGGGGATCAGATTGCCCAGCGGGCAGCCGTTGTGGCAGAAGGGGATGCCGCAGTCCATGCAGCGGCCGGCCTGCTCGCTGATGATCGGCAGCAGCCCACCGGGAACGTAGACCTCGTTCCAGTCCTGCCGGCGTTCCTCGACGGACCGGGTCGGCGCTGCGACCCGTGGCGTGCTGAGGAAGCCTTTGGGGTCAGCCATTTGCCGCCTCCATCATCTTCGCGGTGGTCTCGGACTCGGACAGTCCGGCCTGCTCGGCGGCGTTCTTGGCGGCGAGCACTGCTTTGTAGTCCCTCGGCATGACCTTGCCGAAGCGGGTGAGGGCGCCGCCCCAGTCGGCGAGCAGCCGCTCGGCGACGGTGGAGGCGGTCTCCTCGCGGTGGCGGCGCACGACGTCGTGCAGCCACGTGATGTCGTCGGCGTCGAGCGCCTCGACGGCGACCATGCCCGGGTTGACGGCCGCCGGGTCCAGGTCGAGGACGTAGGCGATGCCGCCGGACATGCCGGCCGCGAAGTTCCGCCCGGTGGAGCCGAGCACCACGGCCCGGCCGCCGGTCATGTACTCGCAGCCGTGGTCGCCGACGCCTTCGGCCACCACGGTGGCGCCGGAGTTGCGGACGCAGAACCGCTCGCCGGTCCGGCCGCGCAGGAACAGCTCGCCGCCGGTGGCGCCGTAGGCGATGGTGTTGCCGGCGATGGTGGACTCCTCGGCGAGGTGGTCGGCGCCGCGGTCGGGCCGGACGATCACCCGGCCGCCGGACAGCCCCTTGCCGACGTAGTCGTTGGCGTCGCCTTCGAGCCGCAGCGTGACACCGCTGGGCAGGAAGGCGCCGAAGGACTGGCCGGCCGAGCCGGTGAAGGTGATGTCGATGGTGCCCTCGGGCAGGCCGGCGCCGCCGTACTTCTTGGTCACCTCGTGGCCGAGCATGGTGCCGACCGTGCGGTTGACATTGCGGATCGGCAGCTGGGCGCGGACCGGGGCGCCGGACTCCAGCGCCTCGGCGGCCAGCCGGATCAGCTCGTTGTCCAGCGCGCGGGCCAGACCGTGGTCCTGGCCGGTGCTGTGGTGCAGCACGGCGCCCTCGGGCAGCTCCGGCACGTACAGCAGCGGGGCCAGGTCCAGGCCCTGTGCCTTCCAGTGGTCGACCGCGCGGCCGGCGTCGATCAGCTCGGCGTGGCCGACGGCCTCCTCCAGGGTGCGGAAGCCCAGCTCGGCGAGGATCTCCCGGACCTCCTCGGCGATGAACTCGAAGAAGTTCACCACGAACTCGGGCTTGCCGCTGAACCGCTCGCGCAGCACCGGGTTCTGGGTGGCGACGCCGACCGGGCAGGTGTCCAGGTGGCAGACGCGCATCATGATGCAGCCGGAGACCACCAGCGGCGCGGTGGCGAAGCCGAACTCCTCGGCGCCGAGCAGGGTGGCGATCACGACGTCGCGGCCGGTCTTCAGCTGGCCGTCGGTCTGCACGACGATACGGTCCCGCAGTCCGTTGAGCAGCAGCGTCTGCTGGGTCTCGGCCAGGCCCAGCTCCCAGGGTCCGCCGGCGTGCTTGAGCGAGGTCAGCGGGGAGGCGCCGGTGCCGCCGTCGTGCCCGGAGATCAGCACCACGTCGGCGTGCGCCTTGGACACCCCGGCGGCGACGGTGCCGACGCCGACCTCGGAGACCAGCTTGACGTGGACACGCGCCTTGGGGTTGGCGTTCTTCAGGTCGTGGATGAGCTGGGCGAGGTCCTCGATGGAGTAGATGTCGTGGTGCGGCGGCGGGGAGATCAGGCCGACGCCGGCCGTGGAGTGCCGGGTGCCGGCGATCCACGGGTAGACCTTGTGACCGGGCAGCTGGCCGCCCTCGCCGGGCTTGGCGCCCTGGGCCATCTTGATCTGGATGTCGTCGGCGTTGACCAGGTACTCGCTGGTGACGCCGAACCGGCCGGAGGCGACCTGCTTGATGGCGCTGCGCCGGGCGGGGTCGTAGAGCCGGTCCGGGTCCTCGCCGCCCTCACCGGTGTTGGACTTGCCGCCGAGCTGGTTCATCGCGATGGCCAGCGTCTCGTGCGCCTCGCGGGAGATCGAGCCGTAGGACATGGCGCCGGTGGAGAAGCGCTTGACGATCTCGGCGACCGGCTCGACCTCGTCCAGCGGGACCGGCGGGCGGTCGGCCTTGAGGCCGAACAGGCCGCGCAGCGTCATCAGCCGCTCGGACTGCTCGTTCACCCGCGAGGTGTACTGCTTGAAGATGTCGTAGCGCCGGGTGCGGGTGGCGTGCTGGAGCCGGAAGACGGTGTCCGGGTCGAACAGGTGCGGTTCGCCCTCGCGGCGCCACTGGTACTCGCCGCCGATCTCCAGCCTGCGGTGCGCGGCGGCGATGCCGGAGACCGGATACGCCTTGGCGTGCCGGGCGGCGACCTCCTCGGCGATGACGCCGATGCCGGCGCCGCCGATCTTGCTGTCGGTGCCGTGGAAGTAGGTGTCCACGAAGTCGGTGTCCAGGCCGACGGCCTCGAAGACCTGCGCGCCGCGGTAGGAGGCGACGGTGGAGATGCCCATCTTGGACATCACCTTCAGCACGCCCTTGCCGAGGGCCTTGATCAGGTTGCGGATCGCGTGCTCGGGGTCGCCGGCCGGCAGGAAGGTGCCGGCCCGCACCAGGTCCTCGACGGACTCCATGGCGAGGTAGGGGTTGACGGCCGCGGCGCCGTAGCCGATCAGCAGTGCCACATGGTGCACCTCGCGTACGTCGCCGGCCTCGATGAGCAGGCCGACCTGGGTGCGCTGCTTGGTGCGGATCAGGTGGTGGTGGACCGTGGAGGTGAGCAGCAGCGACGGGATCGGGGCGTGCTCGGCGTCGGAGTGCCGGTCGGACAGCACGATCAGGCGGGCGCCGTCCTCTATGGCGGCGTCGGTCTCGGCGCAGATCTCGGCGAGCCGGGCCGCCAGCGCGTCGCCGCCGCCGGTGACGCGGTACAGGCCGGACAGGGTGGCGGCCTTCATGCCGGGCATGTCGCCGTCGGCGTTGACGTGGATGAGCTTGGCCAGCTCGTCGTTGTCGATCACCGGGAACGGCAGCGTGATGTTGCGACAGGAGGCGGGGCTGGGCTCCAGCAGATTGCAGGACGGGCCGATGGTGGACACCAGCGAGGTGACGAGTTCCTCGCGGATGGCGTCCAGCGGCGGGTTGGTGACCTGCGCGAACAGCTGGGTGAAGTAGTCGAAGAGCAGCCGGGGCCGCGCGGACAGGGCGGCGATCGGCGAGTCGGTGCCCATGGAGCCGATCGGTTCGGCGCCGGCCCGGGCCATCGGCGCCAGCAGCACGCGCAGTTCTTCCTCGGTGTAGCCGAAGGTCTGCTGGCGGCGGGTGACCGAGGCGTGGGTGTGCACGATGTGCTCGCGCTCGGGCAGGTCGGCCAGGTCGATCAGACCGGCTTCCAGCCAGTCGCTGTACGGGTGCTCGGCGGCGATGCCGGCCTTGATCTCGTCGTCCTCGACGATGCGGTGCGAGACGGTGTCGACCAGGAACATCCGGCCGGGCTGCAGGCGGCCCTTGCGGACGATCTTCTCCGGGGCGATGTCGAGCACGCCGGACTCGGAGGCGAGCACCACCAGGCCGTCGTCGGTGACCCAGTAGCGCCCCGGGCGCAGGCCGTTGCGGTCCAGGACCGCACCGACCACGGAGCCGTCGGAGAAGGTGACGCAGGCCGGGCCGTCCCAGGGCTCCATCAGGGTGGAGTGGTAGCGGTAGAAGGCCCGGCGGGCCGGGTCCATCGACTCGTGGTTCTCCCAGGCCTCCGGGATCATCATCAGCACGCTGTGCGGCAGCGAGCGTCCGCCGAGGTGCAGCAGCTCCAGCACCTCGTCGAAGGACGCGGTGTCGGAGGCGCCGGGGGTGCAGATCGGGAAGATCCGCTCCAGGTCGTCGGACCCGAAGCGGCTGCCGGCGGCGCTGAACAGGTCGCTGGCCAGCTGCGACTCGCGGGCCCGCATCCAGTTGCGGTTGCCCTTCACCGTGTTGATCTCGCCGTTGTGCGCGACGAAGCGGTACGGATGGGCGAGCGGCCAGCTCGGGAAGGTGTTGGTGGAGAAGCGGGAGTGGACCAGCGCGATGGCGGTGGCGAACCGCTCGTCGGACAGGTCGGGGAAGAACGGCTCCAGCTGGCCGGTGGTCAGCATGCCCTTGTAGATGATCGTCCGCGCGGACAGCGACGGGAAGTACACGTCGGCCTCGCGCTCGGCGCGCTTGCGCAGCACGAAGGCGAGTCGGTCCAGCTCGATGCCGGAGCGCTGCCCGGACGGGTCGGCCAGGAAGAGCTGCGCGAAATAGGGCATGGTGGAACGGGAGGTGGTACCGAGCAGGTCGGGGTCGGTCGGGACCTCGCGCCAGCCGAGGACGGACAGGCTCTCCTCGGCGGCGATGCGCTCGATGGCGTCGACGGCCTTGGTGCGGTCGTCGTGCTCCGGGGGCAGGAAGGCGAGACCGACGGCGTAGTGCCCGGCGGCCGGCAGGTCGAATCCGGCGGTGGCGCGCAGGAAGGCGTCCGGGACCTGGAGCAGGATGCCCGCGCCGTCGCCCGAGTCGGGCTCGGCGCCGGTGGCACCCCGGTGCTCCAGGTTGCGCAGGACGGTGAGCGCCTGGTCGACGAGCCCGTGGCTCGCCTCACCGGTGAGGGTGGCCACGAAACCGACACCACAGGCGTCGTGCTCGTTGCGGGGGTCGTACATCCCCTGCGGGGCGGGGCGCCCGTCCATGAACGCGGAACGCGAACGCATGGCTCTCCCGTCGTCGTCTTTGGCTGATATGCATCGCCTGTTCCCAGGCGTGAGCAACAGGGACGACGTTGGCCCTCTGCGATTTCGTGCAGGTTACATGATGACCGGATGTTCGAGAAGCGGATAACTGCTTCCAGTATGTGGACATACCGGAGGGTGGAGCGATCAGTTCAGGCCAGCACGCAAGCACGATCGTCGGTCGCGTCCGTTCCTGTCACGCAGCCTGGCGGCTCTGCCGGCGCGTTACGCATTGATGCCCCGTGTGGGCGTATCCGAAACGAGCGGGAAACACGAGCTTCGCACCGCCGCGACGCGGCGTCACAGGAGCGGGGTGGGCGGGACAGGACGGGCGGCGGTCTAGCCGACCGCCGTACCGATAACCGTGCCGAGGGCGAAGGTAATCCCGCCGGCCGCGCCGCCCAGGGCCAGCTGCCGCAGTCCGCTGTACCACCAGGAGCGCGCGGTCACCCGGGCCACCGCGGCGCCGCAGCCGAAGAGCCCGGCCAGCGCGAGCAGCACGGCCGGCCACAGCGCCTGGCCGCCCAGCAGATACGGCAGCACCGGCAGCAGCGCGCCCAGTGCGAACGCCACGAAGGAGGAGGCCGCGGCTATCAGCGGCGAGGGCAGGTCGGTGGGGTCGACGCCCAGTTCCTCACGGGCGTGGATCTCCAGCGCCCGCTCCGGATCGGCCGACAGCTGCCGGGCCACCTCGTGGGCCAGCGCCGGCTCCACCCCGCGCGACACGTACAGCTCGGCCAGTTCGCGCAGCTCCTCCTCGGGGTGCCGGCGCAGTTCGATCCGCTCCACGTCCAGCTCGGCCTCGACCAGCTCGCGCTGCGAGGCCACCGAGGTGTACTCGCCGGCCGCCATCGAGAAGGCGCCGGCCGCCAGACCGGCCAGCCCCGTCACCACCACGGTCCGGCTGGAGACGTCGCCGCCGGCCACACCGGTCATCAGCGCGAGGTTGGAGACCAGCCCGTCCATCGCGCCGAACACGGCGGGGCGCAGCCAGCCGCCGCTGACATCGCGGTGGGAGTGGTGGGGGACGTGGTAAGGGGCCGCGGGCCCGGTTCCGGGGGTCTGCTCGACGGTCGCTTCAACGGCTGCGGTCATCCGGTCCACCCCTTCCCAGGGGCAGCCCACTGCCGCCCATCAGTTCGACCGTACGCACGATTCCGGTCGGCCGCCAGCAAGGAAAGGCTGCCCTGACCTGCGAGAACGCCCCTCGATGAGGGGCGTTCTCGGATGCTCCGGCGGGTGCGCGGCGGCGTTGGCGGCGGGCCGTCAGAGGCTCTTGGACGCGCTTTCGTGCTGGTCAGCCGACTCGGCGCCGGCCGGCGTGGCGGGCTCTCCGGCCGGCTCCGGATCCGGCCGGGCGGGATCGGGCGCGTCCGCGGGGGTGGCCGCCGAGTCCGCGGCCTGCTCGGCTGCGTCCCCGGTGTCTCCTGCTTCGGTGGCTTCGGGGGCTTCGTCGCCCGCGCCGGGCTCACCGCTCGCCGCGGTGACCGGCAGGGCGGCGATGTCGGGCTCGACGACTTCCTCCAGGCCCGGGTGGCGGCGGGCGGAGAGCACGAAGTAGACGACGGCGCCGGTGAAGACGACGATCGCCGTCCAGTCGTTGAGCCGCAGGCCGAGGATGTGGTGGGCGTCGTCCACCCGCAGATACTCGATCCAGAACCGGCCCACCGTGTACGAGGCGACGTACAGCGCGAACGCCCGCCCGTGGCCCAGCCGGAAGCGGCGGTCGGCCCAGATGACCAGCAGGGCCACCCCGACGCACCACAGCGACTCGTAGAGGAAGGTCGGCTGGTACGTCGCCAGGCCCGGGGTCCCCTCCGGCCGGTGCGCCGGGTCGATCTTCAGGCCCCACGGCAGTGTCGTGGCCCGCCCGTAGAGCTCCTGGTTGAACCAGTTGCCCCAGCGGCCGATCGCCTGCGCCAGGGCGATGCCCGGCGCGATGGCGTCCGCGTAGGCGGGCAGGGCGATGCCCCGGCGCCGGCAGCCGATCCAGGCGCCCAGCGCGCCGAGCGCGATGGCCCCCCAGATGCCGAGGCCGCCCTGCCAGACCTTGAAGGCGTCGACCCAGTCCTTGCCGCTGCTGAAGTACAGCTCGTAGTCGGTGATGACGTGGTAAAGACGCCCGCCGACCAGACCGAAGGGCACCGCCCACACGGCGATGTCGGCGACCGTGCCGGCCTTGCCGCCGCGGGCGAGCCAGCGCTTGCTGCCGAGCCATACGGCTACGAACACGCCGATGATGATGCAGAACGCGTAGCCGCGCAGCGGAAGCGGTCCGAGGTGGACGACTCCCTGCGAAGGGCTGGGGATGAATGCGAGGTTCATGGCAATGACCGACGCTACCTTGCCGGACGGGTGGTAGGGCAACCCGCCCGGCTACGGCTGGATAACTTCCCCCGTTCCTCTCCACTGCTCCGGCCCGGTCCGGGAGGGGGCCGGAGACGGTCAGGCGGCGGTCAGGAGGGGTTCAGGAAGGGGTCGGGCTGACCTTCCCCGGCTGTTTGCCCTTGTTCGCCCGCGCGACCATCTGCTGGAGCGAGGCGGGGGTGAGCGGGGCGCTCTGGCTGCCGAAGATGTTCTTGCCGTTGAGCAGCACGGTGGGGGTGGAGGTGAAGCCGGAGGAGTTGAAGGCGTCGTCGGACTTCTTCACCCAGCTGTTGTGTGTGCCGTTGTTCACACAGGCGGTGAAGGAGGGTGTCTTCAGGCCCTTCACCTGGCCGGCCAGCCGGAGCAGGGTGTTCTTGTCGGCGAAGGTGTCCTTCTGCTCCTCGGGCTGGTTGGCGTAGAGCACGTCGTGGTAGGCGCGGAAGTCGCCGGCGTCCTGGGCGCAGCCGGCCGCGTTCGCGGCGGTCAGCGAGCCGGAACCGCCGAGATTGCCGTCGATCAGCGTCACCAGGTGGTATTCGGTGCGCAGCTGCCCGCTGTTCTCCAGTCCCTGGATGGTCGGCGTGAAGGTCTTCTCGAAGGAGTCGCAGGCGGGGCAGCGGAAGTCCTCGTAGATCGTCAGCGCCGAGGGGGCGTCGGAGGCGCCGACCGGGATCACCAGCTTGTCGTTGCCGATCGCGCCCTTGGGGGCGCTCACCTCGCCCGCCGAGTCGCTGCCGCCGCCACCGCTGTCGTTGTCCGAGACGACCACGCCGATCAGGGCGCCGACGACCAGGACCCCGAGGACGGCGCCCGCCACGATCCCGGTCCGCTTGCGTTTGGTCTTGTTCTGCTCCTTCGCCCGCTGTTCCTGGAGCGCCTCGCGGGCGCTGCGTTTTCCGTCACGGTTCTTGTCGCTCACGCCCCTGGCAACGGTGTGGGGAGACGCTCAGCGTCTCCCCACACCGTTTTTCGCCCTCCGGGGTGAAAAGAATCCGTCCTCGGAGTGATGCGGCGGCCCCCTCAGCGGCCGTCCGCGGCTGTCAGCCGCGCTTGCGGACGCCCTCGGCGAGTTCGGCGGCCAGCGCCCGCACCGCGTCGAGTCCGCCGGCCGGGTCGTCCGCGTGGTCCAGCAGCCGCTTGACGAACGCCGAGCCGACGATCACACCGTCGGCGAAGCCGGCCACCTCGGCGGCCTGGGCCGCGTCGGACACGCCCAGGCCCACGCAGACCGGCAGCTCGGTGCCGGCCCTCGTCCGGCGCACCAGGTCGGCGGCCTGGGCGCCGACACTGGCCCGGGTGCCGGTGACACCCATCAGCGAGGCGGCGTAGACGAAGCCGGTGCCGGCCGCGGTGATCTTGGCCAGCCGCTCGTCACGGCTGGAGGGCGCGACGACGAAGACGGTGGCCAGACCGTGCAGTTGGGCCGCCTTCCGCCATACCTCGGACTCCTCCACCGGCAGGTCGGGCAGGATGCAGCCCGCGCCGCCGGCCTCGGCCAGCTCCGCGGCGAACCGCTCGGCGCCGTAGCGGTCCACCGGGTTCCAGTAGGTCATCACCAGCACCGGCTTGCCGGAGGCGGCGTGCGCCTCCCGTACGGTCCGCAGGACGTCGGCGATGCGCACGCCGTTCTTCAGCGCGATGTCGTCGGCGGTCTGGATGACCGGCCCGTCCAGCACCGGGTCGCTGTGCGGCAGGCCGACCTCGACGACGTCGGCGCCGCCCTCGAAGACGGCCTTCACCGCTTCGATACCACCGTCCACGGTCGGGAACCCGGCCGGCAGATAGGCGATGAGCGCGGCGCGGCCCTCGGCCTTGGCGCCCGCGAGGGTCTCTTCGAGCAGGGTGATCCGTCCGGCCGCTGTCTGGGTGCTCACTTCGCCGCCACCTCGTGCTCCTCGTCGACGTCGGCCGTCGGCTCGTACAGCCCGAAGTAACGGGCCGCGGTGTCCATGTCCTTGTCGCCGCGCCCGGAGAGATTGACCAGGACCAGGCCGTCGGGGCCCAGCTCGCGGCCGATCTCCAGCGCGCCGGCCAGGGCGTGGGCGCTCTCGATGGCGGGGATGATGCCTTCGGTACGGGACAGCAGGCGCAGGGCCCGCATCGCCTCGTCGTCGGTGACCGAGCGGTACTCGGCGCGGCCGGAGTCCTTCAGATAGGCGTGCTCGGGGCCGACGCCCGGGTAGTCCAGGCCGGCCGAGATCGAGTACGGCTCGGTGATCTGGCCCTCGTCGTCCTGGAGCACGTACGAGCGGGAGCCGTGCAGGATGCCGGGCTCGCCCTCGGTGAGGGTCGCGGCGTGCTCGCCGGTCCCGATGCCGTGCCCGGCCGGTTCGCAGCCGATCAGCCGCACCCCGGCGTCGGGCAGGAAGGCGTGGAACAGGCCCATGGCGTTGGAGCCGCCGCCGACACAGGCCACCGCGGCGTCGGGCAGCCGCCCGGCCCGCTCCAGCAGCTGGCGGCGGGCCTCGACCCCGATCACCCGGTGGAAGTCGCGGACCAGCGCGGGGAAGGGGTGCGGGCCGGCCACCGTGCCGAACAGGTAATGGGTGCGGTCGACATTGGCCACCCAGTCGCGGAAGGCCTCGTTGATGGCGTCCTTGAGGGTGCGGCTGCCGGACTTCACCGCGACGACCTCGGCGCCCAGCATCCGCATCCGGGCGACATTGAGGGCCTGCCGCTCGGTGTCGACCTCGCCCATGTAGATGGTGCAGTCCAGGCCGAACAGGGCGCAGGCGGTGGCGGTGGCCACGCCGTGCTGGCCGGCGCCGGTCTCGGCGATCACCCGGGTCTTGCCCATCCGCCGGGTGAGCAGGGTCTGGCCGAGCACATTGTTGATCTTGTGCGAGCCGGTGTGGTTGAGGTCCTCCCGCTTGAGGAAGACCCGGGCGCCGCCGGCCTGCTCGGCGAACCGCGGCACTTCGGTGAGGGCGCTGGGGCGGCCGGCGTAGTTGACCATCAGGTCGTTCAGCTCGGCGGCGAAGGCGGGGTCGGCCTTGGCCTTCTCGTACTCGACGGCGACCTCGTCCACGGCGGCGACCAGCGCCTCCGGGATGAATTTGCCGCCGAAGGCCCCGAAATACCCCTCGGGGGTCGGCACGACGCCTTCGGGGTCGGGAAAGAAGAACTCGTTTTTTTCTGACATGGGTGTCCCCTGGCAGGTGGGTCAGTGGCTGAGGAGATGCTGGAGCCGCCGGACGGTCGCCTCTACGCCGCCGCCGGCCAACGCTGTACGCGGATCAGCCGCGACGCCATCGCCTGCCGTTCACCTGACCGGGCTCTCCCCCGATCACGTACCGCACCCGCCGCCCGAGCACCCGCCTGGCCGGCGCACGGCAGCCGCGGGGGCGGCAACCGGGAGCGAGACGGGAGGCGATGGGCACGGGTGGGAGTCTAGCGGGTGCCGCAGGCGGCGCCGAGGCCCGGCCGTCTCCGGACCGTCCGCCAGCGGTGGCCGGGTGCTCCGGGCGGTGCCCGGACCCGGCTGCCCTGCCCACTCCGGCCGTCTCCGGACCTTCCCGGCCAGGTCGGCTTGTCGCGCAGTTCCCCGCGCCCCTGATGGGCACCGCACGGCGCCCGGTGACCCAGGCGGTGCGCCGCTGGGCCCACCTGACGCCCGACGGCTCGCCGGTAGCCAGCGGGCCGAAGGGCGCGCCGGTGTCGAAATGGGGGCACCTCCCAGCGTTAGCTGGGGGAGAGAACGCGCGGATGTCCTGAGTGGGGGTCCCCCCGGACGGAGTCTGGGGGAGAAGGATCGAGCACGATCGACCTCCCCCGGCTAACGCTGGGAGGTGCCCCCACACCGGACTTTGAGCGCCCGGCGGCGAGAGGGCGGCAAAAAGGGGGAAAGGGCGGTGCCCCCTCGGACGGTGCCCACGAAACGGCACCCATCAAAAGGCACCCGGGGGAACCCTCAGTCCCGCCCGTTTCGCAGTGCGGGATGCGCCCCCGCCGCCACCAGGTCCGCCACCGCCGTGCGGGGGTCCTTGCCGGTGACCAGGGACTCGCCGACCAGGACCGCGTCGGCGCCGTCGTGGGCGTAGGCGATCAGATCATGGGGGCCGCGGACGCCGGACTCGGCGACCTTGACGATGCGGTCCGGGATGCGGGGGGCGACCCGCGCGAAGGTGCCGCGGTCGACTTCGAGGGTCTTGAGATTGCGCGCGTTGACGCCGATCACGCGGGCGCCGGCGTCCACCGCGCGGGCGACTTCCTCCTCGTCGTGGACCTCGACCAGCGGGGTGAGCCCGATGGACTCCGCGCGCTCGATCAGGGAGACGAGTGCGGGCTGGTCCAGCGCCGAGACGATCAGCAGGGCGAGGTCGGCGCCGTAGGCGCGGGCCTCCCAGAGCTGGTAGGCGGTGACGATGAAGTCCTTGCGGAGCACCGGGACGTCCACCCTGGCACGGACCGCTTCGAGGTCGGCGAGCGATCCGCCGAAGCGTCGCTGCTCGGTGAGGACGCTGATCGCGGCCGCGCCGCCCGCCTCGTAGTCGGCGGCCAGACCGGCCGGATCGGCGATCGCGGCGAGCGCGCCCTTGGACGGGCTGGACCGCTTGACCTCGCAGATCACGGTGACGCCCTCCCCCCGCAGCGCCGCCACCCCGTCCTTGGCGTCCCGTGCGCGGGCGGCCCGCCGCTTGAGGTCGTCGAGGGTCACCCGGGCCTGTCGCTCGGCGAGGTCGGCTCGGACTCCGTCGATGATCTCGTCGAGCACACTCACGCGAGAACTCCCCTTTCGGCCGGGTCGAGCAGCGAAATGATCAAGCCAGCGGCGGGAGCCGCCGGCACCCCCGATGGTATCCGGCAGCGGCCGGACTACCCGCATCCGGTGATTCGATGGCCCCCCACCTGGACGAACGTGCGTCCGAGCCGGCCGGACCGGCCCCGGGGGTCAGGGCGCGAGCGCCGCACCGAAGGGCAGATTCCGGACAACGGTGAAGGCGATCACCAGGGCGATCGCCAGATTCCGCCAGGCCGGCCGCAGCGCGGGAGCGAAGGTCCGGCCCCGGGCCGCCCGGGTGAACCAGCCGGCCCAGAGGACCGCGAAGACCAGGTATCCGGCCACGGCGAGCGCGTTGCAGCCCAGCGCGGTGCGCAGCTGTCCGTGCGCGAGGGCGTGGGCGCCGCGCAGACCGCCGCAGCCGGGGCAGGACAGGCCGGTGTAATAGCGCAGCGGGCAGAGCGGATAGTGACCGGGGCTGTCGGGGTCGACCGCGGCGACGTAGCAGAAGGCGCCGACCACCCCGCCGAGTACGGCGACCGGTACGGCGGTGCGGCGCAGCGCGGCGCGCAGGCCGCCGGACACGGCCGGGGCTCCCGGCGGTACGGGCCCCGCGGCCGGGACGAGCCGGTCCGCGGGCCGCGCCTCGGGTCCGGCCCTGCGGAACGGCGGGGTGCGCGGCGGCGGGGTCACGCCGTCGATTCTGCCGCCGGACGCACGAAGGCGCAGCGCGCGGACGGTGGGGTCCGGCGGCTGCGCCCTTGGTGCTCGGTGTGTCCGGCGCCCGATCGCCGCGTTCTCAGGTCACCATGCCGGTCAGGCGTTCGCGGGGCTGCGGGGCTCTTCCTGCTCGGCCTTGGTGGCCTCCGCGCGGGCGCTCTCGACGTAGCCCGGCTCCTTCGCGCCCAGCCCCATCAGCTTCATCACGCCGCCCACGATGGGGCCGAGCAGGATCAGGCCGATGGACGCCCAGAAACCGGCCGGCTCGGCGGCGACCACGAATCCGCCGCCGACGCAGAACCCGATGAAGGAGATGATCACGCCGGTCCAGGCGGCGGGTGTGTGTCCGTGGTCGTGCGTGGCCGCCATGAGTACTCCCTGGTGCTCTCGGTAGGGGGCTTCCTTCGCCACCCACTCCGTCTTCCATTGTTGCGCGTGTGCCCGGCGCATCGCGCACGGGGGGTGGTCCGCCGGGGACGGGCGGGACCGGTCGGAGGGGCGGCGCGCGCGGTCGGCGCGGGCCTCAGCGCGGCGCCGTAGCCGTGGGGTCCTCGCCGCGGTCGAGCGCCTTCCACAGGTCCTCGGCGCGGTCGGGGTCCAGCGGCGCGGCGGCGGCCCGGCGGGGCACCGGCCGCTTGCCGTCGGCCCGGTCGTAGCGGCTGGACATGGCGGGCCAGCGGGGACCGTGGCGCAGCGCGAGCAGGCCCGCGATCAGCAGCAGCAGGCCGCCGGCCACCCCGACCAGCGGCCAGGACGTGGTGGTGACGTGCGTGGCGGTGGCGCGGGTGAGGCCGGTGGCGCCGGCCGCCGCGGTGTTGACGGCCGCGTGGTCGCCGCGGCGGGCGAGGACGACCGCCACCACACCGATACCGCTGAGTGTGAGCAGGCCGGAGACCGCGTAGCGGCCCACCCGGCGTACCGCGAAGACCGCGACCAGCGCGGCCAGTCCGACCAGGGCGAGGGCTCCGGGCAGC
The DNA here is from genome assembly GCF_042650325.1 of Streptomyces polygonati. Taxonomy (NCBI): domain Bacteria; kingdom Bacillati; phylum Actinomycetota; class Actinomycetes; order Kitasatosporales; family Streptomycetaceae; genus Streptomyces; species Streptomyces polygonati. The sequence continues at coordinate 176,515 of NZ_JBHSBB010000003.1, read as the reverse complement.
GCGGTGGTCTGGCTGCCGGTGGCGTGCACGGTGAGTTCGCGGCCGGCCGAGGACGCGGTGCCGTGCGACCAGGGCTTGCCGGCGGCGAACAGCACGAGCGCCGAGCCCAGGGCGCCCAGCGGCAGGGCGAGCGCGAGCGCCCGCATCGCGGTCCGGCGGCGGTCGGCGCCGGGCGCGGGTGCGGGGTGTTCGGTTGCCGCGCGGGGCGGGGGGACGTCGGTCACCCCTCCACTATCGCCGGTCGGCCGCGCCGCGCGGCCGCCGGGGCCCGAAGGCAAAGCGGAGGCAAAGATTCCGGCATCCCTTCTTGTTGTCGTGTGCCCATCAGCATACGTTCACCCGCGCCCCTCCAATCACTTCAGACAGCAGGAGCAACACGGGTCCCACACACCACCGTCACATCGCTCCCGCGACCTCCACTCCCCCCACAAAACAGGAGGCAGTCGCTTTGCCGTTCACTCTCGGCTCCACCCCCAGCCCCACCCCCACCCCCAGCCCCGCCCCGAGTTCCCCGAGTTCCGCCCCCGCCGCCCGCCGTACCGCTCTCACCCTCACCGCGGTGGCCGCCCTGGCCCTTTCCGGCCTGGCCCTCGCTCCGGACGCGGGCGCGCGGTCCGCCGCGCACCGCCTGACCACCGCGCGGTCCTGCGCGGTCAGTACGAAGCCCGGCATGATGGCCTGTCAGGCCGTGCGGGTCACCTCCGGCGCCGACACCCTGGCGAAATCCAGCGGTTCGACCGATGCGGCGGCCGCCCCCTCCGGCTGGGGCCCGGCCGATCTGCTCAGCGCCTACGCCCTGCCCGCCACCGGAGGCGCCGGCGCGACGGTGGCGGTCGTGGACGCCTACGACGACCCGAACGCCGAGGCGGACCTCGCCGCGTACCGCTCCACCTTCGGTCTGCCGGCCTGCGGTTCGGCCGACGGCTGCTTCCGGAAGGTCGGCCAGAGCGGCGGCGCGTCCCCGCTGCCGGTGCCCGACCGGGCCTGGGCCGAGGAGATATCCCTCGACCTGGACATGGTCAGCGCGATCTGTCCGCAGTGCCACATCCTGCTGGTCGAGGCCACCACGTCCGCGATCGACGACCTGGGCGCCGCGGTGAACACCGCGGTCTCACTCGGCGCGGGGTACGTCTCCAACAGCTACGGCGGCGGCGAGTCGTCCGCCGACCCCTTCTTCGACAGCCAGTTCTTCGACCATCCGGGGGTGGCGATCACCGCCAGCGCCGGCGACGCGGGCTACGGCGCCGAGTACCCGGCCGCCTCCCAGTACGTCACCGCGATCGGCGGCACCTCGCTGGCCAGGGACTCCTCGGCGCGCGGCTGGGGCGAGACGGCCTGGGGCGGCAGCGGCTCCGGCTGCACGTCCTTCGACCCCAAGCCGGTCTGGCAGCACGACGCCGAGTGCGCCGGACGCACCATCGCCGATGTGTCGGCGGTCTCCGACCCCAGTACGGGTGTGGCGGTGTACGACACCTACGGCGGTGACCAGGGCTGGGAGGTCTTCGGCGGCACCAGCGTCGCCTCGCCGATCATCGCCTCGGTCTACGCGCTGGCGGGTACGCCGTCACCCGGCTCGTACCCCGCGTCCTTCCCCTACGCCCACCCGGAGGGGATCAACGACGCGGCCGGCGGCTCCAACGGCTCCTGCTCGGGCTCCTATCTGTGCACCGGGCTGACCGGCTACGACGGCCCGACCGGACTGGGCACGCCCCAGGGGCTGACGGCCTTCCAGGGCTGAGCCGCCGCCGGCCGGGGGCCCGGCGGGGTCAGACCCGGTACACGCTGCGCACGTTGTCGCGCGGCGCGGGCCGTTTGCCCCCGGCCGGGCCCTCGGCGAAGGCGCGCAGCAGATTCTCGGTGGTCCTGGTGACGAACTCCCGGGCCCGCGCGTCCATGCCGTGGTCGCGGCCGTCGTCACCCGTACCCGCCATCAGCGCCTCGACCCAGCGCATCGTCCCGCTGGCGAAGACCCCCGCGCCGCTCGGCACCGTGTAGTACGCGGAGTCCGCGTGGCTGGCCCGCCCGTGGCACACCAGCGGCGAGTGGGCGACGATCTCCAGCGGCGAGGGGGCGGTGAAGTGCGGCACCACCCGGTCGTACTCCACGCCGACCAAGTGGTCGAAGGACTCGCCGCGGCCGACCCCGGTGCCCGCGAAGAGCCAGTGGCCGGGGCGTTCCACGACGTAGGGGGCGTCGGTGGGGAAGCCCTCGTAGATGACCCCGGTCAGTGCGGACTCCGGGTCGGCGGCCGGATGGCTGCGGAAGTCGGTGGTGGCCATCGAGGGGTGCTTCGCCAGATACGGATCGGCGGCGTAGTCGGTCTTGTAGCAGACCACCGTACGGACGGGCCCGCTCGGCCCGCGCTCCAGCCGGACCCGGCGGTAGCAGGTGTTGGCGCCGAGGAAGGCCAGATTGGTGCCGGCGTCCCGGGCCGCGGTGACATGCCGCCGCTGCTCGGGCGTCCAGTACTCGTCGTGCCCGAGGGCCACCGCCGCGGTGGCGCCGCGCAGCACGGCCGGCGCGAGGTGGACGTCGGGGCCGGTGGTGTAGGCCAGCGGGATGCCCAGCCGCTCCGCGAGCACCACCACCGCCCGCTCGTAGACCAGGAACTTCTCCGCGCCGCTCCGGTCGTAGGGCCGGTCGAAGCTGACGGCCATGGACCGGTAGGCGTAGGCGCCGCCCTGGCCCTCGTAGAGGCTGTAACCGCCCCACAGGTTGTAGGCCTGCCAGGTCGCCGGGGCGTGCATCAGCACCGTTTTGCCGATCCCGCTCACCGAGCGGACGATCAGCGGCACATACCGCTGGTGGCCGTTCTCCGCGTCGAGCCGCAGCAGATAGGCCCCTTCGGGCCAGTCATCGGTACGCACCCGCAGGGTCGGCTCCCAGTCGGCCCGGATCGTCCGGGTGGCGGGGACCAGCCGCGCCCGGCCCTGGACCCGGCCCGGCACCCGGCCCGACCTCCAGACCCGCCGGGCCTGCGCCCCGCCGTACCAGCCGACCCGGTAGGCCGAGACGCGGAAGCCGGGCGCGGTGGTCGACACATGGAGGGTGAAGTCCTCGCCGGGCAGCACGCTGACCTTGTCGGTGTAGCCCTGCACCGCGTCGGCCGGACCGGTGGAGCGGATACGCCAGTCGGCGTCGCCCGGGCGCCCGCGCTCCTGGGCGGCGGAGGGGGCCGCGCTCCGGCTGTGCTCGCCGGCGTCGCATCCGGCCACCGCCCCGGCGGCGGCGACCGCGGCGCCGGCCGCGACCGCCCCGAGGAACCGCCGGCGCCCCAGGGGCTCGCCGTCCCCGCTCTCGCCCGGTCCTTCGGGCCCGGGGCGCCCCGCCTCGTCGTCCATCGCTCCGACTCCGTCCCGCCCGCCGCCTCGCGCGCTCGGCACGATCCTGCGACGGCCGGGGTGGCCCGGCGACCTGGAGCGGTCCATCAGCGGGGTGCCGGTGGCGGGGACGGACGCCGGTCCGGCGCCGGAGCCCGGCGCCGGAGGCGGGACCTACGAGCGCGGGCGCATCGCGTTGGCCGTCGCGACCGCGCGCAGCACCGCCGCCGCCTTGTTGCGGCACTCGGTGTCCTCGGCGTCCGGGTCGGAGTCCGCGACGATGCCCGCGCCCGCCTGGACATAGGCGGTGCCGTCCCGCAGCAGCGCGGTACGGATCGCGATCGCGGTGTCGGAGTCGCCGGCGAAGTCCAGATAGCCGACGCAGCCGCCGTACACGCCCCGGCGGGACGGCTCCAGCTCCTCGATGATCTGCATGGCGCGCGGCTTCGGCGCCCCGGACAGGGTGCCGGCCGGGAAGCAGGCGGTGAGCACGTCGAAGGCGCTGCGGCCCTCGGCGACCTTGCCGGTGACGGTGGAGACGATGTGCATGACGTGCGAGTAGCGCTCCACCGACATGAAGTCGACCACCTCGACCGAGCCCGGCTCGCAGACGCGGCCCAGGTCGTTGCGCCCCAGGTCGACCAGCATCAGGTGCTCGGCGCGCTCCTTGGGGTCGGCGAGCAGTTCCTCGGCGAGCGCGCTGTCGGCCTGCGGGGTGGCGCCTCGCGGGCGGGTGCCGGCGATCGGGTGCAGCAGCGCCCGGCCGTCCTCGACCTTGACCAGCGCCTCGGGGCTGGAGCCCACCACGTCGAAGGCGCCGCCCTCGTCGCCCGGGAAGCGCAGCAGATACATGTAGGGGCTGGGGTTGGTGGCCCGCAGCACCCGGTAGACGTCGAGGGCGCTCGCCTCACAGGGCGTCTCGAACCGCTGCGAGGCCACCACCTGGAACGCCTCGCCGGCCCTGATGCGCTCCTTGATGTCCTCGACGGCCGCCTTGAAGTCCTCACCGCCCCAGCGCGCGGTGTACTCGATCTCGACCGCGCCGGGCAGCGCCGCGGGCTCGCTCGGCGCCGACCGGGCCAGGTCGGCCTCCATCGCGTCGAGCCGGGCCACCGCGTCCGCGTAGGCCTCGTCGACGCCGGTGACCTCGTCGTTGTGGTTGATCGCGTTGGCGATCAGCAGCACGCTGCCGTCCCAGTGGTCGAGCACCGCGAGGTCGGAGGTGAGCAGCATCGTCGCCTCCGGCAGCCGCAGCACGTCCTCGGCGTGCTCGCCGATCCGCTCCAGCCGCCGCACGATGTCGTAGCCGAGGTAGCCGACCATGCCGCCGGTGAAGGGCGGCATGCCGGCCGACAGGTCGCGCGGGGTGTGCAGGGCCTCGACGGTGGCGCGCAGCGCGACCAGCGGGTCGCCGTCCACCGGGACGCCGACCGGCGGTGTGCCCAGCCAGCGCGCCTGCCCGTCGCGCACGGTCAGGGTGGCGGCGGACCGCACCCCGACGAAGGAGTAGCGGGACCAGGACCTGCCTCCCCCCGCGCCCCCGGCGGCGGACTCCAGCAGGAAGGTGCCCACCCGCTCCCCCGCGAGCTTGCGGTAGAGGCCGACGGGGGTGTCGCCGTCCGCGAGGAGGCGCCGGCTGACCGGGATGACTCGGCGGTCGACCGCGAGCTTGCGGAAGGTTTCGAGGTCCATGGCGGCGACCCTACTGGCCCGGCGCCGGCATCAGTACGTCGGCGTCGAAGCAGGTCCGGTCCCCGGTGTGGCAGGCGCCGCCGACCTGATCGACCGTGACGAGCACGGTGTCCCCGTCGCAGTCCAGCGCGACGGCCTTGACGTGCTGGACGTGGCCCGAGGTGTCGCCCTTGACCCAGTACTCCTGCCGGCTGCGGCTCCAGTAGGTGGTGCGGCCGGTGGTCAGCGTGCGGTGCAGCGCCTCGGCGTCCATCCAGCCGAGCATCAGCACCTCACCGGTGTCGTACTGCTGGGCGATGGCCGGCACGAGTCCTTCGGGACTGCGCTTCAGGCGGGCGGCGATGGCGGGATCGAGTGAGGTCGCGGGCATGCCACCATTCTGCCGTCGATCCCCGGCAACGGGAAAAGCCGCATAACTGGCCTATTCGGCAGGCGAGTTGTCCACCATTCGGTGTCATTCGGCGTTCGCTCGCCGTTGTCACCCGTATGCGGCATCCTGCCTCCATGGGTTTTCCTCCGCCGCCGCACGATGATCCCCCGCCGTATCCCGGACCGGGGGACGGCTACGGCCCGCAGCAGGGGACGCCCCCTCCCCCGCCACAGGGCGAGGGCGGCTACACCCAGGTGTATCCGCAGGCGGGTGGGCAGGGGTACGGCTACCCGCAGCAGGGTGAGCAGGGCTACGGCTACCCGCAGCAGCAGGACGGCCAGGGCTACGGCTATCCCCAGCAGCAGGCCGGCCCCTACGGCCCGCCGCCCGGGGTCTACGGCACCCCGCCCCCGCCCGGGGACTACGACAGCACGCCCGAGTACGCCTACGGCTATCCCCCGCCCGCCGCCGACGGATACGGGTACGGCTACCCGCCGCCGCCCCCGCCGAGGAAGAGCAGGCGCGGCCTGTGGATCGCCGTCGGCGTGCTGGTGGTCGCCGTGGTCGTCGGCGCGGCCGGCGGGATCCTCGGCAGGAGCGGCGGCGGCAAGGACACGGCCGGCGGCAAGCCGAGCGCGACGGTCAGCCCGCCGCCCGCCCTGCCGTCCGGCCCGGGCGTGCCCGCGGTCCCGACGCCGTCCCCCGACCTCACGACCCCGGCCGTGCCCAGCGACCCGGCGGCCACGCCGACGCCGACGCAGAAGCTGGTGCCGTACGTGGTGCTCGCGCCGAACAGCTGCTTCGACGCGCCGACGCTGACCCGGACCGTGGACGCCGTCACCCCGCGCTCGTGCTCCTCGGCCCACGACGCGCAGGTGGTGGCCAACGAGACGCTCTCCGGCACCTTCGCCACCGACGTCGCCATCCAGACCCGGGCGCTGAGCCTGTGCACGGCCGACGCGAAGAAGCACGTGCCGGCCGACGGCAAGGAGTACTACCCGTACGCGCTGTTCCCGAAGCTGGTCACCTACCAGACCCAGCAGCGCAAGACGGTCACCTGCTCGCTCACCCGCAACAACGGCACCAATGGGGTGAAGCTCTACGCCAAGCTCGGCTGAACCGGTGGCGCGAGGAGCGGACGTACGGACCGCCGGGAACTAACCTGGTGTCATGCCGACCTACGCGCAGCGTGAACGCCTGATCCTCGCCGACTTGCTGGAGGGGTCGGGGCCCGAGGCCCCGACGCTGTGCGAGGGGTGGAAGACCCGGGATCTGGCCGCGCACGTGGTGGTGCGCGAGCGCCGCAGCGACGCGGCGGCCGGCGCGGTGATCCCGCAGCTCGCCGCCCGACTCGACCGGGTCCGGGGCGAGTTCGCCGCGAAGCCCTACGAGGAGCTGATCCAGCTGATCAGGTCGGGGCCGCCGCGGCTGTCCCCCTTCTCCGTCAAGCAGCTCGACGAGATGGCCAACACCGTCGAGTTCTATGTGCACGCCGAGGACGTACGGCGGGCGGCCCCGGACTGGACGCCGCGCGCCATCGACAAGGTGTTCGGCGAGACGCTGTGGAAGCGCCTGGAGCGCGCCGCCCGCCTGATGACCCGCCGCTCCCCGGTCGGCCTGGTGCTGCGCCGCGCCGACGGCCAGACCGTGGTGGCCCACAAGGGATCGCCGGTGGTCACGGTGACGGGGGAACCGGCCGAGCTGCTCCTGTTCGCGCACGGCCGCCAGGCGGCGGCGAAAGTGGAGCTGGAGGGCGACGGGGACGCGGTGGCGAAGGCGTACGGAGCGAAGCTCGGCATCTAGGACCTGTCGCCGGTCCGCCGAGGTGCGGGGCGCGCGCCCGGGGATCTCATGGGATCTCACAAGATCTCGTCCGACCGCCAGCGGCCGCTCCGCGCTCCCGGCAGGATGGCGGGCATGTCTCTCGACGGCACCCGCGCACACCTCAGCGGCCCCGGTGATCTGCCACCCCTGGTGGAACGCGCCGCCCGGACCGCCCGCCACCTCGGCTTCCCCTTTTCCTGCCGCCCCGAGCAGGGGCGGCTGCTGCAGGCGCTGGCGGCCGGCGCCGAGCGGATCGGGGAGACCGGCACCGGGTGCGGGGTGGGCCTGGCCTGGCTGGTGTCCGGGATGCGGCCGGGTGCCACCGTCGTCAGCGTCGAGCACGACCCGACCCGGGCGGAGACCGCCGCCGCGCTGTTCGCGGAGCTGGCCCCCGAGGTGACGGTGGAGTGCGGGGACTGGACCACGATCGAGAAGCACGGCCCGTTCGACCTGCTGGTGCTGGACGGCGGCGGGCAGGGCAAGGGCGGGCAGGACGACACCCCGGCCGATCCGCTGCGGCTGCTGCGGCCCGGCGGGGTGCTGGTGATCGACGACTTCACCCCGGCGGCCGGCCGGCCGCCGCTGTTCGACGGGCGGCCCGACCGGGCCCGGCTGCACTGGCTGGAGCATCCGGCGCTGTCGGCCGTCGAGGTGCCCCTGGCAGCCGATCTGGCCACGCTGGTGTGCACCCGTAAGCACGATCGCTAGCCGGGCCCCGGGGCGGGCAGCTTCAGCGGACCGGGTGGCCGGCCTCCCGCAGTGCCGACTTGACCTCGCCGATCCGCAGCTCGCCGAAGTGGAAGACGGAGGCGGCCAGTACGGCGTCGGCGCCCGCGCCGACCGCGGGCGCGAAGTGGTCGAGCCGGCCGGCGCCGCCGGAGGCGATCACCGGCACGGTCACCGCCGCGCGCACCGCGGCGATCATCTCGGTGTCGTAGCCGTCCTTGGTGCCGTCGGCGTCCATCGAGTTGAGCAGGATCTCGCCCGCGCCCAGTTCGGCCGCGCGCCGCGCCCACTCCACCGCGTCGATGCCCGTACCCCGCCGGCCGCCGTGGGTGGTGACCTCGAAGCCGCCCTCGGGAGTGCGCCGGGCGTCCACCGACAGCACCAGCACCTGGCGGCCGAAGCGCTCGGCGATCTCCTGGATCAGCTCCGGCCTGGCGATGGCCGCGGTGTTGACGCCCACCTTGTCCGCGCCGGCCCGCAGCAGCTTGTCCACGTCCTCGGTGCTGCGCACCCCGCCGCCCACCGTCAGCGGGATGAAGACCTGCTCGGCGGTGCGGCGCACCACGTCGTAGGTGGTCTGCCGGTCCCCGGAGGAGGCGGTGATGTCCAGGAAGGTCAACTCGTCGGCGCCCTCGGCGTCGTAGAGCTTGGCCATCTCCACCGGGTCGCCGGCGTCCCGCAGGTTCTGGAAGTTGACGCCCTTCACGACGCGCCCGGCGTCCACGTCCAGGCAGGGGATGACTCGGACCGCGAGGGTCATTGGGCGGCTCCCGGTTCGCTGATACGGGCGATGGTGCTGCCGGTCCCGGCGTCCGCGCGGTAGGCCTCGATCTCCACCTCGACCAGCACCCGCGAGTCGGTGAACCCGGCCACCACCACCATCGTGGCGGCCGGCCGCACCGCTCCGAACAGCTCCCGGTGCGCCCGCCCGACCTCGCTGACGTCCCTGGCGTGGCTGAGGTACATCCGGGTGCGGATCACGCTCTCGGCGTCGAGGCCGAACGGCTCCAGCGCGGCGAGCGCGCTGCGGAAGGCGCTCAGCGTCTGCTCGTAGGGCTCGTCCTCGCCCGGCACCGCGCCGTCCCGCGAGTCGGGCATCATCCCGGCCACGATCACCCGGTCACCGGCGGCCACTGCCCGCGCCGAACCGATCGCCTCTTCCCACGCGCTTCCCGACTGCTCGCGGCGTACACCAGGGTTGCGGGTCATCGTGATACTGCCTCCAGGGCCTCTTCGAGGGTGAACGCCTTCGCGTACAGCGCCTTTCCGACAATGGCGCCCTCCACACCCGCCGGCACCAGTCCGGCGATGGCCCGCAGGTCGTCCAGGCTGGAGACGCCGCCGGAGGCGACCACCGGCTTGTCGGTGACCGCGCAGACCGAGCGCAGCAGGTCGAGGTTGGGGCCCTGCAAGGTGCCGTCCTTGGCGATGTCGGTGACGACGTAGCGCGCGCAGCCCTCGGAGTCCAGCCGGGCCAGCGTCTCGTACAGGTCGCCGCCGTCGCGGGTCCAGCCGCGCCCGCGCAGGGTGGTGCCGCGTACGTCCAGGCCGACCGCGATCCGGTCGCCGTGCTCGGCGATCACCTTGGCCACCCACTCGGGGCTCTCCAGCGCGGCGGTGCCCAGGTTGACCCGGGTGCAGCCGGTGGCCAGCGCCGCGGCCAGGGTGTCGTCGTCGCGGATGCCGCCGGACAGCTCGACCTTGATGTCCATGGTGCGGGCCACCTCGCCGATCAGCTTCCGGTTGTCGCCGGTGCCGAAGGCCGCGTCGAGGTCCACCAGGTGCAGCCACTGGGCGCCGGCCTGCTGCCAGGCCAGCGCGGCGGCGAGCGGCTCGCCGTAGGACGTCTCGGAACCGGACTCGCCGTGGACGAGCCGGACGGCCTGGCCGTCCCGGACGTCGACGGCGGGAAGGAGTTCGAGCTCGGTCATCGGTATGCGGTCCTCGTTCCTTGGCGGAAGGTGACGGAAGGCGGCGGAGGTGGGACGGGCGCGCGGATCGGGGGGCGGGGCGGGGGCTGACGCCGAGGCTCTGGGCTGGGGCGCTAGAGGGTACCCAGCCAGTTGCCGAGCAGCCGCGCCCCGGCGTCCCCGGACTTCTCCGGATGGAACTGGGTGGCCCACAGCGGGCCGTTCTCCACCGCGGCCACGAACGGCTCGCCGTGGGTGGTCCAGGTGACCTTGGGGGCGCGGATCACCGCGCCGCGGGTGTCCAGCTCCCAGTCGCGTACGGCGTAGGAGTGCACGAAGTAGAAGCGCGCGTCCTCGTCCAGGCCGGCGAACTGGGTGGAGTCCGCCGGGGCGCGTACCGTGTTCCAGCCCATGTGCGGGACGACCGGGGCGCGCAGCGGCTCCACCGTGCCGGGCCACTCGTCCAGGCCCTCGCTGGGGACCCCGTGCTCGATGCCGCGGGCGAACAGGATCTGCATCCCGACGCAGATGCCCATCACCGGGCGCCCGCCGGCCAGCCGGCGCTCCACTATCCACTCCCCGCGCACCGACTTCAGCCCCGCCATGCAGGCGGCGAAGGCGCCGACGCCGGGGACCAGCAGCCCGTCGGCGTTCATCGCGCGGTCGTAGTCGGCGGTGATCTCCACCTCGGCGCCGGCCCTGGCCAGCGCGCGCTCGGCGGACCGGACGTTGCCGAATCCGTAGTCGAGCACCACCACGCTCTTGGTCATCGCCGGCCCCTACAGCTGGAGCAGTCCGGCGATGATCGCCATCAGGGAACCGACCGCCATCAGCGCGACGACGCTCTTGGACTGCTTCTGCTTCCAGAAGGAATAGACCCCGCCGAGCAGGAACAGCCCCAGCAGGATGAAGAGAGTGGAGCCCCTGTTCACAGCGCGCCCTTCGTCGACGGCAGAATGCCCGCGGCGCGCGGATCGCGCTCGCTCGCGTAACGCAGCGCCCGGGCCAGCGCCTTGAACTGGCACTCCACGATGTGGTGTGCGTTGCGCCCGTAGGGTACGTGGACGTGCAGGGCGATCTGGGCCTGCGCGACGAAGGACTCCAGGATGTGCCGGGTCATCGTGGTGTCGTAGTCGCCGATCATCGGCGCCATGTTGTCCGGCTCGGTGTGCACCAGATACGGGCGGCCGGACAGGTCCACGGTGACCTGGGCGAGGGATTCGTCCAGCGGGACCGTGCAGTTGCCGAAGCGGTAGATGCCCACCTTGTCGCCGAGCGCCTGCTTGAAGGCGGCGCCCAGCGCGAGGGCGGTGTCCTCGATGGTGTGGTGGGTGTCGATGTGCAGATCGCCCTCGGTCTTCACGCTGAGGTCGAACAGGCCGTGCCGGCCGAGCTGGTCGAGCATGTGGTCGTAGAAGCCGACCCCGGTCGCGACGGACACGGAGCCCGTGCCGTCCAGATCGATCTCGACGACGACGGACGTCTCCTTGGTGGTGCGCTCCACGCGGCCCACGCGGGTCATGCGGACTCCTCGGTGCGGTACGGCTCGGTGCGGCCGGGCTCGGTACGGCCCGGCGCGGTGCTGTGCTCCTTGAAAACGGTGCGGGCCGCGTCCAGGAAGGCGTCGTTCTCGGCGGGGGTGCCCGCGGTGACCCGCAGCCGCCCCGGCACGCCGTTGTCGCGGACCAGGACGCCGCGGTCGAGGATCGCCTGCCAGGCGGCGTGGCTGTCGGCGAACCGCCCGAACTGCACGAAGTTGGCGTCGGACACGGTCACCTCGTAGCCGATCGCGCGCAACTCCTCGACCAGCCGGTCCCGTTCGCCCTTGAGCTGGCGTACGTAGCCCAGCAGGGTGTCGGTGTACTCCAGCGCGGCCAGCGCGGTCGCCTGGGTGACCGACGACAGGTGGTAGGGCAGCCGGACCAGTTGGACGGCGTCGACCACCGCCGGGTCCGCGGCCAGATAGCCGAGCCGCAGCCCGGCCGCCCCGAACGCCTTGGACATGGTGCGGGTGACCACCAGATGGGGGCGGCCCTCGATCAGCGGCAGCAGCGAGGGGCGGTGCGAGAACTCGCCGTACGCCTCGTCCACGATCACCATGGCCGGACCGGCGGCGAGCGCGGCGTCGTGGAGCGCGACGACGGTCTCGGCGTCGACAGCGGTACCGGTCGGGTTGTTGGGCGAGCAGATGAACACCACTTCGGGCGCCCGCCGGGCGATCTCCCGGGTGGCGGCCGCCACGTCGATGGTGAAGTCATCGCCGCGCGGCCCGGACAGCCAGCCGGTGCCGGTGCCGCGCGAGATCAACGCGTGCATGGAGTAGGAGGGTTCGAAGCCGATCGCGGTACGGCCGGGGCCGCCGAAGGTCTGCAGCAGCTGCTGGATGACCTCGTTGGAGCCGTTGGCGGCCCACACCTGCTCGACACCGACGCGGTGGCCCGCGGTCCGGCTCAGATACGCGGCCAGGCCGGTGCGCAGCTCGACCGCGTCCCGGTCCGGGTAGCGGTTGAGCTCGCGGGCGGCCTCGGCGACGCGTTCGGCGATCCGGGCGACCAGCGGCTCGGGCAGCGGGTACGGGTTCTCATTGGTGTTCAGCCGCACCGGCACGTCGAGCTGCGGTGCGCCGTACGGTGACTGGCCGCGCAGTTCGTCGCGGATGGGGAGCGCCTCCCAGGCGGGGACGGCGGTGTTCGCGGTCATGTGACCGGCCTCCCGAATCTCGCGGTGACGGCGGCGCCGTGCGCCGGCAGGTCCTCGGCGGCGGCGAGGGTCACCACATGGTGGGCGACCTCCGCGAGCGCTTCCCGGGTGTAGTCCACCACGTGGATGCCGCGCAGGAAGGACTGCACCGACAGGCCCGAGGAGTGGCAGGCGCAGCCGCCGGTGGGCAGGACGTGGTTGGAGCCGGCGCAGTAGTCGCCCAGCGAGACGGGGGTGTGCGGGCCGACGAAGACGGCGCCGGCGTTCCGTACCCGGGCTGCCACCGCCGCGGCGTCCTCGGTGTGGATCTCCAGGTGCTCGGCGGCGTAGGCGTCCACCACGTCCAGGCCCTGCGCGAGGGTGTCCACCAGCACGGTGGCGGACTGGCGGCCGCTCAGCGCGGCGGTGATCCGCTCGCGGTGCCGGGCGGCGGCGACCTGCACGCCGAGTTCCTTGTCCACCGCGTCGGCCAGTTCGGCGGAGGTGGTGACCAGTACGGCGGCGGCGAGCGGGTCGTGCTCGGCCTGGCTGATCAGGTCGGCGGCGACGAACCCGGCGTCGGCGGTGGCGTCGGCCAGGACGGCGATCTCGGTGGGCCCGGCCTCGGCGTCGATCCCGATCCGGCCCTTGAGCAGGCGCTTGGCGGCGGCGACATAGATGTTGCCGGGGCCGGTGACCAGATTCACCGGGCGGCACTCGTCGGTGCCGTACGCGAACATGGCGATCGCCTGGGCGCCGCCGGCGGCGTACACCTCGGTCACGCCGAGCAGAGCGCAGGCGGCCAGGATGGTGGGGTGCGGCGCGCCGCCGAACTCCTGCTGCGGAGGGGAGGCGACGGCGATGCCGGCCACCCCGGCCTCCTGGGCCGGCACCACGTTCATCACCACGGAGGACGGGTAGACGGCCAGGCCGCCGGGCACATACAGCCCGACCCGCTCCACCGGCACCCACCGCTCGGTGACGGTCCCGCCGGGGACGACCTGGGTGGTGACATCGGTCCGCCGCTGCTCGCGGTGCACCAGCCGGGCCCGCCGGACCGACTCCTCCAGCGCCGCCCTGACCTCCGGATCGAGGCCCGCGAGCGCTTCGTCCAGCGCCCGCTGGGAGACCCGGAGCCGGCTCAGCGACACCCCGTCGAACCGCTCCCCGTACTCGATCACGGCCGGCGTCCCGCGATGGCGTACGTCCTCGCAGATCGGCCGCACGGTCTCCAGCGCGGCCTCCACGTCGAACTCGGCGCGAGGCAACAGGTCGCGGTCGATCCCGCCCTCCGGGAAGGCGGGTCCGCGCAGATCGATTCGGGAGATCACGCTGCCAAGTGTAGAGACCCGGATGCCTTCTTTTTTGCCGCCCTCCCGCCGCCGCGCGCACGGACCCGCTGCGGGGTCCGCCCGGACGGGGTCCGGGGGACCGGCGGCGGAGGCGCGGCAAAAAGGGGGCGGGCCGCTAGCGTGTCCCCCGACACGGGGAGGGGTCGAGTTGGCCGAGCTGGAAGTGCCGCCGGAGTGGACGCCCGCGGAGCAGCGGATGTGGTACGCGTTCCGGGCCGGGCGGACCTGCGATCTGCGGACGCGGCGGGCCGCGGAGGATCATCCGCTGACCGGGCCGGTGTGGTCGGCGTCACGTACGGTCCGGGCGCAGGCGGTCGCGGAGTTGCTGCTCGATCCGCCGCCGCCGATGCCCGGCCGGGTGGCCGCGCTGAAGCTCGCCGGGGTGCGGATCAGCGGCCGGCTGATGCTGGCGGGGGGCACCGTCACACCGTATGTGCAGCTCGACGACTGCCGGTTCGACGAGCAGGTGCTGATGCAGGAGTGCCGGGCCGGCAGCATGCGGCTGGTGCGGTGTGTCATACCCCGGCTGGAGGCCGCCCGGCTCCAGGTCACCGGCGATCTGCACCTGCCGCAGTGCCAGGTGCTCGGCGGGATACGGCTGACCGACGCGCAGATAGGCACCGACCTGCTGCTGAACCAGCTCACCGTGAGCCGCGACCGGCACAGCCGGGCGGTGGCCGCCGACGGGCTGTCCGTCGGCCAGGACGTGGACGCCGAACTCATCGACGTCACGGGTGAGTTCAGCCTGCGCAGCGCCCGGATCGGCGGCCGGCTGAGTCTGCGCGGCGCGATCCTGCGCAATCCGTACGGCCGCTACGCGCTCAACGCGGCCCGGGTCAGCATCGAGCACACCCTGTACTTGAGCGCGGGCTGGAACGCGATGGACGGCGCCCCCGGCGACACCCGCCCGCCGGCCGGGGCGGCGGTGCGGGACTTCGTCTGCGAGGGCGGGCTGCGGCTGGACGACGCGCGGATCGGCAACGCGGTGATCATCAGCCGGGCCCGCTTCCAGCTGGGGGAGGACCAGCAGGTGTCGCTGCGCCGGCTCCAGACCCCCGAGCTGCGCTTCATTCCGGGCGCGCCGCCGCAGGGCCCGGTGTCGCTGTCCGGCGCGCGGGTCGCCAAGCTGGTGGACACGCGGGACAGCTGGCCGGAGGCGGGCCGGCTCGACCTGACCGGTTTCGTCTACGACGAGCTGGCCGCCCGGGACAACTTCCCGCTGCGGGCGCGGATCGCCTGGCTGCACGGCGCCACCCCCGAGTACAGCCCGGGTCCGTACGAGCGGCTGGCCGCCGCGCTGCGCTCGGGCGGTGAGGACGCCGAGGCGCGGGAGGTGCTGCTGGCCAAGCAGCGGCGCCGCCGGGAGTCGCTGCCCGCGGCCGGCCGGGTGTGGGGCTGGCTCCAGGACGTCACCGTCGGGTACGGCTACCGGCCCGGGCGGGCCGCGGTGTGGATGGCGCTGGTGTGGGCGCTGGGCGCGGTGTACTTCACCGCCCACGGCACCCCGCCGCCCGCCGACAGCGGCGGCTACCGCCCGCACTGGAGCCCGGCGCTCTACGCGCTGGACCTGCTGCTGCCGGTGATCGACCTCGGCCAGGACAACGCCTGGCGGGAGGCGGGCCTGAGCCAGTGGGTGGCCTCCGGCATGACCCTGCTGGGCTGGATGCTGGCGACGACCGCGGCGGCCGGCGCCTCCCGGCTGCTGCGGCGGGGGTCCTAGCGGTTCCGTCGGCGCCGGGGAAGGCCCGGAGGGGTCCTGACGTGGGATTGAGGGAGGGTCAGCCCCGACAGCGGGTGCCGGAAGGGGCCACCCTGCCCGTACCCTGGCTCACTGTGACCGATCGCCTTCCGCTCTTCCCGCTCAGCTCGGCGCTGTTCCCCGGCCTGGTGCTGCCGCTGAACGTCCACGAGGACCGGTACCGCTCGCTCGTCGGCGACCTGATGACCCTGCCGGAGGACGCGCCCCGGCGGTTCGGGGTGGTCGCGATCAAGAACGGCCACGAGACGGCCCCCACCGGCCAGGAGGGCCGCCTCACCGGCGCGATGGCCGGGCTCGGCGACGACCCGATGACCGCGCTGTACGGCTACGGCTGCGTCGCGGAGGTGGCCAGTGTCGCCGAGCGTGAGCAGGGGTACGAGCTGATGGCGACCGGGACCGTACGCTTCCGGCTGCTGTCGGTGGACACCTCGGGCGAGTATCTGACCGGTGAGGTGGAGGAGATCCCGGAGCAGCCGGGCGAGGGGGCGCGGGCGCTGACCTCGCAGGTGATCCGGGCGTTCGGCACGTACCAGAAGCGGCTGGCGGGAGCGCGCGAGCAGACGCTGGCGGCGAACGAGTTCCCCGACGACCCGACGGTGCTGTCCTATCTGGTCGCGGCGGCGGTGATCGCCGAGGTCGGGGTGAAGCAGCGGTTCCTGGAGGCGCCGGACACGGCGGCGCGCCTCACCGCTGAGTTGCGGCTGCTGCGGCGCGAGACCGCGATCATCGACAAGCTGCCGTCGCTGCCGGCGGCCGAGATCACCCAGTCCCCGACCTGCGCGAACTAGCCCCGGGCGGCGGCGATGGCGAAGAAGTCACGGGCGGCGGGCGGCGGTACGCCGGCCACGGTCGCCCTGGAGAAGGCGGGCGTGCCCTTCACCGTGCACGCCTACCGGCACGACCCGGCCTCGGAGCTCTCCTACGGCGCCGAGGCGGCCCTGGCGCTGGGCGCCGCGCTCGGCGTGCCGCCCGCCGAGGTGGAGGGGCGCGTCTTCAAGACGCTGGTCGCCGAGGTCGACGGCGCGCTGACCGTGGCGGTCGTCCCGGTGTCCGCGAGCCTCGACCTGAAGGCACTGGCCGCGGCGGTCGGGGGCAAACGCGCCGCGATGGCCGATCCGGCCGCCGCGGAACGCGCCACCGGTTACGTCCGCGGCGGCATCTCGCCGCTCGGCCAGCGCCGCGCCCTGCCCACGGTGGTGGACGCCTCCGCCCTGGCCTTCGCGACGGTCTTCGTCTCGGCGGGCAAGCGCGGCCTGGAGGTGGAGCTGGCGCCGCGGGAGCTGCTGCGGCTCACCGCGGGGGCGGCGGCCCCCATGGCGCGTCGGTAGGCGGCTGCCCGCCGGGCTTGTCCTCGGCCCTGTCCCCGGGCTCGTCCCTCGGCCCCAAAGCCGAGGTCACACACAGGTGCGTCAGCATCGCCGCCGCCGACCAGGCGATCAGCGCGCTCTTGGCCCGCAGCTCCAGCGGGCCGTCGAAGACCACCTTCGGGCCGACCTGCTTGGCGTGCGCGACGATGTTCGTGGACGGCCCGAGCCAGACGCCGAGGCGCCAGCCGACGATCGAGGCGAGCACCCCGCCGACCGCGAGGCCGAGCACCACCCCGATCCCGCCGCTGCGGCGCCGCCAGAAGACCAGCAGCGCGCTGAGGATGCCGAGGCCGGCCGCGATCAGCACGAAGGTGCCGTCGCCGCCGATGGCCTCCTCGCCCTCGGTGTCCTTGAGGTAGACCGCCTGCCCGTCGGAGATCATCGGGATACGTGGCGAAAGCCACAGCCACAGCAGCCCGAGCGCGATCCCGCCGACGGTGACGAGCAGCGCGACCAGCGCCCCGCCGCGCAGCTCACGGATGAACCGCGCGCGCTTGGCCGGGGCGTCACCGGCTTCGGTCCCGCCTCCCGGGTAGGGCGGGAAGGGCGGCTCGTGCGGCGTCAGGGGTGCGGTCACCAACCCATCGTGCCAGGTGCGGAAGACGGGTGCGTCATCGGCAGGCGGCCCTGCGGTAGGCCCAGGTGGCTACGGCCAGCGAGACCACGCCGACCGCGGCGCACACCGACAGGTCGGCGCCGACCGCCGCCCAGTCGGTGCGCTCGCCGCCGAAGGTACGGGCCAGGGCTTCCACGCCGTAGGTGGACGGCAGCAGGTCCCGGGTCCAGGCGATGGGCGCGGGCATGTGGGAGGCGGGCAGGACGCCGAGCAGCAGCGCGGCGGACATGCCGAGCTGGCCGAGCAGCGTGGCAATCTCCTGCCGGGGCGCGAGCAGCCCGAGCGCCGCGCCGAGCCCGGCCAGGGCGGCGCCGGCCAGCGGGATCACCAGCAGCAGCACCCACAGGTTGACGAAGGTCAGGTGGAACAGCACGCAGCCGGTGACCGCGGTGACCAGCACGCCCGGCACCGTGAAGGACGCGTAGGCGGCCGCCGCGCCGAGCACGACGGAGGCGGGCGGTACGGGCAGGGTGGCGTACGTGTCCAGGCCGCCGGAGGCCCGCAGCTGCCCGAAGTACTGCGCGAGCAGGTTCAGCGCGACGAAGGCCACCACCAGCACGCTCGACCCGGCGACGACGGCCCGCGCCGCCTCCCCGTCCCCGGCGTGCACCACGCCCCGCATCATGACCATGATCCCCACGGACTGGAACGTGGCCACGAACAGCAACGGGATCCGCGCGACCCGCGCCCGCGAGAGCTGCGCCCGGTACACCGCGGCGAACGCGGCCCCCATCCCAGCGGTGGGCGCCAGCGGCGCCACCACCTGCCCGCTCCCCCGCCCCCCGCTCACGGCCTGCGCCACCACGCTCACCACTCGCCCCCGACAACCCCGTGCCCCTGGGGGGCACAGCCCACCACGATCCGCCGCCCGCCGACCGCCGCGACCCCACCGCCCGCACCCGGACCGCGCCCGGCCCCCGGCTGAGCGCGCAGTTCCCCGCGCCCCTGGCGGGGCGCCCTTGGCCCGGGCGAATATCGGTTCCCTCGGCGGCGGGCGGTGCCCCGAAGGGGCGCGGGGAACTGCGCGACAAGCCACAACGCACCCGCACCCCGAAACGCGCAGGAACCCGGCAGGACGGACCCGGCCGCACCCGGACCGCGCCCCCGCGGGGCACGACCCAGCGCCGACGGCACCGACACTCCCCCGGCCCGGAAACGCCCCACCAGGGGCGCGGGGAACTGCGCGACAAGCCACGACACACCCGCACCCCGAAACGCGCAGGAACCCGGCAGGAGGCCCCCGGCCGGGGTGGCGCGGGGGTGGACGAATCGCACCGCAGGGCTCCTCATAGCTTGGTCAGGCCCTTTCCGCGGCCGCCCAGGGCGAGGTAGACGTCCTCCAGGCTGGGCACCGCCAGGGTGAAATCGTCGAGGGCGGCGAAAGCGGGGCCGCCGGTGACCTCGGCGACGGCGGCGCGGGCCCGGTCCTGCGGGAGCCGCAGCGTCCAGCGGCGGCCTGAGATCTCGGCGAGCGGCCGCAGCGCCGCGATCGCGGGCAGCCCGAGCGGAGCGTCGTAGCGCCAGACCAGGTCGAGCCGGACCTCGCCGGCCACCAGGGCCCGCAGCCCGGCGGGGGTGTCGGAGGCGATGACCCGCCCCCGGTCGAGCACCGCGACCCGGTCGAGCACGGTCTCCGCCTCGATGACGTTGTGGGTGACGAGCACCACCGTGGTGCCGGATTCGTCCCGGCGCCGGTCGACCGCGGCCCACACCGCGCGGCGGGCCACCGGGTCCATACCGGTCGTGGGCTCGTCCAGCACCAGGACCGGGCGCTCACCGACCAGGGTCGCCGCGAAGCAGGCCAGCCGCCGCTGGCCGCCGGACAGCTTCTTCAGCGGGCGTCCGGCCAGCGCCCCGAGGTCGAGTTCGTCGAGCACCGCGTCCCGGGCCGCCCGCGCCGCCACCGCGCCCATGCCGCGCAGCCGCCCGGTGGTCTCGGCGGCCAGCGCCACCGTCAACTCGTCGAAGGCGGTGGACTCCTGGCCGAGGTAGCCGACCAACCGGGCCGCCCGGTCGGGATGGCGGACCAGGTCGTGGCCGAGGAGTTCGATGGAGCCGGCGTCGGGCCGCAGCAGCCCGGTGAGCTGGCGGACCAGCGTGGTCTTGCCTGCTCCGTTGGGGCCGAGGATGCCGAAGAGTTCGCCGCGCCCGACGTCGAGGTCGATGCCGTCGTTGGCGCGTACCGGTGGCGCGGCGGGCTCCGCGCCGCGGCGGCGCGCGGGTGTGCGGCGGGCACCGGAACCGGCCGGGTACGTCCTGATCAGGCCGCGTACGGTGCACACCGCGTCGCGGCCTGTGGCGACAACTGGTGGCGCCGTCTCCTCCGTGCCCGTACTCACGAGGCCCGAGCGTACGCGTAAAGCCGCGGGTCCGGCCGGGCGGGGCCGCTTTCGGACCTGCCCGCGTCCGCAGCGCGGGCGGCCCGCGGGTGACCCGGATCACCCCAGGACTGCGCCGCGGCGCCGCGCCTCAACCGCTGTCCGCCGCGGACTCCGCCGGGGTGCGCCCCTCCACCTCGCGCCAGAATCCGGCCCTGATCGCGTACCGGTCGTGCTCGTCGATCTGGTCGTCCTTGTGCGCGAGCAGCCCGAAGCGGGCGGCGTACCGCAGCAGCTCGCCGTCGATGCGGTGCGGGACCCGGGGGTAGTGGGAGGACAGGTGCTGGAGCTGGCCCGCGTCGTTGACCCGGGCGATCCAGCGGCGGGCGAAGACCTGGCCGACCTCGTACGGGTCGCCGCTGACCGCGGTGATGTCGGCCTCGCGGTCGGCCCAGCGCTGCTCGGCGCTGGTGACCTGGGCGAGGGTGGGCAGTCCGCTGGTGTCGGGCAGGTCGGCGCCGGGACCGCGGTCGGTCCAGCCCTTGTCGGAGGACCAGCGCAGGGTGGCGCTGGGCGCGGGCTGCGGGGCCGGCACGGCGGCGGCGTGGGTGCGGCCGAGTCCGGCCAGGTCCTTGGGGGTGGGGACGACCCCCTTGCCGGCCGGCGCGGCGGGGGCGGTGTCGGGTTCGGGCGCGCTGCCGTTCTTCGCCGGGCGGCCCGCGTGCACGGTGTGCGCCGCGGCCTCCGGGGTCGCGGCGGCCGACTCGGGCAGCGGCGCGGACAGGATCGCGGCGATCTCCGGGCGGATCTCGGGGCGCGGTCCCGGCGGCGGGCAGGCCCCGGTGACGTCGCGGGCCCTGATCGCCGCGGTGATCCACTCGCGGTCCAGCACCCGCCGCTCGTCGGCCTCGGCCACCAGGTCCTCGGACTGGTTGTAGTCGCCGTCGGCGGCCTGGACGGCCCACAGGTGGACGGCGACGCCGTGCTCCTTGGCGGACATCATGCCGGGCAGCAGATCGCCGTCACCGGTGACCAGGACGATGTCGGAGCAGGCCCGGTTGCGGGCCAGTTCGGACAGCTCGGCGTGCATGGCCGCGTCGACGCCCTTCTGCGCCCAGCGGCCGTCCGTCCGGGTGAGCGCGCCGAGCCGTACCGTCACTCGGGGCATCACCCGCAACCGGCGGTGTTCGGGTTGCGGAACCCGGTCGGGTGCTCCGTCGAACCAGTAGATCCGCAGCAGCGGTTGCCCGGTCTCCTCCTCGGCGCGTTTACGCAGGCCGGCGACCACGCCGGCATGATCCACCAGGATCCGGGAACGCGACGGTTCACCGGCCAGCAGGCTCGCCGCTGCGCCCAGCAGATATCCGGCGTCCACCAGGACGACGCAGCGGTCCATGTTGCACCTCTTCCGGTCGCCCCCCGGCGCTGTTCTACCCAGGGTTCTCCCCGCGATGTCCCCCGAGTCTGCCCGAATGCTCGGGCGTTATGACCTCGAACCCGATCTTCGGCGTGGCGGTCGTCACTTTTTCTTCGGGGTCCTTCGGGAATGCTTCGGTCAATTGCCCGAAATGCGCGCTTTGTAGTCCCGTGTGAGTCTGATGGCGGCCATCGGCCACAGCGGCCGGTCGGCCTCGACACCCTCACACCAGGAAGGCACGACCGTGGCTAAGAACCGGAACCAGAACCGCCAGCAGCAGGACCAGCGCGAGGGCCAGCGCCCCGGCCAGGGCGGGGAGTCGCAGGACAACGCGCGTACGTCGTCCTCCGAGGAGCACGCGATGCCGGCCTCGACCCAGGCCCCGCGCAAGCAGAAGCAGCGGTTCGGCCACAACTGACGTCGGCCGACAGCGCCGACAGCCCTGACCCAGCCCAGCTGACCGACCTCGAACGATCGGCACCGATCACTACCGGTCACTAGTGATCACAACTGGTCCGCCCGGTCGCGGATCGGGCCGGTCACCGACGCGGGGGTGCCCTCGACGGCGCCCCCGCGTCCGTACAACCGTCCTTCGGCTCGGCGCACTTCACCGGCGCACTTCACCGGCGCCCGCGCCGGTCCGCGCACCGGCCCGCCGCCCGGGAGTCCCCAATTCTTAGCCGCCCTTTAGGCCGCACCTACCCCCTCCCGTGGCACACTCTGGCCCATGGAGGAGATACGACCGCGGCTGAGGGCAGTACGCGCTGCCCTGTTCGCCGCACTGTGCGTCACCCTCTCCTCCACTTCCCACGTATTGATGGCCCACGCCCCGCTGCCGCTGCCCGTGGTCGCCGGGGCGTTCGTCGCGGTGTTCGCGCTGGCGTACCTGCTCAGTGCGCGCGAGCGCGGCTTCTGGGCGATCGCCGGGCTGATGGTGCCGGTGGAACTCGCCGTCGACACGCTGTTCACCTCCGGCCAGCAGGCCTGCTACGGACCGTCCGGCGGCCCGGTGACCGGCTCCTGGCGGACCCTGCACGAAGCGGTGGTCTGCCACGGCGGCCAGGTCGGCGGCGGCCTGTCCGGGGTGACCGGCGGCCGCGCCGCCCAGCAGATGCCGTCCACCGCGCTGCCCTGGCTGCTGCTGGCCGTCCACATCTCGGTCGGGCTGCTCGCCTCCTGGTGGCTGCGCCGCGGTGAGGCCGCGCTGCACCGGGTGGCCCGCTCGATGGCCACCGCGGCCTTCCGCCCGCTGCTGTTCGCCGTCAGCGCGGCCCGCGCCGGATTCGCCGTGCCGCCGCGCCGGGTCGACCCGGCCGCCGCCCGCACGCAGGGCGGCCCGCCGTCCGCCCGGCCGCTGCTCCATGCCGTCGTACGCCGTGGTCCGCCCGTCCTGGTCGCCGTCTGAGAGACCGCACCACGACCGGCAGTACCCATGGACCCGTACACCCCACGGAGAACTTCAGTCATGAGCAGCAGGAACAGCAAGGCCAGCAAGGACGCCGCCCGTGAGCGGCTGCGCGCGCAGCGTGAGAAGGAGGCCAAGCGGGCCAAGGTCCGCCGCCAGTTGCTGGTCGGCGGCGGCGTGGTGGCGCTGCTGGCGATAGCCGGCGGTGTGGCCGTCGCCGTCAATCAGATGAACCAGCCCGACTACTGGGCGAACGCGCAGAAGCAGACGCTGGTCAAGCCCGCCAACACCTCGGGCACGGACGGCACCACGATCATCATCGGGGACAAGAACAACAAGAACACGGTCCACGAGTTCGAGGACCTGCGCTGCCCGATCTGCGCGGCCTACGAGCAGGCGGCCGGCTCCCAGGTGCTCGCGGGCGCCACCGACGGCAGTTACAAGATCCAGTACACCTTCGGCACCTTCCTGGACCCCGCCAACGGCGGCTCCGGCTCCAAGAAGGCGCTGAGCGCGCTGGGCGCGGCGCTGAACGTCTCCACCGACGCGTTCAACCAGTACCACACCCTGCTCTACAGCAAGGCCGTGCACCCGGACGAGAAGAAGGACACGTTCAACAGCGACAGCTTCCTGATCGCGCAGGCGCAGAAGGTCCCGGCGCTGAAGAACAACGCCAAGTTCGACGACGCGGTGAAGAAGGGCACCTTCGACAAGTGGGCGCTGACGATGAGCAAGTCGTTCGACAGCAGCGGTGTCAACGCGACGCCCACCGTCAAGGTCAACAACAAGGACGTCCAGGTGGCCGGCCTGTCCGCGAGCGCCGTGCAGGCGGCGATCAAGGCCGACCTCACCTGACGGCCGCCGGCTCCCTCGGCTTCCGCCGGGACCGGCCCTACAGGTCCCGGAGGAAGTCGAGCGCGACCGCCCAGGTCCGCTCGGCCGCCTCGGCGTCGTAGTCGGGCAGTTCCGGGTCGGTGTAGAGATGGCCGGCGCCGCGGTAGCGGTGGATCTCCACATCGGCGCCGGCCTTGCGCATCCGCAGGTACCACGCGTTCAGCCAGTCGTCGGTCTCGAACGGGTCGGGCTCGGCGACGTGGAGCTGGACCGGGATGTCGGTCGCCGCGTCGTCGGTCATGTCCGAGGTACCGTGCAGGAGCAGCAGACCTCCGGCCTTGTCGTCACCGAGGGCCAGATTCTGCGCGATGGACCCGCCGAGCGAGAAGCCCGCGTACACCAGGCCTCGTTCCGAGTACGGGGCCGCGGCGACGACGGCGCGGCGCAGCAGTTCGTCCCTGCCGATCTCGTCCTGGATCGCCAGGCCCTCCTCGATCGTCCCCGTCACGCGCCCGTCGTACAGATCCGGTACGACCACCTCGTGCCCGGCGGCCCGCAGCCGGTCGGCGGCGGCGTGGACCGCGGGCCGCAGCCCGTAGGCGCTGTGGAACAGGACAATCGTCACAGGGCTTCCCCTCGTCGGCTCGGGTACCCGGACCATGGTGCCCTACCGCCGTGGCACCCTGGTCGAGGCACCCCTGATCAGGGCGGTTGATGCACGGCAGTCGGTGTGAAGGCGGCTTCCGGTCCGCGGCGGCCGGTGGCACTACGAGGATTCGAGGTGGACATGGAGAGCGTGCTACGGCCGGTCGTGGTGATCGGTGCGGCGGTCCTGGTGACCCTGCTGGTCGGCTGGGCCGCCGACAGATCCCTTCGGTCCGTGGACGCCCGCCACCCCGAGACGCCGCTGTGGGGCCTGCTGCGGCGCTGCCGGCTGCCGGTCCAGCTGGTGCTGTGCACCGCGCTGCTGCGCGGCGCCTACCGCGCCGCCCGGGTCGAGGAGCAGCACGCGCCGCAGGTCGGGCAGGCGCTCACCTTGATCCTGATCGCGTCATCGGCCTGGCTGGTGGTGCGGATCGCCGCCGCGATCACCGACTCGGTCTACGCCCAGTACGCCGGGACCTCCCGCAATGTGCCCAAGATCCGCCGGCTGCGGACCCAGCTGACGCTGATCCAGCGGGTGTTCATCGCGGTGGTGATGGTGATCGCCATCGCCTCGATGCTGTTCACCTTCCCGGAGATGCGCACCATCGGGGCGTCGATGCTGGCCTCGGCCGGGCTGATCGGCATCGTGGCCGGTGTGGCCGCCCAGTCCACGCTGAGCAATCTCTTCGCCGGGCTGCAGATAGCCTTCGGCGACATGGTGCGGATCGGCGACACCGTGGTGGTGGACGGCGAGTGGGGCGTGGTCGAGGAGATCACCCTGACCTTCCTGAGCGTGCGCACCTGGGACGAGCGGCGGCTCACCATGCCGGTGTCGTACTTCACCAGCAAGCCGTTCGAGAACTGGTCCCGCGGCGATCCGCGGATGACCGGCACGGTCTTCTTCCACCTGGACCACTCCACGCCGGTCGACGCGATGCGCAAGCGGACGCTGGAGATCCTGGAGCAGACCTCGGAATGGGACCGCAGGGCGTGGGGCCTGGTGGTGATCGACACCACACCGACCACCATCCAGCTACGGGCGCTGGTCACCGCCAAGGACGCCGAGGACATCTTCAACCTGCGCTGCATCGTGCGCGAGCAGCTGATCGACTGGCTGCGCTGCGAGCACCCCTACGCGCTGCCGCGGATCAACACCGCGACCGCGCCGGGGCGGCCGGAGGCCGGCCAGGACCGCGGGATGGCGCCGATCCCGGACTCCAAGGACCTGGGCCCGGGCCCGGGAGCGCGCTGAGAACGGAGCGCAGGCCCGGCTCGCGCCGCCCGCCGCCGGTCGGCCACGGCCCTCCCCAGCATCACAGACCGCGCATCGAGCGCAGATCGAGGTGGCGCAGCACCCGGTCCACCACCTCCGGGTCGATACCGGGCTCGCTGCGCGCCGCCAGCACCTCGTGGCGGGCGGCGGAGAGCATGTCCTCCTGGTAGTGGCGCAGCGCCTTGATCCGGGCCAGCCGCCGGGTGTGGCTGTCGCGGCGCTCGTACTCCACGATGTCCGGCGAGATCCGGGTGCCCACCTCGAAAGCCCGGCGGTGCAGCATCTCGGAGAGCTCCTCGTCCAGCGTCTCGGTGCGCTCGATCTCCTTCAGCCTGATCCGGGCCGCGGTCATCGCCCGTACCGCCAGGGCGTGTTCCAGGTCGTGCTCGGCCTCGATGTCGCTGCTCACCTCCAGCCGCTTGACCAGCCAGGGCAGGGTGAGCCCCTGCACGACCAGGGTGACCAGCACCACCGAGAAGGAGATGAAGAGCAGTTCCCGGCGCGCCGGGAAGTCCGTGAGGTGGTCGGTGGTCAGCGGGAGCGCCAGGGCCAGGGCCACCGTCACCACGCCGCGCATGCCGGACCACCACATGATGATCGTCTCCGACCACGTCATCGGGATCTCCTCGGCGACATCCCGCAGGCTGTGCAGCTTTCTGGCGACCCAGGAGGCGGGCAGCAGGTAGAGCAGCCGCAGGCCGACCACGACGGCCACCACCAGCGCGGCGTGCCGCAGCATCGACTCCCAGTGCCCGTCAGGGACGGCGAACACGTCGTGCAGTTCGAGGCCGATCAGGCCGAAGGCCACTCCGGTGACCAGGGTGTCCACGATCTCCCAGAAGGTGTTGCCCACCAGCCGGGCCTGCACGTCGTCCGCCTCGAAGGCGTGCTCGGCCAGGAACAGCGCGGTGGTGAGCACCGCGAGCACGCCGGAGCCGCGCAGTTCCTGGGCCAGCGCGTAGGAGGCGTAGGGCACCAGCAGCGACAGGCCGATCTGCAGGGTGGGCTCGCCGACCACGGTCATCAGTCTGTTGGTGCCCCAGCCGAGCACCAGGCCGATGACGACCGCGACCACCGCGTTCAGCAGCAGTTCCAGGACCGCGTGCCCCACCGAGAAGTCACCGGAGACCGCCGCGGCGACCGCGACGTTGTAGAGCACGATCGCGGTGACGTCGTTGAACAGCCCCTCGCCCTCCAGTACGGAGATCATCCGGCGGGGAAGCCCGAGGCTGCCGGCCACCGCGGTCGCGGCCACCGGGTCGGGAGGTGCCACCACCGCGCCGAGGGCGAAGGCGGCGGCCAGCGAGATGCCGGGCACGATCGCTTCGGCGACGGCCGCCACCGCCCCGGTGGTGACGAACACCAGTCCCACCGCGAGCAGGAAGATGGCCCGCTTGTTGATCGCGAACTGCCGCCAGGAGGTGCGCTGCACGGCCGCGTAGAGCAGCGGGGGCAGCAGCAGCGGCAGGATCAGCGAGGGCTCGATGTGGACGTCCGGCACCTGCGGGATCAGCGCCAGCACCCCGCCGAACAGGGTCATCAGCACCGGCGTGGGCAGCGTCAGCCGGTCGGCGAGGGGCACCAGGACGATGGCCGCGAGCGCGATCACGAAGAAGAGGGCGAGCTGATCCACTGCGTCAGCGTGCCATGTCCACGACGGTGGGCCCGGCGGCAATCGCCGGGCGATCGGCTATTTCGCGGCGCCCGCCGGAGCAGTCGCGCGCGCCGGGGTGACCGGGCCGGTGAACTCCCGCTTCATGGCGCGGTGGACGATCCCGGCGTCCATGAACTCCGGCCCGAACGCGGTGTAGCCGAGCCGCTCGTAGAACGCGACGGCGTGCGCCTGCGCCTCCAGATAGACCCCGCGCAGGCCGAGCCGCCGCGCCTCGTCCTCCAGGGCGCGCACCAGCCGGGCCCCGACCCCGGCGCGCCGGGCGGTGCCGAGCACCGCGAGCCGGCCGAGCACGGCGGTGTGCGGGTCGCCGCCGTTCTTCCGCGCGGCGTCCTCGCCGAGCAGCAGCCGACCGGTGCCGGCGCCGTCGGCGAGCACGTGCACCGCCCGGTCGTCCTTGCCGTCCCACTCCAGATCGGCGGGTACGTCCTGCTCCACGACGAAGACCTCGTGCCGTATCGCGTGCACGGCGGCCATCCCCACCGGATCGTCGGCGGGCACCACCCGGACCGCGGTGGCGCCGGGGACGGGCACGGTCACTCGCTGTCCGCCCGCACGGTGTCCAGCGCGTGCTGGAGGTCGGCCGGGTAGCCGCTGGCGAATTCCACCCACTCGCCGTCGGCGGGGTGCTCGAAGCCGAGGCGCACCGCGTGCAGCCACTGCCGGGTCAGCCCGAGCCGCCTGGCCATGGTCGGGTCGGCGCCGTAGGTGAGGTCGCCCACGCACGGGTGGCGGTGGGCGGACATGTGCACCCGGATCTGGTGGGTGCGGCCGGTCTCCAGCTTGATGTCGAGCAGGCTGGCCGAGCGGAACGCCTCGATCAGGTCGTAGTGCGTCACCGAGGGCTTGCCGTCGGCGGTGACCGCCCACTTGTAGTCGTGCTGCGGGTGGCGGCCGACCGGGGCGTCGATGGTGCCGCTCATCGGATCGGGGTGGCCCTGGACCAGGGCGTGGTAGCGCTTGTCCACCACCCGGTCCCGGAACTGCGCCTTGAGCAGGGTGTACGCCCGCTCGGACTTGGCGACCACCATCAGCCCGGAGGTGCCCACGTCCAGCCGGTGCACGATGCCCTGGCGCTCGGCGGCGCCGGAGGTGGAGATCCGGTAGCCGGCCGCCGCCAGGCCGCCGATCACCGTGGTGCCGGTCCAGCCGGGGCTGGGGTGGGCGGCCACCCCGACCGGCTTGACGACGACCAGCACATCGTCGTCGTCGTGGATGATCTCCATGCCCTCGACGGGCTCGGCGACGATCCGCACCGGCTCGGCGGGGGCGGGCATCTCGACCTCGAGCCAGGCCCCGCCGTGCACCCGCTCCGACTTGCCCGCGGCGGAGCCGTCGATGGAGACCTTGCCCGCGGCGGCCAGCTCGGCGGCCTTGGTCCGCGAGAAACCGAACATACGGGCGAGGGCGGCGTCGACGCGCTCGCCTTCGAGGCCATCGGGGACGGGCAGGGAACGGACTTCGGGAACGGTGCTCACCTGATCGAGTATGGGCCCTCAGTCCTGGTGCTTGGTGCCGTCCGGATCCACCCCGCGGAAGGAGAGCAGCACGATGAGCACACCGCCGCAGCAGATCGCCGAGTCGGCGAGGTTGAAGACGGCGAAGTGCTCGGGCTCGATGAAGTCCACCACGCGGCCCTGGAAGCTGCCGGGGGCGCGGAAGACCCGGTCGGTGAGGTTGCCGAAGGCGCCGCCGAGCAGCAGGCCGAGGGCGACCGCCCAGGGCAGGCTGTACAGCCGCCGGGACAGCCGGACGATGACCACGATCACGCCGACCGCGATCAGCGTGAAGACGATCGTCATGCCCTGGCCGAGGCCGAAGGCGGCGCCGGCGTTCCTGATCGCGTCGAACCGCAGATAGTGGCCGAAGACATTGATCGGGTCGTGGTGCTCCAGGCTGTGCACGACCCAGAGCTTGGAGAGCAGGTCGAGCAGGTAGGCCAGCACCGCGACCCCGATCAGCACGGCGATCCGCCGACGGTGCGTCCCGCCGGCCCCGGTCACGCCGGTGGCTCCGGCCGCACCGAGCGGACCGGTCGGAGCGGTGGCACCGCTCGCTCCGGTGGCGTCGGCCACCGCGCCCCCGGGCCCGGTGTGCTCCGCCGCCTCGTCCGGCGATTCCGGCGTGTCCGGCGTTTCCGGCGTGGTGATGCCGCGCTCCGCTTCCGTCACGTGAGTTCCTCAGCCCTTGTGCCCTGTGCCCGCCAGGCCGAATCCTGACTGCTGACGAGGGTACGGCACAGGCGTGCGAGGAGTCAGCGGCGCTCCTGGCGCTGCTTGTCGTCCAGGCACAGGGTAGCCCGCGGGAAGGCCTGCATCCTGGCCTTGCCGATCGGGTTCCCGCACACCTCGCACAGGCCGTAGGTGCCCTCGTCCAGCCGCTGGAGCGCGTGGTCGGCCTGGACGAGCGTCTCGCGGGTGTTGGCGGCCAGCGCCAGCTCGTACTCACGGGTGATGTTCTTGCTGCCGGTGTCGGCCTCGTCGCCCGTGCTGTCGCCCCCGTCCCGCATCAGGCCCGCGACCGCCGCCTCGGACGAGGCCAGCCCGGACTTGAGCCGCTCGACCTCGGAGAGCAGCTCGGAGCGGGCCTCCTCGACCTCTTCCGGCGTCCACGGCTCCTCGCCGGGCAGGACGGCCAATGTGTCCGGTTGCGCCGCGATACCGGCGGCGGGGACCGGGGACCCCGATGTCGTGGCCGGCTGGGCCACGGTCTTCTTCGCTGCCACCTTGCGGACTCCTGTCTTTTCGCGGCCGCGGCCTTGCCGGCCGCCGCCGTCCTGGCCGGCGTTCGTCGCGCCGGTGCCTGCTTCGCCGCCGGCGGGCCGCCGCTTCACGGGCTGCGGCACGGCGGGCCGCGGTCTTCTGGGGGTGTGGTCCGTCCGGGCGGGCTCCTCGTCGAGTCCTCGGTGACCTTGTCCGAGCGTGTTCGGCCTTGTTCGCGAATCGTGCCGGAAACGGTAAATCGGCTTCGGACCCGCGGCAAGCATGCTTCTTCCTGGCCGACCCGGCCACCCGTGGGCAGAAAGGTCTCCATCCGTTGTGCCCAGCCCACCGTCAGGTATTCCGGCAGACCGCCCCGACCATGCCGGAAAGCCGCCATTCGGGTCCAAGCCGCACCGGATGGCGGTTCTTTTTTACCGCCCCGCCCGCCGGCGGGGGCGGGGCGGTAACCGGTCGGCCCGGTGTGGTCGGCGCCGTACACTGGGCGCAGCGAAAGGCGTGGATGGGACGAGTAGCGCCGCACGCAGCCCAGAGCGACCCGGGGGCGGTGGGAGCCCGGGGGTGTGCGCGATGCGAAGATCACCCCGGAGCCGCCGGAGGAAAGCCCGCGGGGGCCGACAGCGCCCCCGAGGCCGTAGAACCGGCTTCGCTGGCCCAATGAGGGGGCGGTGCCGTCCGCAGGGACGGAAGACCGGAAGGTCTGAGCGAGGGCCGTGAGGCCCGAGCGCCGCCAAGGAGGGTGGTACCGCGGGAGCGCGCTCCGTACGCTCTCGTCCCTCCGACGGAAGTCGCGACAAGCGAACCGCGTCCGCCGGAGGAAGAGCCCCGATGAGTCAGCCGCACCAGCCGCAGTACCGCCAGGTGCCCGCCCAGGTCGACCTGCCCGCCCTCGAACACGAGGTGCTGGCCCTGTGGGGCGAGCGCAAGACCTTCGCCCGTTCCCTGGAGCAGACCGAGGGCCGCCCCGACTGGGTGTTCTACGAGGGCCCGCCGACCGCCAACGGCATGCCCGGCGCCCACCACATCGAGGCCCGCGTCTTCAAGGACGTCTTCCCGCGCTTCAAGACCATGCAGGGCCACCATGTGACCCGCAAGGCCGGCTGGGACTGCCACGGCCTGCCGGTCGAGCTCGCGGTGGAGAAGGAGCTGGGCTTCACCGGCAAGCAGGACATCGAGGCGTACGGCATCGCCGAGTTCAACGCCAAGTGCCGCGCGTCGGTCACCCGGCACACCGACGCCTTCGCCGAGCTGACCACACGCATGGGCTACTGGGTGGACCTGGACGAGGCCTACCGCACCATGGACCCGGAGTACGTCGAGTCGGTGTGGTGGTCGCTCAAGCAGATCTTCGGCAAGGGCCTGCTGGTGCAGGACTACCGGGTCGCGCCGTGGTGCCCGCGCGACCAGACCGGGCTGTCCGACCACGAGCTGGCGCAGGGCTACGAGACGATCGTCGACCCCTCGGTCTACGTCCGCTTCCCGCTGACCTCCGGCCCGCTGGCCGGGCGCGCGTCGCTGCTGGTGTGGACGACCACCCCCTGGACCCTGGTGTCCAACACCGCCGTCGCCGCCCACCCGGACGTGACGTATGTGGTGGCCAGCGACGGCGCCGAGCAGCTGGTCGTCGCCGAACCGCTGCTCGGCAAGGCGCTGGGCGAAGGATGGACCCCCACCGGGGAGCGCTTCACCGGCCGCGAGATGGAACGCTGGACGTACGAGCGGCCGTTCTCCTTCGTGGAGATCCCGGACGCGCACTACGTGCTCAACGCCGAGTACGTGACCACCGAGGACGGCACCGGGCTGGTCCACCAGTCCCCCGCCTTCGGCGAGGAGGACCTCAAGGCCTGCCGCGCCTACGGCCTGCCGGTGGTCAATCCGGTCCGCCCCGACGGCACCTTCGAGCCCCAGGTGCCGCTGGTCGGCGGGGTCTTCTTCAAGAAGGCCGACGAGGCGCTGGTGGCCGAACTCCAGGCCACCGGGCGGCTGTTCAAGCACGTGCCGTACGAGCACAGCTATCCGCACTGCTGGCGCTGCCATACCGCGCTGCTCTACTACGCCCAGCCGTCCTGGTACATCCGCACCACCGCGGTCAAGGACGCGCTGCTGCGGGAGAACGAGCGGACCAACTGGTACCCGGACAACGTCAAGCACGGCCGCTACGGCGACTGGCTGGACAACAACGTGGACTGGGCGCTGTCCCGCAACCGCTACTGGGGCACCCCGCTGCCCATCTGGCGCTGCCCGGACGGCCACCTCACCTGTGTCGGCTCGCGCACCGAACTGACCGAGCTGACCGGCACCGACCAGTCGGGACTCGACCCGCACCGCCCGTACATCGACGCGGTGACCTTCCCGTGCCCGAGCTGCTCGGCGACCGCGACCCGGGTGCCCGAGGTGATCGACGCCTGGTACGACTCGGGTTCGATGCCGTTCGCGCAGTGGGGTTATCCGTACCGCAACAAGGACGTCTTCGAGCGGACCTACCCGGCGCAGTTCATCTCCGAGGCGATCGACCAGACCCGCGGCTGGTTCTACACGCTGATGGCGATCGGCACGCTGGTCTTCGACAAGTCCTCGTACGAGAACGTGGTCTGCCTCGGCCACATCCTCGCCGAGGACGGCCGCAAGATGTCCAAGCACCTGGGCAACATCCTGCAGCCGATCCCGCTGATGGACGAGCACGGCGCGGACGCGGTCCGCTGGTTCATGGCGGCCGGCGGCTCCCCCTGGTCGGCCCGCCGGGTCGGCCACGGCACCATCCAGGAAGTCGTCCGCAAGACGCTGCTCACCTACTGGAACACGGTCGCCTTCCAGGCGCTGTACGCCCGTACCTCCGGCTGGGCGCCGAGCGCGTCCGACCCGGCGGTGGAAGACCGCCCGCTGCTGGACCGCTGGCTGGTCGGTGAGCTCAACGTCCTGGTCCGGGACGTCACCGACGCGCTGGAGACGTACGACACCCAGCGGGCCGGCAAGGTGCTGTCCGCCTTCGTGGACGACCTGTCCAACTGGTACGTGCGCCGGTCCCGGCGGCGGTTCTGGCAGGGCGACGCGGCGGCGCTGCGCACCCTGCACGACGTGGTCGAGACGGTGACCCGGCTGATGGCCCCGCTGGTGCCGTTCATCACCGAACGCGTCTGGCAGGACCTGGTGGTGCCGGTGGTCCCGGACGGGCCGGACTCGGTGCACCTGGCGTCCTGGCCGGCGGTCGCGGCGGACCGGATCGACCCGGCGCTGTCCGAGCGGATGCGGCTGGTCCGGCGGCTGGTGGAGCTGGGCCGCGCGACCCGGGCGGAGTCGGGCGTCAAGACCCGTCAGCCGCTGTCCCGGGCGCTGGTGGCCGCGGCGGGCTTCGGCGAGCTGTCCGAGGAGCTGCGCGGCCAGATCGCGGAGGAGCTCAACGTCTCGTCGCTGGCGTCCTTGTCGGAGGTCGGCGGCTCACTGGTCGACACCACCGCGAAGGCGAACTTCCGCGCGCTGGGCAAGCGGTTCGGCAAGGGCGTCCAGGCGGTCGCCGCCGCCGTGGCCGCCGCCGACGCGGCCGCCCTGTCGGCGTCGCTGCGCGAGCGGGGCGCGGCGACGGTCGAGGTCGACGGCGAGGCCGTGACCCTGGCGCCCGAGGAGGTCATCGTCACCGAGACACCGCGCGAGGGCTGGTCGGTCGCCTCCGACTCCGGCGCGACGGTCGCGCTGGACCTGCGGATCACCCCCGAGCTGCGGCTGGCCGGGCTGGCCCGCGATGTGATCAGGCTCATCCAGGACGCCCGCAAGAATTCCCTCTTCGATGTGTCCGACCGCATCGCCGTCCGCTTCACCACCACCGACCCCGAGCTGGCGGCCGCCCTCTCGGCCCATGCCTCCCTCATCGCCGAGGAAGTCCTGGCCACGGACTTCGCCGAAGGCGCCCCCGACGAGGCCTTCGGCCCGCCCTTCACCGACGCCCCCCTCGGCCTCACCTTCCACCTCCGCAGGGCCTGACCCACCCCCTCAGGGGCTCCCCCGGCCACCACTGGGGGAGCCCCTGAGGACAGAAAAGGGCCGGGCCCCTGCGGGGAAGTGATTCCCCGGGGGCCCGGTCCTTCGGTCAGGTCAGCGCCTGGCGGTCAGTTGTCGTCCTCGTCGATCAGGAATCCCCGCATCGGCGTCGGCGCCTGCTGCAACGGCGCCGGGCCCTGGGGCCGGACCGGAGCCATCGGCTGGGTCATCGCCGGGGACATCTGCTGCTGACCGCCGCCGTAGGCCGGGCCGGGGGTGTGGCCCATGCTCTGGCCGCCGCCGTAGGAGGGACCCGCGCCGGTGTGGCCCATGGCGCCGGCGCCGGCCGGAGCCATGCCGTTCATGGAACTGCCGCTCATCGAGGAAGCGGACGGCAGGGACGGGGCCGGCGGACTCGTCCGCGGCGGGGCGAGCGAGTCGTCCGCCTGGTTCTCCAGCTGGCGCAGCTGGGACTCCAGGTAGGACTTCAGCCGGGTGCGGTACTCCCGCTCGAAGCCGCGCAGATCCTCGACCTTGCGCTCCAGCGTCGCGCGGGCGGACTCCAGTGAGCCCATGGCGACGCGGTGCTTCTCCTGTGCGTCCCGCTCCAGCGCGTCCGCCTTGGCGCGGGCGTCCCGCTCCAGACCCTCGGCGCGGCTCCGGGCCTCGCCGACGATCTTGTTGGCCTCGGAACGCGCCTCGGCGATGGCCTGGTCGGCGGTCTGCTGGGCGAGCGACAGGACACGGGCGGCGCTGTCGCCACCGGGGCCCTGCTGCTGCATGGGGTGCTGACCCATCGGGCCGGGACCCTGCTGCTGCATCGGGTGCTGGCCCATCGGACCGGGACCCTGCATACCGCCCTGCATGCCAGGACCCTGCTGCATGGGGTGACCCTGCTGCTGCATCGGGTGCTGGCCCATCGGACCGGGACCCTGCATTCCACCCTGCATGCCAGGACCCTGCTGCATGGGGTGACCCTGCTGCTGCATCGGGTGCTGCTGCATGGGGCCGGGGCCCTGCTGGCCGTTGGGGCCGGGGGGCAGCTGCGGTGCACCGCCGGGCAGCTGGGGCGGGCCCATCTGCTGCTGCGGCATCTGCTGTTGCACCGGCTGCGGTCCCGATATGGCCGCGGGTACCGGCCGGTCCTGTTGCTCGGGCTTGCGCATGCCCTGCTGTTGGTTCTGGGCGGCGGCACGAGTCGCGGCGGCCAGTTTGGCGCGCAGATCCTCGTTCTCGCGGAGCAGCCTGGTCAGCTCCGCCTCCACCTCGTCGAGGAAGGCGTCGACCTCGTCCTCGTCATAGCCTTCTCGGAGGCGGACGGTCGTGAACTGCTTGTTCCGAACGTCCTCGGGGGTCAGCGGCATCTCTTCACCTCAACGTGATCGTCGACATATCGGGAGCCCGCACCGGTCATCACTGCAAGCCCTTCAGTACGTCGAGCAGGATGAGCACGATGATCATCAGTACAAAGAAGGACAAGTCGAGCGCCACGCCCCCGATCCGCAACGGCGGGATGAACCGCCGCAGGAGCTTGAGTGGCGGATCGGTGACAGTGTAGGTGCCTTCCAAGACGACCACCATCGGCCTCCCAGGGTGCCATGAACGGGCGAACTGGAAGACGTAATCCATCACCAATCGGAAAAGCAGGACGGCGAAGAAGCACGCAAGCGCGACCCACAGCACTTGGAGTGCGATGTCCATCGCGCTTCCCTCTCCCCTGCTCTGTCGGCCGGTCGGCCGGGTCCTGCGGTTGCGGTCGGCTCAGCTCTGGTTGAAGAACCCACCCTCGGCGATCCGGGCTTTGTCTTCCGCCGTGACGTCGACGTTAGCAGGCGAGAGCAGAAAGACCTTCTGCGTCACCCGCTCGATGCTTCCGTGCAGACCGAAGACCAGACCGGCCGCGAAGTCGACGAGCCGCTTCGCGTCGGTGTCGTCCATCTCGGTCAAGTTCATGATCACCGGCGTACCCTCACGGAAGTGTTCCCCGATAGTACGGGCTTCGTTGTAGGTCCGGGGGTGCAGTGTCGTGATCCGGTAGGGCTCGCGCTCTGACACGACCTTGGGCATGATCACCGGTGCGTTCTTCTCCAGGCTGTGACGATCAGGTGTGATGGATGCCACTGGGGCGATCCGCGGTTCGCGGGGTGCCGGGGGGTGCACGAGCCGGGGTGGCTCGTCCTGTGGCGGCTGGTGCTGGATCGGCGTGGGGACGTGCTGACGCCGGGGGACGCGCTCGGGTTCCGGGGCGGTCCGGCCGCCGGGCGGGGTGGCCATCTCGGGTTCGAACTCGTCGTCCGGGTCGAACCCCGGCCCGTCGTATCCGTCGTCCTCCACGAGGCCGAGGTAGACCGCCATTTTGCGCATCGCGCCGGCCATTGCTCTGCGTCCTCTCAGCGGGGTTGCGGTCCTCGGCCGTTGGTGGGACGGCCGCCACACCATATTTATGCTGTGGTCCGACTTGTTTGGTGACGTTACCGGAGCCGCGGACGGACTCCGAGCACCGCCGTACCGACGCGTACATGTGTCGCTCCGGCCGCCACGGCGTGTTCGAGGTCCTGGCTCATCCCTGCCGAGACCATGTTCGCAGCCGGATGAGTCTCGCGCAGGCCGGACGAGATTTCCACCAACCGGTCGAACGCGGCGCGTGGTTGGCCGGCGTACTGGCCGGCCAGCGGTGCGACGGTCATCACTCCGTCCAGCCGCAGGCCCTCGGCCGAGGCGATCGCGTCGGCGATCGCGCCGACCGCGTCGGGCGCCACTCCGCCGCGCTCGCCCCGCTCACCCGAGCCGGCGTCGAGGGCGACCTGGACCAGGCAGCCGAGCTCCCGGCCGGCCGCGGTGGCCGCGCCGGACAGCGCCCCGACCAGCCGGAGTCGGTCGACGGAATGCACATGATCAGCGTAACGGACCACGCTGCGGACCTTGTTGGTCTGCAACTGGCCCACGAAGTGCCAGCTGAGCGGGAGTTCGGCGCACTCCTCGGCCTTGGCGGCGGCCTCCTGGTCGCGGTTCTCCGCGACCTGCCGGACGCCGAGCCCGGCGAGCAGCCGGACGTCATCGGCCGGGTAGGTCTTGGTGACCACGATCAGGGTGACGTCGGCGCGGTCGCGCCCCGCCCCGGCGCAGGCGGCGGCGATGCGCTCCTCCACCCGGGCAAGCTGCGCGGCGAGTTGGTCGGCTCTGTCGTTCACTCGGTTCCGTCCAGCCAGACATAGCCGGCGAGCCGACCGGTGGTGCGCTCGCGGCGGTAGGAGAAGTGGTCGGCGGACTCCAGCGTGCACACGTCCGGTGTCCCGATCACCTGTACGCCGCAGCGCGCGAGTTGGGAGCGCACGCCGGCGCTCACGTCGAGCGCCGGCGTACCCCAACTCGTCTCGGCGTACGCCTCGGGCACGACCGCGGCCACCTCGTCCCGCAGTTGAGCGGGTACTTCATAGCACTTACCGCATACGGAGGGTCCGAGGACGGCGATGATACGACCGGGGTCGGCACCCTGACGGGTCATCGCCTCGACGGCGGCCGGCGCCACTCCGGCGAGCAGTCCCGGTCGCCCGGAGTGCGCCGCGGCGACGACCCCGGCTCGCGGATCGGCGAGCAGCACCGGTACGCAGTCGGCGGTCAGCACCGCGAGGGTGAGGTCGGGCCGGGTGGTGACCAGCGCGTCGACGGCCGGCACCGGGCCGTCGCCCCAGGGGGCGTCGACCACGGCGACGTCGCGGCCGTGCACCTGGTTCATCCAGACCACCCGGTCGGGGTCGCGGCCGAGCGCGCCGGCGGCCAGCGCCCGGTTGGCCAGGACGGCGGCCGGGTCGTCGCCGACCGCTCCGCCGAGATTGAGGCTGTCATGAGGAACGGCGCTCACCCCGCCCCACCGGTCGGTGAAGGCGAAGTGCGCGCCGTCCGCTGCTGTGCGATGCCCTATCACTGCCGGGCGGTCACTTCAGGAAGTCCGGGACGTCGAGTTCCTCGGCGGCGGTGTCCTGGTAGGGGCGGGCCGGGGGCACCACGGGCTGGTGGTGCACCGGTGCGGACGGCGACTCGGCCGCCGGCTCGCTGTCCGGCTCCGACTCCGACGGCGAGGTCGGCAGGCTGCCGATGCCGCTGAAGGAGGGGGCGGAGCGGGGCGGTTCGATCCGCGGGGCGGGGGCCTGGACGGCCTCGTCGCGCGGGTAGGGGTTGAGCACCCGGTCACGGGAGCCCTTGGGGGGTGGCTGGCCGCCGTCGAAGCCGGCCGCGATCACGGTGACCCGCACCTCGTCGCCGAGCGCGTCGTCGATGACCGCGCCGAAGATGATGTTGGCCTCGGGGTGCGCGGCCTCGCTGACCAGCTGGGCGGCTTCGTTGATCTCGAACAGGCCGAGGTCGGAGCCGCCGGAGATGGACAGCAGCACACCGCGGGCGCCGTCGATCGACGCCTCCAGCAGGGGCGAGGAGATCGCCATCTCCGCCGCGGCCACCGCCCGGTCGTCGCCCCGGGCCGAGCCGATGCCCATCAGCGCCGAACCGGCCTCCGACATCACCGACTTCACATCGGCGAAGTCCAGGTTGATCAGGCCGGGGGTGGTGATCAGATCGGTGATGCCCTGCACACCGGAGAGCAGGACCTGGTCGGCGGAGCGGAACGCGTCGAGCACGCTGACCTGGCGGTCCGAGATGGACAGCAGCCGGTCGTTCGGGATCACGATCAGCGTGTCGACGTTCTCCCTCAGTCCGGCGATACCGTCCTCGGCCTGGTTGGCGCGACGGCGGCCCTCGAAGGTGAAGGGGCGGGTGACCACACCGATGGTCAGCGCACCCAGTGAGCGGGCGATGTTGGCGACCACGGGGGCGCCACCGGTGCCGGTGCCGCCGCCCTCGCCCGCGGTGACGAAGACCATGTCGGCGCCCTTGAGCACCTCTTCGATCTCTTCACGGTGGTCTTCGGCGGCCTTGCGGCCGACATCGGGGTTGGCGCCCGCGCCGAGGCCACGGGTCAGTTCACGGCCGACGTCGAGCTTGACGTCGGCGTCGCTCATCAGGAGGGCCTGTGCATCGGTGTTGATCGCGATGAACTCGACGCCCTTGAGACCGACCTCGATCATCCGGTTGATGGCGTTGACACCACCGCCGCCGATGCCGACGACCTTGATGACTGCGAGGTAGTTCTGGGGTGCTGCCACGTCGAAGCCCTCTCGCCTCGATTACGAATCGTGTGGGACGGTCGGTGGCTCGCCGGTTGCCGTTCTGAACCCTAACCCTGAGGTTTAGGGTTACCAGTATGCCTGTCCCACGTGTTCTCTTGGGACAGGACACTAAGTCGACAAGCGGTAGCGGTTCAACGAACACGCCGAACCTACCGTTTTTCTTTTCACCCTATGTGATCACGCCGTCCTTCGAAGTGCCAGGGTCGCACACCTTGCGCCCCCGCCGAACCGCGCGTCAACTCCCTGACACGGCAGGGGCGGTGGGGGCACTGACGTCGAAGTGGGTCGCACCCGGCTCGGCCGTCAGCAGGGCGGAGAGTACGACGGCCTTCCGCGCGCCGTCCTGCGCGCTCCCCCACACCACCGAGCGCCCGTGTGTGAGTTCGACGGTGATGCCGTCATAGGAACGTACCCGGATGGCGGTGGCCCGGCCCCGCAGCGAATCGGGGAGATCGGCCGCCACCGCAATCGCCGAGCGCAGCAGCCGCGTTGTTCCGAAATACCGCAGACTCGCGGTCCTGGCCGGTGTCAATTGCACCAGCGGCACTCCGGCGGGCGCCCGGTCGACGGTGGCGAATCGCACCCCGGCACGGTCGACTTCGACGAACTTCCCGCCGCTTTCCAGCGCCGCCGAGGCGACGCGCTCGGTCACCTGGACCGCCACGGTGTGCGGCCAGGAGCGCGTCACCTCGACCTGGCCGATCCTCGGCAGGGCGGCGAGCAGCCGCTTCTCCACCGCGCCGGTGTCGACCGAGACCAGCGGGCCGCCGAGCGGTACGGCGGCGGCCCGCCGGATCTGATCCGCCGTCAGTTCCCGGCCGCCGTGCACGGACACGGTGGTGGCCCGGAACCAGGGGGAGCCGTAGACCGCCCAGGTGCCGCCGCCGACCAGCACGGTGAGCGCGAGCAGCGCCAGCAGCGCGGTCAGCCGCCGCGGCGGCCTGCGCGGGCCGCGCGCCGGGACGCCGACCGGGCCGTCCTGCGCCGGTCCGGCCCGGTCGGCGTCCCGGCGCGCGGTCGTGTCCGCGCCGCCGCTCATACCGCGCCCCCGGCGGCCGCCGGCCCGGGGCGGCGTACCGGACGGCGACCGGTGCTCCGGCCCCGCGCGCGGTGCGCGCCGGCGCTCGTCGGCCGGCGCCGGGTCGGTCGCTCGGCGCATGCCTCGGCTCGGGTCATCCCGGCCCTCCGTTCGTCCCGTGCCCCGCGGCCCTGCGGGCGGGCCGCGGGGCCCTTGCGGTCAGGGGCTCCGGGGCACGCCCCGGGTCCCGTCCCCTATCGTGCCCGGCCCGCGGCCACCGCCTCGTACACCATGCCGACCAGCAGGTCGTCCGCGTCACGACGGCCGAACTCGGCGGCGGCGCGGGACATGTCGTAGAGCCGGTGCGGGTCGGTGAGCACGGGCAGCACATTGCCGAGCACCCAGTCCGGGGTCAGCTCCGCGTCGTCCACCAGCAGGCCGCCGCCCGCCTTGACCACCGGCTGCGCGTTGAGCCGCTGCTCACCGTTGCCGATCGGCAGCGGCACGTACGCGGCGGGCAGGCCGACCGCGGACAGCTCGGCCACCGTCATGGCACCGGCCCGGCACAGCATCATGTCGGCGGCGGCGTAGGCCAGGTCCATCCGGTCGAGGTACGGCACCGGGCGGTACGGCGGCATGCCGGGCATGTTGTCGGACCGGGGAAGTTCGTTCTTGGGGCCGACCGCGTGCAGGATCTGCACGCCGGACTGCTGGAGGCGGGGGGCGACCGCGGTCACCACCTCGTTGAGCCGCCGGGCGCCCTGGGAGCCGCCGGAGACCAGCAGGGTCGGCAGGTTCTGGTCGAGGCCGAAGGCGTGCCGGGCCTCCGGGCGGGCCGCGCCCCGGTCGAGGGTGGCGATGGAGCGGCGCAGCGGGATGCCGATGTAGCGGGCGTCGCGCAGCTTGCTGTCCGGGGTGGAGACGGCGACCGCGTGGGCGTAGCGCGAGCCGATCTTGTTGGCCAGGCCCGGACGGGCGTTGGCTTCGTGCACCACGATCGGGACACCGAGCCGCTTGGCGGCCAGATAGCCGGGCAGCGCGACATAGCCGCCGAAGCCGACCACGCAGTCGGCCTTGGTTCGTTCCAGGATCTGCTCGGCCGCCTTGATGGTGCCGCGCAGCCGGCCGGGCACGGTGATCAGTTCGGGGGTGGGCCGGCGGGGCAGCGGTACGGCGGGGATCAGGGCCAGTTCATAGCCGCGTTCGGGCACCAGCCTGGTCTCCAGGCCCTTCTCGGTGCCGAGTGCGGTGATTCCCACGGTCGGATCCTGCCTGCGCAGGGCATCGGCGAGCGCGAGCGCCGGCTCGATGTGGCCGGCGGTCCCCCCGCCGGCGAGTACGACATGCACCGAAATTCACCGCTCTCCGGACGGCCGCCGTCTGGCGTACCGTCGCATCGTCCGTCTCACGGCCCCGGTCAGGGGGTTGTTGTGCCCCCGCACGGCCAGGGCCGCTCGCGCCGCGGGCTCGTTCCTGGCGAAGGAGATCAGCAGCCCGATCGCGAACATGGTCGGCAGCAGGGCCGAACCTCCGTAGGAGAACAGCGGGAGCGGGACGCCGGCGATCGGCAGCAGGCCGAGCACCGCACCGATGTTGATCACGGCCTGAACCATGATCCAGGTGGTCACACCACCCGCTGCGAACCTGACGAAGGGGTCCTCCGTACGACTGGCCACGCGGATACCCGCGTAGCCTAGTGCCGCGAAGAGGGCCAGCACCGACAGTGTGCCCGCCAGGCCGAGTTCCTCCCCGGTGACGGCGAAGATGAAGTCGGTGTGCGGCTCGGGGAGTTCGCCCCATTTCTCCACACTGGCGCCGAGACCGGAGCCGAACCAGCCGCCGGACGCCAGCGCGTAGATGCCGTGCACGGCCTGCCAGCAGCCGGTGCCCGGATCGCTGGCGCCGATGCAGTGCAGCCGGCCCATCCGGTTGGGGCTGGTCGCGATGGCCAGCACGCCCAGCGCGGTGGCGCCGGCCAGTACGCCGGTGAACAGCCGGGTGGGGGCGCCGGCCAGCCACAGCATGCCGAAGAGGATGGCGGTCAGGATCACGGTGGTGCCCATGTCGCCGCCGAGCATGATCAGGCCGAGCAGCAGCACGGTGACCGGGACCAGCGGGACGAGCAGGTGCTTCCACTGGACCAGGAGGTTCTTGTCGTTCTTGCGGGCCAGCAGGTCCGCGCCCCACATCACCAGCGCGAGCTTGCCGAACTCGCTGGGCTGGAGCTGGAAGGGGCCGCCGATGGACAGCCAGTTGGTGTTGCCGTTGACCGACACCCCCACATGGGGCACCTGCACCAGGCACATCAGGAACACCGAGCCGAGCAGCAGCGGGTAGGACAGCGCCCGGTGCAGCCGGACCGACAGCCGGGCGGCGAACCACAGC
The DNA here is from genome assembly GCF_042650325.1 of Streptomyces polygonati. Classification (NCBI taxonomy): domain Bacteria; kingdom Bacillati; phylum Actinomycetota; class Actinomycetes; order Kitasatosporales; family Streptomycetaceae; genus Streptomyces; species Streptomyces polygonati. Next base: position 134,058 of record NZ_JBHSBB010000003.1, on the reverse strand, counting down.
AGCACCGACCCGATGGCGACGGCGAGCAGCTGCTTGCGGAAGTAGAAGGTCGACGGCAGACCGTTCTGCAGTGCCTTGATCTGCGAGGCGGAGTAGACCATCACCAGGCCCAGCACGGTGATCAGCAGCCCGGCCCCCAGGATGACGTAGTACGCCGTCAGCGGGCGGTCCCAGGCTTCGCGCACCCGTCCGGGCAGCCGTACCGCGCCGCGCAGGGCGCTCGGCGCGGCGCCGCGCGGGCGCGGGGCGGGGCGCGGGATCCGGGGTGCCGGCCGCCCGCCGCCCGGCCGGGGCGCGGCGGTGCGGCGGGAGCTGTCCTCGGTGGCCCGGGGCAGCGGCCGGCCGCCGCGGATCCCGGCGCCGGCCGTCCGCGGGCCGGCCGGGCGGCGGTCGCCGCCGCGCGGGACCGGGCGGTCGGCGCTCATGACGTCCCCCCGGGGCGGCGGGGGGCCGGCCCGGCCTCCGCGGAGCCCGTGCGGGCGATGGGACGGTCTGCCGTCATGATCCCCTCCATCGGTGCGCTGTGCCGGCGCCCGTGCGGAGTGCCGGCTAGCGGGTCTGGTCCGCCGGGCCCGCCAGGGCCCGGACCGCCGCCGCGAAAAGATCCCCGCGCTGGTTGTAGTTCGCGAACATGTCCATCGAGGCGCAGGCCGGGGCGAGCAGGACCGTGTCGCCGGTCCTGGCCAGTTCCCGGGCCGCGGCCACGGCCGCGGACATCGCCCCAGTGTCGGTCCGTTCCAGCTCGACCACCGGGACCTGGGGGGCGTGTCGCGCCAGGGCTTCGCGGATCAGCGCCCGGTCCGCGCCGAACAGCACGGCGCCGCGCAGCCGGTCGGCGGCGCGGGCGGCGAGTTCGTCGAATTCGGCGCCCTTGGCGAGGCCGCCGGCCAGCCACACCACGGAGTCGTAGGCGGCCAGCGACGCCTCGGCGGCGTGGGTGTTGGTGGCCTTGGAGTCGTCCACCCAGGTCACGCCGTCCAGCACCGCCACCTCGGCGATGCGGTGGGCGTCGGGACGGAAGGCGCGCAGGCCCTCGCGGACCGCGCTCGGCGGCACGCCCCAGGCGCGGGCCAGCGCCGCCGCGGCCAGCGCGTTGGCGATGTTGTGCGGGGCGGGCGGCTGTACGTCGGCGGTCCCGGCCAGCTCCTGGGCGGTGCCCTGCCGGTCCGGCACGAACGCCCGGTCCACCAGCAGCCCGTCCACCAGGCCGAGTTCGGAGACCCGGGGGGCGCCGAGGGTGAAGCCGATCGCCCGGCAGCCCTCCGCCACATCGGCCTCGCGGACCAGCCGTTCGGTCGCCGGGTCCGCGGTGTTGTAGACGCAGGCGACCTGGTTGCCCTGGTAGATACGGCCCTTGTCGGCGGTGTAGGCGGCCATCGAGCCGTGCCAGTCCAGATGGTCGGGCGCGAGGTTGAGCACGGCGGCGGAGTGCGGGCGGATGCTGGGCGCCCAGTGCAGCTGGTAGCTGGACAGTTCGACGGCGAGGACGTCGTAGCCGCCGGACTCCCCGGTGGGGTCCTGCTCGCCGAGCACCGCGTCCAGCAGCGAGACCCCGATGTTGCCGACGGCCGCGGTCCGCAGGCCCGCCGCGCCGAGGATCGCGGCGAGCATCCGGGTGGTGGTGGTCTTGCCGTTGGTGCCGGTGACCGCCAGCCAGGGCGCGGCGCCCGGGCCGCGCAGCCGCCAGGCCAGCTCCACATCGCCCCAGATCTCGATGCCGCGCCCGGCGGCCTCGGCGAACATCGGGGTGTCGGGGCGCCAGCCGGGGCTGGTGACGACCAGCTCCGTACCGTCCGGGAGCCGCGCGGGCGACCCGGCGTCGTCACCGAGGCGTACGGCGATGCCGAGTGCCTCCAGTCCGGCCGCCTCGGCCCGCTGCTTGTCGCCGGCGGTGGTGTTGACCACCGTGACATGGGCGCCCAGCCGGTGCAGCGCCTTCGCGGCGGGCACCCCGGAGACCCCCAGGCCGGCCACGGTGACCGCCGTGCCCTTGAGTTCGGCGGCTCCCGCCGGCCGGTCGGGGGCCGTCACGAGGCGGCCACCCAGGCGGCGTAGAAGATGCCGAGGCCGACGGCCAGGCACATGCCCTGGATGATCCAGAACCGGACCACGACCAGAACCTCGCTCCAGCCCCTGAGTTCGAAGTGGTGCTGGAGCGGTGCCATCCGGAAGACCCGCTTGCCGGTGAGCCGGAAGGAGCCGACCTGGATGATCACGGACATCGTGATGAGGACGAACAGACCGCCGATGACGGCCAGCAGCAGCTCGGTGCGCGAGCAGATGGCCAGGCCGGCCAGCGCGCCGCCCAGGGCCAGCGAGCCGGTGTCGCCCATGAAGATCTTGGCCGGCGAGGTGTTCCACCACAGGAAGCCGAAGCAGGCGCCCATCAGCGCGGCGGCCACCACCGCCAGGTCGAGCGGGTCGCGCACCTCGTAGCACGCGCCGTTGGCACTGACCGGGGCGCCGCACCACTGGCCGTACTGCCAGACGCCGATGACCGTGTAGGCGGCGAACGCCATCACACAGGCGCCGGTGGCCAGGCCGTCCAGGCCGTCGGTGAGGTTCACGCCGTTGGACATGGCCAGGATCATGAACAGCGCCCAGATCACGAAGATCACCGGGCCGATGGACCAGCCGAAGTCGTAGGTGAAGGAGAGCTTGGTGGAGGCCGGGCTCTGGCCGCGCGAGTCGTGGAAGTTCAGCGCCAGGATCGCGAAGGTGATGCCGACGATGAGCTGCCCGGCCATCTTGGCCTTGGCCCGCAGGCCGAGGCTGCGCTGCTTGACGATCTTGATGTAGTCGTCGAGGAAGCCCACCAGGCCGAGCCCGGCGGTCAGGAACAGCACCAGCAGACCCGAGACGGAGGGCTTGTTGCCGGTGATGATCTTGGTGGCGCCGTACGCGATCAAGGTGGCCAGGATGAAGGCGATACCACCCATGGTGGGGGTGCCGCGCTTGCTGTGGTGAGCCTTCGGGCCGTCGTCCCGGATCATCTGGCCGTAGCCCTTGCGGGCCAGCAGCCGGATCAGCAGCGGAGTGCCGATCAGCGACAGGAAGAGTCCCAGGACGCCGGAGACGAGGATCTGCTTCATCGGGCGGCACCCTCGTGGGCCGTACCGCCGAAGCCGTCCCGGCCACCGGGAACCGCCTCGATCAGCGCCAGGGCGACGGCTTCGAGGCCGACCGACCTCGATGCCTTCACCAGCACGACATCGCCGGCGCGCACTTCACTGCGCAACAGGTCGATCGCCGCCTCCGCGTCGGACACGTGCACCGACTCCTCACCCCACGAACCCTCGTTATAGGCGCCCATTTGCAGCCAGGCGGCTTCGACACCACCCACGGCCACGAGCTTGCTGACGTTGAGCCGGACGGCCAGCCGCCCCACCGCGTCGTGCTCGGTGAGCGACTGCTCGCCGAGTTCGGCCATCATGCCCAGCACCGCCCACGTACGGCCCCCCCGAGCCTGGGCGGGCCTTCCCATCGCGGCCAGTGCGCGCAGGGCTGCCCTCATGGATTCGGGGTTCGCGTTGTAGGCGTCGTTGACGACCGTCACGCCGTCGGGCCGCTCGGTGACCTCCATGCGCCAGTGCGAGAGCGAGCCGGCCACGGAGAGCGCGGAGGCGATCTCCCCGACAGGCATGCCGAGTTCACAGGCGACGGCGGCCGCGGCGAGCGCGTTCGACACGTGATGCTCACCGTACAGGCGCAAGGTCACGTCGGCGCACCCGGTGGGTGTTCGCAGGCTGAAGCTCGCCTGTCCCCGGTCGTTCAACCGGACATTCTCGGCGCGGACGTCGGCTTCCGCGCTCTCGCCGAAGAACACCACCCGCGCCTTCGTCCGCAGCCGCATCGCGCTGACCAGCGGGTCGTCGGCGTTGAGCACCGCGATCCCGCCGTCGGCCGCCGCGGGCAGCGCTTCGACGAGTTCGCCCTTGGCCTGTGCGATCTGCTCCCGGCCGCCGAATTCGCCGATGTGGGCGGAGCCGACGTTGAGCACCAGGCCGATCCGGGGCGGGGTGAGCCCGGTGAGGTAGCGGATGTGGCCGATGCCGCGGGCGCCCATCTCCAGCACCAGGTGCCGGGTGTCCCGGTCGGCCCGCAGCGCGGTCAGCGGCAGCCCGATCTCGTTGTTCAGCGAGCCGGGCGTCCACACCGTGGGCGCGACCTTCTCCAGCAGCTGCGCGATGAGGTCCTTGGTGCTGGTCTTGCCCGCGGAGCCGGTGAGCGCCACCACGGTCGTGCCCAGCCTGCCCAGCACGTACTGGGCGAGGGCGCCCAGCGCGGTCTGCACGTCGTCGACGACGATCGCGGGCACTCCGACGGGGCGGGCGGCCAGTACCGCGACAGCGCCGTCGGCGACGGCTCCGGCGGCGTACTCGTGACCGTCCACCCGCTCCCCGGCGAACGCCACGAACAGCGCGCCGGGCACCACCTCGCGGGAGTCCTTCACCACGGGTCCGGTGACCTCTACGTCGCTGTCCGGTATGTCATGCGTGCTCCCGCCGACCGCACGTGCGACCTCGGCGAGGGTGAGGGGGATCACAGTTCTTGTCGGTCCTTCTCGATCGCGGCGCGCAGCACCTCTCGGTCGTCGAAGGGGCGCACCTCTCCGGCGATGTCCTGGCCCTGCTCATGGCCCTTGCCCGCGACCACCACGATGTCGCCCGGCCGCGCCTGGGCGACGGCGGTGGCGACGGCGGCGGCCCTGTCGGGCTCGACGATGACGTGTCCGCGCTGCTCGGCGGGGACTTCGGCGGCTCCGTTCAGCATCGCGGCGAGGATCGTCAGCGGGTCCTCGGAACGCGGGTTGTCAGAGGTCAGCACGGCGGTGTCGGCGAGCCTGGCCACCGCCGCGCCCATCGGTCCGCGCTTGCTGCGGTCGCGCTCGCCGCCGCAGCCCAGCACCGCGTGGATCCGGCCCTGGGTGGTGGCCCGCAGCGCCCGCAGCACGGACTCCACGGCGTCGGTCTTGTGCGCGTAGTCCACCAGCGCCAGATACGGCTGGCCGGCGTCCACCCGCTCCAGGCGGCCCGGCACCCCGGGCACGGTGGCGATGCCGTCGGCGGCGGCCTGCGGATCGAGTCCGGCGGCGGCCAGCGCGGCGATCGCGGCCAGCGTGTTGGCGACGTTGAAGGGGCCGGCCAGCGGCGCGACCGCGCGCACCCGCTCGCCCTTGGGGCCGACCACGGTGAAGTGGCTGTCCTGGAGCCCGGCGGTGATGTCCTCGGCCCGCCAGTCGGCGTCCAGCCGCCCCTCGGCGGAGAAGGTGACCAGCGGCACGGTGGCCTGCTCGACCAGCCGGCGGCCGTACGCGTCGTCCACGTTGACCACGCCGAGGCGGCTGCGGCGCGGGGTGAACAGCTGCGCCTTGGCCTGGAAGTAGTCCTCCATGCCGGAGTGGAACTCCATGTGCTCCGGGCTGAGGTTGTTGAAGACGGCCACGTCGAAGACCGCGCCGTCGACCCGGCCGAGCACCAGCGCGTGGCTGGAGACCTCCATGACCACCGACTCGACCCCGCGCTCGCGCATCACCGCGAACAGCGCCTGGAGGTCGGTGGCCTCGGGGGTGGTGCGCTCGCTCTTGACCTGCTGGTCGCCGATCCGGGTCTCCACGGTGCCGATCAGGCCGGTGGAGCCGGGCCGGGTGGCCCGCAGCCCGCCGTCCACCAGATACGAGGTGGTGGTCTTGCCGGAGGTGCCGGTGATGCCGATCCGCAGCATGCCCTCGCCGGGATCGTCGTAGACCGCGGCGGCCAGCTCGCCCATCACGGCGCGGGGGTCGGCGACGGTCAGCACCGGGAGGCCGGTGGCGGCGGCGCGCTCGGCGCCGGCCGGATCGGTCAGTACGGCGGCGGCGCCGGCCTCGGCGGCCTGGGCGGCGAAGTCCGCGCCGTGGAAGCGGGCGCCGGGCAGGGCGGCGTACAGGTCGCCGGGACGGACCGCCCGCGAGTCGTGCGTGATGCCGGTGACGCTCACGGGGCCGGCGGACGTCCCGGACGCGGTGGAGCCGCTCCGGTCGGAGCTGTTCCGGCCGGAGACCTTCGGGGCGGAGCTTTCGGGCAGGTGCGTACCGAGCCGCTCCGCGAGATCCGCGAGCGGTTTGGGCCGGACGCGCGTCGGGCGCGGCGCGCCCGGCGGCTGGATGAGGGTTGGCTGATCAGCTGTGGGCACGGCGGTGAGATTACCGGGCTGGCCGGGGTCCGGGCCAAAAGGCCCCGAGCGCGGCCCGCGCGGGTCGCCGGGCCGGAGGGCGGCCGTCCGGGGCCGGTCGGGGAGCTGGCCGGGCATGATCAGCGCCCCGGGGAGGTGCTGGCGGACGGCGGCTGCGAGGGGTTGAAGTCGATCGGCAGTTTCGGGGCGGGACGGCCGGAGGGGGGCACGCCCAGGCTCTTGAGGGCGAAGGTCATCACCTGCTGGAAGACCGGGCCGCAGATCGAGCCGCCGAAGTAGCTGCCCCTGGTCGGATTCTGGATGACGCAGGAGACGGTGACCCGCGGATCGTCGGCGGGCGCGAAGCCGAGGAAGGACGAGGTGTAGCCCTTGTAACGGCCGGTCTTCGGGTCCACCCGGTTGGCCGTACCGGTCTTGCCGGCCACCCGGTAGCCGTCGATGCGGGCGTTGATGCCGGTGCCCTCCTCGCTGCCGACCACGGATTCCAGCATCTCGGACAGCGTCTTGGCGGTCTGCGCGCTGACCACCCGGGTCTTCTTCGGCGGCGCCGCGGGCACGAAGCGGCCATCGGGTCCGGTGGTGCCGCGGACCAGGGACGGCTCGACCCGTACACCGCCATTGGCGATGGTGGAGTAGACCGAGGTCGCCTGGAGGGCGTTGAGGGACAGGCCCTGGCCGAACGGGATGGTGTACTGCTGCGAGGCGTTCCAGTCCTGCGGCTCGGCCAGGATGCCCGGGGTCTCGCCGGGGAAGCCGACGCCGGTGGGCTCGCCGATGCCGAACTTCTTGAGGTACGAGTACAGCACCTGGTTGGCCTGCGGCTGGGTCTTGCCGAGCTGCCCGCTGGCCAGGATGGTGCCGATGTTGCTGGATTTGGCCAGCACGCCGTTGAGGGTCAGATACCAGGTGCCGTGGTCCACGTCGTCGTGGAAGATCCGGTCGGCGCGCGGCAGGGTGCCGGGGACGGTGACCCGGGTGGTGGGGGTGGCGGTGCCGGTGTCGAGTATGGCGGCCATCGACATCAGCTTGCTGACGCTGCCGGGCTCGTAGGCGTCCTGCACGGCCGCGTTGCCGAGCGCGGCGGTGTCGGCGTGCGCGAGGTCGCCGGGGTCGAAGCCGGGGGCGTCGGCCATCGCCAGCACCTGGCCGGTGCGGGAGTCCTGCACTATCACGTAGCCCCGGTCTGCGGCGGACTTCTTCACCTGGTCGGTGATGGCGCTCTGCGCGGCCCACTGGATGTCCCGGTCCAGGGTCAGCTCGATGTCGGAGCCGGGCACGGCGGGCTTCTGCTGGCCGCCGGCGGTGGGGACCTGGCGGCCGTTGGACTGGGCGTAGCGGACCTGGCCGTTGCTGCCGGAGAGCTGCTTGTTGTACATCGACTCCAGGCCGCCGGCGCCCTGGCCCTCGGCGTTGACGAAGCCGATCACACCCGCTGCGAGGTCACCGGCCGGGTAGACCCGCTTGGTGTGCGGCTGGCTGAAGATGCCCGCCAGTACGTCCGCGCCGGTGTGGTCGTAGGCCTTGTCGGCGAAGGCCGACTTGAGGTCCTTGATCTGGTTCCAGACCTGCGGGGACTGCAGATGGGCGATGAGCTGGTAGCGGGAGTTCGGGGTGGCCAGCTGCCGGGCGATCGTGTTGGCGTCGCCGCCGACGATGGGCGCGAGCAGCTGGGCCGCCTGCTGCGGGGCGTCCCTGACCTTGGTCTGCGCGTAGGTGAAGAGATAGGGGTCGGCGGTGATGTCGAACGCGTCCACGGTGGTGGCGAGGTCGACCCCGGACCGGTCGGTGATGGTGCCGCGGTCGGCGACCACCTCCTCCGTCACCCAGCGGTTCACGGCGGCCTTGGCCGAGTACGCGGACGCGTCCACGGCCTGGACCTGGAGCAGGCGTACGACGAAGGTGGCCATCACCAGCGTCAGCGCCACCCCCACCATCCGCAGCCGGGGTCGGGGCTGCCCCAGCCGGACGGTCTTGGGGCCCACCGGGTGCCGTGCCCTCGGCGGCCGCGGGGTCCCGCCGGCCCGTCGCGCCGGCCCGCCGGCGACCGGGCGGGGCGCGCCGGTCCGGGGCGGACCGGGGCGGCGGCGGGGGGCTTCGTCACGGGGGTGGCGGGGATCGGTCACCGTGGGGTCCTCCGGGCACGGGCCTGCGGGAGCTGGCGGTTCACGGGGTCACCTGTCAGGGGCTGGGGATCAGGGCGGTCGGCGTCGCGGGAGGGGTGGCCGACGGGGTCGGCGCGGTGATCGTCGCGGTGGTGGCGAAGGCGGGTGACGGCGCGGCGGGCACCGCGCCGGCCGGGTCGGGAGTGGCCGGTGCGGGGGTCGCGCCGCGGATCGTGCCGTCAGGGTTGAGGAAGGCCGGGTTGCCGCCCGGGACCATGCCGAGCTGCTGGGCCTTGCGTTCCAGGGCGCCCGGGGCGGAGTAGCCGTCCACTTCCTGCTGGAGCTGCTGCTGCTCGTCCGTGTACCCCGTGGTCTCCTTCTGCAGCTTGTCGAGCTGGAAGGAGTCCCGGTTGACCGCCGAATTCAGCAGCAGCAGGGAGACCAGGCCGCCGGCGAGCAGTGTGACGACCAGAACGACGAAGGGGGTACGCGCCGCGGTCGCGGACGGCGTCCGGACCCCGGCGCCGCGTACCGGTCCCAGCCGCCCCAGCCCGCCGGCCAGGGTGGGCCAGCGGGCCCGGTCCCGGCCCGCCGGCGGGGTGCCGGCGGGCGCCGGCCGCTCGGCTCGGGCCGACCGGGCCGACCGGGCCGGGCGCTCGGGCGACGGCTCCGGACGCGGCGGCTCGGACCGGGGCGAGGGCCGGTGCGGCCCGCGCGGGTCACCGGGCCGCCGGCCGCCGCCGGCCGGGGCGGGGACACCGGGGCCGGGCCGGCCGGTCCTGCCGGGCCGCTCGGGGCCGCCCGGGGCACCTGGGGTGCCCGACCCGCCAGGTCCGCCCGTCCCGCCCGGTCCGCCCGCGCCGCTCATCGGTGCTCCTCCCGGATGCGCTCGGCCGCCCGCAGCCTGGCGGGCGTCGCCCTGCGGTTCTCGGCGATCTCTTCCTCGCCCGGCAGTTCGGCGCCCCGGGTGAGCAGCCTCAGCCGCGGCTGGTACTGCTCGGGGACCACCGGCAGGCCGGGCGGGGCGGTGCCGGCCGCGCCCGCCGCGAAGACCTGCTTGACCAGCCGGTCCTCCAGGGACTGGTACGACAGCACCGCGATCCGGCCGCCGACCGCGAGCGCGGTGACCGCGGCGGGGATCGCCCGCTCCAGCACGGCGAGCTCGCCGTTGACCTCGATCCGCAGCGCCTGGAAGGTGCGCTTCGCGGGATTGCCGCCGGTGCGCTTGGCGGCCTGCGGCAGTGCCTGCCGGATCAGCTCCACCAGCCGCCCGCTGTTGGTGAAGGGCTCCCGCTCGCGCTCCCGGGCCACCGCGTCCACGATCTTGCGGGCGAACTTCTCCTCGCCGTAGGCGCGCAGGATCCGTACCAGCGCCCCGGGCGGGTAGGTGTTGAGCACCTCCGCCGCGCTGATGCCGGTCGACTGGTCCATCCGCATGTCCAGCGGCGCGTCCTGCGCGTAGGCGAAGCCTCGGTCGGCCTCGTCCAGCTGCATGGAGGACACGCCGAGGTCGAACAGCACGCCCTGCACCCGGGGCACGCCCAGCCGCGCCAGCACCTCGGGCAGCTCGTCGTAGACCGCGTGGACGAGGGTGGCGCGGTCGCCGAAGGGCGCCAGGCGTTCGGCGGAGAGCTTCAGTGCCTCCTGGTCGCGGTCGATCGCGATCAGCCGCGCCGAGGGGAAGGTGGCGAGCAGGGCCTCGCTGTGGCCGCCGAGCCCGAGCGTGGCGTCCACCACCACCGCGCCCGGCTCGGCCAGCGCGGGCGCCAGCAGGTCGAGGCAGCGCCGCAGCATCACGGGTGTGTGCCGCTGGGGCGGGGACGGGTCGCTCATGGGGGCCTTTTCTGGGGTTTCCGGGTCGTTCGGGGTGGTGCGGGCGCCGGCGGCCGGGCGGTACGGACGTAGGACCTGGTCCCCGCCCGCTCGGGAGAGGCGTTCCCCTGGCACCGGGGAAGTGGTGCCAGCGAGAGGGGCCGGTGAGCGGGAGGAGGCCGAGCCGTACGTCCGCGCGGGGGTACGGAAGCCTGCGCGGGCGCACGGGGGTGCGGGCCGCGCTCACAGTAATCCGGGCGGGACCTCCTGGGACATGGCCGAAAAGGCATCCTCCTGGGCCGCCAGATAGCCTTCCCAGGCGTCGGCCGCCCAGATCTCCACCCGGGTGTTGGCGCCGATCACCGCGCAGTCGCGGACCAGCCCGGCGTACTCCCGCAGCGGCTGCGGCACCGTCACCCGGCCCTGCTTGTCCGGCACCTCGTCGTGCGCCCCGGCGAACAGCACCCGCAGGTAGTCGCGGGCCGACTTGGAGGTCAGCGGGGCGGCGGACAGCTGCTCGGTGGCCGCCGTGAAGCCGGCGAGCGGCCACACGCAGAGGCAGCGCTCCTGCCCACGGGTGATCACCAGCCCGTCGGCGAGCGCGTCACGGAACCGGGCGGGCAGCACCAGCCGGTTCTTGTCGTCCAGTCGAGGGGTGTACGTCCCGAGGAACACAGCCCTCCTCCCGCAGACGGCACCACTTCGCGCCACTTTACTCCACCATGCCCCACCGTCAACGAAACCCCGGGCGGGCGCGCCCCGCCCACAACGGGGGTGCAGACGCTACCGTCATAGACATGTCGATATCTGCCAGTGGCCTCGTCGGCCCCCCGGAGTCCTCGGCGACTCCCCCGGCGCCCGCCCGGACCGCTTCCGTCACCGACCGGCTCGTCGAAGCCAACCAGCGTTACGCCGCCGCCTTCCACGACCCGGGCATGGACGCCCAGCCGGTGCTGAAGGTCGCGGTGGTCGCCTGCATGGACGCCCGCATCGACCTGCACAAGGCACTCGGCCTGGAATTGGGCGACTGCCACACCATCCGCAACGCCGGCGGAGTCGTCACCGACGACGCCATCCGTTCGCTCACCATCAGTCAGCGCGCCCTCGGCACCCGTTCGGTGGTGCTGATCCACCACACCGGCTGCGGCCTGCAGAGCATCACGGAGGATTTCCGTACCGAACTGGAAAGCGAGGTCGGCCAGCGGCCGACCTGGGCCGTCGAGGCCTTCACCGACGTCGACCAGGATGTCCGGCAGTCGATGGCCCGGGTCCGGACCTCCCCCTTCCTGGCCCATACCGACGACGTGCGCGGCTTCGTCTTCGACGTCCAGACCGGCCTACTGAGGGAAATCACGAATTCGTAACGGCTGGCGAGTGACGCGGACCGCCGCGTAAGGGAAGAATGCATCCTGCGGCACGTCTCGTCTGCAGCGGACGTTGCCCAGTTCGGGGAGGGCCGGTCCAGGGATGACCGTGTCCCTAGGAACAGGCCGAGGAGTACCGGGTGACGACCACTGACCCACGAGCAAGCCTCAGCGATCTGACCACAACCGCGGATCGGGTCCGCCGCAGTGTGGAGCGTGTGATCGAAGGCAAGCCGGAGGTCGTACGCATCGCACTGACCGTTCTGCTCGCCGAAGGGCATCTGCTGATCGAGGACGTGCCGGGCGTTGGCAAGACCATGTTGTCCAAGGCCCTGGCACGTTCGATCGACTGTTCGGTGCGGCGGATCCAGTTCACGCCGGACCTGCTCCCGTCGGACATCACCGGAGTCAGCGTCTTCGACCAGCAGCGGCGCGACTTCGAGTTCAAACCGGGTGCGATCTTCGCGCAGATCGTGGTGGGCGACGAGATCAACCGCGCCTCGCCCAAGACCCAGTCGGCGCTGCTGGAGTCGATGGAGGAGCGCCAGGTCACCATCGACGGCACCACCTACGAACTGCCCAGCCCCTTCATGGTGATCGCCACCCAGAACCCGGTCGAGATGGAGGGCACCTATCCGCTGCCCGAGGCGCAGCGGGACCGCTTCACCGCCCGGGTCTCCATCGGCTATCCGAGCCCGGACTCCGAACTGAAGATGCTGGAGATGCACGGCGGGGCCTCGCCGCTGGACGACCTGCAACCCGTCGCGCACGCCCACGAGATCGTCGAGCTGATCGAGGCGGTACGGCAGGTGTACGTCGCCGACCCGGTCCGCCGGTACGCGGTGACGCTGGTCGGCGCCACCCGCAGCCACCCGGACCTGCGGCTGGGCGCCTCCCCGCGCGCCACCCTGCACCTGGTACGGGCCGCCCGGGCCTCGGCCGCGCTCGACGGACGGGACTACGTACTGCCGGACGACGTCCAGGGACTGGCCGCCTCGGTGCTGGCGCACCGTCTGCTGCCGACCGCGCAGGCGCAGTTGAACCGGCGCACCCCCGAGCAGGTGGTGGCCGAGATCGTGCAGCGGGTGCCGGTGCCCGACCCGACGGCCGGCAACTGGCCGCAGTCCGGCCGGCCGCAGGGCGCCGCGGGCAGCCGGGGCCTGTGATGGCCCCGCCCCAGCCTCCGGCGCCGCCGGCCGCCCCGGCCGGCGGCGGTGCCCAGCCGGTCGGCGGTTTCCGCACCGCGCTGGCCGGCCTGACCACCCGCGGCCGGTCCTTCGTGGCCGCCGGGATCGCCGCCGCCGTGTGCAGCTACGTCCTGGGGCAGTCCGATCTGCTGCGGGTCGGACTGCTGCGGGTCGGACTGCTGCTGGCAGTGCTGCCACTGGTCTGCGTCGCGGTGCTCTACCGCACCCGCTACCGGGTCGCCGCCAGCCGCCGGCTGGCGCCGTCCCGGGTGCCGGCCATGTCCGAGGCCCGGGTGCATCTGCGGGTCGACAACGTCTCACGTGTGCACACCGGGCTGCTGATGCTCCAGGACCGGGTGCCGTACGTGCTGGGGCCGCGGCCCCGCTTCGTGCTGGACCGGGTGGAGCCGGGCGGCCACCGGGAGGTGTCCTACCGGGTCCGCTCGGATCTGCGCGGCCGCTATCCGCTGGGGCCGCTCCAGCTGCGGCTCACCGACCCGTTCGGGATGTGCGAGCTGACCCGCTCGTTCAGCGCCTTCGACACCCTGACGGTGGTGCCCAAGGTCGAGGCGCTGCCGGCGGTGCGGCTGGCCGGCGAGTCGTCCGGCTGGGGCGAGAGCCGCAACCGCGCGCTGGCGCTGGCCGGTGACGACGACGTGATCCCGCGCGGCTACCGGCACGGCGACGACCTGCGCCGGGTGCACTGGCGGTCCACCGCCCGATACGGCGAGCTGATGGTGCGCCGCGAGGAACAGCCGAACCGGCCCCGCTGCACCGTCCTGCTGGACACCCGGCAGGTCGCCTACTTCGGCTCGGGGCCGGACTCGGCCATCGAGTGGGCGGTGTCCGGCGCCGCCTCGGTCGCCACCCACATGCTGGAGCGGGGCTTCTCGGTGCGGCTGCTGACCGACAACGGCACCACGGTGCCGGGACCCGAGGGCGCGGGCGGCTTCGCCGGCGACACCACCGACATGGCCGGGGTACTGCTGGACACCCTCGCGGTGGTGGACCACTCGCCCGGCGCGGAGCTGTCGGCGGCCTACGACGTGCTGCGGTCCGGCACCGAGGGCCTGCTGGTGGCGTTCCTGGGCGACATGGACCTGAAGGACGCGGCCGTCGTCGGCCGGATGCGGCAGCGGGCCGGCGGCGCGGTCGCCTTCGTCCTGGACAGCGACGCCTGGCTGGCCCGCGACCCCGAGCCGCGCCCCGACCAGCCCCCCGGCGCGGAGGCGGCGCAGCCGGCGCCGGAGGACCCGGAGGGCACCCGGGCCGCGATCCGGATGCTGCGCGAGACGGGCTGGACGGTGGTGGAGGCCAGGGCCGGGGACACCATGCCCGACCTGTGGCAGCAGGCCGACCGCTACCGCTCCCATGAGGAATCCCAGCGGCAGGACCGGCGTGAGGCGGGGGCGACGGCATGAGCGGACGCGCGCGGCTGACGGTGTGCGCGGCGGCGGCCTCGATGATGGCCGCCTGCTCGCTGCTGCCGCTGGCCAGCCCGGGCAGCTGGATCTTCCGGGCGCTGGTGTGCGTCTGCCTCCAGTCCGGGGTCGGCGCGGCGGCCCGGCGGGTGCCGCTGGCCCGGCCGCTGACGGTGCTGGCGCAGACCGTGGTGTCGCTGCTGGTGCTCACCGTGATGTTCGCCCCGCACCAGGCGCTGGGCGGCGTCGTCCCGGGCCCGCAGGCATTCCGGCAGCTCGGCGACCTGGTCCGGGACGGCATGACGGACGTCGGCGACTTCGCCATCCCCGCACCCGTCACCCCCGGCATCCGGATCCTGCTGGTCGGCGGGGTGCTGGTGATCGCGCTGGCGGTGGACGCCATAGCGGTCACCTACAACAGCGCCGCCCCGGCCGGACTGCCGCTGCTGGCGCTCTACTCGGTGGCGGCCGGGCTCGCCGACGGCGGCACCCAGTGGCTGTACTTCCTGGTGGCCGCGGCCGGCTATCTGCTGCTGCTCCTGGCCGAGGGCCGCGACCGGCTCTCGCGCTGGGGCCGCGTCTTCGGCGGCGGACCACCGCCCAACAGCTGGGCCGGCGGCGCCGCTTCGACCACGGGCACCGCGACGGCACCGGTGCGCACCGGGCGGCGGATCGGCGCGCTGGCGCTGGGCATCGCACTGCTCGCGCCGGTTCTGCCCTCGCTGGGCGGCGGCCTGCTGAACCCCACCGGGGGCCGCTCGGGCACCGGGGGCGGTGGGGGCGGCGCGGCCAGCGCGGTCAATCTGGTCGCCGCGCTGCAGGACAACCTCAACCAGCCCGACGACCACGAGGTGCTGACGTACCGGACGAACTCCGCCGACGTGTCGGGGATGTATCTGCGGATCGCCGCGCTGGACAAGTTCGACGGCACCCAGTGGTCGCCGTCCGACCGGAGCACCGAGGACATCCCGGCGGTGCTGCCGCAGCCGCAGGGCCAGGCGGCCGACGTGAAGTTCAAGCCGGTCGTCACCCGGATAACGGCCGACGAGAGCTACCGGCAGGAGCTGCTGCCGATGCCGTTCCCGGCGCTGAGCGTGCAGGCGCCGGGCGACTGGCGGTTCGAGCCCGAGGGGCGGATGGTCGTCGGGCAGGGCGGCCAGACCGTCTCCGGCGAGCAGTACACGGTGACCAGCATGCAGCTGCAGCCGACCGCCGCGCAGCTCGCGGCGGCGCCCCCGGCCACCGGCCCGATCGCCGACGAATACACCAAGGTCCCGGGCTCGCTGCCGCCGGTGGTCAAGCAGACCGCGGAGAACGTCACCAGTTCCGCGACCAACGACTACGAGAAGGCGCTGGCGCTCCAGCGGTATTTCACCTCCGGGCAGTTCATCTACAACACCCAGGCCAAGGCGGGCACCGGGGTCGACGCGATCGTGAAGTTCCTCCAGACCAAGGAGGGCTTCTGCGTCCACTTCGCCTTCACCATGGCCGCCATGGCCCGCACGCTGCACATACCGGCGCGGGTCGCGATCGGCTTCACCCCGGGCACGCAGAGTTCCAACGGTGTGATGTCGGTGGGGCTCAAGGACGCGCACGCCTGGCCCGAGCTGTATTTCGAGGGCATCGGCTGGACCCGCTTCGAGCCCACGCCGTACCGGGGCTCGGCGCCCTCGTACACCGAGCAGGCGCCGGCCGCGCCCGGTGACAACCACCAGGACATCGCGCCGCACGGCAATGTGGCCACCCCGCAGCCCTCGCTCTCGCCCGGCGCGTCCTGCGCGCCGGAGAACCGGGCGCCGACCGGCGCCTGCGCCGGGGTCGCGGCCCCCGGTGGCGGTGGCCCGCACGGCGGCGGTTTCGACGTGCGCTGGGTGCTGCTGTCCGCGGCGGCGGTGCTGCTGGTGCTGCTGATCCTGGCCGTGCCGGGCTTCTGGCGGTCGCGGGTACGCGCCGGGCGGCTCGGTGGCCGCGAGGTGGTGGCCGAGAGGCGCGCCGGTTCGGTCCGGGTCTCCGGTGCGGAGTCCGGCGGACACGGCTCCGCGCCACCCCCCGGGCGGTTCCGCGTGGAGGCGCCGGCTCTGGCGGCCTGGCGCGAGGTGGTGGACAGCGGCTGGGACTACGGCATCCTGCCCGACGACTCGGAGACACCGCGCAAGGCGGCGGCCCGGATGGTACGGGAAGGCAAGCTGACCGGCCGGGCGCAGGAGTCGGTGGGGGCGGTGGCGACAGCGGTGGAGCAGGCGCTGTACGCGCCCGAGCCGCGGCCCGTGGCGGGCCTGGCGGCGGATGTGCAGCGGATACGGAGCGGCCTGCGGGAGTCCGCGGGCCGCACCGACCGGCTGCGGGCCCGTGTGCTGCCCCGCTCGTCGGTGCGGCTGCTGTGGTCGCTGTCGGCCCGCTGGCGGGCCGCGTCGGACCGTCTGGCCATGGCCGGCCGGCGGGTGACCGATCCGGTACGGCGGCGGCTGGCCCGCGAGGCGTCCTCGTAGCCGGCGGCTCGGCCGGGGGCTGTGAGGCCGGCGGAGCCGCCGGATCTCGTGGTCCGCGGTCGGCGCACGGCGAAGGGCCCGTACTCCCCACCTGGGATGTACGGGCCCTTCGGAGTTTCTCGGCCGCGGCGGCGACGCGCCGGCCGTGGCGGCTGCCCGGCTGTCGGGCGGCCGGTCACTGGCCTTGCTGATCGCGGCGGCGCTGCCAGCGCTCCTCGATGCGGTCCATGACCTTGCCGCGGCGTGGCTGGTGCTGGTGGCGTCGGCCGCCGATCCGGCGTCCGGCCTGGGGGGTCACAGGTGCCTGCTCGCCGGGGCGGGTGGCACGGCGCCAGCCGGTCACGCCGAGCACGGCGCAGCCGAGCATGACCAGGAAGCCGACAACGCTGATCCAGGGCTGCTTCGCGATCATGCCGCCCATGAGCAGCGCGATGCCGACAAGGAAACCGACCACCGCCAGATAAACGCGGCGACGGGTGTGCGTCCGCAGCCCGTTTCCCTCAAGCGCCGACGCGAACTTGGGATCTTCGGCGTACAGCGCGCGCTCCATCTGCTCGAGCATCCGCTGCTCATGCTCCGAGAGCGGCACGGAGACCTCCTACTCGTCGGTCGCGGGGAACGACCGTTCCGACCCTTCCAGGATAGGCAGGGAATCGCCCCCGTGAAACCCGCCCCACTGCGTCAATCCGACGGGGCACTCCTTCCCCGTCCCATGCCGCGTCATGCCAGCATACGGTCAGGAATACGGCCGTGGGCGGCGTGTGACCCAGTCCCCGGCCGGGCGACTGCGGGCGGTCACCGCGTCGTACGCTCAGCCGCGCTCGGCGAGCACATGGAGCTGGGTGGCCACCGAGTGGAAACCGGGCTCCTCGGCCGCCGCCAGCTCCAGCCGCAGCAGTGCTTCCAGGGCGCCCGGCTCGGTGTCCACCAGCGCGCCGGGGACGAGGTCGGCGAAGACCCGTACGCCGTGCACGGACACCGTGCGCAGGTCGGCTCCGGCGACCAGCCGGGTCAGCTCTTCGGTGGTGAAGCGGCGGGGCAGCGGGTCGCCCTCTCCCCAGCGGCCGCCGGCGTCCCCCAGGGCGTGCTGGGCCTCGGCGAAGTGCCCGGCCAGCGCCCTGGCCAGCACCGCGCCGCCGCGGCCCGCGGCAAGCAGGCTCAGCGCGCCGGCCGGCCGCAGCGCGCCGGCCACGTTCCGCAGGGCCTCGGCCGGGTCGTCCACGTACTCCAGCACGCCGTGGCACAGGACCATGTCGTGGCCGGCGGGCTCGACGACGTCCAGCAGACCGTGGGTGTCGCCCTGCACACCCCGTACCCGGTCGGTCACACCGGCCTCGGCGGCGCGGCGCTCCAGCGCGAAGAGCGCGTCGGGGCTGGGGTCGACCACGGTGACCCGGTGGCCGAGCCGGGCGACCGGCACCGCGAAGTTGCCGGTGCCGCCGCCGGTGTCCAGCACATCGAGCACATCCTGGTCCGCGGCCTTGGACCGCCGCTCCAGCGCGTCCCGCAGCACCTCCCACACCACGGCGGTACGCAGGCTGGCACGGGGTCCCATCGGGTCCACCCCTCCTTGACGCAACATGGCGGGCGGCTCTCCTCGTGGACGGCTGGTCACGACACACTCGCAACGGTCACGCGCAACTCTAGGGCCTGTCGTTTGGATCTCCGCGGCGTCGCGGCGCCCGGCACGCACATCTGCCGCGTTCTCGTCGGTCGACGACGCTCCGCGTCGCCTCCCTCCTCCGCCTTGCAGCTGCACGCACCGGACACCGCTCCTCCACCCACGGAGATCCAAACGACAGACCCTAGCCGTTCCCGACAAATAACGCCCCCGGGCTCCGCCCCGGGTCCCCAGCGGACCCTCCCGGGGCCGGCCGGGAGGCCCCGGCAGCCCCGCGCCAGCTCTCTTACGTCTCCCCCCGGCGTCACGCGCCCGTGCTCCCCCCGGCAGGGGCGGCCGGGAGGTCCCCGCCGCCCTCCGCCGGGGAGACGCGCCCCAGCCGCGTCGCGACCTCCCCCGGCTAGGGGATGGGCCCCAGTGCCTTGCGACCGAGGGGACCCCGACGCCAAAGGCCGTCCGGCGGAGAGCGGCGGACGCCGCGACCCGCGCACCCCGGGCCGCCCCGTCTTCGCGCGGCCGGGGTGCTCCCCGGGGGCGGCCAAGCGAGGCGAGGGTCCGGGGAGGGCTACGGGAGTTTCGGCTGGAGTCGGGGGTGGAGCAGCAGCATGCGCTCCACCAGGCGGAGGAACATCGCGGCGGCGCGGATCAGGTCGTCGGCGTCGCGAGCGGTGGCCGCGGCGGGTATGCCGGCCTCCGCCCTGGCGCGGCGGGCCGCGCCGGCCGCGAACAGGGCGGCCCACTCCGCGAGTTCGGGAGCGATCTCGGGCAGCACCTCCCACGCGCTGCGGATGCGGCGGCGCCGCCGCGCGGTGGGCTCGGGGCGGCCGCGGACGGCCAGCACCGCGGCGGCGGTGCGCAGGGCGGCGAGGTGGGCGGTGGCGTAGCGCTCGTGCGGAGTCTCCAGGGCGGCGGCCTCTTCGAGGCCGAGATGCGCCTGGGTGAGCAGGTCGAGGGCGGCGGGCGACGCGGCGACGCGACGCAGCACCGGGTGGATGTCGCTGAGCGGAGCTGCCATGACGAGCCTCCTTTCTCCGTAGCACCCATGGTGGGGGTCACCACTGACAATGGGCCCTGACCTGCCCGGATGCCCCCGCCGGGCACCCGCGCCGCAGGCACACCGCACGCTTGCCCCGCCGACGCCCCGTCAATACCCCGTGCCTGTGCCCGCCTTCGGGCAGGCAGAATCAAGGTCATGACCACCGCACGACGCCAGGCCACCCGGCAGAAGCTCTACGCGGCCGCCGTCACCCTCATCGCCGAGCAGGGCTTCTCCGCCACCACCGTCGACGAGATCGCCGAACGGGCCGGGGTCGCCAAAGGGACCGTCTACTACAACTTCGCCAGCAAGAACGATCTGTTCGAGGAACTGCTCCGGCACGGCGTGGGCCTGCTCACCGACTCACTGAGCCGGGCCGCCGGGGACGTCACCCGGCACGGCGGCTCGCGGGTGGACGCACTGGACGCGATGATCCGGGCCGGCCTGGTCTTCATCGTCCGCTACCCGTCCTTCACCCAGCTCTACGTCGCCGAACTGTGGCGCACCAACCGCACCTGGCAGGAGACCCTGACCGGCGTCCGCCAGGAGGCCGTCGCCGTGGTGGAGAAGGTGCTCGGGGAGGCGGTCGACGCCGGTGAGCTCAGCGGCGAGATCGACGTACCGCTCACCGCTTCCGCCCTGTTCGGCATGGTGCTGGTCGCGGCGCTCGACTGGCAGGCCTTCCAGCCGGAGCGCAGCATCGACGAGGTGCACACGAGCCTGTCCCGGCTGCTCCAGGGAAGAGTCAGCGGGGCCACCACCTCCCCGTGAGCGGACCGGGCCGGTGAGAGCCGGTGAGCGCCCGGAGGGCTGCCCGATCGGGGCCCGCGCGCTAAAGTCCCCGCCATGTCCGTACTCCCGCTCGTGTTCACCAGCGGCTGGGCCAGTGGCGTCAACGCCTACGCCGTGGTGCTGTGGCTCGGCGTGATGGGTGCCACCGGGGCGACCGACGAGGTGCCCGCCTCGCTGCAGCGCCCCGGCGTGCTCGCCGTCGCGGCGGTGCTGTTCCTGTGCGAGGCGGTCGTCGACAAGATCCCCTACCTGGACACCGCGTGGGACACCGTGCACACCGTCGTGCGGCCGGTGGCCGGCGCGGTGGTGGCCGCGCTGCTGGCCGGGCACGACGGTTCGCTGCCGCAGCTGGCGGCGGCCGGGGTGGGCGGCTCCACCGCGCTGGCCAGCCATCTGGTGAAGGCCGGGACGCGGATGGCGGTCAACACCTCGCCGGAGCCGTTCAGCAACATCGTGATCAGCCTCGCCGAGGACCTGGGCGTCTCCGGGATCATCGTCTTCGCGCTGTTCCACCCGCTGCCCGCCGCGATCATCGCGGCGCTCCTGCTGGCCTTCGGCCTGACCCTGGTGACCTTCCTCCTCTCCCGCATCCGCCGCTTCCTGCGCCGCCGCCGGGAGCGGCGGGCCGGCCGGGGTCCCGGCCAGGGGCGGGGCGACGGATGGGGCGACGGGCAGGGCCGGGGCACCCCGGCGGCCACCTGACGGCGGGTCCGCCGCTACAGTCCCTGCCATGGCACGGATTGCGGTGATCGGCGCGGGTATGGCCTCGCTGGCGACGGCGGCCCGACTGGCGACGGGCGGCCACCAGGTGGTGGTCCACGAGCGGGCGGCGACCTACGGCGGCGCGGTCGGCCGGCTGGCCGAGGGCGGCTTCGCCTTCGATACGGGCCCCGGTCTGCTGCTGCTTCCGGCCGTCTACCGCGATCTGTTCGTGAAGACCGGACGGGAGTCCCTGGAGGCGAGCGTCGAGTTGACGCAGGCCGATCCGGCCAGCCGCCACCTCTTCGCCGACGGCACCGATGTGTCGCTGCCGAACGCCTCCCGCTCCGGGGTGATCGAGGCGCTGGACGCGGCCTTCGGGGCCGGCAGCGGCGAGCGCTGGAGCGAGCTGCTCGTGCGGGCCCGCCAGGCGTGGGAGGTCACCCGCCGCCCGCTGCTGGAGGAGGCGCTCACCGACGCCCCCGCGCTGGCCCGCGACCCCTACCCGGCGACCGCGCGGCGCGGCCTGTTCCGGCGCGGCGCCCCCTCGCTCGCCCGGGTCGCCGCCGCCGAGCTGGGCGACCCCCGGCTGGCGGCGCTGCTGGAGAGCCACGCGCTGGCCCACGGCCTCGACCCGCGCTCGGCGCCGGCCTCCGCGGCCGTACTGCCGTATCTGGAGCAGACGTTCGGGGTCTGGTACGTCCGCGGCGGGACGCGGGCGCTGGCCGACGCGGTGTACGAGCGGTGCCTGGCCCGGAAGGTCGAATTCCGCTTCGGGTCGGCGGTGACCGGGCTGCTGGAGAAGGACGGCCGCGCCGCCGGGGTCGAACTGGCCGACGGCAGCCGGTCGGAGGCGGACCTGGTGGTGGCGGGGGCGCCGCTGCCCGCGCTGTACGACGAGCGGGTGCTGCCCCGGGACGGGCAGGACGACCGGCCCGACCGGAGCGGGCCGCGGGGCGAACCGGGCCGCTTCACCGTCCACTTGGCGCTGCGCGGGCCCCGGCCGGCCGGTACCGCCCACCGTACGGTCGTGCACGCGGCGGACCGGGAGGGCGCCCTGGAGTGGGTGTTCGCGGCCCGGGGCGCGGACACTCTCGCGGCGGCCGGCGGCGGGCGCGACGCCGCGCCCGACGGCCGCCTCGCGGTGACCGTCCTGCGGCCGGACGACCCCACGCTGCGGCCGGACGACGGGCACGAGGCCGTGACGCTGATGGCGACCGTGCCCCGGCACGCGCGCGGCGGCGGCCGGGGAGCGGTGGACTGGGACACGCCGGGGGCCGCCGAGGGCTTCGCCGAGCGGCTGGTGGCGGTGGCGGGGGCGGCCGTACCGTCCCTGCGCGAGCGGGAGTCGTGGCGCCGGACGCGCACGCCCGCAGACACCGAGCGGGAGACCGGCGCGCCGGGCGGCTCGGTGCCCGCGCCCGCGCTGGCCGGGGCCGGAGGCGCGCTGCTGCGGCCCGCCAACCGCTCCCCCGTGGCCGGGCTGTACTTCGTCGGGGGCTGGGCCCACCCGGGCGGCGGGCTGCCGCACGCGGGGATGTCCGGCGCGATCGTGGCCGACCTGATCGCGGGCGGCCCGGGCGGCAGCCGCTGAGGCCCGCTCCGGGCGCCGAGGACGCCACCGGGTCCCGAACCCGACTTCAAGATCATTAATCGGCGGACCGCCCGGATTCAACCGATCGGGCGGAATAGCCCGGTGCGCCCTGACACGGCCCCGGTGTCGCCGCCTAGCGTGGGGCCGGCTGATGATCGCCGACCGGAAGGCTCCCACGAACATGCCGCAGCCCTTCGAACTGCCACAGTTCTACGTGCCCTACCCGGCGCGGCTGAACCCCCACCTGGAAGGCGCCCGGGAGCATTCCAAAGCCTGGGCCCGCGACCTGACGATGATCGAGGGATCCGGTATCTGGGAGGAGTCGGACTTCGATTCCCATGACTACGCGCTGCTGTGCGCCTATACCCATCCCGACGCCTCGGGTCCCGAACTCGACCTGGTCACCGACTGGTACGTCTGGGTGTTCTTCTTCGACGACCATTTCCTCGACATCTTCAAACGTACTCAGGACATGTCCGGCGCCAAGCAGTATCTCGACCGGCTGACCGCCTTCATGCCCGTCGACCTGACCCAGCCGGTGCCCGAGCCCACCAACCAGGTGGAGGCCGGCCTCGCCGACCTGTGGGCGCGGACGGTGCCGGCCATGTCGGACGGCTGGCGGCGCCGTTTCCAGGAGAGCACCCACTATCTGCTGGAGGAGTCCCTCTGGGAGCTGGACAACATCAGCGCCGGCCGGATCTCCAACCCCGTCGAGTACATCGAGATGCGCCGCAAGGTGGGCGGCGCCCCCTGGTCCGCCAACCTCATCGAGCACGCGGCCGGCGCCGAGGTGCCGGACGTCATCGCGGCCAGCCGCCCGATGCGGGTACTGCGCGACACCTTCGCCGACGGTGTGCACCTGCGCAACGACCTGTTCTCCTACCAGCGGGAGACCGAGGAGGAGGGCGAGCTGGCCAACGCGGTGCTGGTGCTGGAGCACTTCCTGGGCCTGGACGCCCAGCAGGCCGCCGAGCGGGTCAACGACCTGCTGACCAGCCGGCTCCAGCAGTTCGAGCACACCGCGTTCACCGAGGTCGAGCCGCTCTTCCAGCAGTACGGCCTCGGTCCCCAGGAGCGGGCGGACGTCTTCGCGTACGTCAAGGGCCTCCAGGACTGGCAGTCCGGCGGCCATGAGTGGCACATGCGCTCCAGCCGGTACATGAACGGGGCGAGCGACAGGTCCCGTTCGGCCGGAGTGCTGGCCGGCCCCACCGGGCTCGGTACGTCCGCGGCGCAGATCCTCGGCTCGCTGGCGGCGACGATGCCGCAGCGGGCGCGCTCCTTCACCCATGTCCCGCACCAGCGGGTCGGCTGGGTGGAGAGAGCGGAGATCCACATGCCGTTCCCGACCAGGCTGAGTCCGCATCTGGACACCTCCCGGCAGCACAACAGGGAGTGGTCCCAGCGGATGGGCCTGCTCGGCCCCGAGCCGGGCTTCCCGGTGCCCGGCGGGCTGTGGAACGAGGAGAAGCTCGGTGACTACGACTTCACGCTGTGCGCCGCCGGCATCCATCCGGACGCCACCGTGGACGAGCTCAACCTGACCGCCGACTGGCTGACCTGGGGCACCTACGGCGACGACTACTACCCGATCGTCTTCGGCCGCGCCGGGGACATGTCCGCGGCCCGGATCACCACCGAGCGGTTCAAGCTGTTCATGCCGCTGGACGCGAGCCCGGGATCGGTGCCGCCGCCGCTGACGGCGCTGGAGCGGTCACTGGCCGACCTGTGGCGCCGCACCGCGGGCCCGATGACGCCCGACGCGCGCCGCAAGTTCCGCGCCACCATCGAGGACATGTGCGAGAGCTGGCTGTGGGAGCTGGCCAACCAGAAGCAGAACCGGGTGCCGGACCCGGTGGACTACATCGAGATGCGCCGCAAGACCTTCGGCTCGGATCTGACCATGAGCCTGTCCCGGATCGGCCACGGCGACGCGCTGTCCGAGGAGATCTACCGCTCCCGCCCGGTGCGGAACATGGAGAGCGCGGCGGCCGACTTCGCCTGTCTGATCAACGACGTGTACTCCTACCAGAAGGAGATCGAGTTCGAGGGCGAGATCCACAACGCGGTGCTGGTGGTGCAGAACTTCCTGGACTGCGAACCGCAGGAGGCCATGGATGTGGTCGGGGATCTGATGGCCGCCAGGATGCGCGAGTTCCAGCACATCACCGAAACACAACTGCCCGCGCTCTTCGATGAGTTCGATCTGGACCCGGCCGCGCGCACCGCGCTGGCGGACTACGCCCAGGAACTGCGCGACTGGCTGTCCGGCATCCTCACCTGGCACGACGGCTGCAACCGCTACAAGGAGGAGACGCTGCGACGGCACTTCCCCCATGTCGCGGCGGCGCAGTCCGCCGCCCCCGGTGGGTCCGGCGGGCTGTTGCCGTGGCGCACCCCGAGCGGCATCGGCACCTCGGCGGCGCGGCTGCCCTCGCTGCTGGCGGCCGGAAGGTGAGGGCAGCCCGCTGAGCCGGGCTCAGTAGTCGGTCTCACTCAGTAGCGGTAGGGGTCGTACGGATCCGGGTACTCGGCGGGGTCGGCGGCGTACTGCGACTGGGGCTGGGACTGAGGCAGCGGCGGGGAAGGGGGCTGCGGCTCGAAGGGCGAGTGGTGCTGCTGCTGCGGGATGTACGGCTGCGCCTGCGGGTCGTAGCCGTATCCCGTGGCCGCGTACGGGTCGGCCGGCTGCTGGCCCTGGTACGGGGGCTCCGGATGCTGCGGGTGCGGCTGCGGCGTCCAGTCCCCGGTCCCGGTGGCCTGGGCGCCGTACGCGTCGTAGCCGTCATAGCTGCTGTAGCCGTCGTAAGGGGTGTAGCCGTCGTAGGAGGCCGCGGCGGGCTGCTGCTCCTGGTAGCCGCCGCCCTGGTCGTAGCCGTAACCGGGGCCGCTCTGACCGGCCTGGTCGTCCTGGCTGTGCTGGCTGTGCTGGCCGTCGTGGGCGGCGCCCCAGCCGGAGTGCTGGTCGTAGCCGCCCTGGTAGCCCCCGTCGTAGCCGGCGCCGGCCGCGGCAGGCTGGGGCTGGCCGCTCCAACTCCCGTAGCCCTGGGTGCCGTAGCCCTGGTAGGCATCACCCGCGTACGGGTCCGGCGGGTAGTCGGGGCGGCCGCCGTAGAGCGGGTATTCGCCGCTGTCGTCGTGCATCGGGACGGGCTGGAAGACGGACGGGTCGTCGGCGTCGTCCGCGTCCCCGCCGAACGCGCGCTGGGCGGCGAGCACATCGGCGCCCTCGTCCGGGGCCGCGGCGGCCGGGTGGCCCTCCGGTCCGTCCGGCTCGTCCGCCTCGACCGGGGTGACCTCCAGGACGGGTTCGGCATCGCGCGAACCGCCCCTGCGGCGGCGGCTGGAGCCGGGCCGGCCGCCCAGCGCCCAGCCGGTGGAGAAACCCCGCTTGTAGGACAGAGTGACGAAGGACTGGCCGGCGCCGAAGGCGAGCGCCCCCAGGATGATGACGATCACGTCCCGCAGCGCGACCCCGCCGACCACGCCGAGGAATCCCACGAAGGCGAGCAGCCGCCAGCGCAGCCGGGCCTTGTACTGCAGCAGGACCTCGCCGAGCAGCCACAGCGCGACGATGCCGAACGCGATGTAGAGCACCGAGTAGCCCATGTGCCCACTTCCTCACCTAGGGGGTGTCACGCCGCCCGCTGGTGCAGCCCGAGGTTCTCGTAGATCTCCAGCGAGGCGGTGGAGTGGTTAAGAGTAATGAAGTGGAGCCCGGGAATGTCCTCGGCCAGGAGTCGCCGGCACATCTCGGTGGTGAACTCGATGCCGATCGCCCGGACCGCGGCCGGGTCGTCCGCCACGGCGAGCAGGC
The DNA here is from genome assembly GCF_042650325.1 of Streptomyces polygonati. Classification (NCBI taxonomy): domain Bacteria; kingdom Bacillati; phylum Actinomycetota; class Actinomycetes; order Kitasatosporales; family Streptomycetaceae; genus Streptomyces; species Streptomyces polygonati. Next base: position 107,950 of record NZ_JBHSBB010000003.1, on the reverse strand, counting down.
GTTCCGCCAGGTCGGGCGGGAAGGGGGCGTTGCCGAGCTGGGCGAAGCGTTCGATCTGCTTGACGTTGGTCACCGGCATCACCTCCGGGATGATCGGGATGGTGCCGCCCGCCGCGTCCACCCGGTCGCGCAGCCGCAGATAGGCGTCGGCGTCGAAGAACATCTGGGTGATGGCGAAGTCGGCGCCGGCCCGGCATTTGTCGATGAAGTGCCGGGTGTCGGTGGCCGGGTCGGTGGACCGCGGGTGCATCTCGGTGAAGGCGGCCACCCCCACGCAGAAGTCGCCCGACTCCTTGATCAGCCGGACCAGATCGGCCGCGTAGCTGAGGCCCTCCGGGTGCGGGATCCAGTCGGCCAGCGGGTCGCCGGGCGGGTCGCCCCGCACGGCGAGGATGTTGCGGATTCCGGCGTCCGCGTACTGGCCGATGATGTTGCGCAGCTCGGCCACGGAGTGGTTCACCGCGGTGAGGTGGGCGCAGGGGGTCAGTGTGGTGTCCGAGACGATCCGGTCGGTCGCGCGGACGGTGCCGTCCCGGGAGGAGCCGCCGGCGCCGTACGTCACCGAGACGAAGGTCGGGCCGACCGCCTCGATCCTGCGGATCGCGTTCCACAGCGTCCGCTCCCCCTTGGGGGTCCGCGGCGCGGCGAACTCGAAGGAGTACGAGCGCTCGCCGCGGGCGAGCAGCTCACGGATGGTGATCGCTCGATCGGTGCGGGTGGAAGAAGTCCCCAGGGCCATGCCCCCAGGCTATCGGGGTCCACCCCCGGCCCGCGCCCTCGCGAACCGACCCGATGGGCCAGCCGCTGTCGTCGCCGCACCTCCGGCCGGTGGCCGGTCGCCCGCGCAGTTCCCCGCGCCCCAACCGGGGCACAAAACCCGAACCATCCAGCACCGGCCGCCCCACAGGGCCGCGAGGAACTGCGCGACCAGCCACAACGAAGCCGCAGACCACCACCGGCCCAAAGGGGCAGCCCCCGCCCCCGCCGGACCACCCGCCGGTGGCCGATCGCCCGCGCAGTTCCCCGCGCCCCAACCGGGGCACAAAACCCGAACCATCCAGCACCGGCCGCCCCACAGGGCCGCGAGGAACTGCGCGACCAGCCACAACGAAGCCGCAGACCACCACCGGCCCAAAGGGGCAGCCCCCGCCGTCGCCGGACCACCCGCCGGTGGCCGGTCGCCCGCGCAGTTCCCCGCGCCCCAACCGGGGCACAAAACCCGAACCATCCAGCACCGGCCGCCCCACAGGGCCGCGAGGAACTGCGCGACCAGGCACGACGAAGCCGCAGACCGCAGCCGGCTCGAAGGGGCAGCCCCCGTCGTAGTGGGTCAGGCCGCCCGGAGGGCCGCGCTCAGGGCGGCTGCTGCTGCCGCCGGGTCCGGGGCGTCGGTGATGGCGCGGACCACGACGATGCGGCGGGCGCCGGCGGCCAGCACCTCGTGGATGTTGTCGAGGTCGATACCGCCGATGGCGAACCAGGGGCGGGCGGGGGCCAGCGCGGCGGCGTAGCGGACCAGGTCGAGGCCGGGGGCCGGGCGGCCCGGCTTCGTGGGGGTGGGCCAGACGGGGCCGGTGCAGAAATAGTCCGCGCCGGGCTGGACGGCGGCGGCCCGGACCTCCGCCTCGCTGTGGCAGGAGCGGCCGATCAGCACCTCGTCGCCGAGCAGAGCGCGCGCCGCCGGCACCGGGAGGTCGCCCTGGCCGAGGTGGAGCACGTCCGCGCCGGCCGCGTGCGCCACGTCCGCCCGGTCGTTGACCGCGAGCAGCCGGCCGTGCCGGCGGCACGCCTCCGCGAGCACGGCCAGCGCCTCCAGCTCCGCGCGGGCCTCGATGCCCTTGTCGCGGAGCTGGATGACGTCCACCCCACCGCCGAGCGCCGTGTCGGCGAAGGCCGCGAGGTCGCCGCGCCCGGTGCGGGCGTCGGTGCACAGATACAGCCGGGCGTCCGCCAGCTGCCGGCGTGCGGCGGTGGTCATCTCATCCCCCAGGGGCCCGCCCCGGCGGGGCGGGCCCCTGGGCGCGGATCGCGGCTACACGGCGAGCGCCTGCGCGCGACGCTTCACCTCGGTCCCGCGATTCTCCCGCAGCGCCTGGGCGGGGGTGCCGGGCAGGGTCGGGTCGGGGGTGAAGAGCCACTCCAGCGCCTCTTCGTCCGAGAACCCGTCGTCCTTCAGGACGGTCAGCGTGCCGGACAGGCCCTTGATGATCTTCCCCTCACCGAGGAAGTCAGCGGGCACCATCAGCACCCTGTTCTCACCGCGGCGGACCGCGAGGAGTTGTCCTTCCTTGATCATCGGCCGGATCCGGGTCACTTCGAGACCGAGACGCTCGGCGACCTCCGGCAGGGTGAGCCACGAGGGGACGAGAGCGTCAATGTGTGCGTCAACAGACGAGAAAACTGTCACGGGACAAGCCTGCCACCTGCCACCGACAAGCGCTGCGGCACGACGCCGACCGGGGTACGGACGGAGGTACGGACCCGCCTCCGCCGACCGGGCTACGCGGCCGGCCGGCGGACCACCGAGGTGAGCGGCAGCGAGGGGTCTGCCGCCAGCAGCGGGTCCAGCGCCGCCGACCGGGTGATCAGCTTGCGGGCCTGGGTCATGTCCCGGGGCCTGCCCACCGCCAGCAGCGCCACCAGCTGCTCGCCGCGCAGCCACAGCACCGACCAGGCGGGACCGGCCGGATCGCCGCGCGTGACCATCGTGTCGCCGTCGGTGTGGTGGCCCGCGTACTGCACGAACCGCCCGAACTGCTCGGACCAGAAGTACGGCACCGGGTCGTAGCGCTCGTCGCCGCCGTTGACGTTGGCGGCGGCGGTGCGCGGGCCCTGCATCGCGTTGTCCCAGTGGTGGACCAGCAGCCGCCGGCCGTAGCGGGCGGAGGGGAAGGAGGCGCAGTCGCCGACCGCGTAGACGCCGTCCGCGGTCGTACGCAGCCGGTCGTCGGCGAGGACCGCGCCGTCCTCGCCGAGCGCGACGTCGGAGCCGGCCAGCCAGCGGCTGGCGGGCCGGGCGCCGATGCCGACCACGACGGCCTCGGCGGGCAGCCGGCCGCCGTCGGCCAGCAGGACGCTGCCCGGTTCCAGCGCGGCGACGGCCGTACCGGTGCGCAGCTCCACGCCGGCCTCCTCGTACCACCCGCGCATGTGGTCGGTGACGGACGCGGGCAGCACACCGGCCAGCGGTCGCGGCGCCGCCTCCACCACGGTCACCTCGCAGCCGGCCTGCCGCGCCGCGGTCGCGAACTCGGCGCCGATCCAGCCGGCGCCCACCACCACGAGCCGCTGCCGCGCCTCCAGCACCGGGCGCAGCGCGAGGGCGTCGTCCAGGGTCCGCAGCGGGTACACCCCGGCCAGCCCCTGGGTCCCGGGCAGTTCGACCGCGTAGGCGCCGGTGGCCAGCACCAGGCGGTCGTACGGCACGGGTCCCTGGTCGGTGACGAGCTCCCGGGCGCCGGCCCGCAGCTCCCCGGCGCGCACACCGAGCCGCAACTCCACGTCCAGGGCGCCGAAGTCGATGTCGAACCGTACGTCCACGGGGCCCGCCCCGCTGTCCCCGAGCAGCACCGCCTTCGACAACGGCGGCCGGTCGTACGGCGGATACGGTTCGTCCCCGAGCAGCGTGATCCCGCCCCGCCACCCCTGCCCGCGCAGCTCCACCGCGGTCTGCACTCCGGCCGTCCCGGCCCCGACGATCACCACGTTCTCGCTCACGCGCTCACCGTATGCCTCCGGGCCCGCCGATTCCGCGGAGTCCGCGGCTTCCCGTGGGGGGTGGGGTGCGCTGCCCCGCCCGTGCTCCCCGGGAGGTCCGATCACGTGCCCCCGCCGATGGTGGCGCGGCGCCGCGAGAAGGTTGTTCGCCGGCAACGGGGTGGCACGGGCGGGCGGGTGGGAAAAACCGGCCCCCGCGCCGCCGGGCGCGGGTACACCCGGCGCACCCGCGGGGATAGGGTGCCGGGAGAAGCGCGGGAGCCCGGACGTACCGGGCTGAGAGGGCGGCTGGTCGGCCGCCGACCGTAAGAACCTGATCCGGGTCATGCCGGCGAAGGGAGACGCACGATGCCCACCCACGCGAACACCCCCGCGAAGGCCCGCGCGAACACGCCCGCCAACGGAGCCCGAGGCCACGACGTGCTGGTGGTCGGCGGCGGCCTCATCGGGCTGGTCACGGCCTGGCGGGCCGCCCAGCGCGGGCTGGCGACCGCCGTCGCCGACCCGCGGCCCGGCGGCGGAGCCGCCCACGTGGCGGCCGGGATGCTGGCCGCCGTCACGGAACTGCAGTACGGCGAGCAGACCCTGCTCGACCTGAATCTCGCCTCGGCCGCCCGCTACCCCGACTTCGTCGCCGAACTCACCGAGCTGACCGGCCTCGGCACCGGTTACCGCCCCTGCGGCACCCTCGCCGTCGCGCTGGACGCCGACGACCGCGCCGATCTCCGCGATCTGCACGCCTTCCACGCCTCGCTGGGCCTGGAGTCGCAGTGGCTCAACGGCCGGGACTGCCGCCGCCTCGAACCGCTGCTCGCGCCGGGCGTGCGCGGTGGTCTGCGGGTGGACGGCGACCACCAGGTCGACCCGCGCCGGCTGGCCGCCGCGCTGCTGCGGGCCGCCGAACTGGCGGGCGTGAGCTTCCTGCGGTCCGCGGTGGCCCGTATCTCGCGGGCCGGCGACCGGGTGACGGGCGCCCTGCTGGCGGACGGCACCGAGGTCGCCGCCGACCGCACGGTGCTGGCCGCCGGCAGCGAGAGCGGGCGGATCGCGGGGCTGCCGGAGGAGGCGCTGCCGCCGGTCCGGCCGGTCAAGGGCCAGATCCTGCGGCTGCGGGTGCCGGCCGCGCACGCGCCGTTCCTGTCCCGCACGGTACGGGCGGTGGTAAGGGGCAGCCATGTCTATCTCGTGCCCCGCGAGAACGGCGAACTCGTCCTCGGCGCGACCAGCGAGGAGTCCGGCTGGGACACCACGGTCACCGCCGGCGGCGTCTACGAACTCCTGCGGGACGCCCACGAGCTGGTGCCCGGCATCACCGAACTCCCGCTCACCGAGACCCAGGCCGGCCTGCGCCCCGGCTCCCCCGACAACGCCCCGCTGCTCGGCGCCACCGCGCTGGACGGCCTGCTGCTGGCCACCGGGCACCACCGCAACGGCGTGCTGCTCACCCCGGTCACCGGCGACGTCATGGCCGAGGTGCTGGCCTCCGGCGAAGTCCCGGACTACGCGCGGCCCTTCACCGCCGCCCGGTTCACCCGTCAGGAGCAGCCGGCATGACGATCACGGTGCTGCTCAACGGCGAGCGGCGTGAGCTGACCGCGCCCTCCTCGCTGGCCGCCCTGGTGGCCACCTTGACCGCCGCGCACTCCGGGGTGGCGGCCGCGCTGAACGAGACGGTGGTGCCGCGCACGGACTGGGCGGCCACCGCGCTGGCCGACGGCGACCGGATCGAGATCCTGACCGCCGTGCAGGGGGGCTGAGCCATGACCGTTCCCGACCCGCTGCGGATCGGCGACGCCGTGTTCGGCTCCCGGCTGATCATGGGCACCGGCGGCGCGCCCAGCCTGGAGGTGCTGGAGCAGGCGCTGCTGGCGTCCGGCACCGAACTGACCACGGTCGCGATGCGGCGCCTCGACCCGGCCACCAAGGGGTCGGTGCTGTCGGTGCTGACCCGGCTCGGCATCCGGGCGCTGCCGAACACCGCGGGCTGCTTCACCGCGGGGGAGGCCGTACTGACCGCGCGGCTGGCCCGCGAGGCGCTCGGCACGGACTGGGTGAAGCTGGAGGTGATCGCCGACGAGCGCACCTTGCTGCCCGACCCGGTGGAACTCCTCGACGCGGCCGAGACGCTGGTGGACGACGGCTTCACGGTGCTCCCCTACACCAGCGACGATCCGGTGCTGGCGCGCAAGCTGGAGGACATCGGCTGCGCCGCGATCATGCCGCTCGGCTCCCCCATCGGCTCCGGGCTCGGCATCCGCAATCCGCACAACTTCCGGCTCATCATCGAGCGGGCCGGTGTCCCCGTCATCCTCGACGCGGGCGCCGGGACGGCCTCGGACGCCGCCCAGGCGATGGAACTCGGCTGCGCCGCCGTCATGCTGGCCTCGGCGGTCACCCGCGCCCAGCGCCCGGAGCTGATGGCCCACGCCATGCGCCACGCGGTGCGGGCGGGCCGCCTGGCCCACCGGGCGGGCCGCATCCCGCTCCGCCACCACGCGCTGGCCTCCACCCCGGCCGACGGCGCCGCCTTCCTCGACCCCGAACGTCCCGCCTTCTGAGAGATCGACCGGATCGACCCGGTAAGGAAGGCTTTGCCGAAGTTGGCCGGGGTTGGCCGGGTTACGAAATGATTCCGGATCGCCACGGACTGGACCCAGTGCCCTTACGGGCCTCAGGGATTCGGCGGGCGGGCTCGTAGAATCGGGCTTCGTGGACACCACCGTGCATGACCCCCTCGTCGGCCGGCTGCTCGACGGGCGCTACCGGGTCGAGGCCCGGATCGCGGTCGGCGGGATGGCCACGGTCTACCGGGCCGTGGACACCCGCCTGGACAGGGTGCTCGCGCTGAAGGTGATGCACCCCGGGCTCGCGGCGGACACCGGCTTCGTGGAGCGGTTCATCCGGGAGGCGAAGGCGGTCGCACGGCTGGACCACGCGAATGTGGTCGGGGTCTACGACCAGGGCACGGACGGCACCTACGTCTATCTGGCCATGGAGTACGTGGCCGGCTGCACCCTGCGCGACGTGCTGCGCGAGCGCGGCGCGCTCCAGCCCCGCGCGGCCCTGGACATCCTGGAACCGGTGCTGGCCGCGCTCGGCGCCGCGCACCGGGCGCAGCTGATCCACCGGGACATGAAGCCCGAGAACGTGCTGATAGGCGATGACGGACGGGTGAAGGTCGCCGACTTCGGCCTGGTCCGCGCGGTGGACACCCAGACCAGCTCGACCGGGGCCGGCTCGCTGCTGGGCACCGTCTCGTATCTGGCGCCGGAGCAGATCGAGTACGGCGTCGTCGACCAGCGCACCGATGTGTACGCGTGCGGGGTGGTGCTCTACGAGACGCTGACCGGGCGCAAGCCGCGCAGCGGCGGCACGCCGGCCCAGGTGATCTTCCAGCAGCTGAGCGAGGCGATGCCGGCGCCGTCCGCCGTCGTGCCCGGGCTGGCGCCGGCCCTGGACCGGCTGGTGGCCCGGGCGACCGCCCGCGATCCGCTGGACCGGCCCGTCGACGCGGTGGAACTGCTCGCCGAGGTGCGGGCGGCCCGCGCCGCGCTGACCGCGGAGCAGCTGGACGACCGGCCGGCCGGCGTCGTGCCCGCCGCGGTGGCCGCGACCGGTTCCGAGGAGCCGACCAGCGTCGTACCGCTGCCGCCCGTCACCGACCGGGCGGCGGACCACGCGGGCGACCGGCTGAACCGTACGAGCCGGCTGGTCATGCCCCCGCTGCCGCCGCTGGAGCCGGCGGACCCGCCCGGAGCCGGCCGCGGGCCGGGCAGGCGGCGGGGCGGCCGCCGGGGGCCGATCGCGGTGGTGCTGGTGCTGCTCGCGCTGCTCGGGGCGGGCGCGGGCGTGTGGTACATCGTCGACGGCCAGTTCACCACCGTCCCCGCGGTGCTCTCGCTGCCCCAGGGCCAGGCCCGCCAGAAGCTGTCGTCGGCGGGGCTGGACAGCAGGGTGGAGCAGGACTTCTCGCTGACCGTGCCGCGCGGCAGTGTGATCGGCACCGACCCGGCTCCGGGCGGGCGCGTCCGGGACCACGCCACGGTGACGCTGACCGTCTCCAAGGGCCCGCAGCAGGTGCGGGTGCCGGCGCTCAAGGGCCGGACGCTGGCCGCCGCCCGGCAGGAACTCACCCGTGCCGGGCTGGCCCCCGGCACCGTGACCAGGGCGTTCAGCGATGCGGTGCCGCAGGGCCAGGTGATCTCCACCGATCCGGCCGGCGGCGGCGACCGCGCCCCCGGCACCCCGGTGGCGATCACCGTCTCGCGCGGCGCGGCCATCGAGGTGCCGGACGTGATCGGGGACTCGGTGTCCGACGCCCAGCAGGAGCTGGAGCAGGCCGGCGTGAAGGTGGCGCTCGCCCAGGACGAGGTGTTCTCCGACGAGGCGGACGCGGGCTCGGTGGCGCGGGTGTCCCCGTCGGGCGAGGTCGGCGCGGGCGACACGGTGACGATCACGGTCTCCAAGGGCCAGCAGACCTTCGAGGTGCCCGAGGTGACCGGCAAGAGCCAGGATGACGCCGAGCGGATCCTCAAGGCGGCCGGATTCGACACGCGGGTGATCAACCTCTTCTTCGGCGACACCGTCTTCAGCCAGTCCCCGGACGGCGGCGGCCAGGCACCGAAGGGCGCCACCATCACGCTCTGGGTGCGCTGAGCGCCGGGCCCCGCCCGGTGCCGGGCCGGGCGTGGCCGGCGACCGGGCGCGGACCGCTACAGCTCCGGGCCGTCCCCGGGCTGCTCCTGGTAGGAGTACCGCTGCTCGCGCCATGCCTCGCCGACGTTGTGGTAGCCGCGCTCCTCCCAGAAGCCGCGGCGGTCGGCCGTCATGTACTCGACGCCGCGGACCCATTTGGGGCCCTTCCAGGCGTAGAGCCGGGGGACGATCAGCCGGACCGGGAAGCCGTGTTCGGCGGTGAGCGGCTCGCCGCCCTTGTGGGTGGCGAAGACGGACTTGTCGTCGAGGAAGTCCTCGATCCGCAGATTGGCGGAGAAGCCGTACTCCGCCCACACCATCACATGCGTGACGTCGTCGGCGGGCGGGGCGAGTTTGGCCAGTGTCGAGGCGGCCACGCCGCCCCATTCCACGCCGAGCATGGAGAACTTGGTGACGCAGTGGAAGTCGGCGATCACCGTGGCGTAGGGCAGCCCGGAGAATCCCTCGTGGTTCCAGCAGGTCTTGTCCCCGTCGGCGGTCGCACCGAAGACCCGGAACTCCCAGCGTTCGGGCCTGAAGCGCGGCACCGGCCCGTAGTGGGTCACCGGCCAGCCCCGCTGGAGGCGCTGCCCCGGAGGGAGTCCTCCCTCACGGCGCGGCGGTGAACCCATGCGCCCCATGGTGACAGACGAACCGGGTGCTTCTGACCGGGCCCGTCCCATTCGGCACGACTTGCGGACGGCGCCGGTCCGTGCGGTGCGCCCGCGCTTACTGGATCGCGCCGACCCGTGATGCGAGGATGCGGGGGCGAACCCACGGATCCGTGAGGTCCGAGAGATCCGAACGAAGGACGGCGTGGCATGCGGGGCGACCCCGAGGTCCTGGAGTTCCTCAACGAACAGCTGACCGCCGAGCTGACCGCGATCAACCAGTACTTCCTGCACGCGAAGATGCAGGAGAACTTCGGCTGGCTGAAGCTGGCCCGCTACACCCGGTCGGAGTCCTTCGACGAGATGCGGCACGCCGAACTCATCACCGACCGGATCCTGCTGCTGGAGGGCCTGCCGAACTACCAGCGGCTGTTCCATGTCCGGGTGGGCCAGACGGTCACCGAGATGTTCCAGGCCGACAAGCAGGTGGAGGTCGAGGCGATCGACCGGCTGCGGCGCGGGGTGGAGCTGATGCGCGCCAAGAGCGACATCACCTCCGCCAACATCTTCGAGGCGATCCTGGCGGACGAGGAGCACCACATCGACTACCTGGACACCCAGCTCGACCTGATCGAGAAGCTGGGCGAGCCGCTGTACATCGCGCAGCAGATCGAGCAGCCGAGCGACGCCGGCCAGGACTGATCCCGGAGACCGGCCGGCGGGCCGGGACTCAGGCGGCCCGCACCCCGGACCCTTCGGAGACCTCGGACACCGGGGACACCCGGGACAGCTCGGACAGCTGGACCTGCGGCCCGGCGGCGACCCGGACCGCGCCCCGGCCCAGCAGCGCCTGGATGCGCTTGACGCAGGACCCGCAGTCGGTGCCGGCCTTGCAGGCGGAGGCGATCTGCCGGGGGGTGCAGCGGCCGTCGTCGGCGTGCTGCCGGACCTGCTGCTCGGTGATGCCGAAGCAGGAGCAGATGTACACGCGGTTCACCGCCGTTCAGGGCCGGAGCAACTGAGGTCAGCCTTACCTTACCTGCGACCGGGGTGGAGCAAAAGCGGCGAGGGGCCCGGATCGGTGTGATCCGCGCCCCTCGTTCAACTGTCCGCTCATGCCGGGCCGGCCCGGCATGCCGTCCGCCGGGTCACTGGCCCCGGTACATCTCCGCCACCAGGAAGGCCAGGTCCAGCGACTGGCTGCGGTTCAGCCGGGGGTCGCAGGCCGTCTCGTAGCGCTGGTGCAGGTCGTCCACGAAGATCTCGTCGCCGCCGCCCACGCACTCGGTCACATCGTCGCCGGTCAGCTCGACATGGATGCCGCCCGGGTGGGTGCCGAGGCTGTGATGGACCTCGAAGAAGCCCTTCACCTCGTCGAGGACGTCGTCGAAGCGGCGGGTCTTGTGGCCGGAGGCCGCCTCGAAGGTGTTGCCGTGCATGGGGTCGGACACCCAGGCCACCCGGGCGCCGGACGCGGTGACCTTCTCCACCAGCGTCGGCAGCTTGTCGCGCACCTTGTCCGCGCCCATCCGCACCACGAAGGTCAGCCGGCCGGGCTCGCGGTCCGGGTCGAGGCGGTCGATGTAGCTGAGCGCCTCCTCCGGGGTGGTGGCGGGGCCGAGCTTCACCCCGATCGGATTGCTGATCCGCGAGGCGAACTCGATGTGCGCCCCGTCCAGCTGCCGGGTCCGCTCACCGATCCACACCATGTGCCCGGAGACGTCGTAGAGCTTGCCGGTGCGCGAGTCGGTACGGGTCAGCGCCGTCTCGTAGTCCAGCAGCAGCGCCTCGTGGGATGCGTAGAACTCCACCGTCTTGAACTCGGCCGGGTCGGTGCCGCAGGCCGCCATGAAGTTCAGCGCGTTGTCGATCTCCCGGGCCAGCGCTTCGTAACGCTGGCCCGACGGCGAGGACTTGACGAAGTCCTGGTTCCAGGCGTGCACCTGGCGCAAATCGGCGTAGCCGCCGGTGGTGAAGGCCCGCACCAGATTGAGGGTGGAGGCGGACGCGTGGTACATCCGCTTGAGCCGCTCGGGGTCGGGGATGCGGGCCTGCGGGGTGAACTCGAAGCCGTTGACCGAGTCGCCGCGGTAGGTCGGCAGGGTCACGCCGTCGCGGGTCTCGGTGGGCTTGGAGCGCGGCTTGCTGTACTGGCCCGCGATCCGCCCGACCTTGACCACCGGCACCGAGGCGGCGTACGTGAGCACCGCCCCCATCTGCAGCAGCGTTTTCAGCTTGTTGCGGATCTGGTCGGCCCCGACGGCGTCGAACGCCTCGGCGCAGTCGCCGCCTTGGAGCAGGAACGCCTTGCCCTCGGCGACATCCGCCAGCCGGGAGCGCAACTGGTCGCACTCACCGGCGAACACCAGCGGCGGATACGAGACGAGGTCGGCGATCACATCGCGCAGAGCCTCGGGGTCGGGCCACTCGGGCTGCTGCGCCGCGGGAAGAGACTGCCAGGTGTTGCCACCGGTGGGGAGTTCTGCGTTCACGGTCACACGCCAAGATTACGGCTTCGCGCCCCCGCGTCCGCCGCTCGACCAGAAGATGAGACGTAGCGTCCGGCCGGACGACCGGCGTGGGGCGGCGGTGATGGCGGTGGCGTGCGGGGCGGCCGGGGTGACAGGGGTGCCCCCGAGAACCACAGCGACGGCTGCTAGCGTCTGCGCTTCGGGGCGGGCTCCACAGGAGACGACCGCCCAGGTGGAGGGCGCGCGCACGCGCCCGTTGAGCCGGGGGGCTTTGCGTTGCCACGCAGTAGACACCGTAGAAAAACCTCATTGATCGCGTACGGGGCCGCCGCCGCGGTACTGGCCGGGGCGGCCACCTACGGAACGATCGCCATCGCCTCACCTTCGGGGGGATCCGACCGGGCGAGCGGCACCGACACCCACGCGCTGCAGAACGACTTCACGGACGCCGCGAAGGAATTCAAGGTCCCGCGGAGCATCCTGATGGCCGTGTCCTACCGGCAGACCCTGTGGGACTCCCACGACGGGAAGCCGAGCACCACCGGTAACTTCAACGTGATGGGCCTCACCCAGGTCAATCCCGGTGATGTCGCCGCGCAGAGCGGCGCCGAGGTCACCGACGAGCTGAACCAGAGCGGCGACCCGGCCAGGACCAAGAGCTTCCACCCGGACGCGAAGCTGCTGAAGGACGTCGGCGCGGTCGACACCGCCGACCCCCGGCTGCACACCGTGGACGCGGCGGCCAAGCTGATCGGCCGGTCCACCGCCGAGGTGCGCGGCGACAGCAAGCAGAGCGTCCGGGCCGCCGCGGCGCTGCTCGCCCAGTACGAGAAGACCGCCGTCGGCTCGCTGCCCGCCGACGCGGGCCACTGGTACGCCGCGGTCGCCCGCTACAGCCAGTCCCCCGACGCCCAGGGCGCCCAGCTCTTCGCGGACCGGGTGTTCGACACGGTCAGGAGCGGCCAGAGCGCCACCACCGAGGACGGCCAGCAGGTCTCGCTGCCCGCCTCGCCCGACGTGGTCCCGGTCAAGCTCGGCAAGGCCCCGCTGGCCGCCGCCGTCGGCACCGCCCCGGCGGCCACGACGAACGCCGCCGCGACGCCGACCCCCGAGTGCCCGGCCTCGCTGCACTGCGCCTTCGTACCGGCCGCGTTCCAGCAGAACGGCACGGACAAGACCAACTACGGCAACTACGACGTCACCAACCGGCCCGCGGACGGCGAAACGATCAACCAGATCGTCATCCACGACACGGAGAGCAGCTACGCCAGCGCCATCTCCAGCTTCCAGGACCCGACGGCGTTCGCCAGCTCGCACTACATCATCCGCGCCTCCGACGGCCTGGTCACCCAGCTGGTCCCGACCAAGGACACCGCCTGGCACGCCGGCAACAAGACCGTCAACATGCACTCGATCGGCGTGGAGCACGAGGGCTACGCGATCAAGTCCGGCAGCTGGTACACCGAGCCGCAGTACGAGTCCTCGGCGCAGCTGGTCCGCTATCTGAGCGCGCTCTACAACATCCCGCGCGACCGCGAGCACATCATCGGCCACGACGACGTGCCCGGCCCGCTGGACGACTACGTCGGCGGGATGCACTGGGACCCGGGACCGTACTGGGACTGGAACCACTACATGTCCCTGCTGCTGGCGCCGGACGGAGCCGGCGGCGCGGGCGCGCCGCTGCGCACCGGCCAGGTGATCCGGGTGGTCCCGCCCTACACCACCGCCAACCAGCCGGTGGTCACCTACGGCGGCGTGACCCAGGCCGCGCACCCGACGAACTTCGTCTACCTCTACACCTCGCCGTCCACCACCTCCCCGCGCCTGGGCGACCCGTATCTGCACGCCGGCGCCGCGGGCACCACCAACGGCGAGGACTGGAGCGACAAGGCGGTCGCGGGCGAACGCTTCGTGATCGCCCAGATGTCCGGTGACTGGACCGCGATCTGGTACGGCGGCCAGAAGGGCTGGTTCTACAACCCGGGCGGGCAGTACTCATCGGTGGTCGGCACCACCGCCACCCCGGTGGTCACCCCGGCCGCCGGGCAGGCCGGTGCGCCGGTCTACGGTCGCGCCTACCCGGAGAGCGCCGCGTACACCGGCACCCAGGTGCCGGTGCAGACCGACAACGACAAGGCGCTGACCAAGTACACGATCGCGGCCGGGCAGTCCTACGTCCCGGCCGGACCGGCGGTGACCGGCGACTTCTTCTACGCCGAGAACTTCGACAACAGCGCGCCGGGCGACCACACCCGGGTGACCGGAAGCAACCAGTTCTACCCGATCCGCTTCGACCACCGGATCGTCTACGTCAAGACCACCGACGTCACCGAGGTCAACTCGACGCCGCCGCTGGCCCCCACCGCCCGCTACGACGTACTGGCCCGCGACTCGGCCGGCACGCTGTGGCAGTACCAGGGCTCCAGCAACGCCGCCAAGCCGCTCCAGACCCGCTACAAGATCGGTACGGGCTGGAACATCTACAACGCGGCCACCGCGCTGTCCCCGCTGCGCGCGGACGGCACCGGTGACGTGGTGGCCCGGGACACCTCGGGCACCCTCTGGTACTACCAGGGCAGCGGCGACATCGACGCGCCGCTGAAGGCGCGTACCAGGATCAGTACCGGCTGGAGCGCCTACTCGCAGATCACCGGGGTGGGCGACATCACCGGTGACGGCAGGGCCGACCTGATCGCCCGTGACAGCAAGGGCAATCTGTGGCTGTTCAAGGGCACCGGCACCGCCGCGGTGTTCGCCGCCCGGGCCTCGATCGGCAGCGGCTGGAACACCTACAACCTGATCTCCGGCCTCGCCGACGTCACCGCCGACGGCAAGCCCGACCTGATCGCCCGCGACACCTCGGGCATCCTGTGGCTCTTCAAGGGCACCGGCAGCGCCACCGCCCCCTTCTCGGCGCGGGCCAAGCTCGGCACCGGCTCGGCGTACAACGCGGTGCTCGGCACCGGCGACCTGAGCAGCGACGGCAAGCCGGACATGCTCACCCGTGACACCACCGGCAAGCTCTGGCTCTTCAAGGGGACGGGCGGCGCTTCGTCGCCCTTCGCCGCCAAGGTCCAGGTCGGCACCGGCTGGAGCATGTACGGGATGGTGATCTGACGATCGGTGCCGCCCGGTACCGCTCGGCACGTTTCTCCGTACGGTAAGGTCGGCCGCATGACCGCGCCGATGAACCAGACGCTCAACCAGGACTGGTGGTGGACCGCTTCCCGGGCGGCCCACTGAACATCGCGCGAACGACCACTTCGCGAAGGCCGCCCCCGCAGGGGCGGCCTTCGGCGTTTCCCGGCCCGGCCGCCCCAGGGAGCCCCTCGCACCACCCCTGGAAGGAACCCGCCGTGCGCCCGACCCCCGCTCAGCTCATGGAACGCCTGCTCGCCCCGGATTGCGGGCCGTTCGCCCTGCTGCACCGCGGCACTCCCGGCCACCCGGAGGGCACCGTCGAGGTGCTGCTCGGCCCGGTCGAGGAGGCCGGCCGGCTCACCGATATCGCGCTGCCCACCGGGTCGCCGGGCGCGGCGGTGACCGACGCGCTCGCGCTGGTGCCGTTCCGGCAGATCCGCGAGCGCGGCTTCGACGTCCGCGACGACGGGACCCCGCTGACCGTGCTGCGGCCCGAGGAGACGTACGAACTGCCGCTGGCCGAGCTGCTGCCGGCGCTGCCCGACCGGGAGGTACGCGTCGAGGGCGGTGCCTTCGACGTGGACGACGACACCTACGCGGCGATCGTGGAGCGGGTGATCGAGGACGAGATCGGCCGCGGCGAGGGCGCCAACTTCGTGATCCGCCGCACCTTCCGCGGCTCGGTGCCGGACTACGGGCCCGAGGCGGCGCTGGCGCTGTTCGGCCGGCTGCTGCGCGGCGAACGCGGCGCGTACTGGACGTATGTCGTGCACACCCCGGAGCGCACCCTGGTCGGCGCCAGTCCGGAGGCGCATGTGCGGATGTCGGGCGGGACGGTGGTGATGAACCCGATCAGCGGCACCTACCGCTATCCGGCGCAGGGGCCGTCCGCCGAGGGGCTGCTGGACTTCCTGCACGACCCGAAGGAGGTCGAGGAGCTGACCATGGTGGTGGACGAGGAGCTGAAGATGATGGCCGGGGTGTGCGATCTCGGCGGGGTGGTGATCGGGCCCCGGCTGAAGGAGATGGCCCATCTGGCGCACACCGAGTACGAGTTGCGCGGCCGGTCCACCAGGGACGTGCGGGAGGTGCTGCGGGAGACGATGTTCGCCGCGACCGTCACCGGCTCCCCGGTGCAGAACGCCTGCCGGGTCATCGAGCGCTACGAGCCCGGGGGCCGCGGCTACTACGCGGGCGCGCTGGCGCTGATCGGCCGGGACGCGGGCGGCGGGCAGACGCTGGACTCGCCGATCCTGATCCGTACCGCGGAGATCTCCGCGCGCGGCGAACTGAATGTGCCGGTGGGGGCGACGCTGGTCCGCCGCTCGGACCCGCGCTCGGAGGTCGCGGAGACCCACGCCAAGGCGGCGGGGGTGCTGACCGCCCTCGGGGTGCTCGCGGCGCCGGCGAACGTGGCGTCGGCGGCGCGGCCCCGGCTGGCCGACGACCCGCGGGTCCGCGCCGCGCTGGACGCCCGGCGGGCCGGCCTGGCGCCCTTCTGGCTGCGGATGCAGACCGCTCCGGCGCGGGGCCCGCTGTCCGGGCACGCCCTGGTGGTGGACGCCGAGGACACCTTCACCGCGATGCTCGCGCATGTGCTGCGGTCCGGCGGACTCACGGTGACCGTACGCCGCTACGACGAGCCAGGTCTGCGGGAGGCCGCGCTGAGCCACCCGGGCCCGGTGGTGCTCGGGCCCGGCCCCGGCGACCCGGCGGACACCGCCGACCCCAAGATGCGGTTCCTGCGGGGGCTGGCGGCCGAGCTGGTGGCCGGGCACCGCCACGGCCTGCTCGGTGTCTGCCTCGGCCACGAACTCCTCGCCGCCGAGCTCGGGCTCGACCTGGTCCGCAAGTCCCGCCCTGCCCAGGGCGCCCAGGAACGCGTCGATTTCTTCGGCCGCCCCGAGACGGTCGGCTTCTACAACACCTTCACCGCCCGCTGCGACCCCGCCACCGCGGAGGAACTGTCCCTCCACGGCGTCCAGCTGAGCCGCGACCCGCTGTCCGGCGACATCCACGCGATGCGCTGCGCGCGCTTCGCCGGGGTCCAGTTCCACCCGGAGTCCGTCCTGACCCTCAACGGCCCCGCCCTCCTCGCCGAACTCCTCTCAGCGGTCACGGTCCCCTGAGCGTCCGCCCCCACGGGCTGGTGACCCGGCACTGACCTCAACTGCCCCTCCAGCTTGGTGACGACGCGCGGCTCCATCGTGGTTGCGCGCGCAGTTCCCCGCGCCCCTACGGGGCACGACCCCGCCACCCAGCGATCAACGGTGCCCACCAGGGGCGCGGGGAACCGCGCGCGCAACCGCAACGGGCCGCCAGACGGGCAACGACCCCGACAGCCGACACGGGCCCCGAAGGGGCGCGGGGAACTGCGCGACAAGCCACGGCGGAGCCGCGCGTCGTCACTGCCCCGGAGGGGCCGTCGGGATCGGGGGCCGGTCAGGCCATCTCGTCGGTGCGGGCCGGGTGGGGGTCCGGGAGGGTCGGGCCGATCAGGACACGGACCGCCGCGATCATCGCGTACTCATCGGCCGTGCCGTCGACGACGAGATCCGCGCGGGAGCGGGAGGGGGCGACATGGGCCGCGTGGCGCTCGCGGCCGTTCAGCAGGTAGTTGCGGAGCGACAGCGCCGGGTCCTGCCGCTGGACCTCGATCTTCCGCAGGATCTTGCGGGCCAGCCGGATGTCGTCCGGGGTGTCCACATAGATTCGCCAGGTCGCGCGGGCGGTGACCACCGGGAGGGTGAGGGCGAACAGGCCCTCCACCACGACCAGCCGGTGACGCCCGCCGCAGGCCATCGCGTCGACCGCCGCGGCCACCGCCGCCTCGTCGATGGAACCGGGATGGTTCCAGTCCAGCGTCTCGGCCCCGGTGGCGCTCAACGTCCGCACCCCGCGCACCGGATCATGCGCGGGGACGTAGAAGTCGTCCAGGTGGATCAGACCGACGCTCTCGGGGTGGTGCAGCGCCAACGCGTCGGCAAGCGTGGACTTGCCGGATGCGGTGCCGCCTGCGACCGCCAGTACGGGCACCGAATGCCCGCTCGCCACACCCGTCATACCGGGCGCTCCTTCAACGTGCTCAAGGGGTAAACGAAGCGGCCGGCCAAGCCGGGTGCAGGGAGGATAGGTCCCGGAGATCGTCCACGGCAAGACAGATCGGTCAAGGTACCGCCAAGGGAATGGCGGGCGGGCCCGCGCACCGGTGCACCGCCCTCCTACGTCAGCGGATCGGTGCGCGGGGAGCCGGGGACGGTGCAGCCGCGTGGCGGGATGCCGCGCACGGCGGAGATGCGCGACTTCCGACCAGTCGGCGTGACTTGGGTCACATGGCGCCGTCGGTGCGGGCGTCCGTACGGTCGTCGAGGCCGCGTTCGATCGCGTAGCGGACCAGCTCGACGCGGTTGTGCAACTGGAGCTTGCCGAGGGTGTTCTGCACGTGGTTCTGCACCGTCCGGTGCGAGATGACCAGCCGCTGGGCGATCTGCTTGTAGCTCAGGCCCTTGGCGACCAGCCGCAGCACCTCGGTCTCCCGGTCGGTCAGCCGGGGCGCGCCCGGCTGGTCGGAAGCGGCCGGCGACGCCGGTACGGCGGCCAGCCTGCGGTATTCGCCGAGCACCAGTCCGGCCAGGCCCGGGGTGAACACCGGGTCACCGACGGCGGTCCTGCGCACCGCGGCCACCAGCTCCTCCCGGCTGGCCGACTTCAGCAGATAGCCGGTGGCGCCGGATTTCACCGCTTCGAGCACGTCGGCGTGCTCGCCGCTGGCGGACAGCACCAGGACGCGTACGGCGGAGTCGTGGGCGACCACCTCCTTGCAGACCTGCACGCCTGAGGCGCCGGGCAGATTGAGGTCGAGCACCAGTACCTGGGGGCGGGCGGCGCGGGCCCGGCGGATCGCCTCGGGGCCGTCTCCGGCGGTGGCCACCACATGGAGCCCCGCCGCGGTCAGGTCACCGGCGACCGCGTCGCGCCACATCGGGTGGTCGTCGACCACCATCACGGTCACCGGGTGCTCGTCGTGGGCGTCTCCGGCGGTGCCGACGGTCATCGTGTGCTGCCGCCCTTCGCTTCGGTGGTGGCGTCCGGGAGGGCCTGCGCGCCCGTCGCGGCGCGTGCCGCGAGGTGCTCACGGCCGGGAGGAGCGGCGGACACGCGTTCCGGGGCCGATTCTGCCGTACCGGCCGGGGACGCGCCGGATGCGGCGGCGGACGCGGAGTGCCGCCGGGCGGAGCTGGGGAGCCGCAGCTCCACCTCGGTGCCCTGACCGGGTAAGGAGAAAAGCTCGGCGGTGCCACCCAGGTCGCGCAGCCGGCCGCGGATGGACTGGGCGACGCCGAGCCGGCCCTCCCGCTCGGCGGCGGCGAGCCGGCCGGCCGGGATACCGGGGCCGTCGTCCCGCACGGTGACCAGCACCGCGTCGGGTTCGTCCTCGACCAGGATCCAGGCCCGCGCCTCCTCCCCGGCATGGGTACGGACGTTGTCCAGCGCGGCGGCGACCGCGGCGGTCATCTCGGCCGCGGCGTCCGGGTCGAGCAGGACGGGCGTACCGGGCGCGGAGAGGGTGTCGCGGGCGGTGAGGTGCGCGGTGAGCAGGGCGCGCAGGTCCTGCGGGCCCTGGCCGAGCGGGTCGGCGGTGTCGTCGTCCGGCGCGGTGGCGGCCGGCGCCGAGCTGATCAGCGTGCGCAGCGCGGCTTCCTGCTCGCCGGCCAGCCGGCCCAGCTCGGCCGCCTCTCCCCCGGCCTGCTTGCCGCGGCGCTGGACCATGGCCAGCACCTGGAGCACCCCGTCGTGGATGTCGCGGGCCAGCCGCTCGCGCTCCCTGGTGGCCGCCTCGATCCGCAGGGCGCGGGCCAGGGTCCGCTCACTGGCCCGGGCGACCTCCACCACGTAGCCGATGGCGATGCTGGCGATCCAGACCAGCACCAGATTGTGCAGCGTGTCGCGGCTGGGGGTGCCGCGTTCGACCAGGTCGGCGGCGGCGACCAGCGAGGAGGCCAGTGCGGCCCAGCGCCAGCCGCCCTTGACGGCGAAGGCCAGCACCGAACCGGCGGTCCAGATCGACGGCAGGGTGAAGGCGCCCGACGCGATCCGGCCGGGGGCGTCGACCAGGCCGGTGAGCAGGATGCCGGAGATCGCCAGCCCGAGGTCGAGGGCGAGAAAGCCCGGGGTGCAGCGCTCGGCGTTCCTGACCCGGCCGAGGGTGGCGAGGGTCCACACCGCGAGCACGGCCATATAGATGCCGCCGGGCAGCGGGTGGCGCAGCCGGTCGTAGGAGTGGACGTAGATGGCGATGGCGTAACCGCAGGTCAGGACGCGGTAGGCGAGCAGGGCACGCCACAGCGGCTGCTCCACGGACATCCGTACGGCCATGGCGGCCCCTCCCCCGTGTCCTCGGTCAGCCCCCGGACGACTCCGGCGCCGAGGGGGCCGAACCGGCGGCCTTGCGGTCGTCGCGGCGCCGATCGCCCGACCGGTCGTCCTCCGCCCGGTGATCTGTCCGGTGATCTCCCGGGTGATCGTCGCCCCGCCGGTCCTCCGCCGGGCCCTCGCCGGCCGGACGGCCGACGGCTTCCGCCTCGGCCTCGGCGGCGGCTTCGGCCGCCGCCCGTGCCGCCGCCTCCGCCTCCGCTTTCGCCGCCTCGGCGATCTGGCGTTTGGCCGCGGTGGCGTAGATGTCGACGTATTCCTGGCCGGAGAGCTTCATGATCTCGTACATCACCTCGTCGGTGACCGAGCGGAGGATGAAGCGGTCGCTCTCCATGCCCTGATAACGGCTGAAATCCAGTGGTTTGCCGATCCGGATGCCCGGCCTGATGGAGAACTTCGGCATCACCTGGCCGACCGGCTGGACCTTCTCGGTGTCGATCATCGCCACCGGGATCACCGGGGCGCCGCTGGCCAGCGCCACCCGGGCCAGGCCGCCGGGCTTGCCCCGGTAGAGCCGGCCGTCCGGCGAGCGGGTGCCCTCGGGATAGATGCCGAACAGCTCGCCGCGCTCCAGCACCGCGATCCCGCTCTTCACCGCCGCCTCGCCGGCGCCGCGGGCGCCCGAGCGGTCCACCGGCAATTGACCGACGCCCCGGAAGAAGGCGGCGGTGAGCTTGCCCTTCAGCCCCGGCGAGTAGAAGTACTCCGCCTTGGCGATGAAGGTGACCTTGCGGTCCAGCACCGCGGGCAGGAAGAAGGAGTCCGAGAACGACAGGTGATTGCTGGCCAGAATGGCCGGGCCGTCGCTCGGGATGTTCTCCAGGCCCTCCACCCATGGCCGGAACGCGGCCTTGATGGGGTGGCCGATAACGATCTTCATCGCACCGTAGAACAACCGATCCTCCTGTGAGCCGACACGCTGACCTTAACGCCACCGACCGGCGGGCGGTCCGCGGCGGCCCGGTCCGCCGGGCGCGACGGGCGGACGGCCGCGGCCCGGCACGTTCGATAGGGCTTACCGCTTGGTATCGGGGCCGCGTACGCTGAACTCCCGACCTTGCGTGTACCCGCGTACGCGCGTGCGAACAGGAGACGAACGGTGCCGCTCATGCCCGGAGCCGAACCGTACCGCCATGACGGCGGCGATACCGGCGTCCTGCTCTGCCATGGTTTCACCGGCTCTCCGCAGTCCATGCGCCCCTGGGGCGAGTACCTGGCCGACCGCGGACTGACCGTCTCGGTGCCGCTGCTGCCCGGCCACGGCACCCGCTGGCAGGACATGCAGCTCACCGGCTGGCAGGACTGGTACGCCGAGGTGGACCGGGAGTTGGTGGCGCTGTCCGCGCGGTGCTCACGGGTCTTCGTGGGCGGGCTGTCGATGGGCGGCGCGCTGGCGCTGCGGCTGGCGCAGAAGCACCAGGCCGCGGTGAGCGGGATCATCCTGGTCAATCCGTCGGTCAAGGCGGACAGCGCGCAGCTCAAGGCGGTGCCGCTGATCCGGCACTTCGTGCCGTCGGTGGCGGGCATCGCCAGCGACATCGCACTGAAGGCCGGCGGCGAACTCGGCTACGACCGGACGCCGCTGCACGCCGTCCACTCGCTGAGCAAGTTCTGGGGCATCGTGCGGGGCGGACTGCCGCAGGTGACCCAGCCGTTGCTGCTGCTGCACAGCAGGGTGGACCATGTGGTGCACCCGTCCAACTCGGCGGTGGTGCTCGGCAAGGTGTCGTCCACGGACGTCACCGAGCACGTGCTGGAGCGCAGTTACCACGTCGCCACCCTCGACCACGACGCCGAGCAGATCTTCGCGCGGTCCTACGAGTTCGTAAGCCGACTGTCCGCTCCGGCGGGCGACACGGTCAAGGAGAGTGCGGCCGGTGGCTGACCGTGAGGACGAGGGGACCGACGAGGGCACGGCGCCGCAGGAGGAGCCGTCCCGTCCGCCGCTGGACGAGGACGCCGCATGGGCCGCGCTGATCGCCGGTTTCAACGCGGAGCCGGAGCCCGGCGTGGAGCCGTCCTGGCCGGAGGCGGAGAACGTCCGGGACAAGGACCCCGGCCCGGAGCCGATCAACAAGGTGCTGCCGCCGCCCGACCGCAGCATCGTCATCCACCCGGTCATCTCCGGCCCGCGCAACTACGAACTGGTCGAGGACGACGAGGACGCCCATTTCGTCCCGCCGGAGCCGCCGCCGCTGCCCGACGCCGATGTGACCACCAAGTTCGCCTGGATCGCGGTCATCGGCGGCCCGCTGCTGCTGCTCGCCTTCATCCTCTTCCAGATCGAACTCACCTGGTGGGCCGTCCTGGTGGGCCTCGGCGGCTTCCTCGGCGGCTTCGCCACGCTGGTGGCGCGGATGCGCACCGGCGAGGACGACGACGATCTGCCGGGCGGCGGCGCGGTGGTCTGAGACCTCCGGGCACCTTCACGGCTCTCTCCCCGCGCCCTCGCGGTGTTCCGGCGGTTCGCCCCGCATCTCCCTGTCCGATATGGCGGGGTACGATGGGATTTCGGGCTGTTTCGACGCGAGGAAACGTGGAGGAGAAGCACCATGAGCACTGGCACCGCGGTCATGTCCGACCGGATCCTCTCGCAGTCGGTGGAGACCGCGCCGGTCCACGCGCCGCTGGCCGCGATCAACATCGCCGACTGGCTGTTCACCCTTCCCGACAAGGAGTATCAGCGCTGTGCGCCGCCCGACCACAAGGCGGCGGGCTACACCAGCACCGACGACGGCCGGCCGATGTCCATCAACGTCGAGATGATCGGCACCGGCCTGGTCGTCCAGCACTACGTGGCCGAGGTGGCCGAGAAGCAGCACTGCCACATGGTCTCGCTGTCCGACGTGCTCACCCCGAACGGCTGGACCAGCGTCCAGGTCGTCTGGGACCTGAGCGTGAAGGACAACGGCGACGGCACCCTGACGTACACCAACAGCGTCACCAGCCGCCCCACCGAGGAGTTCATGGAGTTCTGCGACAAGAACGGCCTCTCCTTCGAGGAGGCCGCCAGGGCCCGCCAGGCGGCCTCGGGCGACCACTGCCGCCGCGAGACCCCGCTGTTCGCCGCCAGCATCGAGCGGCACGCGATGTCCAGGACCCGCTGACCCCCTGGCCCGAGCCCGCCGGGGCGCGGCCCACCGGCAGGATCAAACCGCCGGAATCCGCAGTGACGCGAGCAGCGGCAGATGGTCGCTCGCCGCGGCCAGGTCCTCGCGGGTGATGCCGCGCAGCGCGTGCGGCACCCCGCAGCCGAGGACTTCGACTCCCGGGGTGACGAACAGCGCGTCGATCCGCTGATACGGCCGCTCGGCGGTGGAGGTGAACTCCCCGCCCCACGGCTTGGCGGCCCAGGCGTCCTGCAGCCGCCCCGCCAGACGGGTGAAGGACCGCCCGTCGGGCCGGTCGTTCAGATCCCCGCCGGCGACGGCGTAGGGCTCACCGAGGCCGGTGACCCGGTCCAGCAGCAGCCCCGACTGCTCGTAGCGCTCGGCGGCGTTGAGACTGAGATGCGCGCTGAGGACGGACAGCCGCGCTCCGCCGATCCGGACCACCGCGGTGGCGAAACCGCGCTGGTGCAGTCCGGGGGTGTGCGGCAGCAGTACGTCCTCGGTGCGTTCGACATGGGCTCGCAGCGACGACAGGATCATCGGCCCGGCGGTGGTGGCACCGCCGGTCACATGAACCAGGTCCGTCGCCCCGGCGAGCCTTGCCGCGGCCTTGCGCCAGCGGAAGAACCGCGGCGCCTCCTGGATGAGGACGAGGTCGGGGGCGCAGGCTCGGATCACCCGGGCCAGCGCCGCCGTGTCGTCCCGCATGGAGCGGATGTTGTAACTGAGCACGCGGACCACTGCCGAGCCGTCCTGCTCCGTCGCCGAACTCGGCAGATCCTCCACTGTCACCCCGTCCGCTCCATCCGCTCCGTCAGCCCTGCCGCGCCAGGTCGGCCGCCCCGACCAGCCCGGCCTTGCCGCCGAGCTGCGCGGCCAGTACCTGGGCGTGCGGACGCCACTCCCCGCCGATCAGCCAGCGCCGGAACGACTTGCGGATCGGGTCGAGGACCAGTTCGCCCTCGTCCGACACACCGCCGCCCACGATGAACGCCGACGGATCGAAGAGCGAGGCCAGGTCGGCCAGTCCGGCACCGGCCCAACGGGCCAGTTCCCGGAAGGAGTCGACAGCCACCGGGTCGCCCTGCCGGGCGGCCGCGCTGATGTGCCGGCCTTCGATACCCTCCGCGGTGCCGTCGCCGAGGGCCAGCAGCACCTTGGCGTTCTCCGGGGTGGCGTTGGCCCGCTGCCGCGCGTAGCGGACCAGGGCACGACCGGAAGCGTATTGCTCCCAGCAGCCCTGGCTGCCGCAGCCGCACAGCAGTCCGTCCGGCACCACCCGGATGTGACCGAACTCGGCGGCGACGCCGAACCGGCCGCGGCGCAGCTTGTTGCCGATGATGATGCCGCCGCCCAGCCCGGTGCCGAGCGTGATGCAGATCACATCGGAATGACCCTGCCCGGCGCCGAAGCGATACTCGCCCCAGGCCGCCGCGTTGGCGTCGTTCTCGACGACGACCGGGAGATCCACGCGCTGTTCGACCTTGTCCTTGAGCGCTTCGTGCCGCCAGTTGATATTGGGGGCGAAGAGGACGGTGGCGCGCTTGTCATCGACATAGCCGGCGGCGCCGATACCGACGGCTTCGATCTGGTGACCGGTGCTGACCTGGCGTACCGCCTCCACGATCGCGTCCACGACGCCTTCGGGAGTCGACGGAGTAGGCACCTTGACAGTCTCGAGAATCGAGCCTTCCTCGTCGACCACTCCGGCCGCGATCTTGGTGCCGCCGATGTCGACGCCGATGGTGAGTCCCATGTGTCCCTCAGTTTTCGGTCGATCCCCGCTAAGAGAACCGTACCGGAGGAGGGGTCAGTCGAGGTCGATGTGTTCAGCGGTTGAACGCGAGGACGTGTCACCCGAGGTCCAGCGACCCTCCGCGCGGGTCACCGCGGACCGGTACGCGGCCAGCAGTTCGGCCCCGGCGGCGCTCAGATGATCGAAGACGTCCGGATTGCGGTCGACGATGGGTTCGACAACAGAACGCACCTGGGAGATGACGCCCTGCGCGGCGAGCTGCACCGCCGGGTTGCCCAGGGCGCCCAGCTTGTCCGTGACGGCCTCGCTGACGGCCTCCGCGAGCCGCCGCAGCTCGTCCCCGGCGCTGCCGGGGCCGTGACCCGCCTCGGCGCGCCTGCGCGCGTGCTCACCGGCGATGTCCTCCGCGCTGGCCTTGGCCCAGGCGTCGGCGTCGGGACGGTCCGTGGCTTCACTCATGATCGGCTCCAAACGGGACGCTCCGGGGTTTCTCCGTCCCTCCTTGACGGTACCCGAACGGCCGCGGCGAGGCGGCGGTCAGCGGGGCCAGAGATCGGGGTCGGGGGTGAAGCGCACCCGCAGGCTCCCGTCGCGCAGCGCGGCCCCGGCCACCGTGCAGCGGCGCAGCGCGGAGGGCAGCGGCACGATCCGCCGGAATCCACCAGCGTCCACGACAAGTTCATCACCGCGGCGGACGAGGTCCAGGGTGTCGCGGTCGGCGCCGGGCAGCGGCAGCGTCCACAGGAAGTGCCCCTCCTCGGCCAGCCGCTCGTCGACGCTCCACGGCTCGGCGTCGCGCCGGGCGGCGGCGGGCACCGGGACGGCCAGCTCGGCCGGGTGCCGCGGTTCGCGTCCCAGGTGCGGCAGCTCCAGCAGCGGTACGCCGTCGGCGGCGCACTGCTCGGCGAGCGCCTTGAGGTGCTCCTGCTGCCGGCCGGACAGCCCGGTCAGGAACGGGTCGGTGCCGGTCGTCGGCAGCAGCCGGTTGACGGTCACGGCGGCCAGCCGGTGGCCGTACAGCCCCAGCCCGGTCCTGGCGGCGCGCAGACCCCGTTCGGCGGGGGCGCCGGGCTCCAGGACCACCATCACCGCGGTGTCCGGGTCGTCCACGACCGCCTGTACGGAGGCGAGTTCGCGATCCGCGCGGGCGGCGGCCTCGTACGCCCACTCGGCGGGCATCGGCACCCCGGCCAGCTGCGCCAGCACCGGGCGCAGCGCGCGGGCCGCCTGCCGGTCGGCGGGCAGCAGCCGCCGCAGATAGCGGCGCAGCTGCTCGGGCAGGGCGAGCAGCGCGATCGCCTCGCGCACCGGGGGCAGGTCCACCACGACCAGATCCCAGGGCGAGGCGTCCCCGGTGACCTCCTCGCGGCGCAGCGCGCGCAGCAGCGCGAGCGCGTCGGCGCCCGGCAGCGGGGTGAGCTCCTCGGGGTCCAGCGGGGCCGCCCCGAGCAGCCCCAGCAGGCTGCCGACGCGGCCTTGGAGGTCCAGCACGCCGTTCCGGAAGGAGGCGGCGGGATCGATCACCGCCAGATGGAGCCCCTCGACCCCGCTGACGGCGCGGGCGGCGGCCAGCGCGGTCGGATCACCGGGCGGGTGGGCGCGAGGCGCGGCGGGGGCGCTGCGGCCGGAGCCGACGCGGGCGGCTCGCGGAGCCGCCCGCCCATCCGCTCGCGGGTCTCCGGGCCCGTCCGGCGGCTCGGGGTCGGCGGTGGCCCGGAGCAGCGCCTCCGCGGCCTCCCGGTCACCGGTCAGCAGCAGGACGTGACCGCCCCCGCGGGCCACCGAAGCGGCAGCGGCGGCAGCGGTCGCGGCGGCGACCGTCGTACGGCCGGCACCGGGAGTGCCGGTGACCAGCAGTGTGCGTACCGGAGCCACCCGTCAGGCCGACTCGCCGGCCGGGCCGGCCGCGTCCGCCGCGGTGCCCGCCGCTGCCTGCGGCGGCGCGGCGGAGTCCGCCGGGGCGGACTCGACGCGCTTCTTCAGGCCGGCCAGCGCCCGGTCGATGATGACCTTCTCGGCCTTGCGCTTGATCATGCCCAGCATGGGGATCTTGACGTCCACCGTGAGCTGGTAGGTGACCTCGGTGCTCGCGCCGCCGTCGAGCGGGGCCAGCGCGTAGGAGCCGTCGAGGGTGCGCAGCATCTGGGACTTGACCAGCGACCACCGCACCTCGCTGTCGCCGACCCAGCGGTAGGCCAGTGTGTGGTCGTCCTTGATCGCGCCGGCGTCCAGCAGCAGGCGGACCTGCTCGGCGCGGCCGGCCGCGTCGCGGCCCAGCACCTCCGCCTCCTTGACCTCGCCGGTCCATTCCGGGTAGCGGTCGAAGTCGGCGATCACGCCCATGACGGCGGCCGGCGCCGCTTCGATCGTGATGCTCGATCTGGTGTGTTCCGCCATGGCCGTGGCCCTCCTGAACGGTGCTGCTGGCTCCGGGTGAAGGCTATCGCGACGGGCCGCCCGGCCGGCCATCGCGCCACCCGGCGCCGCGGGCGGCGGACCGGCGCGCCTCACCACTCGAGCACCCAGGGGGTGCGGGTGCGGTTGAAGTGGCCGACGTTGACGCATTCGGTACGGCCGATCCGGGTCCTGGGCAGCAGCGGCTGGTGGACATGGCCGAACAGCGCGTACTTCGGCTGGGTGACCCGGATCGCCTCCAGCAGCGCCTCGCTGCCGCGCTCGAAGCGGCGGGCGACGGTGTCGTAGCACAGCTCCGGGACGGCGGGCGGGATGTGCGAGCAGAGCACGTCGACCTCGCCCAGGGCGGCGACCTTGGCGGCGAACGCGGACTCCTCGACCTCGTACGGCGTGCGCATCGGGGTGCGCAGCCCGCCGCCGACGAAGCCGAAGACCCGGTCGCCGATCAGCGCGGTGGCGCCGTCCAGCACAGTGGTGCCGGGCCGCGCGTACTGCTCCCACAGGGTCGGGACGTCGACATTGCCGTAGGTGGCGTAGGTCGGGGTGGGGAAGGCGGCGAAGAGCTCCCCGTACTGCTTGCGGACCGCGGCCTCGATGACGGCCCGGCGGTCGAGCCCCGCCCACAGCTCCTGGTCCAGGGCGCGGGCCTCGTCGAAGCGTCGGGCGGTGCGCAACTCCACCATGCGGTCGGCGTTGTCGACGCCGAACAGGTCGGGGAAGATGCCGCGGGCGTGGTCGGCGTAGTCCAGGAAGAGCAGCAGGTCGCCGAGGCAGACCAGGGCGTCGGCGCCCTCACCGGCCCGGGCCAGCGCCTCGCTCGCCCCATGGACGTCGCTCACTACATGCACCCGCATAATGCCCACTTTATAGCGGCGGCGCGGGCGGGTGACCGTGGCCGGCGGCGGGCTTCGCACCGCGGTGGGGCAAGCGCCCGACAAGCCCCCTGACGAGTGCCCGGCGGACGCCCGGCGAACACGGTTCGCGACACCGCCGTCCCGCGTTCTCCCGGCCGTTCATGGTGCCTTACGCTGCGCGGCAGGTGGTATGCACACTCCGGAAGATCCCGCCCGGTGTTCCCGGAACCGGTTCCGTCGCTTCCGCCCGGTGTGTGATGCTTAAAACAATGCT
Organism: Streptomyces polygonati; assembly: GCF_042650325.1. Lineage (NCBI taxonomy): Bacteria > Bacillati > Actinomycetota > Actinomycetes > Kitasatosporales > Streptomycetaceae > Streptomyces > Streptomyces polygonati. The sequence continues at coordinate 79,470 of NZ_JBHSBB010000003.1, read as the reverse complement.
GTGGCCCCCTATCGCCGGAGCCTTACCGATGGGTAACATCCAGGCCGTCCATCACCTTCCCTCCGGGTGCGCCGTGGCACCGATGAGGAGCAGCCGCCTTGCGTGAGTTCAGCCTTCCGGCCCTTTACGAGGTCCCCGCGGACGGCAATCTGACGGATCTGATCCGCCGTAACGCCACGCATCATCCGGACCTCCCCGTCATCGGCCGCAAGAACTCGGCGGGAGGCTGGGACGACGTCACCGCGGCCGGCTTCCTGGCCGAAGTCGGGTCGGCGGCGCGCGGTCTGATCGCCTCCGGGGTGCAGCCCGGCGACCGGGTGGCCCTGATGTCCCGGACCCGCTACGAGTGGACGCTGCTCGACTTCGCGATCTGGAGCGCGGGCGCGGTGACCGTACCGGTCTACGAGACGTCCTCCGCCTCCCAGGTGGAGTGGATGCTGGGCGACTCGGGCGCGGTCGCGGTGGTGGTCGAGTCCGAGGCCCACGAGCAGCTGGTGGAGTCGGTACGGGTGCGGCTGCCGCAGCTCAAGCACGTCTGGCGGATCGACGCCGGCGCGGTGGAGGCACTGCGGGCGGCCGGTACGGACATCTCGGACGCGGTGCTGGACGAGCGGTCCGGGTACGCCGCCGCCGACTCCCCCGCCACCATCGTCTACACCTCCGGCACCACGGGCCGCCCCAAGGGCTGCGTGCTCAGCCACCGCGCCTTCTTCGCGGAGTGCGGCAACGCGGTGGAGCGGCTCGGCCCGCTCTTCACCACCGGCGAGAACTCGGTGCTGCTCTTCCTGCCGCTGGCCCATGTGTTCGGGCGGCTGGTGGAGGTGGCGGCGGTGATGGCGCCGATCCGGCTCGGCCACGTGGCCGACATCAAGAACCTGACAGAAGACCTCCAGTCGTTCCGGCCGACGATGATCCTCGGGGTGCCGCGGGTCTTCGAGAAGGTCTTCAACGCGGCGCGGGCCACCGCCCAGGACACCGGCAAGGGCCGCGTCTTCGACCGGGCGGCGTCGGTCGCCATCGCCTACAGCAGGGCGCTGGACACCCGCTCGGGTCCTTCGGCGCGGCTGCGGTTCGAGCACCGGCTCTTCGACCGGCTGGTCTACGGCAAGCTGCGCGCGGTCCTCGGCGGCCGGGCCACCCACGCGATCTGCGGCGGCGCCCCGCTGGGCGAGCGGCTCGGCCACTTCTACCGCGGCATCGGCTTCACCGTCCTGGAGGGCTACGGCCTCACCGAGTCCTGCGCGGCGACCTCCTTCAACCCGTGGGACCGTACGAAGATCGGCACGGTCGGCCAGCCGCTGCCCGGCTCCACGGTGCGGATCGCCGACGACGGCGAGGTGCTGCTCTACGGCGAGCACCTGTTCTCCGGCTACTGGAACAACGAGGCGGCCACGCTGGAGGCCAAGTCCCACGGCTGGTTCCACACCGGCGACCTGGGCGCGCTGGACGAGGACGGGTATCTGACGATCACCGGCCGCAAGAAGGAGATCATCATCACCGCGGGCGGCAAGAACGTCGCCCCCGCGGTGATCGAGGACCGCATCCGCGCGGAGCCCCTCATCGCCGAGTGCATGGTCGTCGGCGACGGCCGCCCCTTCGTGGCCGCGCTGATCACCCTGGACGAGGAATTCCTCCCCAAGTGGGCCCGGCGGCACGGCAAATCCGGCACGTCCACGGCCGAACTGGCCACCGACCCCGACCTCGTCGCCGCCGTCCAGCGCGCGGTCGACCTGGGCAACGCGGCCGTCTCCCGCCCGGAGTCCATCCGCCGCTTCCGCATCCTCCCCACCCAGTTCACCGAGTCCTCCGGGCACCTCACCCCTTCCCTGAAGCTCAAGCGCAACGTCGTCCTGAAGGATTTCGCGGCCGACATCGAGACGATCTACACCACGCACTGAGGCCCGCCGGCGCGCACCGCGGGGACGGGGGCCCGGCGGCCGTCGCTGGACGCGGGCGCGCCGACTGCTCGCTGACGTGCCGTCATATTCGCCGCTCGCGTTGACGCAAGCCGGTCGGCGGGGCCCGACGCCCGCCTCGGTCGGCCGAACCGACGGGCGTCGCCCCGCTGCCCGGCCCACCGGGCGCAGGGGTGCCCGGGGTGCGGGCGAGGCGCCGACCCGCCGGGGCCGGAGCCCGGTGCCTGTGGACGACCGGGTGAAGGCGGTCGCGACGGGAATGCCCCGGATCGGCTGGGCCGAGGCCGTCCCGGGGCGCGGGCAAGGTGCCGTCCCGGCATGCCGGATGGGGCGCCCGCCCGCAAGGGCCCTCAGAGGAGGTCGCGGAGGCGGGAGGCCAGGAGGTCCCAGGTCCAGGCGGATTCGACCCAGTGGCGGCCCCGGGTGGCCATGCGGGTGCGGAGGGCGGGGTCGTGGAGGAGGGTGAGGATGCGGTCGGCGGACTGGGCCGGGGAGCCGCCAGGGACGACCCAGCCGGTCTCGCCGTCGAGGACCGCGTCGGGGGCGCCGCCGGAGTCGCCGGCCACCACGGGCAGGCCGGTCGCCGAGGCCTCCAGGTAGACGATGCCGAGGCCCTCGACGTCCAGGCCGCCGCGCCGCGTCCGGCAGGGCATCGCGAAGACGTCGCCGGCGCCGTAGTGGGCGGGGAGTTCGGACCAGGGCACCGGGCCGGTGAAACGCACCGCCTGCGACACGCCGGTGCGCTCCGCGAGCTTCTCCAGCGCCGGGCGGTAGGGCCCGTCGCCGACGATCAGCAGCATCGCGTCCGGCACCTCGCGCAGGATGCGCGGCATCGCCAGGATCAGCGTGTCCTGCCCCTTGCGCGGCACCAGCCGCGACACGCACACCACCACCGGCCGGTCGGCGAGGCCGAGCCGGGCCCGCAGCACCGGGCCGTCCGGACCCGGGTGGAAGACCTTCTCGTCGACGCCGGGCGGCAGATGGACCATCCGGGCGGTCGCGGCGGGCGTCAGCGCGGCGGCGATCCGGGACCGGGTGTACTCACCGAGATAGGTCACCGTGTCGGTGCCCTCCCCGATCCTGCGCAGCAGTTGGCGGCTCGCGGGCAGTTGCGCCCAGCCCGCCTCGTGGCCGTGCGTGGTGGCGACCAGCCGCCGCGCGCCGGCCGCGCGCAGCGCCGGCGCCATCAGGGCGAGCGGCGCCGCCGCGCCGAACCACACCGAGGAGCAGCCGTGCTCGCGCAGCAGCGCCGCGGCCCGGCGGGTCACCCGCGGTGTGGGCAGCAGCATCTTCGTGCGGTCCCGGACGACCGGGAACGGCTGCTCCGCGTCGAAGCGGGCGACCTCGGCGCCGTCCTGCCAGCTGGAGGTGTAGACGACGACCTGCCCCGGGTCGAGGCGCAGCGCCATGTTGTGCACGAACGACTGGATGCCGCCGGGGCGGGGCGGGAAGTCGTTGGTGACGATCAGCGTCTTGTCCATCGCCGCCGACAGTACCGGGCGGCGCCGGGGCGCTCGCGTTCACCCGGCTGGCGGCGCGGGTCGCGTCCGTGCGGTGGTCCGGCGCCGGCGGCGGACATGATGCGTGATGTGACAAGTACGCATATCGGTCATCAGGGCCGGGCCCTGCTCGCCTGGGCCGCCACTCGTACGCTGCTGATGCTCTTCGTCTTCCGGGTGGTGGGTTTCCCGGGGCAGGTGATCCTGCACGACGTGTCGGGCGTGTACAAGACCTGGTATCCGATCCTGCGCGGCGGCTCGTTCCCCTCGCACGACGTGACCTGGCAGTATCCGCCGGGCGCGGCGGCGGTGATGGTAGCTCCGGGGGCGGTGCCGTTCCTCGACTACGCGTCGGCCTTCTTCTGCCTGGCGCTGCTCGCCGACGCCGTGGTGCTGGCCGGGCTGCTGGCGGCGGCGCGGCGGTCGGGCCGGTTCGCGGGGGCGTGGGTGTGGATCGGCGGGGTCACGGTGGGCGGCCCGATCGTCTATGCGCGCTACGACGTGATGGTGACGGCGGTCGGCGTGCTCGCCCTGCTGCTGCTCCGGCGCCGGCCGGCCGTGGCGGGCGTGCTGGCGGGGCTGGGCGCGCTGCTGAAGGTGTGGCCGGTGCTGCTGCTGATCGGCGTGCCGCGCGGCCGGGACACCCGGCGGGCCTGGATCTCGGCGGCGGCCACCGGGATCGCGGGATCTGCGGTGTTCGCGCTGGCGATGCCGGGGGCGTTCTCGTTCCTGACCTTCCAGCGCGACCGGGGCACCGAGGTGGAGTCGCTGGGCGCCACCGTCTTCCACGTCTGGCGCCACTTCGGCTGGCAGGGCCGCTCGACGATGCACTACGGCTCGGTGGAGTTCCTCGGCCCGCATGTCCACCTGGTGAGCGCGGTCGCGCTGGGCCTGAGCCTGCTGGCCTTCTGCTGGCTGCTGTGGTGGCGGGTGCGGGCGCGTACGTTCGTCGCGTCCACGCCCTACGACGCCGCCTTCGCCGCCCTGCTGGTCTTCACCACGACCTCCCGGGTGATCAGCCCGCAGTACATGGTGTGGCTGATCGGCGCGGGCGCGGTGTGCGCGACGCTGGCCGGGACGGTCCAGCTGCTGCCGATCGCGCTGACGCTGCTGGCGACGGCGTTCACCACGCTGGAGTTCCCGGTCTTCTTCACCCATGTGAGCCACAGCGACATCTGGGGCGTCCTGCTGCTCACCACCCGCAACGGTCTGCTGGTCGCCGCGTCCGTCATCGCCTGCCGCCGCCTGTGGACCGCCACCGTGCCGTCGCGCCGCGAGCGGGCCGCCCGGCGCCTGGGCGAGTCCCCCGACGCCGCCTCCGTGTTCACGACATGAAGCCACCGGGTCACGCGGGCCGACCGGGCCGACCGGCCGCTACGTATCCGCCGGCCGCCAGGTGCGCGCCGTCCGGATCCGGGCGGACGGTGTCGGGTGGGTGGACAGCAGCAAGTGGAGCAGGCGCGGCGGGGTCGGGTCGCCGTTGTTGGTGACGGTCAGGCGGCGCTGCATCGCGATGAAGGCGGCCGGGGACCGGGTGAGTTCGAGGGCGTGCAGGTCGGCGCGGTGTTCGATCCGGCGGGACAGCGCGCGGCCGAAGGGGCCCGCCAGGGTGCCGCCGACCGAGGCGACCGCCGCCAGCAGCCAGGCGGAGCGGGGGTCGGCGAAGCGGGCGACGCCGGCGAGGTCCAGCAGCGGGGACCAGCTGACGACCGCCGCCAGCAGGCAGACCCCGGCCGCCGCGCCGAGCGCGCCGACCGCGGTGCCGCGCGGGACGTCGCGGTGCACGACATGGCCCAGTTCATGGGCGACGACCAGCTCCACTTCGAGCGGGTCGGCGGTGGCCAGCAGCGTGTCGTAGGCGACGATCCGGCGGGTGCGGCCGAAACCGGAGACATACGCGTTCAGCGCGGTCGTACGGCGGGAGGCGTCGGCGACGAGCACGTCACGGACCCGGACGCCGTCCCGTTCGGCGAGCGCCAGCAGGCCGGTGCGCTGCGGTCCCGGCTCCATCGGCGTGAAGCGGTTGAACAGCGGCTCGAAGACGAGCGGGGCCAGGAAGGACAGCGCGAAGACCGTCACCGCCGCGCCGAGTGCCGCCCAGGCCCACCACCAGCGGGTGACGCCGGCCAGCGCGTAGAGCGCGAAGAGCGCGCCGAGGATCAGCGGCAGCGAGACGAGCAGCCCGCGCACCTGGTCCAGCGCCCAGCCGGCCCACCCCTGGGTGACCAGCCCGAAGCGGGCCCTGACCACCCGGCCGCGGGCCGCGAAGGGCAGCGTGAGCAGCTGCGGCAGCAGCACGAGGGTCAGCCCGGCGCCCAGCACCCGCAGCGCCCAGGCGTCCCCGAAGGCGCCGGTCAGCCGGGCGCCGCCCGAGGTCAGGCCGAGCCCGAGCAGCAGGGCCGTCGACACCGCCCAGGACCCGGCGGCGGCCGGCAGCACACCGCGCCGCAGGGCCTTGCCCCGGGCGATCTGCTCCGGTGTGAAATCGGCGGCCGCCGCGCCCCCGGCGCCGTCACCCGCCTCTTCCGCACCGGTGACGTCCCCGCGGCCGGCCCTCTCGCCCGCTCCGCTCATCCCAGCTCCTCGTCCACATAGGTCCGCCAGCGGGCGGTGAACTGCGGCAGACTCAGCCCGGTCGCGGCCCGCAGCCGGGCGTCCAGCGTGCCGCCCCCGGCCACCGCGCGGTAGAAGGCGGTCAAGGTGGCGGGCGACCACTGGTCGGCGATCATCCGGCAGGCGAGCCAGCCGCCTTCGTAGGCCTGCGGCAGGCCCTTCGCCGTCGCCGCGAAGTCGGCGGCGGTGGGCAGCGCGGTGGGCGGGTGCCCGGCGCGGACGTCCGCGGCCAGTTCGGGCGCGATCTCGGGCGCGGTCCGGCCGGAGTCGCGGTAGGCGACCCAGTCGGCGATGCCCTCGGACAGCCACAGCGGGGTGTGCGCGGTGGTGGACAGCCGGGTGGCGACATGGGTGGTCTCATGGGTGAGCACGACCTGGCGGCCGAAGTCGGAGAGCTGGGCGAACGCCTGGGGGTTGATGATCACCCGGTCGGCCGGGGCGGCGCCGGAGCCGTGGCCCGGGGCGGCGGCGGCCGGCTCGCCGGTGGTGACGGCCGCTATGTCCCGGAAGCCCGCGGCGCTCCCGCCGAGCAGCGCGGCCAGCTGGTCCAGGGTCGCCGGCACCTCGATCACGACCTTCCCCGGCCAGCCGCTCCCCCAGGCGTGGGTGACCTCGGGGACCGCCCGGTCCGCGTCGGCCGCGTAACCGCTCAGCACGGCGGGGGCGGCCAGCCCGAGCACGATGCTGTGCGCGCCGCGCACCACCCGTACCGGCCCCTGGTCCCACAGCTGGGGGTCGGTGCGGTGCCCGCTCGCCGCGCCGTCGTCGTCCCCGGCGACGTACCACCGCCCGGCCCGCCGGGAGAGGGTCAGATAGGCGGTGGAGACCACCGGCTCGGTGTCGTAGCCGCTGAGCCGGTAGCTGAGCCGGACCTCGGTCGCGATCCGCGCGGTGCCGTCGGCGGCGGCCGGCAGGGTGAAGGCGCCGGTACGCACCAGGGTGTACGACCAGCTGGCGAGCGGTACGGCGGCGAGGTCGGCGAACATCGCGGTCTGCCGGGCCCGGAAGCGCTGGGCCCGGGGGTCCACACCGGCCAGGAAGGCGGCCCTGTCGTGGTGGAGCAGGGCGGTGGCCCGCTGGTCGAGCAGCTGCCGGGCGGCGTTGTCGTCGGCCGAGGGGGGCGTGCTGTGCCGGTCCGGGGCGCAGCCGCCGGCCAGCACCGCCAGCACGGCGAGGGCCGCCGTCAGGAGCCGGACGGCGGCCTTGGGGTGACGTCCGGTCTCCGCTGGCACACGCCCGATCGTACGGCCCCCGGTCAGCCCGCCGGGCGGGTGACCGCGGTGATCGGCATCATGCCCACCGGGTCGTAGCGGACCCGGGCGCCCGGGTAGGGCGCGTGGACGACTTGGCCGCCGCCCACGTACATACCGACATGGCTCGCGTCGCCGCGGTAGAGCACCAGATCGCCGGGGCGGGCCCGGTCCAGCGGTACGTGCGTGCCGGAGTTCAGCTGCTCCTGGGAGGTGCGCGGCAGGGCGACGCCGGCCTGGCGGTAGGCGTAGACCATCAGGCCCGAGCAGTCGAAGGCGTGCGGGCCGGTGCCGCCCCAGACGTAGGGCGCGCCGACCACCGAGCGGGCGGCGGCCACCGCGAGGGCCGCGCGGCCGGAGGAGGCCGGGAAGTCGGCGAAGGCGGGCAGCGGCCGGTCGCGGGAGGCGCGCAGGCCCGCGCCGGGAAGATACTCCGCGCGCTGGGCGCGGGACAGTGTGTTGAGGATGCGCTGGGCGGAGGCGAGCGAACGCTGGACGGCCTTCTTGCGGTCCTGCAACAAAATCCCGGCCTGGCGCAGTTCGGCGAGCTTGGCCGCCGCCTGGTGGCGCTGCCGCTCCAGCGCCCTTTCGGCTTCCTGGAGTTGCCGGAGCCGCCCGGCCTGCTGGTCGCCGATCCGGTTGACGGTGGAGACGTGGTCGAGGTAGTCGGCGGGGCTTTCGGAGAGCAGCAGCACCAGGGACGGGTCGAGGACGCCGTCGCGGTACTGGGAGGCGGCCAGCGCGCCGAGTTCGTCCCGGAGCCGGTTGACCTGGTGCTGGCCCTTGGCGGCCCGGTCCTGGAGCGCGCTCAGTTCGGTGCGCAGCCGGGTGGCGCGCTCCTGGGCGGCGTCGTATCGCTGGGTCGCCTGCTCGGCCTGCTGGTAGAGGTGGTCGAGCCGGTCCAGCTGGGAGGCGTGGTCCGGGGCGGGGCCCGCCGGGTCCGCGGCGGCGATCTGCGCGGCGCCGCCGGACAGCGCCGCGGTGGCCGCCGCCGCCGCGGAGAGCACGGTGACGCGAGTGGTGCGGGCGGCCAGGCCCGGCTGCGGAAAGCGTCGATGGGAAGCCACAGCAGCAGACAGTAACCACGCGCTGGCGGAGAGTACAAAGGACCGCCGGGCGGTGCGTACCACCACCTGCGGCTGCGCCGCAGGTCACACGGCCCGGGCCGGACCGGCGCCGGGGAGGTGATCACCCGAACGCCGTACGGAGCGGTGTTGTCGCCCCGCCCGCCGCGCCCGCCGGACTCCCGGCGAACCGCGGATCGCCAGGGCCCCCGGGTGGTCAGATACGGACGCCGAACTCGAAGGGCATGTCGCCGATCGACTCGTACCGCACCACGGCTCCGGGCTTCGGCGCGTGCAGCACCACGCCGTTGCCCGCGTACAGGCCGACGTGGTGGTAGTCGCCGTAGAAGATCACCAGGTCGCCGACGCCGAGCTGCGACTCCGAGTAGATCCGGGTGCCGGCGTTGGCCTGCTCCTGCGAGGTCCGCGGTATGCCGACGCCGGCCTGGGCGTAGGCCCAGGAGGTCAGGCCCGAGCAGTCGAACGAGCTGGGGCCGGTGGCGCCGTAGACGTACGGCATGCCGATCCTGCTCACGGCGGCCTGGAAGGCGGCGGAGGCCCGCGCGGTGGCGGCCTTGGCGTCGCCGAGGTTGACCCGGGTGCTGGCGCGGTTGGCGGAGACGACGTCCTGCGCCTGAATCGCGGCGCGCTGCTGCGCGGTGAGCGAGCTGAGCACGTGCTGGGCCTGGCTCAGCTTCGTCTTGGCCTCGCTCTTGCGCTGGGCCAGCTCATTGCGGGTGCTCTGGAGTTCGGCCAGCTTGGCGGTGGCCTCGGCGCGGGACTGGTCCAGGCTCCGCTTGGCGTCCTGGAGCTGCTGGAGCGCGCCGGCCTGCAGCGAGCCGAGCTGGTTCAGGGTGGACGCCTGCTGGAGGTAGGTGTCCGGGTTGCCCGAGAGGAAGAGCTGGATCGTCGGGTCTATGCCACCGCTGCGGTACTGGGAGGCGGCGAGGGTGCCGATGCCGTCCCGGAGCTGGTTCAGGTGCTGCTGCTGGCGTGCCACCTGGTCCTGAAGGCTTGAGGCGTCCTTCTGGAGGGTATGCAGTTGCTCGTTGGCGGCGTCGTACTTCTCGGTGGCCTGCTCCGCCTGCGTGTACAGAGCGTCCACCTTGGTCTTCGCGTCCTTGATGCTGGACTGCGGGGCGGCGTTCGCGGCCTGCGAGGAAAGGGCGACCGCGGCAGCGGCGGTGGCGGTCAGCACGGTCACGCGAGTGCGGGTTGCCGGCTTGGGACGACGGTGGGACGCCACGAAGGCGAGCTCCTTCTTCCTCAGCCGCCTACCGGTTCTGCTGGCGGGCGGCCCCCGAGCGTCATCCGGGTTGGATGATCGACTGCGCGGAGGTACGAGGCCTGACCTTAGTGACCTTCCTGTGATCGGTTCAAATCTTTGTAGGCAAAATCTCGACCGCTTCGCACATTCTTTACGTGCGTCGTACGCGCGGTAAGGGCCGCACAACGCTCAGTTGGTGTCGGCGCGCGATCGACGCCGCCGTGTCACGGCAGTGGACGACCCGGTGAACGGCCCTGTGCCGCGGGCGTGTTCGGACCGGGGCGGGCGGGGCGGTCAGACCCGCGCGAGCCGCTTCAGCAACAGCAGGGAGGCCACCGGACGGGCTCCCGCCTTGGCCACCCCGTCGGCGACCTCGCGGTCCGCGGAGACCACCACGATCTGCCGGCCCGGCGGTTCGGCCCGCACCAGCCGGCGGATCAACTCGTCAGCGGTCTCACCGGCCTTGCTGAACAGCACCCGCACCCCGCGCGGCGGCGCCAGCAGCACCGGCATGTCCAGATCGGCGCCGTCGAAGACACAGGTGACCTCGGCGCCGCTCTGCGCGGCCAGCGCCGCCAGACCGCCGAGCAGCCGCAGCCGCTGCTTCTCCAACGGCAGTGACGGATAACCCGTCTTGGTGACGTTGTAGCCGTCCACCACCAGATGCGCCTGCGGCAGCGCGAGGAGTTGGTCGAGCAGTTGCGGATCGGTCGCGGACAGCGCGCGGGTGGCGATGTCGCGGGCGCTGAACTGCCCCGGCGCCACCGCGTCCACGGTGTCGGCGGGCCGGACGCCGATGGTGTCCCGCGGCGGCAGGGCGAGTTCGCGCCGCAGACCGGCCGCGGCGTCCAGCACGGTGTCCAGCAGCAGCCGCAGCCGTACGTCCTCCACGCTGCGGCCCTCGCGGACCGCGCGGCGCCCCGCCTCGACCACCGCCTCGGCCTCGGTGATCCGGGCGCGCAGGCGTCTGGCCTCGCCGTCGGCGGCGGCCCGCTCCCGGTCGGCGGCGGCGCGCGAGTCGTCCAGCTCGGCCTGGAGCCGGCGCTGGGCGGCCTCGGCGCGCTTGACGTCGCTGTGCGCGGCGCGCAGCTTGCGGTGCAGCGCGTCGCTCTCCTTGCGGACCGTGTCGAGTTCCGCGCGGGCCCTGGCCGCTTCGGTACGGGCCTGGTCCTGGAGCGCCTCGACCTCCTCGCGCAGCCGGGCCAGCTCACGCAGCGTCTCCTCGTCGGCGCGCTCGGCGTCGGCCCGCTGGGCCTCCTCGCCGGCGGTGGCGACCAGCTTGGCCCACCCGGGGGGCCGCAGCAGATAGGCGGCGGCGGCCACGTCCAGCGGGTCGGCGGCGGGCGGCGGGGTGGAGCCGTCCAGCGCCTCGGTCAGCTCGGGCTGGGACTCGCGCAGCTTGCCGGCCACCTTGCGCCGGAAACCGGCGTCCGACTCCAGCGCGGCGGCCAGCGCGGTGGCCGCGTACCGCACCCGCCGCGAGGGGGTGAAACGGGCATAAGGCCGCAGCGACACCGGCAGATCCGCGAAGGTGAAGCCGCCGAAGGCGTCCGCGGCGATGGCGACGACCCGGTGCCGTACGCCTTCGGGCAGCGGTCGGTCCAGCGCGGGCTCGCCCGCGCCACCGTCGCTCGCCTCGGCGTCGGGAACGCCACCGCTACCGTCCACCAGTCACTCCCGTCCGGTTCCTCGGCGTCCTCCCGGCCCCCTTCGATCCCTCCGGCCGCCGTCTGCTGTTTCCATTGTCCCCGTTGCGGGGGTCAATCCGCTCAGTACCTCGTGAATGGCTCGGCGGGCGGTTCGCCGTGGGTCCTTCCGGTACGGACCACGGGTGTGTGTCCCGGTCACCCTACGGCCTCGGCGGTCCGCCGCGCTGCGGCGAGGCGACCTCGGCCCGATACGACCGTTCCGTCATCATCGGTCCATGGTCATCCCGGTGTACGACAAGAACCCGGTCCGCCGCACACCGGTGGTGACGTACACGCTGATCGGCCTGTGCACCGCGGTGTTCCTGCTCGGCCCGCTGTCCGGGTTCACCTCGCTGTACGGCGGCGCCGGGCGGCTGCCGTGCGCGCAGGCGGTGTATTTCGACCACTGGGGGGTCATCCCCACCGAGCTGTTCCACGGCAAGCTGCCGCCCGGCCGGCTGGTACTGCCCGCCGGCTGCCCCGCCGCGCACGGCTACCGGAAATCGCCGCCGCTCTCGGTCCTCACGGCGCTGTTCCTGCACGGCGGCTGGGTGCACCTGATCGGCAACATGCTGTTCCTGTGGGTCTTCGGCGACAACGTGGAGAACCGCATGGGCCGGATCCGCTTCGCCCTCTTCTACGTGGCCGCCGGCTACCTCGCCACCTACGGCTTCGCCCTCGGCCACTCCGGCAGCACGCAGAGCCTGGTCGGGGCCTCGGGGGCGATCTCGGGGGCGCTGGGCGCGTACCTCTACCTCTATCCCCGCTCGCGGGTGACGAGCCTGTTCCCCTTCCTCTTCTTCATCCCGCTGCGCTTCCCGGCCTGGATGGTGCTCGGCTTCTGGTTCGTCCTGCAGTGGCTGGCGGCCCAGACCGCCCGGGGCGGCCCGGGCGTCGCCTATCTGGCCCATGTGGTGGGCTTCGCCTTCGGGTTCCTGTGCGCGTGGGTGTGCTATCGGCCACGGCGTAAGGTGAGCCTCGTCATCAGGCCGACCCAAGGAGACATCCCGTCGTGATCACCGCGATCGTGCTCATCAAGACGTCTGTCGACCGGATCCCGGAGATCGCGGAGTCCATCGCCGCGCTCGACAACGTCAGCGAGGTCTACTCGGTGACCGGCAACTACGATCTCGTCGCGCTGGTCCGGGTGGGCCGGCACGACGATCTGGCGGACATCATCCCGGGGCGCATCAGCAAGATCCCGGGGGTGCAGGTCACCGATACGCACGTCGCTTTCCGGACGTATTCGCAGCACGACCTGGAGGCGGCGTTCGCCATCGGGCTGGACGCGTAACGCCGGACGGGCCGAAGCCCGGTCGACCTCGACTTGTCGAGCCCGTCCGGCGATTGAGGACGGGACGTCAGCGCGCCCCCGGACACCTGTCAGTCGCGGGCCGGGACGCAGCGGCCGTTCTCAGTGCGGTAGTTCCAGCGGGCGCCGTCCTGGACGAGCGTGGTGACGGCCGCGAGGAAGCGGGCGATGTGCTCGTCGGGGGTGCCGGCGCCGAAGCTGACCCGGATCGCGTTGAGGGACCGCTCGCCCGGGGCCGCGTCGGGGGCGCCGCATTCGCCGGGCTCGTCGGGCTCGCTGTCCAGCAGCGTACGGACCAGCGGGTGGGCGCAGAAGAGGCCGTCGCGGACGCCGATGCCGTACTCGGCGGAGAGCGCCGCCGCGAAGTGGGAGCTGTTCCAGCCCTGGACGACGAAGGACAGGACGCCGACCCGGGCCGAGTCGGCGCCGAAGAGGGACAGCACCCGGACCTCGGGCAGCGCCGCCAGCCCCTCGCGCAGCTCGGCCAGCAACTGCCGCTCGCGGGCGACGAGTCGGTCGAAGCCGGCCTCGGACAGGGCGCGGCAGGCCGAGGCGATGGCGTAGGCGCCGATGACGTTGGGCGATCCCGCCTCGTGCCGGGCGGCGACCGCTTCGTGCCACACCACGTCGAGGCCGCCGTCGGCCGTGCGGGTCACCTTGCGGGTGGCGCCGCCGCCGGCCAGATACGGTTCGGCCTCGCGCAGCCAGTCCGGGCGGCCGGCCAGCACTCCGGCGCCGAAGGGCGCGTAGAGCTTGTGGCCGGAGAAGGCCACCCAGTCGACGTCGAGCGCGGCGATGTCCACCGCGTGGTGCGGGACGAGTTGGGCCGCGTCCAGCACGATCCGGGCGCCGTGCCGGTGGGCGGCGGCGGCCAGCTTGCGCACCGGCCAGATCTCCCCGGTGACATTGGACGCCCCGGTGACGCACACCAGCTTCGGGCCCTTGGGCGCGCCGTGCAGGGCCACGTCGAGCTGGGCGACGGCCTGCTCGGGGGTGCGGGGGGCGGGCAGCCAGGTGACCCGGGCGTCCTCACCGCGGGCCCAGGGCAGCAGGGAGGCGTGGTGCTCGGTCTCGAAGACGAAGATCTGGGTGCCGGCCGGCAGCGCGGCGGCCAGCAGATTGAGCGAATCGGTGGTGGAGCGGGTGAAGATGACTTCGTCGTCGGGTCGACAGCCGAGGAATTCGGCGACGGTCGCCCGGCTCTGCTCGAACAGGTCGGTGGACAGCTGCGACAGATAGCCGGCGCCGCGGTGCACGCTGCCGTAGTACGGGGCGTAGGCGGCCACGTCGTCCCACACCCGCTGGAGGGCGGGCGCGCTGGCGGCGTAGTCCAGGGCCGCGTATGTCACCTCGCCGCCGGTGACCAGCGGGACGCTCACGTCCCGTCCCAGTACCGGCAGCGGCGTACGGACCTCGCGGTCGGCGGCGGTGGCAGGGCTGAACACGGTCATGACAGAGCTCCCCAAGTCCGGCTTGCTGCGAGCCTTGCTTGCTCACAGCCTGGTCCTCACCCGGGGCACCCCACCTCGGACGGAGGGTTGCCGGACAGCGAGCCGGGGCCTTAACGCTGTCACTCGTGACCTGAAAGGGATTCTGCCATATGCCGCTGAACGCGCAAGGCGCCGTCCAGCAATCGGACGGCGCCTGCCTTTCGGCCTGGTGACGGGGAGCGCGGGGGTGGCGGCGGTCAGGCGTGGCTGGCCCTGGCCCAGCGGTCCAGGACGGCGGCGGCGGCGCCCGAGTCGATGGACCGCGCGGCCTCCAGCAGACCGGCGGAGATCCGCTCTTCGAGCGTCCCCTCGCCGGGGGACAGCGCCACCAGCGCGGCGGCCGAGTTGAGCAGCACCGCGTCCCGTACCGGACCCTGCTCACCGGCCAGCAGCCGCCGGGCCACATCGGCGTTGTGGGCGGCGTCACCGCCGCGCAGCGCCGCCACCGGCACCAGGTCGAGGCCCACATCGCGCGGGTCGAAGGACGTCGGCTCGACCTTGCCGTCGCGCACCACCCATACGTGGGAGGTGGCGGTGGTGGTCAGCTCGTCCAGGCCGTCGTCGCCGCGGAACACCAGCGCGGAGGAGCCGCGTTCGGCGAGCACGCCGGCCATGATCGGTGCCATCCGCAGGTCGGCCACTCCGGTGGCCTGGGCGCGGACCCGGGCCGGGTTGGTCAGCGGGCCGAGGAAGTTGAAGGTGGTGGCCACTCCCAACTCGGCGCGGGCGGTGGCCACATGGCGCAGCGCCGGGTGGAACTTCACCGCGAAGCAGAAGGTGATGCCGGCCTCGGCGGCCACTTCCACGACGCGCTGCGGGGTCAGTTCCAGATTGACGCCGAGCTTCTCCAGTACGTCGGAGGCGCCGCTGGCCGAGGAGGCGGCCCGGTTGCCGTGCTTGACGACCTTGGCACCGGTTCCGGCCACCACTATCGCGGCCATGGTGGAGATGTTGACGGTCCTGGCGAGGTCGCCGCCGGTGCCGACGATGTCGACGGTGCGGCCGGGCACCTCGATGAGGTTGGCGTGCTCGTACATCGTCCGGACCATGCCGGCGACCTCTTCGACGGTCTCGCCCTTGGCCCGCAGCGCGATCGCGAACCCGGCGATCTGCACGTCGGAGGCTTCGCCGCGCATGATCCGGTCCATCGCCCAGGCGGTGTCGTCCCCGCTCAGGTCGCGGCCGGCCAGCAGCGAGGTCAGTACGTCGGGCCAGGACCGCGGACTCATGCTGGTGCCTCCGGCGGGGTTCACGTCGCTCATGGTCACGCTCCTGGAAAGGGGTCGCCCTCTGGCAGGATCCAGCCTATCGGCGTCCCGCCTGCGCTCGCGGCCCCTGTCGCGCGGTTCCCCGCGCCCCTGTTGGATGCCGCCGACGGCACGATCGAGCCCCAAAGGGGCGCGGGGAACCGCGCGCGCAACCACGACGGCCGCGGCGGACGGAGAAACGCCCCGGGCCGGGACCGGCACCCCGTGGAGGGGGTGCCGGTCCCGGCCCGGGAGGGTGGGTGGCGCCGAGCGCGAGCGGCTCAGTGACCGCCGTGCCCCGAAGTGATCTCCTCGTACTCCTCCGCCGTCGGCTTCGGAATCTGGCTGTGCTCCCCGTAGAAGTCCTGGGACAGCCGTGCCTGGACCTTCGCGATCGGGCTGAGCTTGCGCTCCACACCGTTCTCGTCGACCTCGGGTCCGGGGTCGATCGGCCGGGGCTGGTCGTGCGCGGTGAGCACGTGCAGCTGCTGCTGGGACAGCGGCTCGTGCACCTCGATGAACTCACCGTGCGGCAGCCGCTTGATGATGCCGGTCTCGCGACCGTGCAGCACCTTGTCGCGGTCGCGCCGCTGGAGCCCCATGCAGATCCGCTTGGTCACCCAGAAGGCGAAGACCGGCAGCACGAAGATGCCGATACGGACGAACCAGGTGATCGAGTTGATCGACAGATGGAAGTGCGTGGCGACGATGTCGTTGCCGCCGCCGATCAGCAGGACGAAGTACACCGTCAGCCAGGCCACACCGAAGCCGGTGCGCACCGGACGGTTGCGCGGCCGGTCCAGCAGGTGGTGCTCCCGCTTGTCGCCGGTCACCCAGGACTCGATGAACGGGTAGACCGCGATGGCCACCAGCACCAGCGGGAAGATCATCAGCGGGATGAACACACCGAGGACCAGGGTGTGGCCGAAGCCTCTGATCTCCCAGCCGGGCATCACCCGGATCAGGCCTTCGGAGAAGCCCATGTACCAGTCGGGCTGCGCGCCGGTGGACACCTGGTCCGGCCGGTAGGGGCCCACCGCCCAGATCGGGTTGATGGTGGCGATGGCCGCGACGGCGGCGATGACGCCGAAGACCAGGAAGAAGAAGCCGCCCGCCTTGGCGGTGTAGATCGGCATGAGCGGCGCGCCGACGACGTTCTTCTCGGTCTTGCCCGCACCCGGGAACTGGGTGTGCTTGTGGAAGAACACCAGGATCAGGTGCGCGACCAGCAGGCCGGCCATCAGACCGGGCAGCAGCAGGATGTGGATCGAGTAGAACCGCGACACGAAGTCGTGGCCGGGGAACTCGCCGCCGAACAGGAACATCGACAGATACGTGCCGACGATGGGCGTGGACAGGACCGCGCCCTCCATGAAGCGGACACCGGTGCCGGACAGCAGGTCGTCGGGGAGCGAGTAGCCGGTGAAGCCGGTGAACATGCCCAGGAAGAGCAGCATCCAGCCGAACAGCCAGTTGATCTCGCGCGGCCTGCGGAACGCGCCGGTGAAGAACACCCGCATCATGTGCACGATCATGGCGGCGATGAAGATCAGCGCGGCCCAGTGGTGGATCTGCCTTATCAGCAGACCGCCCCGGACGTCGAAGCTGATGTGCAGCGTCGAGGAGTACGCGTCGGACATCCGGATGCCCTGCAGCGGTGCGTACGACCCGTGGTAGACGACTTCGCTCATGCTCGGGTGGAAGAACAGCGTCAGATAGACACCCGTGAGGATGAGGATCGTGAAGCTGTAGAGGCAGACCTCGCCCAGCATGAAGGACCAGTGGTCCGGGAAGACCTTGCGGATGTTGGACTTGGCCAGCTTGTACAGGCCGAGCCGGCCGTCGGTCCATTCCGCGACGCGCTCACCGGGGTTGGTGGGCCGGGGCCGGGTGGAGGTGTCAGTGGTACTCATCAGCGCTCCCAGAAAGCGGGGCCGACGGGCTCCTCGAAGTCGCCAAGCGCGATGAGGTTCCCCTCACCGTTGACGCTGATCCGAAGCTGCGGCAGCGGGTGTCCCGCGGGGCCGAAGAGCACCCGGGCACCGTCGGACAGGTCGAAGGTCGACTGGTGGCACGGGCACAGCACGTGGTGTGTCTGCTGCTCGTACAGGCTGATCGGGCAGCCGACGTGGGTGCAGATCTTGGAGAACGCGACGATGCCCTCGTGGCCCCAGCTCGCTTCCCGCTTGTCCTTGATGTCCTGCGGCTTGAGCCGGACGATCATCAGCGCGGCCTTGGCGATCTGGGTCTGGAAGTCGTCGGCGGACTCCTCCAGGCCCTGCGGCTGCGCGAAGGTCAGCGAACCGACCATGACGTCCTCGGGCTTGAGGGGCTCCATGGTGTTGGTGTTGATCAGCACCTTGCCCTTGGCCCACAGCGTGTGGTCGAGCTTGCCTTCCGGCAGCGGGCCCAGGTCGCGCAGCACCAGCAGGGCGGACAGCGGTACGAGGGACAGCGCGCCGAACATCGTGGTGCGGATCAGCTTGCGGCGGCCGAAGCCGCTCTCCTTGGCGCCGGTGATCCACTGCTGCCGGACGTTCTCCCGCAGTTCGTCGTCGGCGTCCACCCGGTGCCGCTCGTCGGTGATCTCCTCGTCCGACATCAGGGTGCGGGCCCAGTGGACCGCGCCCGCGCCGATGCCGAGCATCGCCACCGCGAGGGTGAGGCCGAGCGAGAAGTTCAGCGCGCTGACGTGACCGAAGGGGAAGATGAAGACGATCTTGTCGACCGGGAAGATCACGAAGCTGGCGATGAACCCGAGGGTGCCGAGCATCGACAGGGTGAACAGGCCGGCGACCACGCGCTCGGAGTGCTTGGCTGCCCGGTCGTCGATGTCCTGACGGCGGTGCTCGTGGGGCGGCAGCCCGGGGTTGGCGAACGGGTCGGTCTTGACCGCTACGCCGCCCTCGTGGGCGCCGTGTTCGCTCGGCAGATTCTCAGACACGTCGTTGTGAGGTCCAGTCTCGCTCATGACTTCTTGGCCTTGGTCGTCCGGGTGGCGACCCAGATGGCGAGCGCGATCATCGCGCCGAGACCGAAGACCCAGGCGAACAGGCCTTCCGACACCGGACCGATGTTGCCCATCGTGAAGCCGCCCGGGTTGGGGCTGTCAGAACTGTCGACCGCCTTGAGGTAGGCGATGATGTCCGCCTTGGTGTCCTGCGGCATCGTGGTGTCGGGGAACGACGGCATGTTCTGCGGGCCGGTCTGCATCGCCTCGTAGATGTGCTTCGCGGAGACGCCCTTGAGGGCCGGGGCGAACTTGCCCTCCGTCAGCGCTCCGCCCTTGCCCACGAAGTTGTGGCACTGCGAACAGTTGGTGCGGAACAGTTCGCCGCCCTTGGCCTCGTCCGCGCCGGCCGGGCTGTACTGGTCCTTGGTCGGGATGGACGGGCCCGGGCCGAGCGAGGCGACATAGGCGGCCAGCTGGTCGATCTCCGCCTGGCTGTAGATGACGGGGTGCGATTCGACCTGCTCGCCGGGCGCCTGCGCGGGCATCCGGCCGGTGCCGACCTGGAAGTCGACCGCGGCGCTGCCCACACCCACCAGGCTGGGGCCGTCGGTGCTGCCCTGGCCGGACATGCCGTGGCAGGTGGCACAGCCGACCGAGTACAGCTTCTTGCCCTGCTGGATGGCCAGCGACTGGGCGGAGTCGGCGGCTTGCGCCTGCGGCGCCGGGGCGAGCGCGGCGTACAGCCCCCCGGTGGCCGCGAGCGCGAAGAATAGGACGACAAGCGCCGCCAGCGGGTGGCGTCGTCGTGCGGAGAGCTTTTTCACGGATTACCCCGAGTGTCAGGATCTCTTGTGTCGATGCTTTGGCGGAATCCGGCGAGGCCTACCCGGTCTGTCCGGAGCCCGGGACCGGCTACTTGATCAGGTAGATCGTGGCGAAGAGGCCGATCCAGACCACATCGACGAAGTGCCAGTAGTAGGACACGACGATGGCAGCGGTGGCCTGCTGATGGGTGAACCGCTTGGCCGCGTACGTTCGTCCGAGCACCAGCAGGAACGCGATCAGACCGCCCGTCACATGCAGACCGTGGAAGCCGGTGGTCAGATAGAACGCCGAGCCGTACGCGTCCGAGCTGAGCGAGATCCCGTCCTTCCTGACCAGGTTGGTGTACTCGAAGATCTGCCCGCCGATGAAGATCGCGCCCATGATGAAGGTCACGATGAACCAGGAGCGGAGCTTCTTCACGTCGCCGCGCTCGGCGGCGAAGACACCCATCTGGCAGGTGAACGAGGAGAGCACCAGGATCGTGGTGTTCGTCGCGGAGAACGGCACGTTCAGAGCGTGCGCGTGCTCCTTCCAGAAGACGTCACCCGTCACCGACCGGAGCGTGAAGTACATCGCGAAGAGGGCCGCGAAGAACATCAGCTCGGAACTCAGCCAGATGATGGTTCCGACGCTGGTGAGGTTCGGCCGGTTGACCGACGGGTGCGCGTGCCCGGTTTCTACTGCTGTTGCTGTCGCCACGTCCGACATTATGTCGGTCGCTTATCCGGCGCTCACTCCGGGGGTCCCCTTCGGTGTGTCCATGCCCCCGCCCACCCCGCCCGGCGTCCTGGAACCGTCCCTCGAACGGGTGATGGGAGTACCCGGTCGGCGAATGACGGTCCGAATGACGCCCGGTCGGAACGGCCGCGCCGGATCTTCGCGGGGTACGAACACTCCTCCCGAAGGCACTGGCGGGAGTAGCATCCCAGTCACTTGAGAACGCGTTCACGATGTACGCCGAGTATGCCGACCAGGAGGATCCAGGATGCAGGCGATCGCCACCGTGCTGGTCTACAGCGACGACGCGAACACCCGGGAGCAGGTCCGGCTCGCCGTCGGCCGCAGGCCCGCCGCGGATCTGCCGCCGGTGGAGTACGTGGAGTGCGCGACACTCCCCGCGGTCCTGGAGCAGTTGGAGCGCGGCGGCATCGACATCTGCGTGCTGGACGGCGAGGCCAACCCGGCCGGCGGGATGGGCGTGGGCCGCCAGATCAAGGACGAGATCTTCCGCTGCCCGCCGGTGCTGGTGCTGATCGGCCGCCCGCAGGACGCGTGGCTGGCCACCTGGAGCCGCGCGGACGCGGCGGTCACCCACCCGGTGGACCCGGTGGCCCTGACCGAGACCCTGGCGACGCTGCTGCGCCACCGGATCACGCCGGTCGTCACGACCGTCGCGACCCGGTAGGCGCTGCGGCAGCGCACTCGGCTCGGGCGCCGCTGTCCAGGCGCTGTCTAGGCGGCTTCCGGGCGCAGCCGGGCCGGGGCCTCGTCAGGGGTCTTGGCGCTGGCCTGGGTGCCCTTGGACGGGGCGACCAGCGCGCTGCCCTGCTGCCACTGGTCCCAGTCGAGGTTCCAGTCGCCGAAGCCGTTGTCGAAGGGCGTCATCTTGGCGCCCTTGCCGTTGATGACGTCGACGATGTCGCCCTGGCGCACATGGTCGTAGAACCAGTGGGCGTTCTCGGTGCTCATGCCGGTGCAGCCGTGGCTGACGTTGGCGGAGCCCTGCGAGCCCTCCGACCAGGGCGCGGCGTGCAGGTACTCACCGCTCCAGGTCACCCGGGTCGCCCAGTAGACCGGCAGGTCGTACGAGTCGGAGCTGCCGGCCGCGATGCCGATGCTCTGGCTCTTCATCTGGACGAACGACTCCTTGGCCAGCACCACCTTGAGGCCGTTGCGGGTGTCGAAGCCCGGCTTGCCGGTGGTGACGGGGAGTGTCTTGACGACCTTGCCGTTGTCCTTGAAGGTCAGATGGTCGGTGGCGACATCGGTGATCGCCTCGATCCGGTCGCCGGTGTGCAGCACCAGCGGCTTGTCGGCGGTGCCGGTGACCCCGCCCTGGGTGTGCCCGCCGCCGAGGGTGCTGCGGACCGTGATCCTGGCGTGGGCCGGCCAGTAGGTCTTGGGGCGGTAGTGCAGGGTGCGGTCGTCCACCCAGTACCAGGAGCCGGTCGCGGCCTGGGGACTGGAGCTGACCACCAGGGTGGATTCGACCGAGGCGCGGGCCGCGCGGTCCTTGACCGGGTGGTTCAGCGCGGCGGTGATCGGCTGTCCCACGCCGTACGTCCCGGCGTTGGGGCCGAAGGTGACATGCAGTCCGGCCTGCGCGGAGCTGGTGTCGAAGACGACCACTTTGCGGCCGGGGTGACCGTCGGAGTCCTCGGTGCTCACCCGGACGGTGTAATGGGCTCCTGCCGCCAGCGTCCCGGTGGAGTGCCAGCGCAGTCCGTCGGAGCTGAGTTCACCGCGTACGAAGCGCCCTGCGCCGTCGGTTGCGGTGACGTCGGTTATCCGGCTGCCGTCCTTCTTGACGGAGACTTCCAGCGGCTTGGCGGGGTCGGCCTTGCCGCCGCTCGCCGTGGCGAACGCGACCTTGGCCGCTGCTTCGTAGGGGGGCGCGGCGAGCGGGTTGCCGTCGCCCTGGCAGGCGGCGAGGCCCACCGCGAGGGGGGCTATGAGAAGCGCGCTGCGCACTGCTATGTGGCGCCGGGGAATGAGGCGCGAGCGAAGGTGGGTCATGCCGTTCACGCTAGGAACGCCCGGCCGGGGCCGCCCGGCGAGCGCGTGCAAAAGGGTGTCGTCCTCCGCGTGTCGCTTGCGTGATGCCAGCAGATGAGCCCGGACACCGTACGGTGTCCGGGCTCATCGGGCGGTGACCCGCCGTGACGACGACGCTCTACTGCGTACGGTCCTCGCCCCGGTAGTACTCGAAGGCCCAGCCGTAGACGCCCACCAGGATGACCGGCAGCGAGAAGAACAGCAGCCACCAGCCGAAGACGATGCCCAGGAAGCCCAGCGCGCCGCCGACGCCCAGGGCGAGCGGCTGCCAGCTGTGCGGGCTGAAGAAGCCCAGCTCCCCGGCGTCGTCCGCGACGTCGGCGTCCTCGCGGTCCTGCGCGCCGGCGTCCGCCCGGCGGGCGGTGTACGCCAGGTAGAAGCCGATCATCAGCGTCAGCGCGAAGGCCAGGAACAGCGCGGTGGTGCCGGCCGGCTCCTTGGACCAGAAGCCGTACACGAAGGCCACGGCCAGGATGAAGACGGCCAGGCCGAGGAACATCTTGCCCTGGATCCTCACTTGTCCGCCTCCTTGCCCTCGGCGTCAGCCGGGCTGCTGGTGCGCTGCGCGCCGATCAGTGCCCGCTGCGGGGTGTTCGCCAGCAGTTCGGCCGCCGCGATCTCCGGGTGGTGCAGGTCGAACGCCGGGGATTCGGAGCGGATGCGCGGCAGCGTCAGGAAGTTGTGCCGCGGCGGCGGGCAGGAGGTCGCCCACTCCAGCGAACGGCCGTAGCCCCACGGGTCGTCGACCTCGACCTTCTTGCCGTACTTGGCGGTCTTCCAGACGTTGTAGAGGAACGGCAGGATCGACAGGCCCAGCAGGAAGGAGCTGATGGTCGAGATGGTGTTCAGCGTGGTGAAGCCGTCCGAGGCCAGGTAGTCGGCGTAGCGGCGGGGCATGCCTTCCGCGCCCAGCCAGTGCTGGACCAGGAAGGTGCCGTGGAAGCCGAGGAACAGCGTCCAGAAGGTGATCTTGCCGAGCCGCTCGTCCAGCATCTTGCCGGTCATCTTCGGCCACCAGAAGTGGAATCCGGCGAACATCGCGAACACCACGGTGCCGAAGACGACGTAGTGGAAGTGCGCCACCACGAAGTACGAGTCGGAGACGTGGAAGTCCACCGGCGGCGCGGCCAGGATGACACCGGTCAGACCGCCGAAGGCGAAGGTGATCAGGAATCCGATCGCCCACAGCATCGGGGTCTCGAAACTCAGTGACCCCTTCCACATCGTGCCGATCCAGTTGAAGAACTTCACACCGGTGGGCACCGCGATGAGGAAGGTCATGAAGGAGAAGAACGGCAGCAGCACTCCGCCGGTGACGTACATGTGGTGCGCCCACACGGTCACGGACAGACCGGCGATGGAAATCGTCGCGGCCACCAGGCCGATGTAACCGAACATCGGCTTGCGGCTGAAGACCGGAATGACCTCGGAGATGATGCCGAAGAACGGAATGGCGATGATGTACACCTCTGGATGGCCGAAGAACCAGAAGAGGTGTTGCCACAGCAACGCGCCGCCGTTCGCGGAGTCGAAGATATGGGCCCCGAATTTTCGGTCGGCCTCCAGCGCCAGCAGCGCGGCGGCCAGTACCGGGAAGGCGAGCAGGACCAGCACGGCGGTCAGCAGCACGTTCCAGCAGAAGATCGGCATCCGGAACATCGTCATACCGGGAGCGCGCATGCAGATGATCGTGGTGATGAAGTTGACCGCGCCGAGGATGGTGCCGAAGCCGGACAGCGCCAGACCCATGATCCACATGTCGGCGCCGACGCTCGGCGAGTGCACGGCGTCGGACAGCGGCGAGTAGGCGAACCAGCCGAAGTCGGCCGCGCCCTGGGGGGTGACGAAGCCGCCGACCGCGATCAGCGAGCCGAACAGGTACAGCCAGTAGGCGAACATGTTCAGCCGGGGGAACGCCACATCGGGCGCGCCGATCTGCAGCGGCATGATCCAGTTGGTGAAACCGGCGAACAGCGGGGTCGCGAACATCAGCAGCATCACGGTGCCGTGCATCGTGAACGCCTGGTTGAACTGCTCGTTCGACAGGAACTGGTTCCCGGGACGGGCGAGTTCGGCTCGCATCATCAGCGCCAGCACGCCGCCGATGAGGAAGAAGATGAACGACGTCACCAGGTACAGCGTGCCGATGGTCTTGTGGTCAGTGGTAGTGAGCCACGAGATCACCACCGAACCGGGGCGCTTGGTGCGGACCGGCAGTTCGTCCGCGTAGGAATCGTCCTCGACGGGGGCCGCCCCCGCCGGTTCGTTGAGAATGCTCATGTGGTCTTGGGCTCCGAGTTCTTCGCGTTGCCCGTGGTGGCAATGCCGGCCGGGATGTAACCGGTCTGGCCCTTCGCCGCCAGGTCCTTGAGGTGCTGCTGGTACTGGGCCGGCGTCACGACCTTGACGTTGAAGAGCATCCGGGAGTGGTCCTGGCCGCACAGCTCGGCGCACTTGCCCTCGAAGGTGCCCAGCTTGTTCGGGGTCACCTGGAAGACGTTGGTGTGGCCGGGGATGACGTCCATCTTCATCAGGAAGGGAATCACCCAGAAGGAGTGGATCACGTCACGCGAGGTGAGCACGAAGCGTACGGACTGACCCTCGGCCAGCCAGAGCGTCGGGCCGGGGTTGCCGGTGTCCGGGTTCTTGCTGGACGGGGTGCCGATGTCGTAGACGCCCTCGGCGCCGGGCGGCAGGTCCAGTTTGTTGGCCGGGATCGTGGAGAGTTCCTTCGGCACGCCCACCGGGGTGGCCGGGTTGCCGTCCACGTTCTCGACGTAGTTGAAGCCCCAGCTCCACTGGAAGCCCACCACGTTGACGATGTGCTGCGGCTTCTTGGACGTGTCCAGGAGCTTCGACTCGTCGCGCGCGGTGAAGTAGAAGAGCACCGCGATCACGATGATCGGGACGATGGTGTACAGCGCCTCGATCGGCATGTTGTACCGGGTCTGCGGAGGGACCTCGATCTTGGTCCGGCTGCGCCGGTGGAAGATCACGCTCCACAGGATCAAGCCCCAGACGAGCACGCCCGTGGCCAATGCGGCGGCCCAGGAGCCCTGCCAGAGGGCAAGGATCCGGGGTGCCTCCGCCGTGGCCGGGCTGGGCATGCCCAGGCGGGGGTAGTCCTTGTACGAACAACCAGAGGCGGTCGCAAGGACCAGGCCCGCGGCCAGCGCCTGCGGCAGCCATCGCCGCATCGGGCGCCGCGACGCGGGGGTGCCACCCACGCCCGCAGGGCCGTGGGGGAGGTCGGAGCCGTTGGGACTCACGTAGCGCCTTCCCGAGAGTCTCGGCCGCGCGTTACGAGTGTTCCGGCCGTCTGCTGGTCGGTCGGCCCGCGCGCGGGCACATTAGGTGTGGATGTTTATGCGGACCAAACCCTACTGGACGCTATTTGGCGTCACGCGGGGAGGGGGGCCAACGCGCCGGGCCTCACCCGGAAGGGATGGAGTGCCGCCCTCCGGTGGTCATCTGACGCCGCACCGAGCCGTTGTCAGGGCTGGGTTGTAGCGTTCCGGCATGCCCTATTTCGACACGGCTTCGGCCGCCCCGCTGCATCCCGTGGCACGTCAGGCGCTGCTCGCCGCGCTCGACGAGGGCTGGGCCGATCCGGCCCGGCTGTACCGCGAGGGGCGCCGGGCCCGGCTGTTGCTGGACGCGGCCCGGGAGGCCGCGGCGCAGGCGGTGGGCTGCCGCCCGGACGAGTTGGCGTTCACCCCTTCGGGGACGCGCGCACTGCACTCGGCGGTGGCCGGCGCCGCCGCGGGCCGCCGCCGGACCGGCCGCCATCTGGTGCTGTCCGCGGTGGAGCATTCGGCGGTGCTGCACGCCGCCGAGCCCTACGACACCACGTCGGTGGGGGTGGACCGCGCCGGCCGGGTGGATCCCGGGGTGTTCGCGGCGGCACTGCGCCCCGACACCGCGCTGGCCGCCCTCCAGTCGGCCAACCACGAGGTGGGTACGGTCCAGCCGGTCGCCGAAGTGGCCGAGGCCTGCCGGGCGGCCGGGGTGCCGCTGCTGGTGGACGCGGCGCAGTCGCTGGCCTGGGGTCCGGTGGCCGGCCGCTGGTCGCTGCTGGCCGGCAGCGCGCACAAGTGGGGCGGACCGCCCGGAGTCGGACTGCTCGTGGTGCGCAAGGGGACCCGTTACGCGCCCCAGGAGCCCGCCGACGAGCGGGAGTCGGGACGCTCTCCCGGCTTCGAGAACCTGCCGGCGATCGTGGCGGCGGCCGCCTCCCTGCGCGCGGTGCGGGCCGAGGCGGCGGCGGAGGCGGCGCGGCTGTCCGCGCTGGTGGACCGGATCAGGGTCCGGGTGCCGCAACTCGTCCCCGATGTCGAGGTGGTGGGCCACGACCGCCTGCGACTGCCGCACCTGGTCACCTTCTCCTGCCTCTATGTGGACGGTGAGGCGCTGCTGACCGGTCTGGACCGGGCCGGCTTCTCGGTGTCGTCCGGTTCGTCCTGCACATCGAGCACGCTGACGCCGAGCCATGTGCTCAAGGCGATGGGGGTGCTGTCCGAGGGCAATGTCCGGGTGTCCCTCCCGGCCGGTACGAGCGAGGAGGAGGTGACGCGCTTCCTCGCGGCCCTGCCGGAGGTGGTGGCCGAGGTGCGCGGCCGGCTCGGCGCGCCGTCCTCCGGCACGGAGGCCGCCCCCGTCGCGGACGCGGTCCCCGTCGAGCCCGGCGCGGACCTGCTGGTGGACTCCCTCGGCAAGCGCTGCCCGATCCCGGTCATCGAACTGGCCAAGGTGATCGGCGATGTCCCGGTCGGCGGCCTGATCACCGTCCTGTCCGACGACGAGGCCGCCCGCCTCGACATCCCGGCGTGGTGCGCGATGCGCGACCAGGAGTACGCCGGCGAGCGCCCGGCCGAACGCGGCACCGCGTATCTGGTGCGGCGCCGCGTCTGAGCGGGCGGGCCGGGGCCGGGCGGGAGCCGGTTAGGGTCTGTCGTTTGGATCTCCGTGGGTGGAGGAGCGGTGTCCGGTGCGTGCAGCTGCAAGGCGGAGGAGGGAGGCGACGCAGAGCGTCGTCGACCGACGAGAACGCGGCAGATGTGCGTGCCGGGCGCCGCGACGCCGCGGAGATCCAAACGACAGACCCTAGGCGTGCAGGTGCTTGCGGACCTCGGCGGCGGCCTCGTCGCCGTACGCCTTGGTGAAGCGGTCCATGAAGTGGCCGCGGCGCAGCTCGTACTCCTGGGTGCCCAGCGTCTCGATGACGAGGGTCGCCAGCATGCAGCCGATCTGCGCGGCGCGCTCCAGGCCGACACCCCAGGCCAGGCCGGACAGGAAGCCGGCCCGGAAGCCGTCACCGACTCCGGTGGGGTCGACCTTGGCCTCCTCCTGCGCGCAGCCGACCTCGATCGCCGGTTCGCCCTTGCGCTCGATGCGCACACCGTGCGCGCCCAGCGTGGTGACCCGGACGCCGACCCGGTCCATGATCTCCTCGGCGGACCAGCCGGTCTTGCTCTCGATCAGGCCCTTCTCGTACTCATTGCTGAACAGATATGCCGCGCCGTCCACCAGCAGCCGGATGTCCTCGCCCTCCATCCGGGCGATCTGCTGGGAGAAGTCCGCGGCGAAGGGGATACCGCGCGAGCGGCACTCCTCGGTGTGGCGGATCATCGCCTCCGGGTCGTCGGCGCCGATGGACACCAGGTCCAGGCCGCCCACCCGTTCGGCCACCGTCTGCAGCTCGATCAGCCGGGCCTCGCTCATCGCGCCGGTGTAGAAGGAGCCGATCTGGTTGTGGTCGCTGTCGGTGGTGCAGATGAAGCGGGCGGTGTGCAGCACCTCGGAGATGTGCACCGAGGCGGTGTCCACGCCGTGCCGCTCCAGCCAGGCGCGGTACTCGTCGAAGTCGTTGCCGGCCGCGCCGACCAGGACCGGCCGGGTGCCGAGCTGACCCATCCCGAAGCAGATGTTGGCCCCGACCCCGCCGCGCCGCACATCGAGGGCGTCCACGAGGAAGGACAGCGAGACCGTGTGCAGTTGGTCGGCGACGAACTGGTCGGCGAACCGGCCGGGGAAGTTCATCAGATGGTCGGTGGCGATGGATCCGGTGACGGCGATACGCACAGCGAGGGCTCCTGGGGGCGGGGAGGACAGGACGATACGCGGTCCGGGCGAGGCGGCGCGGAACAGCGGGAAGAGCGGGGAACGGTGGCGCGCGTGAGGATATCGCGGGCGGCTCGGTAAGACACGGCGAAACTACCTGATAGTAGGGCTTTCTCCAGTGCTGAGGCTTCCCTAGGGTCGGGTCATGAGATCTGTTCCGCCAGTCGTACTCCCCTCCTCCTCGCTCGCCGAACCCGACTCGCTGGAAGCGCTGATCGGCGACAGCCGGCGGATGGCCCCGCACTGGAAGCCCCCGGCCGTCGCGGCACGCGCCGCGGTCGCCCCGGCGAGTCTGCACGGCATCACCGTGCCGGCCGCCTCCGCGCACCTGGTGGACGGGATGTCGCAGTACGGCGACTGAGCATGACCGGGGCGGCCGGAACCGGCGCCGGAACGACCGGGCGGGCGCCGCCCGTCCGGTCGGCGGAACCGGATCGGGGTGAGCCACGTCTCATCGGCATCTGAGGGCAATCGGAGCCGAAGGAGTACGCGGTGAGCACCGAACGCGACGACCGCAGCGTCGAACACCCCGAAGAGAGCGTCACCGGCCCGGCGGAGCGGCATGACGAGGCCGAACGCGTCCGCCGCCCGGCCGGCCGGTCGCGGCTGACGGTGGGCGCGGTGGCCGCGGCCGTGCTGCTGGCCGGGGCCGGCGGGGCCTTCTGGGTGGCGAAGGCCGGTGGCGGTGAGAACCGGACGGCCGAGCGGAACGCGGCGGCGCCGCTGCGGCTCGACGATCCGCGGCCGCCGGGGAGCGGCGCCCCCGCTCCCGGCGGCGCGCTCTTGCGGCTGACCGGGAGCCTTCCCGAGGAGGGCCCGAAGTCCGCCGCCGTCTACCGGGCGACCGCCGCGGTGGACGAGGCGCAGGCCGAGCGGCTGGCCGCGCTGCTCAAGGTCGGCGGTCCCACCGCGTCGGTCAGCGGTTCCTGGCAGGTCGGCCGGGTGACGAACGCCGGCCCGGCGCTGCTGGTGAGCCGGGCCGCGCCGGGCAACTGGTCCTACACCGGCAGCCCGGCCGCCCCTCCCCCCGCTCCGGGTACGGGTACAGGTTCGCCGCCGGTCTCCGCGAGGAGGGCCGAGGCGGTGGCCGCTCCGCTGCTCGCCGGGCTGGGCCTGACCGGGGCGCGGATCGACGCGGCCCAGACGGTCGGGGCCGAGCGGATCGTGACCGCCGACCCGGTGGTGGGCGGGCTGCCCACCAGCGGCTGGCGCACGACCCTGCGAGTCGGCCCGGACGGCACGCTGACCGGCGCGAGCGGGCGGCTGTCCGCGCTCGCCGAGGGCGCCAGCTATCAGGTGGTGTCGGCCACCGCCGCCTTCCAGCGGCTGGTCGCCGCCTCGGGTCCGCATCCCGACCACGGGGTGTCGTCCTGCGTGGTGCCGATGGTCCCGGTAGCTCCGGGCGGCCGGGCCGCGCCGGCCGGGCCGGGCGGGGACCGCAAGCTGGCGCGCACCTTGCCGTGCGTCGCGGGCAGCGGCCACCCCACCCAGGTGCGCGGGGCGGTCTTCGGGCTGTCGCCCGCGTCCGTGTCGGGCGTCCAGACGCTGATCCCGTCCTGGCTGTTCGACACCGCGCCCGCCGGGGTGTCCGTCACCACGGTGCTGGCCGAGCCGGCGGTCGACCCCGCGTACCTCCAGACGCCCGGCGGGGGTCCGGGGACGACGGCGCCCGGCGCCCCGGCCCCGCTGCCGCCCGGTGGCCCGGTCGACCCGGGCGGTCCGATGCGGCCGGGCGGTCCGGCCGCTCCCCCGGTGAGCCAGCGTCCCGCCGACCCGCCGCCGGTGGCCGCGCCGCCCGCCGCCCCGCTGCCGGGCGACCCTTCACCGGCCGGACAGGCCGTCAAGGTGTCCGGCTACCACGCCGACGGCAGCACGCTGGACATCGAGTTCAGCGGCGGGGTCTGCAGTACGTACCAGGCACGGGTCGCGGAGACCGACGGCCAGGTGCGGGTGACCGTGACGGACACGCCGGACGGGAAGCACCGGATGTGTCCGATGATCGCCCGCGATTTCACCCGAACGGTGGTACTCCAGCAGCCGTTGGGTAACCGAACCGTCGTGGACACATCAGACGGGCAGCCAGTCAGGGGACAGTGACTGACTGCCGCACAAAAAGCGGCGGCACCTGGTGGGGGTGCCGCCGCTTTCTCATGCCCTCAAGTCCACTGCCCTGAAGTGCCAGGAGCCCGCGGTGCTCGACCGCCGCGCGCCGGGCCTCAGTGGAGGCCGCGCCTCAGTGGAAGGAGTCTCCGCAGGCGCAGGAGCCCGTGGCGTTCGGGTTGTCGATCGTGAAGCCCTGCTTCTCGATGGTGTCCACGAAGTCGATGGAGGCGCCACCCAGGTAGGGAGCGCTCATCCGGTCGGTGACGACCTTGACGCCGCCGAAGTCCTTGAGGACGTCGCCGTCGAGCGATCGCTCGTCGAAGAAGAGCGAGTAACGCAGGCCCGAGCAGCCGCCGGGCTGGACCGCGACACGCAGCGCGAGGTCCTCGCGGCCCTCCTGCTCAAGCAGGCTCTTCACCTTGCCGGCGGCGGCGTCGGACAGGAGGATGCCGTCGCTCGTGGTCGTCGTGGTCTCGTCCTGAACCGTCATGTGCTTCTCTCCCGGGTTGTACGGACTGCTGGCTACCGATGGCTAACGGGTGCCCTCTCGGATTCATTCCGTGTCGTACCGACGTCCGCTCCGACTTATTCCCTCCATGCTCGCACATGCCCGGCCGCCACAGTCCGCCGTCGGCACACTCGCTGGTCACTCCCCCGCCGAGGGGCCTGTGACCCGCCCCACAGCGAGACCGGCAGCGGGACCGGCGGCGCGGCCCCCGACCCGGGCCCACCCCGCTCCGGCGAATGCGTCACATTGACGAAACCGCCATCGTCAATCTGACGCAAACGGGCTATGATAGATAGCGTCAAGTAGACGAAAAGGTCTGCGTCGAAAGAAAGGGCTACGGGCCCGTGACCACCACAGAAACGCTGGACGTCCAGCCCACGCCGCTCGCGCTGCTCCTGCTCGGCCGCGAGTCCGACCCCCGCAGCGAGCGCGGGGTGGACTGCCCCGGAGACCTGCCCGCGCCGTCGGACCCGCACCTGGTGGAGCGCGCCCGGGCCGCCAAGGCCCGCCTCGGCGGCAAGGTCTTCATCCTCGGTCACCACTACCAGCGGGACGAGGTCATCGAGTTCGCCGATGTCACCGGGGACTCCTTCAAACTGGCCCGGGACGCGGCGGGCAGGCCGGAAGCGGAGTACATCGTCTTCTGCGGCGTCCACTTCATGGCCGAATCCGCGGACATCCTCACCTCCGAGCGGCAGCAGGTGATCCTGCCGGACCTGGCGGCCGGCTGCTCGATGGCCGACATGGCCAGCGCCGAGCAGGTCGCCGAGTGCTGGGACGTGCTGGCCGACGCCGGGGTCGCCGATGTGACCGTGCCGGTGTCGTACATGAACTCCTCGGCGGACATCAAGGCCTTCACCGGTCGGCACGGCGGCACGATCTGCACCTCGTCCAACGCCGAGCGCGCCCTGGAGTGGGCCTTCGGGCAGGGCGAGAAGGTGCTCTTCCTGCCGGACCAGCACCTCGGCCGGAACACCGCGGTACGCGACCTGGGCCTGTCGCCGGCGGACTGCGTCGTCTACAACCCGCACAAGCCCGGCGGCGGACTCACCGTCGAACAGCTGCGGGCGGCGAAGATGATCCTGTGGCGCGGCCACTGCTCGGTGCACGGGCGCTTCTCGCTGGAGTCGGTGGAGGACGTCCGCTCCCGTATCCCCGGGGTCAATGTGCTGGTGCACCCCGAGTGCAAGCACGAGGTCGTCGGCGCGGCGGACTACGTCGGCTCCACCGAGCACATCATCCAGAAGCTGGCGGAAGCGCCGGCCGGCTCGGCGTGGGCGCTGGGCACCGAACTGAATCTGGTACGGCGGCTGGCCAAGGCCCATCCGGACAAGCAGATCGTCTTCCTGGACAAGACCGTCTGCTTCTGCTCCACCATGAATCGGATCGACCTGCCGCATCTGGTGTGGACACTGGAGTCGCTGGCCGACGGCAAGGTCGTGAACCGTATCCAAGTGGACGCCGAGACCGAGCACTTCGCCAAGCTGGCGCTTGAGCAGATGCTGGCACTGCCGTAAGCCGTCGGGCGATGATGGCGGGGTGATCCTTCGACCGGTCCGTGACGACGAGGAGGACGCGGAGGTCGTACGGGAGATCTCCGCGGCGGCCTTCGGCTCCACGCACGCGCTGTACGGCGCCGCCTCCGCGAGCCCCGGCGCCCACTTCAAGGCCGGTTACGGCGCGATCTGGGGCGCGGCCGGCCCGCCGGACGGCCCCGGCGGCTGGCCGGCCGAGCGGATCGCCCGCCACCACGGCCGAACCCGGCACCTGGCCCGTACCGACCCCGGCGGCTGCTGGCTCATCGAGGACCAGGCCGCCGGGCCGGTGGGCGCGGTGCTGTCCTACCGGCGCGAGGGCACCTGGGCGCTGTCGCTGCTCGCGGTGGTGCCGGGCGCGCAGGGCAAGGGCGTCGGCAAGGCGCTGCTCGCCCGGGCGCTGATGCACGGCAGGGCCTGCCTGCGCGGGGTGATCTGCCTGCCGGACGACCCGGTGGCGGCCCGCACCTTCCGGCGGGCCGGATTCCACCTCCACCCCACGATGCGGCTGTCGGGCCTGCCCGATCCGGCCCGGCTGCCCCCGCTGGACGGCCCGGTGCACGCGGGCACCGAGCGCCACCGCGACCTGATGGACTCGGTGGACCGTCGCACCCGCGGCGGCGCGCGCGGCGCCGACCACGAGGAGCTGCTGCGGCACTACGGCCTGCTCGTGGTGGACGACCTGGCCGGCAGCGGCTACTGCTACACCCGCGGCGGCCGGGTCGAAACCCTCGCGGCCACCTCCCGCCGCCTGTCCACCCGCCTGCTCACCGCGGCCCTGCTGGCCGCCCCGCCCGGCGAGCCGGTCCGGGTCGACCACATCCTGGCGGAGACCCAGTGGGCGGTGGACGTGGGCGTCGCGGCCGGCCTGGAGATCACCAACTCCGGCTTCCTCGCGCTGCGCGGCATGCGCCCGGCGGAACTGGCGCTGCCGTCACGGGCGCTGCCGTAGCGCGATGCCCGGGTGACCCGCTGGGCGCGGCGGGGACTGCGGCTTCGGCTGCGGCTGCGGCTCGTCAACCCGTGGGTGGACGAGCGGTGCCAACCCGGGGGTCAACCTGACGGCCGACGTCGCGCGGCGGCGCGAAAGGCAAGCTCAGCGGCATGACGACGACTGATTACCTCATCTCCGCGGCGCTGGTCCTCCTGGTGATCCCGCAGATCCGCGGCGCCCGCCTGACCATGCGCACCACGCTGCTCCCGGTGGTGGCCGTGCTGGCGGCGGCCGCCTACTACCTCAAGTCCTTCCCGACCCAGGGCCACGACGTGCGGCTCGACGTGGTCGGTGTCGTCGCCGGCGCGGTGCTGGGCCTGGCGTGCGGGGCGGCCACCCGGCTGAGCCGCGGCTCGGACGGTGTCGCCTTCGCCAAGGCCGGGGCTGTCGCGGCGGCGCTGTGGATAGCCGGCATGGTCTCGCGGGCCGGATTCGAGTACTGGGCCACCCACGGCGGCGCCGGCAGCGTCGCGCGGTTCAGCCGCGACCGTCTGATCACCAGCTCGGCCGCCTGGACCACCGCGCTGCTGCTGATGGCCTTCGCGCAGGTCCTGTGCCGGCTCGCCGTGGTACGGCTCAAGGCGCGGCAGATCTCCGCGACCGCCGGCGCCACTGTGCCGGCCAGGGCCTGAGTCCATGGCACCGGTCCCGCCGCAGCCCTCGCACCGGACCCGTTCGCCGGCCCGGACCCGCACCCCCGGGCCCGGGCCGGAGGCCGTTGGCCCGGCCTCGGCCCACCCGCCTATCCTTCAGCGTATGAAGGATTCCGCGGCCGACCCACCTGTCGCGGTCAGTCCGCGGCTGGCCGTGGCGCTGGCCCGGGTCCAGGACCGGCGCGAACGCCGGAGCAAGCGGCTGCTGCCCGTCCTGTGGGTCATCTTCGCGACCATCGCCGGCCAGTCCCTGTCCGCCGATCCCGCGCCCGGCGCCGGCGGGAGGCATCTCGCCGTCTCCCTGGTGCTCGCCGGCTGCCTGCTGCCACTGGGCGCCGTCGCCTCCGGCCGGTGGCGGCTGACCGTGCCCCTTCAGTGCGTCGTCTACTGCCTGCTGGTCGGCGGGTTCGGGCTGGCGCTCGGAATTTTGCAGCCCGGGTCCGAGTCCGTGCTCCCGCCGGCGGTGGGGGTGATGACCGCTTTCCTCGTGCTGCGCCTGCTCCCGGCCCTGCTGCTCGGCGGTGTCCTGACCGGCGCCCTGGTCGGCACCGCGATCACCGGGACGGACGGCAGCGTGACCAATGTGGTCAGCCAGATCCTCTTCTGCGTGGTGCTCGCCCTGATGGCGCTCAGCATCCGGCAGGCGGGCGGCAACGAGGAGCGGGCGGAGCTGCTCCTGGCCCAGCTGGAGGACGCCCGCGAGGCCGAGGCGGCGGCCGCGGCGCTGGCCGAGCGGACCCGGATCGCCCAGGACCTGCACGATGTGCTGGCCCAGACCCTGTCCGGCCTCGCCATCCAGGTCCAGGCCGCCCGTCGGATGGCTCGCCGCGACCAGGCCGCCGACGATCTGCGCGACCTGCTGGACCGCACCGCGAAGCTGGTCAAGGACGGCCTGGGCGACGCCCGCCGGGCGGTCGGAGCGCTGCGCGGGGAGGGCCCGCCCTCCCTGGACCGCCTGATCGAACTGGTCGAGCGCTACCGCACCGACCTCGAACTCGACGTGACGATGACCGTCAGCGGGCTCCAGCGCGGCCTGCCCGCCGACGCGGGCCTGGCGCTGTACCGGGGCGCGCAGGAAGCGCTCACCAACACGGCACGCTACGCACGCGGCGCGCGTACCACCGTGACCCTCTGCTACGAGCCGCAGGCCACGACCCTGACGATCGAGGACCGCCGCGACGCCGACAGCCCGCCCCGCCCGGCGCTGGCCGGCGGCTCGGGCCTCGGCCTGACCGGCATGCGCGAGCGGCTGACCCAGGTGGGCGGCAACGCCAGCGCGGGACCGACCGCCCACGGATGGACCGTACGGATGGAGATACCCGCGTGACGCAGCCCGCCCCGACGCCCCCGGACGGCGGGAGGATCCGGGTCCTGATCGCGGACGACCAGCGTGTCGTACGCGATGGGCTCGTGCTGCTGGTCGGCATGCTCGACGGCATCGAGGTCGTCGGCGCGGCCAGCAACGGCTCCGAAGCGGTCGAACTCGCCGAGCGGCTGCGCCCCGACGTGGTGCTGATGGACCTGGACATGCCGGTCCTCGGCGGCGTCGCCGCGACCGCGCTCCTGCGCGAACGGCTGCCGGACGTCCCCGTACTGGTGCTGACCACCTACGCGGACGACGACTCGGTCTTCCCGGCCCTGCGAGCCGGCGCACGCGGCTACCTCACCAAGGACGCGGACGACGACCAGGTCGAGACCGCGATCCACAACCTCCACAGCGGCCGCACCTGGCTCGACCCCGTCGTCCAGGCCCGCCTCGTCGCCACGATCCAGCCGGGCGACCCCGCACCGCCCCACGACTCCCCGGACTCCGGAACCGCCCCCCTGCCCGACGGCCTGACCCCGCGCGAGGCCGAAGTCCTCACCCTCATCGCCGAGGGCCTCTCCAACGCCCAGATCTGCGCCCACCTGGTGGTCAGCCAGGCCACCGTCAAAACCCACATCAACCGAATCTTCGCGAAGATCGCCGTCACCGACCGCGCCCAGGCCGTCCGCTACGCCTACCGCAACAACCTGACGTCCTAGCGGGACGGTCAGGCGAACACGTCCTCGGCCCGCTCGGCGGTGGCGGCCCGGCTGAACCACTGGTCGAGGGTGCTCTCGTCCGTGCAACTGGTGATGCGCTCACGCTCGGCTTCAGTGATCGCAATGTTCCGGATCCGCAGCAAGGAGAGGATGTTGCTGATCTTTTCCTGCCTCCGACCCTCCTCGCGACCTTCGATCCGACCCTCCTCGCGGAGCTTCTCGGAAGTCTCCGAGCGGAAGAAATGCGTGGGGATGGCCATGAGGTCCTTCCAGATTGAGGACCGAAGTCGGCGAAGGCTACCGGGGCAGCGGGAGCCGGGGTCCGAACCAGGTCGGTGCTCCACCGACTCGGACCACACGTCCCAGTGGGACGACGGTCAGGCGAAGACGTCCTCGGCCCGCTCGGCGGTGGCGGCCCGGCTGAACCACCGGTCGAGGATGTCGTACTCCGTGCAAGCGGCAACGCGCTCACGGTGGGCTTCAGTGATCGAGACGCTTCGGATCTGCAGAAGGGAGAGGATGTCCTTGATCTTCTGCTGCCTCCGGCCCTCCTCACGACCCTCCTCGCGGAGCTTCTCGGAAGTCTCGGAGCGGAAGAAGTGCGTGGGGATGGCCATGAGATCCTTCCAGATCTTTCCCGCCGGGCCGGAGCCCAGGCCGATTTCGGTGAGTTCCTTGAAGAGGTCGGCGGTGTCCAGATCCGCCTTCCTCAGGGCTGTGGCCAGCGCCTCCAGCATGATATCTGCCTGCCGGTGCTTACCGTGGGTGATTGCCGCGAAGGCGGCCATCGGGATGTCGTCGGCCGCAGCCGAGGCGTCGGTGATGATCGGGACGTTGTGGGGGCCCAGGACGAGCGGGCGAACCGTGAGGGTGCGCCACTGCGCTGTGCCGATGTGGAAGGGTCTCTTGGCCCACCGGGAGGTCGCCTCGTCCTGGCAGACGACCAGGAGCAACGGGGGCGTACGGTACTTGGCGTACAAGTACGACATGTAGTACGCCCAACTGCCGTGCTTGTCCGGGTCCTTCCTTCCCTGGGCCTCGACCGCCAGGAGATAGCTGTCGCCGTCGGCCATGTCGAACCGGAGCAGCGTGTCCAGCCGGCGTTCCAGCGGCTTGATCTCGGTGAGATCGGTGGGCGGGAGCGAGACGGCGATCGGGTCGGGAAAGGGAAGCCCGAGCCGTTTGAAGGTCCGGGTGAAGATGCGCGGGTCTTCTTGGAAGATCCGATGCATTGCCTCATGTGATGAGCTGACCATGCCCTGAACGTAGCGGGCCGCTCACGCGCAGAAACGATATGCCACTGGCATATTCACACGAACGAGTGAGCGACTCAGCTGGGCCGGGAGACCGCTACTTGCGGGCGGGGAACGCCTCGTCCAGCGTGCGGACGGTGAGCCTGTCGGTGGTCAGGGCCTCCTGGACGTCTTCGAGGCGGAGGTAACGGCCCTGCTGGATCGACGGGGTGATGGTGCCGATGCCGCCGATCCGGGTGAGGTGGAAGACGGTCCACGGCTGGCCCGACGTGCCCAGCGGCGCGTCGTCGCGGACGATGTTCCAGGTGCGCAGCGCCGTGTCCCGGGTGCCGGGGACGGCCTGGTTGACGGTTTCCACCGCTGTGACCTCGAAGACCTGGCCGCTGCCGCCCTTCTCGTACGTCACCAGGGTCTCGGGACGGGCCAGTCCGACGTGGCCGCTGGTCAGCGGGCACAAGTAGACGCCGTACGCCTTGATTTCGCTCAGCGCGAGCGCACCCGCCGACACGATCACCGCGTGCTCGTGCAGCGACCGGAACCAGTCCGTCGCGGCCGGCTCCTGCCAGACGGCCCTGCCCTGGTGCCGATGGGTCGGGGCAGCGGCCAGGCCGCGGGCCGCCATCAACTCGACGCCACGCGGATCACGTCCGACCAGCGAGGCCAGATCGGACCTCAGCAGGATCTCCGGCAGGTCAGCAAACTCGGGCATGCAACTCGACCACTCTCAGGGGGAATTGGGGCGTTCGCCCGCTATTCCCGCTGAGTGTAGTGGTTTCCGCACGTCAGGTTACCGGTCGTCCGCGACCTCACCGCGCGCACAGGTAGCCACGCCGCACCGCGGGCCGGGACCTGGCCAGCGCGGGCACAGGCGCCCACTGGCCGCGGTGCGCCCGGTGCGCCCCGCGCGGCGGCGGACCGTACGGCGACTGCCAGGCCGGCCGCCCGGTTCGACCCGAGCCGCTCCGGGGGCGGTTGGACACAGGGATACACCGGTTTCCGTGAGAAGACCGCAGCGAAAAGGAGCGCGGCGCACAGGGGCGACGCGCGACGGATCAGCGCTCGGGGGTTCTCACGTGGTGTACAACGGCTCGTCCTTGACGGGGTGACGGTGGGCGCAAGCACGGTAACGGCAGCCGTGAGTCCGGCTCCACCGGTTTTCGGGTGGGTGGCGATGCTTCGCGGCGGGCACCCTCGACGCACTCGCCACGGGCTGCCAGTACGCCTCGGCCCCGCCTCCCCCGAGTGGGTGGGATGACGGGGCCGGAGGGGCTACGGCGGTCAGGCCGTGGGGAGTTCGCCGTCGCGCACGGCCGCCGCGAAGGCGGACCAGGCGGCGGCGGGGAAGACCAGGGCGGGGCCCTGCGGGTCCTTGGAGTCACGGACCGCCATCGCCCCGCCATCAAGGCGGGCACCCTCGACGCACTCGCCACCTTGGGCATTGCTGTAGCTCGACTTGAACCAAGCGGCGCCGGTCAGAGTGTCAGCCTTGATGGTCATGGGTATCAGTGCTCCTTGATCGCTTCCTTGATCATGCCCAAGGACTCCTTCGGTCCCGGAGCAAGGGCTTGGAGATCGGAAAACGCCTCCGCGTATCGTTCCACGTCGTTGCTACCGCGCTTGACCCACGCGTCCACCAGACCTTCCAGGTAGACCATCGGCTTCAGCGACAGCTTGTCCGGGAACTGGATGACGACGAACGACCCTTCCATCCCCGAGTGAGCGCCGACGCGGTACGGCAGGACCTGCACCCGTACGTTGGGGCGCGATTCCATCACCTCGACGATGTGGGTGAGTTGGTCACGCATGACGGGCGGTTCCCCCACAGGCCGGTGCAGCACCGCCTCATTGATGATCGCTGTGTACTTGAGCGGCGAGTCCGGACGGCTCAGAATCTTCTGCCGGGTCGTCCGCAGGACCACCATGCGGTCGATGTCCCCGGGTGGGAGTCCGCGTAGGGCCCGCTCGTAGATCACGCGGACGTATGCCTCGGTCTGCAACAGGCCGGGGACGTACTCGGCCTGATAGTTCTGAAACCCCGTTGCCGTGGCCTCAAGGTCCAAGTAGGCCTTGAACCCCGGTGGAATGACCGGACGGTACTCGGGCGACAGCCACCAGTCGCGCTTCGTCTTGGTGACGGCCGCGTAGCCCCGTAGCCGGGCTGTGGTCTCCGCGTCCGCTTCGTAGATGGAGCACAGGGCCACCACGTCCGCCGGTTCGACGGTCGTGTTCTCACCGGTCTCCAGCCGGCTCAGCTTCGACGGGCTCCAGATCAGCTTTTTGACCACCCGGGCGCCGGTAATGCCAGCGGTCAGGCGGAGTTGGCGCAGCTCACTGCCGAGCTGAAGACGGCAGAGGGCGGGCGTTGCCGCCTCCACGTCTGTGATCATCTGCTTCTCCTCTGCGCAAGGTCCAGTGTGTCGGCGAGGCTTCCGCTCCGGCAAGGAACTTTCTGCGCCACAGCGGGAGCTGTCGGTGGGGTGCGGCAACCCGCGACTCGGGCGCGAAAGATCGCACGCAAGGTTGGTTGCCAGAATTGCGTCATCCGCTGTCACCGTAACCACTCCGCTGCCACGATTACAGGCAGTTGCTCACATTGCGCAGCCAACCTCCCACTTTCCGTGGTGAGTCAATGGCTCGCATGCTCCCTTCCGCGCTCTGTGCGCCCCCCGAAACACCAGAGAGCCGAACGATGACAGACCACCCCACGCCCCCCAACTATCCCGACCCGCCCGGCCCGCTCGACCCGCCCGACCGACGAGTCTGCGGCGACCGGGCCCACCTACCGACCAGGCTCGTATTGCTCGCTCTACGGCTCGCCCCGTCACGCGAAGGCCAACGGGAAGACGTCCAGCGGGAGTTGCGCTGCGTGATGGAGGAGGCGCATGCCGGGGCGCACCACGGGTTCGCGATGGAACTGGACGGCGTCGATACCGGATCGGTGTGGACGCGCTGGCTGGCCGGCGAAGAGCCGGGCGACGTGGTGGTGCTCGCGGACTGCAATGCGGCGCGGGCGGACGGGATGGACGCCTGCGGGGAGTTCGCGGGGCATCCGGGCGCGCACAGCTGGGAGTTGGACGACCCGTGGCGCGCGACCCGCGCCTGACGTATCGCGTATCGAGGACAGCGAGGAGGTCGGGCCGATGCGTCAGCCCGCCGTAGAGAACGAGCGAGACACCGCGGAGGGCGGCACCCTCTCGGACACCGAGGCCGTACTGGTCCGGGACACCAACGCGCCGCGCCAGGCCCGGCGTTACGTGACGCGGGTGCTGTACTCGCTGCGGGCGCCGGCGGCCGTGGTGGAGGCGGCCGAGATCATCGCCAGCGAGCTGGTCACCAACAGCGTGAAATACGGGCGGGCCCGGATGGTGCGGGTGGCGCTGACCGTACGGGCGGGGGCCGCGACGATCACGGTGTCGGACGGGACCCCTTACGTACCGCTGCCGCCCGTCACCCCGGCGGGCGAGGACGACGAGAACGGGCGCGGGTTGTTCCTGGTCGAGGCCCTGGCCGCCCGCTGGGGGCACCGCTGTGCCGGGTCGGAGCCGTCCGACGGTACGGCGGTGTGGGCCGAGCTGCCCTGGCAGGCGGCGTGATCACCGGGGCCCGGGCGCGCACCGGCCCGGGAGCGGGCCGCGAGGAGTGGCCGGGCAGCCGGCGGCGGGGCCTCAGCCAGGGATCAGGCCGTCGTCGCGGAGCATGGAGCGGACCTCTTCGAGGCTCGCGTCCGGGGAGGGGAGGATGAGCTCCGACGGCTCCAGGGAGTCGTCGGGGAGCGGCTCACCGAGTCGGCGGACGCCGTCGAGCAGGGCGCCCAGCGTGCGGTGGAAGCCCTTCTCGTCGCCGGACTCGATCGCGGCGAGCAATTCGGCGTCCAGCGTGTTCAGCTCGGTGACCTGGGCGTTGTCCAGTCTCACCTGGCCTTCCCCCATGATCCGCACGATCATGACGGCCTCCTCCGTAAGCCCGGGGCTGCTCTGCCCGCGGGCGGCGTCCGCTGCCGGCACCGGTGGCGGGCGCCGCCGGTGCCTCCTGCTTGTCCTACTCCTTGTTGAACCGCGGGGCATCCTGAGGCTGGCCCTCGGCGGTCTTGCCGCCCTGACCACCCTCGATCGCCTGCTGGGGGGCACCGCCCGCCAGCTCCGCCTTCATCCGCTGAAGCTCCAGCTCGACATCGCTGCCGCCGGACAGCCGCTCCAGCTCGGCCTGGATGTCGTCCTTGGCCAGGCCGCTCGGGTCGTCCAGCGCGCCGGAGGCCAGCAGCTCGTCCAGGGCGCCGGCCCGGGCCCGCAGCTGCTCGGTCTTGTCCTCGGCCCGCTGGATCGCCATGCCGACGTCGCCCATCTCCTCGGAGATGCCGGAGAAGGCCTCGCCGATCTGGGTCTGCGCCTGGGCGGCGGTGTAGGTGGCCTTGATGGTCTCCTTCTTCGTACGGAAGGCATCCACCTTGGCCTGCAGCCGCTGGGAGGCGACCGTCAGCTTCTCCTCCTCGCCCTGGAGCGTGGTGTGCTGCGTCTCCAGGTCGGTGACCTGCTGCTGGAGGGCGGCCCGGCGGGACAGCGCCTCCCGGGCCAGGTCCTCACGGCCGAGCGCCAGCGCCTTGCGGCCCTGGTCCTCATAGGTCGTGGACTTCTTCTGCAACTCGGTGAGCTGCAGTTCGAGCCGCTTGCGGGAAGTCGCGACGTCCGCCACGCCCCGACGCACCTTCTGCAGCAGCTCAAGCTGCTTCTGGTACGAATAGTCGAGCGTCTCGCGCGGGTCCTCGGCCCGGTCCAGGGCCTTATTGGCCTTCGCGCGGAAGATCAGTCCCATCCGCTTCATGACACCGCTCATGGGCCTCGCGCGCCCCCTTCTCGGCAACTGCTCCAGTAGCTGTACAGACCCCAGCGTACGGGCCATGGTTCCATTACCGCACTGTTCGGCGCCGGATGCGCTCATCCGCAAGGACGATCACCGCCCGGCCGCCTCAGGCCCAAGGAGTACAGGCGGGGAGTACGAGGGGGCTGGGGCGCGGGCCCCGGAGCACGTAACCTGGAGCACGTGTTCCGACGCCGTTCCGAAGATGAGCCGTCCTCCACCACTGGCACCGCCGTGCTCGAGGACCAGTCCCGCGACCCGCAGGCTCCCAAGGGTCGCCCCACGCCCAAGCGCAGCGAGGCCCAGACCCTGCGGCGCAAAGCCGCGGTCGTGCCCACCGACCGCAAGGCCGCGGCCAAGCAGGCCCGCGAGACGCGGCGCACCGAGATGGCCAGGCAGCGCGCGGCGCTGGCCGGGGGCGACGAGCGCTATCTGCCGGTCCGCGACCGCGGCCCGGTGCGCAAATTCGCCCGGGACTACGTGGACGCGCGGATGCGGGTCGCCGAGTTCTTCCTGCCGATCGCACTGCTGATCCTGGTGCTCAGCGTGGTGCGGATCGGCTCGCTGCAGAACCTCTCGCTGCTGCTGTGGCTGGTGGTGATCGTCGGCATCCTGGTGGACTCCGTGATCACCGGGCTGCGGCTGCGCGGACTGCTGCGGACGCGCTTCCCGGACAAGAACGTCAAGGGCGCCGTCGCGTACGGCCTGATGCGCACGCTCCAGATGCGCCGGCTGCGGATGCCCAAGCCGCAGGTCGAGCGCGGCGCCAAGCTCTGAACGGCGGTCATACGGCGGGCGGCGGCCTCCCGGCGGTCCGCGGCGGCTTCGCCGGCGGCGCGGACGCCTGGCTGGCCAAGCTGGGCGGCCTGCGGAACACCGTCCGGCAGGAGCTGGTCGCCCGGCAGGTGGACGAACAGCTGGCCGCGCACTTCCCCCAGCCGGCCGGCGCGCACGCCCGGCGGCGGCTGCGGGTGCTGGACATCGGCCCCGGACAGGGCACGCAGGCGCTGCGGCTGGCCAGGGCCGGCCATCTGGTGACCGGCCTTGAGGCCGATCCGGTGATGCTGACGGCGCTGCGTGCCTCGGTGGCGGCCGAGCCCGCCGAGGTACGCGAGCGCTTCGTGGTCGTGCAGGGCGACGGCCGGGAGACGGGACGGCACTTCGACCCGGCCTGCTTCGACGTGGTGCTCTGCCACGGTGTGCTGATGTACGTACCCGACCCGGAGCCGATGCTGGCCGCGCTGGCCCGGGTGCTGGCGCCCGGCGGACTGCTGTCCCTGCTGGTGCGCAACGGCGACGCGCTGGCGCTGCGGCCCGGTCTGTTCGGCGACTGGGCGGCCACGCTCGACGCCTTCGGCTCCGACCGCTACACCAACCGGCTGGGCCTTGCGACGCGGGCCGACCGGCGGGGGCCGCTGACCGCGACGCTCGCCGGGATCGGGGTGCCGCTGGCCGCCTGGTACGGGGTGCGGGTCTTCACCGACACCGCCTCCGACGTGGCCAGGGCGCCACAGGACACCCGGGAGCTGGGGCTGCTGCTGGCGGCGGAGGAGCGGGCCGGGCGGACCGATCCGTATCGCTCGGTGGCGGCGCTGCTCCATCTGTGCGGCATACGCGGCTGAGCCCGGCCGCGACGGCGCGGGTCCGGTGGCCTTCCGGCGTGGTGGTCCGCGGCGGACCGCCGTTTCCGGCCGGGCACCCGATTGGCGGTCCGGCCGAGCCGCACCGCCGGGCAAAAGCAACAATGCGGACATGAGTGGATCGCATCCGTCCCGTACCCGCGTCCTGCTGCCCGTCGCCGCCGTCCTGTCCGTGACAGCGCTGCTGGCCACCGGTTGCAGCGCGCAGTCCGACGCCGGCGCCCCCGGCTCCTCAACCGGCGTCCCGGCGGCCCACGACGCCGCGGTCGCCGCCTCCTCGGGCGGCAACGGCCTGCAGAACGCCTACCAGGACGCGGTCAGGAACGTGCTGCCCTCGGTCGTGCAGATCACCACCAACACCGACCTGGGCTCCGGTGTGGTCTTCGACACCAAGGGCGACATCGTCACCAACGCGCATGTGGTCGGCAAGGCCAAGAACTTCAAGGTGTCGCTGGCGACCGGCGGCAAGGCGCTGGACGCCAAGCTGCTCTCCGCGTTCCCGGCGAGCGACCTTGCCGTGATCCGGCTGACGTCCACCCCGAGCGGACTGAAGACCGCGGCCTTCGCCGACTCCAGCAAGGTGGCCGTCGGCCAGATCGTGCTGGCCATGGGCAATCCGCTGGGGCTGTCCGGCAGCGTGACCGAGGGCATCGTCTCGGCGACGGGCCGTACCGTCAGTGAGAGCCAGGGCGGGTCCAACAGCACCGGCGCCACCATCCCCGACCTGATCCAGACCTCGGCGGCGATCAACCCCGGCAACAGCGGCGGCGCGCTGGTGAACCTCGACAACCAGGTGATCGGCATCCCGACGCTGGCGGCCACCGATCCTCAGCTGGGCAGCGGCGCGGCGCCCGGAATCGGCTTCGCCATCCCGTCCTCG
This sequence comes from Streptomyces polygonati, assembly GCF_042650325.1. Classification (NCBI taxonomy): domain Bacteria; kingdom Bacillati; phylum Actinomycetota; class Actinomycetes; order Kitasatosporales; family Streptomycetaceae; genus Streptomyces; species Streptomyces polygonati. Next base: position 35,006 of record NZ_JBHSBB010000003.1, on the reverse strand, counting down.
ACGGTCGTGATGATCGCGAATCAGATCATCACCAACGGCAAGGTCACCAACTCCGGACGGGCCGCCCTGGACGTCACCGTCCGCGGTGTGGTGGGCAAGAACTTCCTGCCGTCCGGGGCGGCGATCGTCACGGTGGAGAAGAACGGGGCCGCGGCCAAGGCGGGTCTGCGGGCCGGGGACGTGATCACCAAGCTGGGCAACACCACGATCGGCACGGTCCAGTCGCTGACGGACGCGCTGGCCCGGCTGAAGCCGGGGAACAAGGTCAGGATCGAGTTCGGCCGCGGCAACACCGGCCACGCGGCGGAAGTCACGCTGGGAACGCTGTAGTCACACGGCCGGGGAGCGGCGCGCCCACCGGGGGTGGGCCCGCCGCTCGCCCGTCGGCCGACTGGGCGGTCAGGATTCGTCGGTGGCTTCGGGGGCTTTGGAGGCTTCGGGCGCTTCAGGGGCTTCGGCGTGCAGGCTCATCGGGCCGTAGATGCGGGTCTCGCCGTCGAAGAGGACGACCTGGTCGGCGCCGCCCTCGACCAGTTCCTTCCAGATCTCGCCGATCCAGGACTCGGCGTCCCCCTGAGTGGTGAACTCCTCCGGCTGCACCGCGGGCGGCACCTCGGTGCCGTCGGCCTTCTCGAACCGCCACGTCCACGCCATGTGCTTCTCCCTCGGTCCGGTGGTCAGGGCTGCTGTCGTCTGTTCGGTCTGGTGCGGTCTGCGCTCTGCCGTCGCAGCGTAGCGGCAGCGGACGCGGGGGAAGAGGTGCTGTCCGCTCGGCGGGGTCCCGCGCGCCGCGGCCGGTCGGACGCGAGACGATCGTGCGGTGGAACTGACTCTGCTCGGCACCGGCGGCCCCGAGGGACTACCGGAGCCCGACTGTCCCTGCGCGGCCTGCGCGCTCGCCGTCGGCGCCGGGACGCGGGCGGCGACCGCCGTGGTGGTGGACGGTGTGGTGCTGCTCGATCTCACCCCGGGGATGGCGCTGGCCGCGGCCCGCGCCGGGCAGCCGCTCGGCGGGCTGCGCCTGGTCGTGCTGTCGCACCCGCACGACGGCCCCCCGCTGGAGATCCCGCCCGGCCTTCCCGCCCCCGCCCGGCTGCCGGACGGTCAGCGGCTGCCGCTGATCACCGGGCACCGGGTGGAGGCGCTCGCGATGGACGCGCCGGGCACGGGCTACGCCGTGGAGTCGCCCAGCGGGCTGCGGCTGCTCTATCTGCCCCCGGGCTGCGCGCCCGCGGGTCTCGCCGAGTTCCACGGTCCGCCCTACGACCTGGTGCTGCTGGACCTGGTCGGCCGGCCGGACGCGCTGGCCCGGCTCCGGGCGGCCGGCGCGGTGACCCGAACAACCGACGTGGTCGCCGTCCATCTCGACCACCACGCAGCGCCCGAGCCGGAGTTGACCCGCCGGCTCGCCGCGCTCGGCGCCCGCGCGGTGCCCGACGGCACGACGCTGGCCGTCGGCGACTACCAGCAGGTGCCGGATGTGCCGCGGCGCACGCTGGTCCTGGGCGGCGCCCGTTCCGGCAAGTCCGCCGAGGCGGAGCGACGGCTGGCGGCCTTCCCCGGCGTGGTCTACGTGGCCACCGGCGGCACCCGCGAGGACGACCCGGACTGGGCCCTGCGGGTGTCCCAGCACCGGGAGCGCCGCCCGCCCGGCTGGCGCACCGAGGAGACCTGCGACCTCCTCCCCCTCCTCGCCGACGCCGACGGCCCGCCCCTGCTCATCGACTGCCTAGGCCTCTGGCTCACCCACGCCGTCGACGACGCCGCCGCCTGGTCCGACCCCGCCGCCCTGGCCGACGTCCACGCCCGCACCGCCGCCCTCACCACCGCCTGGCGCACCACCCGCCGCACGGTCGTGGCCGTCTCCAACGAGGTCGGCTCCGGCATCGTCCCCGCCACCCCCTCGGGGCGTCTCTTCCGCGACGAACTGGGCCGCCTGAACGCGGCGATCTCGGCGGAGTCCGAGCGGGTGCTCCTGGTGGTGGCGGGAAACGCGGTGACGCTGCGGTAGGGGGTGGGGCCTCGGGCCGCCCTTTTCCCCGCCAGCCGAAAACCGCCAGCCGAGAACCGCCACCCGCCCCCGATCGAGCCACCCCGGCGAGGGGACCGGTACTGTTCGGGCCGTGAGCGGGATCGAGATGGACGACTTCGGGGCCCTGGTGGAGCGGCCGGACGCCGGGGTGCGGCGGGAATCCGTCGAGCGGTGGCGGCGGCTGGTGAAGCCGGCCGGCGGGCTGGGGAAGGCCGCCGGGCTGGCGGACTGGCTGGCGGCGGTGCAGGGGCAGTTGCCCGCGCGGCCGATCGAGCGGGCCCGGGTGCTGGTGTTCGCCGCGGACCACGGCGTGGCCGTCCTCGGGGTGTCCGCGCGGCCCGCGGGCACCGCGAGCGTGCTGGCGCGGGCCGTTATCGACGGGACCGCGCCGGTGAGCGTGCTGGCCCGGCGGTACGGCGCGCAGGTGCGGGTGGTGGACATGGCGCTGGACTGCGATCCGGCGGAGCTTCCCGCCGAGGTCACCGCCCACCGGGTGCGGCGCGGTTCCGGCCGGCTGGACATCGAGGACGCGCTGACCGTCGAGGAGGCCGAGCAGGCGTTCCGTACCGGGATGGCGCTGGCCGACGAGGAGGCCGATTCCGGCACCGACCTCGTGCTGCTCGGGGACATCAGCGTGGGCGGCACCACCCCCGCGGCGGTGCTGATCGCCGCGCTGTGCGGCACCGACGCCTCCGTGGTCACCGGCCGCGGCTCCGGCATCGACGACCTGGCCTGGATGCGCAAGTGCGCCGCAATCCGCGACGGCCTGCGCCGCGCCCGCCCGGTGCTGGGTGACCAGCTCGCCCTGCTCGCCGCGGTCGGCGGCGCCGACTTCGCCGCGATCACCGGCTTCCTGTTGCAGTCGGCCGTACGCAAGCTGCCCGTCGTACTCGACGGTGTGGTGAGCGCGGCCTGCGCGCTGGTCGCCCAGCGGATCGCCTTCCGGGCCCCCGACTGGTGGGTCGCGGGGCACGCCAGCTCCGAGGCGGGCCAGGACAAGGCGCTGGACCGGATCTCGCTGGAACCGCTGCTGGACCAGGGCATCGCCTCCGGCGGCGGTACGGGCGCGGTGCTCGCGCTGCCGCTGCTCCAGGCCGCGGCCGACCTGTCCGCCGAACTGCCGGACGAGGCCGAGCCGGTGGAGCCGGCCGGGTCCGAGGAGCCGCGAGCCCCGGAGCACCCGGAGCACCCGGACGACACTCCTGAGGCATAGCCCGGTCCTGGCCCGGCCCCGCTTAACTGAAAATCAGACAAAAGCCCGTAAACTCTCCGGTCATGGGAACGGGCAGCGGGGCCGCCGGGCCCGGCGGCCGGCTGTGGCGCTTCGCCGCCGCCGAGTGGGGCAAGGTCTTCCCGGCGGCCTGGCGCCGGCTCCGGCTGCGCGGGCTCCGGGCGGTGCCGCTCACGCTGGCGGGGTGTGTGGGCGTCCTGGCGCTCCAGTTGCTCCAGCACGAGCCGCGCACCCGGGGGTGGGTGGACCGGCTCGGCGGGGTCTACGCGACCCTGCCGTGGTGGCAGGAACTGCTGCGCACGCCGCTGTCCGTCTTCGTACCCGACGCCTCGCTGCCCGTGTGGGGGCTGGTGCTCCAACTCGTCGTCGTCTTCGGCGTCGCGGAGACGATGCTGCGCACTCCCCGCACGCTCGCGGTCGCCCTCCTCGCGACCCTCGCGGGGACGTGTTTCGCCCGCTACTCCCTCTGGATCGGGCCCGGGGGTTTTCTGGGCCTGCCCACCGACGATCTGCGCGTCCGCGATACGGGGCCTTCGGCGGCGGTGGTGGCGCTCGGCGTCTACACGGCGTGTCGCTACCGGGCGTACGGGATGTCGGCGGTGATCGCGGGGGCGATGGTGGTCGAGGTGGTCTGGGTGCCGAATCTGGCGGGGGTCGCGGCGATCCTCTCTCTTGCGGCGGCGGAGTCCCTCCGGGTCCCGCCCCGCCCCCGGTCCCCCGCCGCGGGGCTGACGCCGCGCTCCCGGGTGCCGGTGCGTCGTGGCTGGTCGCGCAGTTCCCCGCGCCCCTTCGGGGCCCGGACAGGTCCCGTCGGGGCACGGTTCTCCTCCCGGGCGGAGGACGCCCGGCCAGGGGCGCGGGGAACTGCGCCACAAGCCACAGCGGACCCGCACCCGGCAACAAAACCGCACCACCCACCACCCACCCCGAAAGGGGCGCGGGGAACTGCGCGACAAGCCACAACGAGCCCGCACCCGGCAACAAAACCGCACCACCCACCACCCACCCCAAAGGGGCGCGGGGAACCGCGCGGTAGCCTCGGCGGGGTGAGCGAGGACGCCGGGCGGAAAGGCTCCGCAGGAGACGCGTGGAGGTTTGCGTTCGGGACGCTCAGCGTGCTGCCGGTGACGCTGACCCGGTGGGACCGCACCGCCGCGGCCGGCGGGATGGCCGTCGCGCCCGGGGTGGGCGTCGTGGTCGGCGGGGCGGCGGCCGCCGCCGGGGCCCTGCTGACCGGCCTCGGGGCGACCGCGCTGATCGCCGCCGTCGCCACCGTCGCCGTCGAGGCCGTGCTGACCCGGGGCCTGCACCTGGACGGCCTCGCGGACACCGCCGACGCGCTGGGCAGCGGCAAACCCGCCGAGGACGCGCTGCGGATCATGAAGCAGTCGGACATCGGCCCCTTCGGCGTGGTCACCCTCGTCCTCGTACTGCTCGCGCAGACCGCCGCGCTGACCGCCTGCTACGGCCACGGCTGGGTCTACGGCGGCGCCGCCGCCGTCCTGGCCGGCGCCGCGGGCCGGACCGCGATGACGCTCGCCTGCCGCCAGGGAGTCCCGGCCGCGCGCCCCGGCGGGCTCGGCGCCGCGGTGGCCGGCGCCGTCCGGCCGCGTACCGCGCTGGCCGCGGCCGCGGCCGGCGCGGTGGCCGCCGGCCTGGCCGGCGCCGCGTTCGGCGGGCCGACCGCGCTGCGGGCGGTGATCGCCTGGTGCCTGGGACTGCTGGCCGCCGAGGCCCTGCTGCGCCGCTGCCGTCACCGCTTCGGGGGCGTCACCGGCGACGTCTTCGGCGCGCTGTGCGAAACCGCGGCCACCGCCACCCTCCTCGTACTGGCCCTGCGCTGACCCCCGCGGCCCCGGTCCAGCGGTCCACCCACCAGGGCATAGTGACTGGGCGTAAGCTCAGGAACTCCTTACGGCCCCACGTACCCCCCTCCGTTCCAGCGGAGTGGCGGAATACGATGCGAAAGGCCGGGCCGGGCCACCCACCGGCCGCCGACAGGACCTCGACCGAATAGGACCTCATCCACCGTGACTGCACTGACACTGAGCACCTCCTCCGCCGCGGCCCTGCGGGCGGACGCCGTCGTCATCGGCGTGGCCAAGGGCCCCAAGGGCCCGCGCATCGCGCCGGGCGGTGAGACGGTGGACTCCGCGTTCGACGGCAAGCTCGCCGCCACGCTGGAGACCCTGGGTGCCTCGGGCGCCGAGGGCGAGGTGACCAAACTGCCCGCGCCGGCCGGCGTGAAGGCACCGGTCGTCGTCGCGGTCGGTCTCGGTGAGGAACCGCGGGACGGCGAGGGCTTCGACGCCGAGGCGCTGCGCAAGGCCGCGGGTGTCGCGGCCCGCGCGCTGGCCGGATCGAAGAAGGCGGCGTTCGCGCTGCCCGCCTCCGACCCGGTGGGCGTGGAGGCGGTCGGCACCGGCGCCCTGCTGGGCGCGTACGCCTTCACCACCTACCAGGCGAAGGACGGCGGCAAGGCCCCGCTGGCCGAGGTGTCGATCACCGGCGCCAGGCCACGCGACAAGGAGCACAAGGCCGCCGCCGAGCGCGCCACTGCCGTGGGCGTCGAGGTCAACCGCGCCCGCGACCTGATCAACACCCCCTCCAACGACCTGGACCCGAAGGCCTTCGCGGCCGCCGTGCAGACGGCCGGCAAGGAGTTCGGCTTCAGCGTCGAGGTGCTGGACGAGAAGGCGCTGGCCAAGGGCGGCTACGGCGGCATCCTGGGCGTCGGCCAGGGCTCGGCGACCCCGCCCCGGCTGGTCCGGCTGGCGTACACGCACGCCAAGGCCACCCGTACGCTCGCCTTCGTCGGCAAGGGCATCACCTACGACTCGGGCGGCATCTCGCTCAAGCCGGCCGGTCACAACGAGACGATGAAGTGCGACATGAGCGGCGCCGCCGCGGTGTTCGCCGCGATCGTGGCCAGCGCCAAGCTCGGCCTCGAAGTGAACCTCACCGGCTGGCTCGCGCTGGCCGAGAACATGCCGGGCGGCAACGCGACCCGCCCCGGCGACGTACTGCGGATGTACAGCGGCAAGACCGTCGAGGTGCTGAACACCGACGCCGAGGGCCGGCTGGTGCTGGCGGACGCGCTGGCCCGCGCCTCGGAGGAGAACCCGGACGCGATCGTGGACGTGGCGACGCTGACCGGCGCGATGGTGCTGGCCCTGGGCGAGGGCCGGTTCGGGATCATGTCCAACGACGAGGGCTTCCGTACCGCGATCCACACCTCCGCGCTGGCCGAGGGCGAGGACTCCTGGCCGATGCCGCTGCCGAAGGCGCTGCGCAAGACCTTCGACTCCCCCACCGCCGACATCGCCAACATGGGTGTGCGGATGGGCGGCGGGCTGATCGCCGGGCTGTTCCTGAAGGAGTTCGTCGGCGAGGGCATCACCTGGGCGCACCTGGACATCGCGGGCCCGGCCTTCCACGAGGGGGCGCCGTTCGGCTACACCCCCAAGGGCGGCACCGGCAGCGCGGTGCGCACGCTGGTGAGCCTGGCCCGGCAGGCCGCTGACGGGGACCTGCTCTGAACGGGTGACATCGGTCACGTACGGCCCCGGGCGACGTGCCCGGGGCCGTACCTCGTGTTCCCGCGGGATGGGCCGGTGGCCCGTACGCCCCCGAGAAGTGCGAAGATGTTGTCTCGGCACGACAGGGCCCCCTTTGAGACAAAGCGGCCGAACCTAAGCCGCCGCCCGGTCTTGGTGGACCGGCTCCGGCGAACCCATGCATGGAGGACGTGACGTGGCGAACGACGCCAGCACTGTTTTCGACCTAGTGATCCTCGGCGGTGGCAGCGGAGGCTACGCAGCCGCCCTGCGTGCCGCGCAGCTGGGACTTGACGTCGCCCTGATCGAGAAGAACAAGCTCGGGGGCACCTGTCTGCACCAGGGATGCATTCCCACCAAGGCGCTGCTGCACGCCGGTGAGATCGCGGACCAGGCTCGCGAGAGCGAGCAGTTCGGTGTGAAGACCACCTTCGAGGGCATCGACATCGCGGCCGTCCACAAGTACAAGGACGACGTGGTGGCGGGCCTCTACAAGGGCCTGCAGGGCCTGGTGGCCTCGCGCAAGGTGACGTACATCGAGGGCGAGGGCCGGCTGTCCTCGCCCACCTCGGTCGACGTGAACGGCCAGCGGGTCGAGGGGCGCCATGTGCTGCTCGCGACCGGTTCCGTACCGCGCTCGCTGCCGGGGCTGAACATCGACGGCGACCGGATCATCTCCTCCGACCACGCCCTGGTGCTGAACCGGGTGCCGCAGTCGGCGATCATCCTGGGCGGCGGTGTGATCGGCGTCGAGTTCGCCTCGGCGTGGAAGTCCTTCGGCACCGACGTGACCATCGTCGAGGGCCTGCCGCACCTGGTGCCGGTCGAGGACGAGAACAGCTCCAAGCTGCTGGAGCGGGCCTTCCGCAAGCGCGGCATCAAGTTCAACCTCGGCACCTTCTTCCAGAGCGCCGAGTACACCGCGGACGGCGTGCGGGTCACCCTCGCCGACGGCAAGACCTTCGAGGCCGAGGTGCTGCTGGTCGCGATCGGCCGCGGCCCGGTCTCGCAGAACCTGGGGTACGAGGAGCAGGGCGTCGCGATGGACCGCGGCTATGTCCTGGTCGACGAGTACATGCGGACGAACGTGCCGACCCTCTCGGCCGTCGGCGACCTGGTGCCGACCCTGCAGCTGGCGCACGTCGGCTTCGCCGAGGGCATCCTGGTCGCCGAGCGGCTGGCCGGCCTCAAGCCGGTGCCGATCGACTACGACGGTGTGCCGCGCGTGACGTACTGCCACCCGGAGGTCGCCTCGATGGGCATCTCCGAGGCGAAGGCCAAGGAGCTGTACGGCGCCGACAAGGTCGTCACCCTCAAGTACAACCTGGCCGGCAACGGCAAGAGCAAGATCCTCAAGACCTCCGGCGAGGTCAAGCTCGTCCAGGTCCGCGACGGAGCGGTCGTCGGCATCCACATGGTCGGCGACCGGATGGGCGAGCAGGTCGGCGAAGCTCAGCTGATCTACAACTGGGAGGCGCTGCCCGCCGAGGTCGCGCAGCTCATCCACGCGCACCCGACGCAGAGCGAGGCGCTCGGCGAGGCCCACCTGGCCCTCGCGGGCAAGCCGCTGCACGCACACGACTGACCCTCATCCACGCCACCCCATCCGCACAGATCCGTGAGGAGCAACCGCAACCATGGCGGTTTCCGTAACCCTGCCGGCGCTCGGTGAGAGCGTGACCGAGGGCACTGTCACCCGCTGGCTGAAGGCCGAGGGTGAGCACGTCGAGGCCGACGAGCCGCTGCTCGAGGTGTCCACCGACAAGGTGGACACCGAGATCCCCTCGCCGGCGTCCGGTGTGCTCGCGTCCATCAAGGTCGCCGAGGACGAGACGGTGGAGGTCGGCGCCGAGCTGGCCATCATCGATGACGGCAGCGGCGGCGCCCCCGCCGCCGCTCCCGCCCCGGCCGCCGAGCAGCAGCCCGCGCCCGCGCAGCCCGCACCCGAGCCCGCTCAGCCCGAGCCCGCCGCCGAGGCCCCGGCCCCGGCTCCCGAGGCCACCCCGTCCACCGAGGTCCAGGCACCGGCGCCCGCGCCGACCGCCGAGGCCGCCAAGGGCGGCAGCAGCGCCGCCGGCACCGACGTCACGCTGCCCGCGCTCGGTGAGAGCGTCACCGAGGGCACCGTCACCCGCTGGCTGAAGCAGGTCGGCGAGAGCGTCGAGGCCGACGAGCCGCTGCTGGAGGTGTCCACCGACAAGGTCGACACCGAGATCCCGTCCCCGGTGGCGGGCACCCTGCTGGAGATCCTGGTCCAGGAGGACGAGTCGGCCGAGGTCGGCGCCCGCCTGGCGGTCATCGGCGCCGCCGGTGCCGCTCCGGCCCAGGCACCCGCGCCCGCCGCGCCCGCCCCTGCTCCGGCCGCCCAAGCGCCCGCCGCACCGGCACCGGCACCCGCTGCTCCGGCTCCGGCGGCACCCGCGCCGCAGGCACCGGCCCCGCAGCCGAAGGCCGCCCCGGCGCCCGCGCCGGCCGCGCAGGCACCCGCCCCGGCACCCACGCCCACGCCCGCCGCGCAGGCTCCGGCCGCCCCGGCCCCGTCCGCCACCGCCCCCAGTGACGAGGGCGCCTACGTCACCCCGCTGGTCCGCAAGCTCGCCGCCGAGAACGGCGTGTCCCTCGGCTCGGTGCGCGGCACCGGTGTCGGCGGCCGGATCCGCAAGCAGGACGTGCTCGCCGCCGCCGAGGCGGCGAAGGCCGCGGCGGCCGCCCCCGCCGCTCCGGCCGCCGCCACCGAGCGGAAGGCCGCCCCGGCGGTCTCCCCGCTGCGCGGCCAGACGGTCAAGATGACCCGGATGCGCAAGGTCATCGGCGAGAACATGATGAAGGCCCTGCACAGCCAGGCGCAGCTGACCACCGTGGTCGAGGTGGACATCACCCGGATCATGCGGCTGCGCAACCAGGCCAAGGACGCCTTCTTCAGCCGCGAGGGCGTGAAGCTGTCCCCGATGCCCTTCTTCGTGAAGGCCGCCGCCCAGGCGCTCAAGGCGCACCCGGCGATCAACGCGCGGATCAACGTGGACGAGGGCACCATCACCTACTTCGACTCCGAGAACATCGGGATCGCGGTGGACTCCGAGCGCGGTCTGATGACCCCGGTCATCAAGGGCGCCGGCGACCTGAACATCGCCGGTATCGCCAAGAAGACCGCCGAGCTGGCGGGCAACGTCCGGGCCAGCAAGATCACCCCGGACGACCTGGCGGGCGCCACCTTCACCATCAGCAACACCGGTTCGCGCGGCGCGCTGTTCGACACGGTCATCGTGCCGCCGAACCAGGCCGCCATCCTGGGCATCGGCGCGACCGTCAAGCGCCCGGTGGTCGTCGAGACCCCCGAGGGCACGGTCATCGGCATCCGGGACATGACGTATCTGGCGCTCTCCTACGACCACCAGCTGGTGGACGGTGCCGACGCGGCCCGTTACCTGACGGCGGTCAAGGAGATCCTGGAGGCGGGCGAGTTCGAGGTCGAGCTGGGCCTGTAGTCCGCCGGGGGGCGCCGCACGGCGTCCGTACGGCATCCGCGGCGCCCCCGTCCCGGTCAGTCCGGGGCGGGGGCGCCGTCGTCCTTGCGGAGCCCCCGTCCCGGACCGGCCGATATCCGTCCCGGTCCGGGTGGAGGCACGGTTGCTTCCCCGTCGTATCGTCTACCTCACGCAGATCGGAAGGAGTGCACCCCATGGCCGCTGCCGCAGCTCAGCAAGCCGAGGCCCGGCACCTGGTCGTGCACAGCCTGCGCGAGCAGATCCGCGAGCACATCCTCGAAGGCATCGTCAGCGGGCGCTGGCAGCCGGGCGAGCGGATCGTCGAGCGCCGAATCGCGGTGGAGCTGGAGGTCAGCCAGACGCCGGTACGGGAGGCGCTGCGCGAGCTGGAGACGCTGCGGCTGATCGAGTCGGCGCCGAACAAGGGCGTGCGGGTCCGCAATCTCACCGCGGCCGACCTCAAGGAGAGCTATCCGGTGCGGGCCGGCCTGGAGCAGGTGGCGGCCGAGCTGGCCGCCGGGGCGCTGGCCGACGACCCCTCCGCGCTGGTGCGGGAGGTCGCCGCGCTGCGGGCGGCGGACGCGGCCTTCGACGACGAGGCGCAGGTGCGGCACACGGTGGCCTTCCACCACGAGCTGGTCCGGGCGGCCGGCAACGCGGTGCTGCTGCACAGCTGGGAGTCGCTGGGCATCGAGGTGTGGACGACGCTGTCGATCCGCTGGCTCAGCCCGGCACCGCGGGCGTACGCGGCCGAGCATCAGGACATAGTGGACGCTTTCGTCCGGCGCGACCCGGGCATCTGCGGACTGATCAAGGCCCATGTGCTGAGCTGCGCCCCCCAAGTGTGAGGCGCGAACCGGCTGAGGCCGATCTTTCCAAGGTCGCGCACCGCTGACACTCTGTGCCCTCAAGGCTGTCACCGGGTGCCGACTTTCGAAATCATGTCCGTTGCCCATTGATCGATCATCGATCGGCGACGTACCGTGGACGGCGGAGGAGCGAGCCCTGTCATGCCGACCAAGTGAACTCGCACTCTCCATCCCTCCCTCCGTTCGGAAGGCGGCACCCCATGCCCGACGACGACGTACGCCGACCACGGCTGAGTCAGCTCGACCAGATCCCGGACCGCGACCCGGAAGAGACCGCCGAGTGGCGCGCCTCGCTCGCGGCTGTCACCGCGTCCGCAGGTCCGCACCGGGCCGCGTACCTGATGCGTCGCACCCTGGAGTCCGCCGCGCCCGAGGTGGCGCTGCCGCCGCTTCTGGAGACGGAGTACATCAACACCATCCCGACCTCCGCCGAGCCCGCCTACCCGGGCGACGAGGCGCTGGAGGCCAGGATCACCGCCTGGAACCGGTGGAACGCCGCCGCGATGGTGACCCGCGGCAGCCGGCAGGGCCTGGGCGGCCACATCGCCACCTTCGCCTCGGCCGCCTGGCTGTACGAAACGGGCTTCCAGCACTTCTTCCGCGGCAAGGAGGACGGCTCCGGGGACCAGCTCTACCTCCAGGGCCACGCCTCCCCCGGCATCTATGCCCGCGCCTTCCTCGACGGACGGCTCTCCGAGGGCCAGCTCGACCGCTTCCGCCAGGAGGCCGGCGGTGACGGCCTGCCCTCCTACCCGCACCCGCGGCGGCTGCCGTGGCTGTGGGAGTTCCCGACCGTCTCCATGGGCCTCGGCCCGCTGTCCGCGATCTACCAGGCGCGCTTCAACCGCTATCTGGAGCACCGCGGCATCAAGGACACCTCGGGCTCGCGGGTCTGGGCCTTCCTCGGCGACGGCGAGATGGACGAGCCCGAGTCGACCGCCTCCCTGGCGCTGGCCGGGCGTGAGGGCCTGGACAATCTGACCTTCGTGATCAACTGCAATCTGCAGCGTCTCGACGGCCCGGTCCGCCCCAACTTCAAGATCGTGCAGGAGCTGGAGGCGCAGTTCCGCGCGGCCGGCTGGCACGTCGTGAAGGCGCTGTGGGGCGTGGCCTGGGACGAGGTGATCGCCCAGGACTTCGACGGCGCGCTGCTCAGGCGGCTGCGGGAGACCCCCGACGCGCAGTTCCAGACGTACGCCACCCGGGACGCCGCCTATGTGCGCGAGCACTTCTTCGGCGCGGACGCCTCGCTGCGCGCGATCGGTGCCCGGCTGTCCGACGCCAAGCTGCTGGAGCTCTTCCAGGTCTCCCGCGCCGGGCACGAGCCGCGCAAGGTGTACGCGGCCTACCGCGCGGCCGTCGAGCACAAGGGCGCCCCGACGGTGATCCTCGCGCAGACGGTGAAGGGCTACACGCTCGGCGCCGGCTTCGAGTCCCGCAACGCCAACCACCAGATGAAGAAGCTCACCGGCGCGCAGTTCCGCACCATGCGCGACCTGCTGGAGCTGCCGATCCCGGACAGCGCGCTGGACGCTGACGTGGTCCCGTACTGGCACCCCGGTGAGGACTCCCCCGAGATGCGCTATCTGCGGGAGCGGCGCGCGGCCCTCGGCGGTCCGGCCCCGGCCCGCAAGGTCGTCACCAAACCGCTGCCGATGCCGCCCGACAAGCCCTTCGCGTCGCTGGAGAAGGGCTCCGGCGGCCAGGAGATCGCCACCACGATGGCGTTCGTCCGGCTGGTCAAGGACCTGATGCGGGAGAAGGAGACCGGACGCCGCTGGGTGCCGATCGTGCCCGACGAGGCCCGGACCTTCGGCATGGAGTCGCTCTTCCCGTCGGCGGGCCTTTACTCGCCCAAGGGCCAGACCTACGACCCGGTGGACCGCGACCAACTCCTCTACTACAAGGAGGCGAAGGACGGCCAGATCCTCAACGAGGGGATCACCGAGGCCGGTTCGCTCGCCGACTTCACCGCCGCGGCCACGTCGTACGCCACGCACGGCGAGCCGATGATCCCGTTCTACATCTTCTACTCGATGTTCGGCTTCCAGCGGACCGCCGACCAGTTCTGGGCGCTCGCCGACCAGCTGGGCCGCGGCTTCGTGATCGGCGCCACCGCGGGCAGGACCACGATGACCGGTGAGGGCCTCCAGCACGCGGACGGCCACTCGCACCTGATCGCCTCCACCAACCCGGCGGCGATCTCCTACGACCCGGCGTTCGCGTACGAGGTCGCGGTGATCGTCCGCGAGGGCCTGCGGCGGATGTACGGCCCCGAGGCCGAGGACGTCTTCTACTACCTGACGGTCTACAACGAGCCGAAGATCCAGCCGGCCATGCCCGAGGGCGTCGAGGAGGGCATCCTCAAGGGCCTGTACCGCTACCGCACCGCCGAGGGCTCGGTCACCGTGCCGGCCGGCGCGCCCCGGGCCCAGCTGCTGGCCTCCGGCACCGCCATCCACTGGGCGCTGGAGACCCAGCGGCTGCTCGCCGAGGACTGGGGGGTGGCGGCCGACGTATGGTCCGCGCCGTCCTGGACCGAGCTGCGGCGCGAGGCGCTGGAGTGCGACGCGGCCGGGCTGCGCGGCGACGAGCGGGTGCCGTACGTGACCCGCGCGCTGGAGGGCGCTCCCGGGCCGGTCATCGCCTTCAGCGACTGGATGCGGGCCGTGCCGGACCAGATAGCCCCCTGGGTCCAGCAGGACTGGACCTCGGTCGGCACCGACGGGTTCGGCCTGTCCGACACCCGGGACGCCGCCCGCCGCCACTTCGGGGTGGACCCGCAGTCGCTGGTGGTCCAGACCCTCGCGGCGCTGGCCCGGCGCGGCGAGGTCCGCGCCCAGACCGTCAAGGAAGCGGCCGTGCGCTACGGACTGTGATCCCCGCTGCGCCGTCCGTCGCCGCGGCGGATGGCGCAGACAGCACACGCAGGGCGGCGTACGGCGGACCGACCCCCCGTCGTACGCCGTCCTGCGCACCGCGCGGGACGAACGCGCGGTGAACGCGGGATGATCCCCGGGGCCCCGCGCCGCGGCGCTACGGGCCGCGAAACATGCAGGACACCGTTATCGACCGCTTCTGTGACACCTGTGGCAGCCGGGCAGGAGGTGATCGGGCCGGTCACGGCGAATCTACCGGCCCGAAAGGGATTGCGGGCCTCCGGCACCAGCGGTTACGGTCCCCCCGATGGCTGCCAACCCAAGCCCGCTGACGGCTCCCACCGCCGAAGACTTCCGTGCCTGGCACCGGGTCCAGGCCGCCGCGCTCGCGCACGACCGGCCGGGCGACCCCATACCCTCCGAGGACGCCCTGCGGGCCGCGCTGACCACGAGCGGCAGCGCCTACCGGCAGGTGCTGTGGCTGGTCCGCGGTTCCGGCGCGGACCCGGTGGCGACCGCGCGGCTGCGGCTGTTCACCGAGCCGGCCCGCCAGCAGCTCGCCGAGGTGGAGCTGACGGTCCATCCGGCGCACCGGCGGATGGGCGCGGGCTCCCGGCTGCTGGCGACCGTCACCGAGGCGGCCACCGACGCGGGCTGCCGCAGCCTGGCCACCGAGGTGGTGGCCCGCAGCTCCGGCGAGAGCTTTCTGGCCACCCGCGACTTCCATCCCGTGCTGCGGATGAGCTGGCTGCGCCTGGTACTGGACGAGCTGCCGGAGCAGATCGCCAAGCTGCCCCAACTCCCCCATCCCGGCTATCGGTTGACCTCCTGGGAAGGGGTGGTCCCGGACCCGCTGGCGGCCGGTCTGGCCCGCGCCAAGCAGGGCATGGCCGACATGCCGGTGGGCGCGGTCGACTTCGGACCGGCCGAGTGGGACGAGGAGCGGGTCCGCGAGTCCGCGCGGGTCGTCGCCCGGCGCGGTGAGCGGCTGCTGACGGTGGCCGCGCTCGCCGAGGCGGACGGTTCGGTGGCCGGCTACACCGAGCTGGTGCTGCCCGCCGACGGCTCCGGGATCGCCCAGCAGTACGACACCGCGGCGCTGCCCGGCCACCGCGGCCACGGACTCGGCCTGTGGATGAAGGCCGAGATGCTGCGGCTGACGCGATCCCGTTACCCGGAGATCACCGAGGTCATGACGGACAACGCCGACGACAACCGGCACATGCTGGCCGTCAACACGGCGCTGGGCTTCCGGCCCCGGCGGCGTACGGTGATCTACCAGCTCAAGCTACGGGTACGCTGACGTGTTCCGGCACATGCCGGGGACTCCGGGACGACCTGGCGGTCCTGGGAAGATCGTAACGACACGGGTGTAACCGGGGCGCTCCGCGTGCGTGCCGGAGCGGCAACCGGGAAGCTGGACGCGTGATGGACGAGACGGAGTTCTGGGAGATCGTCGACAGTACCCGCGAGGACGCGGACGGCGATCCGGAGGAGCATGCGGATCTGCTCGTCGACCGGCTGGCCCAGCTCGATCCGGACGCGGTCATCGACTTCGCCCGGCATTTCGAGACCCGCTTCAGCCGGGCCTTCCGCTGGGACCTGTGGGCCGCCGCCGACATCATGCTGGGCGGCGCGGACGACGAGTCCTTCGACTATTTCCGTTGCTGGCTGATCGCCCAGGGCCGCCATGTCTTCGAGGGCGCCCTGAACTCCCCGGACGACCTGGCCGTGCTGGCCGAGGACTTCGACCCGGAGACGGACGGCGACGCCGAGGAGATCGGCTACGCGGCGGACGAGGCGTACGAGCAACTGACCGCCGTCCGGCTGCCCGACCTCGGTCTGCCGGAGCCGGACGCGCCCGAGGGCGATCCGATCGACATGGACGACGAGCGGTTGCTGGCGGAGCGCTTTCCGCGGCTGTGGGCGCGTTTCGCCTGAGCGGGCCGCCCGGGGCGGGCCCCGGCACCGGCCCTGGCACCGGCGCGGGTCCGCCGGGGTCCGGGCCGCCGGCTCCCGCGGTGCCCGCCGTGCCTGACGCGCCGTCGGCGCCGGGCCCTGCACAATGGCCCCCATGCGTATCGCAGTCACCGGCGCCTCAGGACTGATCGGCTCCACGCTCGTCCGCTCCCTCGGCGCGGACGGCCACGACGTCGTCCGGCTGGTGCGGCGGGTGCCCGGCGGGGACGACGAAGTGCGCTGGGACCCGGACGGCGGCACCGTGGACACCGCCGGGCTGACCGGCTGCGAGGCCATCGTCCACCTGGCGGGCGCCGGCATCGGCGACCGGCGCTGGACCGAGGCCCGCAAGAAGGTGCTGCGGGACAGCCGGGTACGCGGCACCGACACCATCGCCCGCGCGGCGGCCTCCCTCGACACCCCGCCGCGGCTGCTGCTGTGCGGCAGCGCCATCGGCTTCTACGGCGACACCGGCGACTCCTGGGTGGACGAGGACAGCCCGGCCGGCGACGGCTTCCTGGCCGACCTGGTCCAGCAGTGGGAGGCCGCCGCCGCTCCGGCCCGCGCGGCGGGCATCCGCACCGCGCACGCCCGCACCGGCCTGGTGGTGTCCGGCCGGGGCGGCGCCTGGGGACGGCTCTTCCCGGTCTTCCGGGCCGGACTGGGCGGCCGGATGGGCAGCGGGCGGCAGTACTGGAGCTTTATCGCCCTGCACGACGAGATCGCCGCCCTGCGGCACATCATCGACGACGACCGCCTGTCGGGCCCGGTCAACCTCACCGCCCCGGAGCCCCTCACCAACAGCCAGGTCACCGCGGCGATGGGCCGCGCCCTGCACCGCCCCACCCTCGCCGCCGTCCCGGCGCCGGTACTGCGCGTCGCCCTCGGCGAGTTCGCCGGCGACGTACTGAGCAGCCAACGCGTCCGCCCCAGGCGGCTGTTGGACTCCGGCTTCGCCTTCGCGTTCCCGGAGATCGACCAGGCCATCGGCGCGGCACTGGAGGCGTAGAGCCTGTGCGCCCCGGCCGCCGGGGCCGCGTACGGGGGCCTGCGCGGTCCGTGCGCTGGTGGGGGCGGCCCGGGGCCGGAGCCGGGCCGGGAGGGCGGCTGGGGGGCTCAGGGGGCCACTCGGGGGCCACTCGGGGGCAAGTGGACCGGGACATCGGGTGCGGGCGGTGCCTAGGGTGCCTTCATGGATGCTCTGCTCGCCGACGACCTGGCCCGGCTGCCCGAACTGCTCGGTATGACCCGGGAGTACGCCACCCGCTTCCTGACCGGGCTCGCCGAACGGCCCGTCGCGCACGTGGAGTGGCGGGCCGTCAGCAAGGCGGTGGGGCTGCCCGCCCAGGGGCAAGGCCTCGAAGGCGCGCTGGCCGAGTTCGGCGCCCGGTGGGAAGAAGGGCTGTCGGCGAGCGCCGGGCCGCGCTATCTCGGCTTCGTCACCGGCGGCGCCACCCCCGCGGGCCTGGCCGGAGACTGGCTCACCGCCGCCTTCGACCAGAACGCCGCGTCCGGCGGCGACTCCTGCGCCGCCGAGCTGGAGAAGGAAACACTGGGCTGGCTGCGGGAGTTGTTCGGCCTCGGCGCGGCCCACCACGGCGCCTTCGTCAGCGGGGCGTCGATGTCGAACACCGTCGGGCTGGCCATCGCCCGGGAGTGGGTGGGCAGGCGGCTCGGCGTGCGCGTGTCCGAGGCGGGCGCCGCCGCGCTCGGCCCGGTCGAGGTGCTGTCCGGCAGCCCGCACTCCAGCGTCGGCAAGGCGCTGTCGGTGCTGGGGATCGGGCGCGAGCGGCTGCGTACCGTACCGACGCTGCCCGGGCGGGAGGCGGTCGACGTGGACGCGCTGGCCGCCGCGCTGGCGGCGCTGGACGGCCGGCCGGCGATCGTGGTGGCGAACGCCGGCACCGTCAACACCGTCGACTTCGACGATCTGCGGGCCATAGCCGCGCTCCGGGACCGCTTCGACTTCTGGCTGCACGTGGACGCCGCCTTCGGCGGCTTCGCCGCCCTCTCGCCGGCGCACGCCCACCTCACGGCCGGGCTCGACCTGGCCGACTCAGTCTGCGTCGACCTGCACAAATGGCTCAACGTCCCCTATGACTCGGCGGTCCAGTTCACCCGCCACCTCGAACTCCAGACCGCCGTCTTCCACAACGCCTCCCCGTATCTCGGCGCTCCCGACCCCGCCGACCCCGACTTCCTCCACCTCACCCCGGAGAACTCCCGCCGCCTGCGCGCCCTGCCCGCCTGGCTCACCCTCGCGGCGTACGGCGCGGCAGGCCATCGCGAGATCGTCGTCCGCAACACGGCCTCGGCCGCCTCCCTGGCCGCCGCCCTCGACGCCCACCCCGCCTTCCGCGTCCTCGCCCCCGCCCGCCTGAACGTCGTCTGCTTCACCCTCGCCGACCGCCCCACCCCTGCCCGGCTCGCCGCCCTCAGCAGCGCGGTGACCGCCTCCGGCGAGGCCTTCCTCACCCCCACCGTCTACGCGGGCGCCCCGGCCCTGCGCGCCGCCTTCTCCAACTGGCGCACCACGGAGGCCGACACGAGGCGCGTCCTCGACGCGCTCGTGGCGGCGGCGGGCTCCTGAGGGCGCCGCGCTCCCGTGACCCGGGCCGGGCCCGATC
Source organism: Streptomyces polygonati (assembly GCF_042650325.1). Taxonomy (NCBI): domain Bacteria; kingdom Bacillati; phylum Actinomycetota; class Actinomycetes; order Kitasatosporales; family Streptomycetaceae; genus Streptomyces; species Streptomyces polygonati. Next base: position 16,367 of record NZ_JBHSBB010000003.1, on the reverse strand, counting down.
CGGCCCGGCCCGTCGAGGACGCTCACTGCCGCAGCGCCGCCAACCGGTCGTAGAACGCCCGCGCCGCCGCCGTGTCGCGATACGGCTCCAGCCGGCGGCCGAAGTCGCGGACGTACTCCGCCGCCCGCAGCGACCTCATGTCGGCCGCCTGCTTGGCCACCTCGGTGCCGTGGCCGCAGGCGATGTCCAGTTCGCCGAGGCCGAGGCGGGCGCACGCCAGGACCGTACGGGAGAACAGCCGGCTGCGGGCGTAGGCCGGGGAACGCAGCTGGAGGGAGCGCTCCGCGTGCTGCGCCGCCGTACGCCACTGCTGGAGGTCGCGGTGGCAGTGCCCGAACTCGTCGGCGAGCTGGGCCTCGTCGAAGAAGCGGGCCCAGCCGGGGATCTCGTCGCCGCCCCGGGCCACCGACAGAGCGCGCTCGGAGCGGGCCAGCGCGGCGGCGCACGAGCGGGCCTCGCCCAGCAGGCCGTGCCCGCGCGCCTCGGCGGCGTGCAGGATCGCCTGCACGACGGCCGGGGCGCCCGTACCGACGCCCTGCTGGGCGACCCGGGCGAGCTGGACGGCCTCGCGCCCGTGTCCGAGGTAGACCGCCTGCCTGCTCATGGTGACCAGCACATAGCCGCCGTACACCCGGTCCCCCGCGGCCTGCGAGAGCCGCAGCGCCTGGACGAAATAGCGCTGGGCGAGCCCGTGGGCGCCGATGTCGTACGACGTCCAGCCGGCCAGCCGGGTCAGGTCGGCGACGGCGGCGAACAGACGGCGGCCCAGCGCCTCGCCGTAACTGCCGCGCAGCATCGGCTCGGCCTCGTGCTCCAGATAGCGGACCAGGGCCTGACGGGCGTGGCCGCCGCCGTAGGCGTCGTCGAGGCTGCGGAAGAGGTCGCCGACCGCGCGGACCGCGGCGATGTCGCCGGCGCCGATCCGCTGCCGCGCCGCCTCGGGCCGCGTGACACGGGCGCTGCCCGGCTCGACCGGGTCCACGGCGCCCTGGGGTCCCTGGGGCGGCAGCGCCGGGAGTTCATGGCCTCTGCTCTGGGTCGGCACCCGGGCCGCCGGATCGGGGTTCCGGGCGTCCGGTGCCACCACCGTGTCGTCCTCCCGTCCGATCAGCCAGTCCCGGCTGGGCACGACGAGTCCGGCCGGGGTGAAGGCGATCTTGCGCAGCTCCGTCTGGTTGCCGGTGTCCTTGCGCCACAGCCCGCTGACGATGTCCACCGCCTCGCCGGGGGTGGCCGCGTACTCCAGCCCCGCGTAGACCGGCGCGACCGCGTCGAGTCCGAGGTCCTGGGCGGACAGCCGTCGTCCCAGCCGCTGGGTGAACACCTCGGCGATCAGCGCCGGGGTGGTGCCCCGGGGCTGCTGGCCGCGCAGCCAGCGGGTGACGGAGGTCTTGTCGTAGCGCAGGTCGAGGCCGTGTTCGGTGCCGAGCTGGTCCACCCGGCGGGCGAGCCCGGCGTTGGAGAAGCCCGCTTCGGCGATCAGCGCGGCGAGTCTGCTGTTCGGACGGGTGGAGTTGTGCGACCGGCCGGAACGGGCCGCGGGGGTCTCAGGGGTCGTACGGCCCGCCCTGCTCGGCTGGTCCGGGCGGTCGGGCTCGGCCGGGCCCTGCTGACCGGCGACCGGGCTGTCGGGGCGGTCCGGGCGGTCAGGGGTTCGCTGCGTGGCATGGTCCGTCATCGGCAGTGCGGTCCACTTCCGCTCGGATTCCGCTCGGAATCTTCGAATCTCACGATCGGCGTGAATGTAACGGTCTGTGCCGAGAAGTTCACCGTAAGAACGGCATATTCGCCCGAATGGGGGACAACAGGGGCGTGCTGGCGGCCCGGACCGCACGGTCCGTAGGGCCGTAGACCGGACCGGACAGGACCGGACAGGACAGGACCGGAGCCGGCGGGAAGCGGCCGGGGAGCGGAGGGGGGCCGACCGGCCCGCGGTGCGGCGCCGGCGCCGCCGTACAGTGAACGGAGCGCCTTGTGAGACCCACAGCCGGCGCCACCGAGGGGCACAGCAGAAGGAGTCGTCGTGAGTGAGCTGGACTTCGTTCACCTGGGGTTCGGCGCCAGCGCCGTCGAGTACCGCGAGGCCTGGCAGGAGCAGCGCCGCGTGCACGCGGCGCGCTTCGCGGACGAGATCCCGGACACCTGCCTGCTGCTCGAACACCCCGCGGTCTACACCGCGGGCCGCCGTACCGCCGACAGCGAACGCCCGCTGGACGGCACCCCGGTGGTGGACGTCGACCGCGGCGGCAAGATCACCTGGCACGGCCCCGGCCAGCTCGTCGGCTACCCGATCCTGAAGCTGCCCCGGCCGGTCGACGTGATCGCCCATGTGCGGCGGCTGGAGGAGGCGCTGATCCGTACCGCCGCCGACTTCGGCCTGGAGACCAGCCGGGTGGAGGGGCGCAGCGGGGTGTGGGTGCTCGGGGACCCGGTGCGGGCCCGCACCGGCGGCCTGACGCTCGACTTCGACCCCCGGCTGGCGGACGACGAGTTCGACCCGCGGCTGAACGGCCCCGAGTACGCCCCCTCCAACGCCGGGCAGCGCCACGAGGACCGCAAGCTCGCCGCGATCGGCATCCGCGTCGCCAAGGGCGTGACCATGCACGGCTTCGCGATCAACTGCGACCCGGACAACACCTGGTTCGACCGGATCGTGCCGTGCGGGATCCGGGACGCGGGCGTCACCTCGCTCTCGGCGGAGCTGGGGCGTACGGTCCCGGTCGCCGAGGTGCTGCCGGTGGTGGAGAAGCATCTGGCCGGCGTGCTGGCGTCGGCGGTGCCGCTGCCCCGCGCGGTGTGAGCCGGCCCGGGCTGGCGCGAGCCGGCGGGTCGGCCGGGAATGCACCCGCGAGGCCGCTGGTTGGTTCGTTGTGGAGCCGTAGGAATCACGGGCGTACGCTGGTGTTCGCCGAAGAATCAAAGCTTTAGGGAGCCGGTCGTGTCCGCAGTCGCACCCGACGGACGCAAGATGCTGCGCCTCGAGGTCCGTAACAGCCAGACCCCCATCGAGCGCAAGCCCGAATGGATCAAGACCCGGGCGAAGATGGGCCCCGAGTACACGCAGATGCAGAAACTCGTCAAGAGCGAGGGCCTGCACACCGTGTGCCAGGAAGCCGGCTGCCCCAACATCTACGAGTGCTGGGAAGACCGCGAGGCGACCTTCCTGATCGGCGGCGACCAGTGCACCAGGCGCTGCGACTTCTGCCAGATCGACACCGGCAGGCCGGCCGCCCTGGACCGCGACGAGCCGCGCCGGGTCGGTGAGTCCGTGGTCACCATGGACCTCAACTACGCGACCATCACCGGTGTCGCCCGCGACGACCTGCCGGACGGCGGTTCCTGGCTGTACGCCGAGACGGTCCGGCAGATCCACGCGATGACCGCGGAGCGCGCCGAGGGCCGTACCAAGGTCGAGCTGCTCATCCCCGACTTCAACGCCGAGCCGGACCAGCTCGCCGAGGTCTTCGGCTCCCGCCCCGAGGTGCTGGCGCACAACGTGGAGACGGTGCCGCGGATCTTCAAGCGGATCCGCCCGGCCTTCCGCTACGAGCGGTCGCTGGAGGTCATCACCCGGGCCCGCGCGGCCGGTCTGGTCACCAAGTCCAACCTGATCCTGGGCATGGGCGAGGAGCGCGCCGAGATCAGCCAGGCGCTGGAGGACCTGCACGCCGCCGGCTGCGAGCTGATCACCATCACCCAGTACCTGCGGCCGACCGTGCGGCACCACCCGGTGGAGCGGTGGGTGAAGCCCGCGGAGTTCGTGGAGCTGAAGGAGGAGGCCGAGGAGATCGGCTTCGCCGGGGTGATGTCCGGGCCGCTGGTGCGCTCGTCGTACCGCGCCGGACGGCTGTTCCAGCAGGCGGTGGACCGCCGCGCGCAGACGCTGGCGTAACGGCCGTGAGGCTTTTCATATGAGTTTGACCGAGTGGTCACCGGCTGGTAACACATTGTGGTGAGGCTGGTTTCATCGCATCGCCGTATCAGCTGACTTTTGACTTTGAAGGGGACGCCATGCCGTCCAGGCCCGTGCACGTTGCCCCGCTGCGCGTCGTACGCCCGCACGCCCCTGTCTCCGGCGCGCTGCGGGCCGTGGAGTCGTTCCTGCTCAGCGGTGGCCAGCAGACCGCCCGGCGCAACGCCTGGGCCGCCGTGGTCGCCGACCGGCAGCGGGCCAGGGACCGCAGGGAGGCCGAGCACGAGATGGCCGCGCTGATGAGCGGGGCGCTCGGCCCGCGCTGACGCCGGTCGGCCGGTGCGCCGGTCCTTGACGGGCCGGTGATCGGCCCGGGGATCGGCCGGTGACCGGTCGGTGCCCGCGGTGACGGCGTACCGACAGGCCACGTATCCTTTTCTGCATGGCGAGGAAGGAAACATCCGAGAACCCTGGACGTCTGAAGCAGATCGTCCAGACCTACAAGATGACCAGGCAGGCCGATTCCAAGATCGGGCTTGTCATTGCGGCTGTGGGAATCGTCACCTTCGGTGTCATCCTCGCCATCGGCTTCTTGATCAGCCACCCCATCTACGCCGGCATCCTCGGCGTCCTGCTGGCGGTTCTCGCCATGGCGGTCGTCTTCGGCCGCCGCGCCGAGGGGGCCGCCTTCGGGCAGCTCGAAGGCAAGCCGGGCGCCGCCGCCGCGGTGCTGCAGAACGTCAAGGGCTGGACCGTCACCCCCGCGGTGACGATGAACAAGAGCCAGGACGTGGTGCACCGGGCCGTCGGCAAGGCCGGCGTGGTGCTGGTCGGCGAGGGCAACCCGAACCGGGTCAAGGGCCTGCTGGCCGCCGAGAAGAGGAAGGTCGCCCGGGTCGTCTACGACGTGCCGGTGCACGACTTCATCGTCGGCAACGGCGAGGGCGAGCTGCCGCTGAAGAAGATCCGCACCACGCTGATGCGGCTGCCCCGCACGCTGAGCGGCCCGAAGACCACCGAGGTCAACGACCGGCTGCGCGCGCTGGGCGATCTGATGAGCAATATGCCGATCCCGAAGGGTCCGATGCCGCGGGGCATGCGGATGCCGAGGGGCCGCTGAGCGGTTCCGCTCTTCTGGCAGCGAGGGTCCGGACGCCCGGCGCGGGCGTCCGGGCCCTCTTCCGTCGGCGGACGCCTCGGGCTGCTAGATGCGGATCTGTACGGCGCCGGCCGCCTTGTCGTGCAGGCCGCGGGTGTCGCGGTCCCAGATGACGGCGGGGACGACAAGCAGCAGCAGCACCGTACGGATGAGCACTCCCAGCGGCAGCAGCCGCCCGCCGTCGAGGCGCACCACGCGCAGCCGCAGCAGCCGCTTTCCCGGGGTGCTGCCGACCAGCGCCAGACTCACCAGGCTCAGCGCGGCGAACAGCGCGAGCGCCCACGGATTGGACGCGTTGTAGTCACGGTGCGCGATCAGGCCGTATGCGATCAGCACGCACAGAATCCAGTCGATGAACACGGCGACCAGGCGGCGGCCGACCGGTGCGATCGATCCGGGGCCCTCCTCGGGGAGGCCGAGCCGCTCGCCGCGGTAGCCGAATTCGACGCCCATGTCTTCGGCTGCCGCGCGGGGCCCCGACAACCACGATCCGATGACTTCCCTGTTGTCCACGCGTCCACGGTAACCCCCCGTAAGAGGGGTCCTACCGCCCGGGTACCAGGGCTTCGGCGTAGCGGTTAACACCTCAGAAACAAATGGGTCATGCTGGAGAAATCCCTGATCTCTATGGTCGGGGCAGTGTGCGCCACCGCACTGGCCGCACCTCGATCGCCAACCCGACCCCCGGGGCCGGGCCTAGGAGGAGTTGGATGTTCCAGAACGCCGACGACGTCAAGAAGTTCATCTCGGACGAGGACGTCAAGTTCGTCGACGTCCGGTTCTGTGACCTGCCCGGCGTCATGCAGCACTTCACGGTCCCGGTGTCCTCGTTCGACCCGACCGATGAACTTGCCTTCGACGGGTCGTCCATCCGCGGCTTCCAGGCGATCCACGAGTCGGACATGGCGCTGCGGGCCGACCTCTCCACGTCCCGGGTCGACCCGTTCCGCAAGGACAAGACGCTCAACATCAACTTCTTCATCCACGACCCGATCACCGGCGAGCAGTACAGCCGTGACCCGCGGAACGTGGCGAAGAAGGCCGAGGCGTACCTCAAGTCCACCGGCATCGCCGACACGGCGTACTTCGGCCCCGAGGCCGAGTTCTACGTCTTCGACAGCGCGCGCTTCGCCACCCGGGCGAATGAGTCCTTCTACCACATCGACTCCGAGGCCGGCGCCTGGAACACCGGAGCGGTCGAGGACAACCGGGGTTACAAGGTCCGTTACAAGGGCGGCTACTTCCCGACCCCGCCGGTCGACCACTTCGCCGACCTGCGCGCCGAGATCTCGCTCCAGCTCGAAGCCTCCGGCCTCCAGGTCGAGCGCCAGCACCACGAGGTGGGCACGGCCGGCCAGGCCGAGATCAACTACAAGTTCAACACGCTGCTGGCCGCCGCCGACGACCTGATGCTCTTCAAGTACATCGTGAAGAACGTCGCCTGGCGTAACGGCAAGACCGCGACCTTCATGCCCAAGCCGATCTTCGGTGACAACGGCTCCGGTATGCACGTCCACCAGTCGCTGTGGCAGGGCGGCAACCCGCTCTTCTACGACGAGGCCGGTTACGCGGGCCTGTCCGACACCGCCCGCTACTACATCGGCGGCATCCTCAAGCACGCCCCCTCCCTGCTGGCCTTCACCAACCCGACGGTGAACTCCTACCACCGCCTGGTCCCCGGCTTCGAGGCCCCGGTCAACCTGGTCTACTCGCAGCGCAACCGCTCGGCCGCGATGCGTATCCCGATCACCGGTTCCAACCCGAAGGCCAAGCGCGTCGAGTTCCGCGCCCCGGACCCGTCCTCCAACCCGTACCTGGCCTTCTCGGCCCTGCTGCTGGCCGGCCTGGACGGCGTCAAGAACAAGATCGAGCCCGCCGAGCCGATCGACAAGGACCTCTACGAACTCGCCCCGGAAGAGCACGCGAGCGTCCCCCAGGTCCCGACCTCCCTCCCCGCCGTCCTCACCGCCCTCGAGGGTGACAACGACTACCTCCAGGCCGGCGGCGTCTTCACCGCCGACCTGATCGAGACCTGGATCGATTTCAAGCGCACCGCCGAGATCGCCCCCATCCAGCTCCGCCCGCACCCGCACGAGTTCGAGCTCTACTTCGACATCTAGGCCGCCCGGGCCCGCACCCGGGCCCCGCTCCCCCGGAGATGTCCACGACGCGAGGCCGTCGACCCCCGCCATGAGACGGCGGGGGTCGACGGCTTTCTTCGCCTTTCTTCGCCTTTCTTGGACTTCCTTGGACCGAAGAAGAGGACGCCGTGCCGACGCTCGCCGTGACCGGCCACATCGACCTGACGGACGCCTCCGTCCCCCTGATCCGGGCCGCCCTCCGCGACCTGCTCGCCGCGTACGCCGGTCCCGACCGCCTCATCGCCATCTGGAACGGCCAACCCCCCACCGGCAAGGGCGGCGGCACCGCCGACGCGGTCCTCGAAGCCCGAGCGGCGGGCATCCCGGTGGACATGGTGTGGCCGCGGGACGCGGGGCGTGAGAGGTCTGACTTCTGAAAAGTGTTCCGGGCGAAAAGAAGGGCCGCGGTGACGCCCGGAACCCCTCGCCGAACCCGGAGGGGTTCAGATCCACGCCCCTTCGAGATCAGCGACGAAATCATCGTAGGAACGGTTCGAGCCCTTCGGCTTGCCGACCAGTCCGTACTCGTGTGCCGCTCGTGCCACCCGAGGGCCATCGCTCTCCCGGCACGTCGGAATGCCGAGTCCGTGCTTCAGCTTCTCCTTCGGGCCTTCGATCCGGCCGGTGTCCTTGTCGCTCAGGGAAGACGGCGCTTTCCAGCGCGGGTGGACCCGGGTGAAAGCGTCCGGGAAGAGCAGGATCCATGCTTCGGACTCCCAAGCCGCCAGGGCGAAGACCGCGTCGCAAGGAGAGATTTGGCGCGTCAGTTCCGCGGACACCGACGCACGTACGCCGGAGTACCGGGCGCCGGTGAAGCCGTCGAAGTCCTCGTGGACGACGATTCCGTGGAGTGCGGCCCGCTGTTGCAGAGCCTTCGCCCGGGCCTTGCCCACGAGTGCCTTCACGGCCGCGGAGAGATCGGCACCGGATTTCTTGCGCAGCCGAACGGGATCGTTGATACGTACCAGCTTCGCGACGTCGCACACGTCGGGACGATGTGCGCGTATGAGGGCGGCCAGGATTTCGCAATCATTCTGCACACCGGAGACCCACAGCTCCCCGAGCGGCTGGTCCCCCGATTCCTCAACGATCTCCTTGACCTCGTCAACAGTCAGCGCCGGGATGATCGAGGCGCCGAACTCATCGCGGTCACACATGATGAACTCCTCCGGACGGAGCCGGTTCACCAGAGCGGGAGAGTGCGTGGCGACAATGAGCTGAGTGTGCTCCGAAGCCTCACGCAAACGCTGGACCACCAGTTCCAGGGCCTGTGGATGCAGACCGTGGTCGATCTCTTCGATACGGGTAAAGGCCGGAGGGGCGGGATCGTACAGGAGAGCGAGCAAGCCCAGAAGGCGAACAGTGCCGAATGAGGCGTCGGCAAGCGGGGTGAGGCGACGAAGACCGTGTTCACGCAAGACCACGGTGAGACGGTCCGTCGAGCCTCCGGTCTCTTCGAACTCAATGTTCTCCAACTGGGGCAGTACGGTTCGAGCATCCTCGACCAGGTTGTCCCAGACAGATTCCTGTCCGCTCAGGTAGATCAGAAAGGCCGCCAGATTCTCCGCGTGTGGGGACAGCACACCGAGGTTTGCCCCACTCAGTCGGGTCGGCATGCGTGCCGCTGCTACATCGACATCGAACACCCGGAAGGAAGAAAGGCGGTTCACGACGCTGGTGACCTCGTCTCCACCGTCCGCGGGTCCCAGTCTGGGCAGAGTCGACAGGCCGCTGCTGAGTCTTCTGATGCCGAAACTTCCGCTGGCCTGCTCCTTACCCGCTCGCTTGTCGACGACGCGTGCCTGTTCACCGGTGATCGTGATGCGCCGGCCGCGTCCCTGAGTCCGCTTGAACTGGAAGCTCTCCTCCCGGGACAGGCTGTACGCGTCCCGGTTGCCGTCGCGGTTTGACGGCAGCGCGCGGCGCCGAATGGTGAGACCGTACTCATCAGGGGCATGGGCGTCGAGTTGCTGGTCCAGGTGGCCTTCAACTGGATGCGCATCGTTGTCGGCGGCTTGGTTCCGCCCCAGAAAGCGACCTCGTCGAAGCCTCCGCGAGCGTCGAGAGCGGGGCGTAAGAACCCGAGGAGGGGCACGACGCAGGTCACGCCCTGTCTGCCTGCCCCGCTCACGCGGTCCGCTCGGCCGCGTCCAGTACCGCGCCCCAGGGGAGTTCGCGTTCCGCCGGGGCCTCGCGGGGCTCGTGGAGGGGCCAGATGGCTGGGCCGTAGATGAGGCGGACGTGGGACCGGCGGAGGGTGTCGAGGTGGTGGGGCCAGGCGGGGTGGCGGGCGTGGGCGGCGTTGACCTGGGGGAAGACGACGACCGGGAGGTGAGGGGTGCCGAGGGCCTCGCACACTTGGGTCAGGGCCTGGTTGTCGGCGATGCCGGACGCGAGTTTGGCGACGGTGTTGGCGCTGGCCGGGGCCACCACGTAGCAGTCCACGGGTGGGTGGGGGCGGGGCTGGTCGGGGAAGCGGGGCTGGTCGCGTACGGGGAGGCCGGTCAGTCGCTCCAGCGGCTCGACCTCGCCCATCCGGCGGAGCCAGGCCCCTGCGGTCGGTGTGAGGGTCACCGCCACGCGCCAGCCCCGGGCGAGGGCGGGCTCCACGAGTCCCTCGCGGAGGGCCTGCACTCCCCCGGCGGCCGAGGCCACCACCCCCAGCACACCGCGTGTCGCCGTCGTCATCGGACCGCCCTTCGTTCTCGGGGATCAGCTCGGGGATCGGTTGGGGGATCGGTTCGGGGATCGGCTACCGCGTACGCGCGCCGGCCCGGATCCCGGCGATGATTCTGGCCGAGCCGCGGGTGTAGTAGAGGTCGTGGCTCGCGCATCCGGCCAGCGAGTCGGCCGCTGCCACCAGGTACGGGTAGCGGGTCGGGGACAGGGTGGCCAGGGCGGCGCGTTTGGCCTCGACATGGGCGTCCTGGGCGGCGCGGTCGGCGTCGGTGCGGCCGGGTTCGGAGATCGCCAGGGTGACCAGCGCGCAGAGCACTTGGCTGGCGATCTCCGCCGCCTCGTCCACCGGGAAGCCGCCCTCGGCGAGCAGCGCGAGGGTGCGCTCGGTGAGCGCGAGGCCGGGTTCGGAGGCGAGGATCCGGGTCATGACCAGGCCCGCGACCTCCGGGTGCTCGCGCAGCGCGGGCAGCAGGGCGTCCAGCACCTCCTGCAACTGCTCGTGCCAGGGGCGGCTGTCCGGGTCCGGAACGGTCACCAGGGACAGCAACCGCTCGGCGAGCGCGTCGAGGATCGCCTCCTTGTCGCGGAAGTGGCGGTAGAGGGCCATCGGTGTCGCGCCGTGGTGCTGGGCGACCCGGCGGGTGGTGACCGCGTCGAGACCTTCCGCGTCGGCCAGCGCGAGGGCGGTGGAGACCAGTTCGTCCCTGCTCAGCCGTGCCTTGGCTCCCATGGCCGCAGCCCCTTTCCTCGTCCGGCGACTGGGATGAGTGTACTGCGTAGACTTTTTCAGTATACGTTGTATGCTTACGCCGCAGACTTTGACGGCGACCACTTGTCCCCATCGCAACCCCTCCCGAGGTAACTCATGCGACGCAGCCCCTGGGCCACCCTGGCCGTACTGGCATTCGCCCAGTTCATCGTGGTGCTCGACGTGACGATCGTGAACGTCGCGCTCCCCGACATCCAGACCGACCTCCACTTCTCCGCCGAGAACCTCCAGTGGGTGATCAGCGCCTACACCCTGCTCTTCGGCGGTTTCCTGCTGCTCGGCGGCCGCATGGCCGACCTGCTCGGATCACGACGGGTCTTCGTGATCGGGCTCGCCCTCTTCGGCGCGATGTCGCTGCTGGCCGGCCTGGCGACCTCCCCCGGCATGCTGATCGGCGCGCGCGCCGTGCAGGGGCTGGGCGGCGCGCTGCTGTCGCCGGCCGCGCTGTCCATCCTGACCGTCACCTTCCCGCACGGCCGGCAGCGCAATATCGCCATGGGCGTCTGGGGCGGCCTCGCCGGGCTGGGCGGCACGCTCGGTGTGGTGGCCGGCGGCCTGCTCGTGGACAGCCTCGACTGGCGCTGGGTGTTCTTCGTCAATGTGCCGATCGTCGCCGTCATCACGGTCATCACACCGGTCTTCGTCCGTCACGTCGCCGCGGCCCGCGCCGGGGACCGGGCCTTCGACGCGGCCGGCGCCGCGCTCGGCACCACCGGGCTGCTCGCCGTCGTCTACGGCGTCGTGCGCGCCGAGCCGGCCGGCTGGAGCTCGCCGGAGGTCATCGGCTTCCTGGCGGCCGGCGTCATACTGCTGGCGGCGTTCGTACGGGTCGAGGCCCGCGCGAAGGCGCCGCTGGTACCACTGGGGCTGTTCCGCTCCCGCGCCCTGTCCACGTCGAGCATCGCGCTCGGGCTCAACGGCGCGGCCTTCCTCAGCATGTTCTTCCTGACCTCGCTCTACCTCCAGCAGGTACGCGGCGACTCGGCGCTGGCGGCCGGCGTCCACTTCCTGCCGATGGGAGGCGCGGCCATCGCCGCCGCCGTGCTCAGCACCCCGCTGATCCAGCGCTTCGGCACCCAGCGCGTCCAGTTGGGCGGCGCCGCGCTCGGCGTGGCCGGGCTCTTCCTGCTGATGACGGCCGACGCCCACGGCGGCTACGCGACCGCGCTGCTGCCCGGACTGCTGCTGTTCGGCACCGGCATCATCGGCGTCGGCGTGCCCGCCCAGATCTCGGCGGTGGTGGATGTCCAGCGCCATGAGGCCGGCGCGGCCTCCGGTGTGGTGACCGCCTTCTACCAGGTCGGCGGCGCGCTGGGCCTCGCCATCGTCACCACGCTGTCGCTCTCCCGCACCAACGCGGCCGTCGCCGAAGGCGCCTCGCACCAGCAGTCGCTGGTGGACGGCTTCCACCGCGGGCTGCTGATCGCCGCCATCGTCGCGGCCGTCAACATCGCCGTCACCCTCGCCTCACCCCAGCTCACCCCGGACGCCGAGCTGATCGCGGAAGCCGCGGCCGTCGCCTGACCGCTGGACGCGCCGGGAGCTACGCCAGGCGGATCGGGTTGCTCCAGGCGCGGGCGCCGGACGAATCCTCCACGGTGATACGGCAGTAGGCGCTTCCCGTCGTGAACCCCTCCAGGGGCAGCGAGCATTCCGTCAGCCCGCTGCCCCGCACGACGCGCGCCCCCGGGGCACCACCGGTGAGCAGGACCTTGGCGGCCGGGGAGCAGCGGACCGTGATCATGCCGTCGTGCAGCTGGATGTCGTGGAGTTCGGGGCCGGTGCTCGCGTAGTAGTGGCCGGCCTTGAGGGCGGCGAGCAGCGCGGCCGGGTCCAGGGTCTCGGCGCGGACCCGCACCCAGGCGGCGCAGGCGGGAGGGTCATGCGGCTGGAAGTGCGCGTCGTCCGCCGCGTAGGCGGTGAGGCGGTGGCCCTGGGCGAGCAGTACGTCGCACAGGTGCCAGCTGTCGCCGCGGTCCTCGCGGGCCGCCAGGGCGTTGTAGACCTCCACGGCGTGGGCGGCGTCCAGGCTGCGGGCGTCGGCGGAGGTGAGCAGGGAGGCCGCCGGGTGGGCCATGCCGATGAACGCGCCGGCCGCCCGGGCCCGCCGGGCCAGTTCCGGTCCGGTCTCGCCGGGGCCGGGCGGCGGGAATCCGAGCGGCAGTCCCACCGCGATGATGTGCCACTCCGAGGAGAACTCGGTGCGCGGGGCGTGCAGTTCGGCGCCCAGGATGGTGGTGAAGGAAGGCGTCCGCAGGCCGCGGGTGTCCGTCTGCCGGAAACCGTACGCGGCCCGGAAGTGGTCGGTGACGGCCAGGAAGTCGTAACCGGCCTCCCGATAGCGGCGCGTGACCTCCTCGGGCGGCAGCGCTCCGTCGGACCGGTCCGAGTGGGTGTGCAGATTGCCGCGCCAGAAGCGTCCCGGGCGGTCGAACGGCTCCACGTGCACCGGCTGCGGCCTCCCCGAAGTGCCTGGATCTGTCCGCCGATCGGCTGACCGCGCCGACCCTCGTCGCCCCCGATCGTACGGCCCCGGGGACGCGCTCGGCGAGCAGCGGGGGGATCGGGACCGCGGTCCCCGGCGGTGGAGACCGGCGGCCGGCGGCGGACAACGGACAGCGGACAGCGGACCGAATCCCGAGTGCATGACACGTTCACGCCGGGGAAGCCGGATTCCTGGAGGTAGATAATCATGGGACCGTTGCTTCTCGTTCTTCTGCTCGCACTGATTCTCTTCGGCGCGGGATTCGCGCTCAAGATTCTGTGGTGGGTCGCCGTCATCGTGCTGATCGTCTGGGTGCTGGGCTTCGTCATGCGGGGCACGCATTCCAGCGGCGGCAGAAATCGCTGGTATCGATGGTAGAAACCGCTCGTGGTAACCGCTGGTCGTAACAGCGGTGTGCGGTACGGAGGGCGGCGCCCATCCCCTGGGGATGGGCGCCGCCCTCCGTCGCGTGCGGCCGACGTTTTCGGTACGGGGAGGGATGGGCCCGGCGATCGAGGACAGGAGAAGCATGCCGGGGTGTTTCCGGGAATACGCAGCGGCTCGACCTCCACCGGAAACGCCCCGGCACCCCGGCTCCGGGAACTCCGGTCACTGCGAGGGGAATTCGGGCCCGCCCTATGACAAGGATGTTCGGCATGGACGTACGCGGCCGGAACAATGTCGTGGTGACCGGCCGGGACGACGGGCCGGTGGTGATGCTGGCACACGGCTTCGGGTGCGACCAGAACATGTGGCGGCTGGTGCTGCCCGAACTGCGGCGGCGCTTCCGGGTGGTGCTGTTCGACCATGTGGGGGCCGGCCGGTCGGACCTGTCGGCGTGGAGCGAGGAGCGGTACGGGCGGCTGGACGGCTACGCGGCGGACATCGTGGGGATCTGCGAGGATCTCGCGCTCGGACCCGTGACGTTCGTCGGGCATTCCGTCAGCTCGATGATGGGCGTGCTGGCCGCGGTGGACCGCCCCGAGCTGTTCGAGAGGCTGGTGCTGCTCACGCCCTCGCCGTGTTACGTGGACGACCCGGAGCGCGGCTACCGGGGCGGCTTCAGCGCGGCCGACATCGATGAGCTGCTGGAGTCGCTGGAGAGCAACTACCTCGGCTGGTCAGCTGCGATGGCCCCGGTCATCATGGGCAACGCCGACCGTCCCGAACTGGGTGAGGAGCTGACCAACAGCTTCTGCCGCACCGATCCGGCCGTCGCGCGGGTCTTCGCCCGTACGACCTTCCGGTCCGACAACCGGGCCGACCTGGCCGGGGTGCGGGTGCCGACGCTGATCGTGGAGTGCTCGAACGACGCCATAGCGCCGGCGGGCGTGGGCGCGTTCGTCCGGTCCAGGATCCCCGGGAGCGAGCTGGTCACCCTGGAAGCGACCGGGCACTGCCCGCAGTTGAGCGCCCCCGAGGCCACGGCCGCCGCGATCACCGGCTTCGTCACGACCCCGCGGTGAATATGTGCGCGACCGGGGACGACGCCTCGCACGCGGAGCCGTCCAGCGACGCGGTGGCGTTCTCCGCGCTGCTGGAGGACAGCGTCGAGGATCTCTACGAGAACGCCCCCTGCGGTTATCTGTCGACCCTGCTCGACGGGCAGATCGCCAAGGTCAACACCACCCTGCTGGACTGGCTGGGCTACCGCCGCGAGGAGCTGGTCGGCCGCCGCCGCTTCGCCGACCTGCTGACCGTCGGCGGCAGGATCTACCACGAGACCCATTTCGCGCCGCTGCTGAGCATGCAGGGCGAGGTGGGCGGCATAGCGCTGGAACTCAGGGCCGCCGACGGCACCCGGCTGCCGGTGCTGGTCACCTCCGTCGTCAAGCACGGCCACCAGGGGCGGCCGCTGCTGATCCGCACCACCGTCTTCGACGCCCGCGACCGCCGCGCCTACGAGACCGAGCTGCTGCGCGCCACCCAGGAGGCGCGGGCCGCCCGGGAGGCGGCCGAGGCGGCGCGCGACCAGACCGAGCGCGAGCGGGCCCGCTGGCAGCAGCTGGCCGTCACCCTGCAACGCACCCTGCTGCCCCCGACGCTGACCGCGCCGCCCGGTATGCGGGTCGCGGCCCACTACCGCATCGCCTCGACCGAGCAGGTCGGCGGCGACTTCTACGACCTCTTCCCGCTGGCCGGCGGCAGCTGGGGGCTGTTCCTCGGCGATGTCTGCGGCAAGGGCGCCGAGGCGGCGGCGATCACTTCGCTGGCCCGCTACACGCTGCGCGCCGCCGCTGTCTACGACCCGGAGCCCGCCGCGGTGGTCGCCAACCTCAACACGGTGCTGAACTTCGAGTACCAGGGGCTGATGCCGCGCTTCTGCACGGTGCTGTTCGGGGTGCTGACCCCGGACGGACCCGGGCGGCCGGATCAGGCCGAGGGCGCCCCGGGAGCGGGGGGCTGCGCGCAGGCTTTCACTCTCACGCTGGCCGGCGGCGGCCACCCGCCGGCCCTCCTCATCCGCGCCGACGCGAGCGTCGAGGAGGTGCAGCTGCCCGGCGGCCAGCTCATCGGCGCGCTGCCCGATCCGTACATCGCCACCGCCACGGTGCGGCTGGCTCCCGGCGACACGCTGCTGCTCTACACCGACGGCCTCACCGAGGCCCGTACCGCCGGACCGGGCCGCGACCGCTACGGCGACGAGGCGCTGCTGGACTTCGCCGCCGCGCTCGCGCCGAGCACGGCGGCCGGCGTCGTCGACGCCGTGACCGGTCTGCTGGACGCCCTCGGCGAGGGAGTGGAGGACGACACCGCCGTCCTGGCCCTGAGTGTCCCGGCCCGCACCGCCGGAGGGAGCCCCGACGCGGTCCGCACCGTGCACCCGACCGTGGCCGGCGCCGCGACCGGCGACCCCCGGCACCCGGCTCCCTGACTCCGGCCGGCGGGGTGGCGGGGGTCACCGAGGCCGCCGGAGCCGCCGGGTCCACCGAAGGCCGGAGAACCGCGCGGGTCTCAGGAATCCTGGCGGGAGTCGCGCCGGGAGGAGTCGTCCTGGCCGTGGTCGTCCCAGTGGTCCTCGTGCTGGGCGTGACGGTGGCCGTCGTGGAGGTAGTCCATGTGGCCGTCGTGCGGGATCGCGGTGTGACCGCAGTCGGGGCCGTGCCGGTGGGTGTGGTTCGGGTGCGGTACGTGTGCGGTGGTCATGGCTCTCTCCGTAAGTTGTTGGGCGGCCCGGGAGGGCCGGGTGTGGCTTATGGCTTCTTGCCTTCAGTGGCTTC
>NZ_JBHSBB010000002.1:0-115142 GCF_042650325.1 Streptomyces polygonati | reverse complement strand
GTCCTCAGCCGCGTCCTGGGCTTCGCGGTGAAGGCGCACCGAATCGCCTTCAACCCGGCCACCGGCGTCCCCCTGCCGAAGGTCACCCCGTCCGATCACGTCTACCTCGACGAAGTCCAGGTCGAAGCCCTCGCCGAAGCCGCAGGCGATTACGGCCTGTTCATCCGGCTACTCGCCTATACCGGCCTGCGCTGGGGCGAGGTGTCCGCCTTGAAAGTCGGCCGGGTGGACCTCGAGGCACGGCGGGCCTATATCGCCGAGGCGTACGCGGACGACGCCGGCAAGCTCTACCTGGACACGCCCAAGAACCACGAGCGACGCTCGGTCCCGCTCCCCCGGTTCCTGGTCGACGACCTCACGACCTGCGTCGCCGAACGCAATCCCGACGAGCTGCTGTTCACCGCCCCGCACGGCGGCCCGCTCCGCATCCGCAACTTCCGCCAGCGCTTCTTCGACCCGGCGGTCGGGGCGGCGGACCTCGGTCACCTCCATCTGACGCGGCACAAGCTGCGGCACACCGCCGCCTCCCTCGCCATCGCGAGCGGCGCGGACGTCAACGTCGTCCAGACCATGCTCGGCCACAAGTCCGCGACCCTCACCCTCGACGTCTACGGCCACCTCTTCCCGGACCGCCTGGATGAGGTCTCCAAGAAGATGCACAAACGCCGGGCCGTGATCCTCGCCAAGGCCCAGGCGAAGGCCGCCAAGGCGGCACGCAAAGCCGTCAGGGCCGCCGAGGAACTGGCGGCCCTGACAGAAAGAGATGCCGTGTCAGCCTGACGTAAGTCGGGCCCCGACCCACTGACGGACGCCGCCCTCACACCGGACGAGGGCGGCGTCCTTCGCGCGTCTCCTCCACAAGGGCCGCCACCGCGTCGGCAGATCGCCGCGCCGCGAGGTCCCGCACCGCCTGCGGGGCCTCGCGGTCGTCCGCGATGAAGATGCGCCCGTCGATCTCCCGGGTCACCGTCTTCCAGCCCAAGTGCCGGCCCGCCGCGCGGGCAGCCCGACGGATCTCGGCCAAGTCGCCGCCCAGCTCTTCGATATCGGCCTCCGCCAGCCTCACGTCGCCGTAGAAGCCCTCGTACTCCGGCGTCAGTGATTCGCGCATCAGGCTCTCGACCCTCGCCACGAGCTTGTCGTAGCGCCGCTTCGCCAACTCGTCCTCGCTGGCCATGCCAGCCTCCTCTCCCCACCGCGCGTACGCGATGTGTGCGGAATGTGTGCCGGACGCCTGATGTCCGACCATCATTACCGAGGAGACCGCCCCTGACCTGCGAAAACTGAGAGCCCCCTGTCGGATTCGAACCGACGACCTTCGCTTTACAAGAGCGGTGCTCTGGCCAGCTGAGCTAAGGAGGCGCAGGGGCAGTGTACCGGGCGTGGGTTGGGGGTGGGGGGAAAAGGGGGGTGAGGGCTGGTGACAAGGGAGCACCGGGGGGGTAGCGTCTCGGGGAGTCTGTTTCAAACGGACCAGACCGAACAAGAACGCACGAAGTTCGTTCTTCTCTTTACTCGGATCGTCCGGCACGTTCCTGCCGGTGAAGGGACAGCACCAGTCATGGCAACTGTTACGTTCGACAAGGCGACCAGGATCTACCCGGGCGGCGACAAGCCCGCGGTGGACGGGCTCGACATCGAGGTCGGGGACGGCGAGTTCCTGGTTCTGGTGGGGCCGTCGGGTTGTGGGAAGTCGACCTCGCTCCGCATGCTGGCGGGGCTGGAGGACGTGAACGCCGGGTCCATCCGGATCGGTGAGCGCGATGTGACGCACCTGCCGCCGAAGGACCGGGACATCGCGATGGTGTTCCAGAACTACGCGCTCTACCCGCACATGACGGTCGCGGACAACATGGGCTTCGCTCTGAAGATCGCCGGCGTCAACAAGGCCGAGATCCGCAAGCGGGTCGAGGAAGCCGCCAAGATCCTGGACCTCACCGACTACCTGGCGCGCAAGCCGAAGGCCCTGTCCGGTGGTCAGCGTCAGCGTGTCGCGATGGGGCGCGCGATCGTCCGTGAGCCGCAGGTCTTCCTGATGGACGAGCCGCTGTCGAACCTGGACGCCAAGCTGCGTGTACAGACGCGTACGCAGATCGCCAGCCTCCAGCGGCGCCTGGGCGTCACCACCGTCTACGTCACCCACGACCAGGTCGAGGCCATGACGATGGGCGACCGGGTGGCGGTGCTCAAGGACGGTCTGCTCCAGCAGGTGGACAGCCCGCGCAACATGTACGACAAGCCGACCAACCTCTTCGTCGCGGGCTTCATCGGCTCCCCGGCGATGAACCTGATCGAGGTGCCGATCACCGACGGCGGCGTCGAGTTCGGCAACACCGTCGTCAACGTGGCGCGCGACGCGATCAAGGCGGCCGCCGACAAGGGCGACCGTACGGTCTTCGTCGGTGTCCGCCCCGAGCACTTCGACATCGCCAGCGGCGAGGGTGAGGGCCTGTCCAAGGACGCGCCCGCCGGCCTGGCCATAACGGTCAACGTGGTCGAGGAACTCGGCGCCGACGGTTACGTCTACGGTTCCGCGGACGTCAACGGCGAGACCAAGGACGTCGTCATCCGTGTCGGTGGCCGCTCCATCCCGGAGAAGGGCTCCGTGCTGCACGTGGTGCCGCGGGCCGGCGAGACCCACGTCTTCGCCTCGTCCTCCGGCGAGCGCCTCAGCGACTGACCCGGTCACTCCACCGGACAGCAACGGGCCGGTCACGTCCTCGACAGGACGTGACCGGCCCGCCGTCGTACCGGTCGCGCCAAGTCGCACCGGACGCACCGGACGCATCAACCGACCGTTATACGTACGCCTATGGCGCCGTTCGAGTGGGCCGGGCCGCTGTGCGTCAACATCCGAACGGGCCCGTCGGCGATTTCACTCCCTCGGTAGGGTGACGGACTGTCGCCGAAACATCACCAGTCGCTACGATCCGAAGCGTGAACCAGGTAGCTCGCCGTCTCGGCAAGACATTCGCGCTCGTTCTTCCGGTCGTCCTCGTGCTGTCGGGGACGCTCGCCGTCACCCGCGTCCCGTGGGCGGTCTCCTCCTCGGAGGCACAGGTGCTCACCGCGTCGGCGAAGAAGGACGCCGCCACGCCCCAGGAGGCCCTGCGGCAGAAGCTGTTGGCCGAACTCCAGCAGAAGGACCCCGGGGTGGCCCTGACCGACCTCCAGGTCGCGATGGCCAAGCAGCCCTCCCTCGCCCGCTACTGCGCCTCCATCGCCCGCTCGCTGGGCCGGGCCGCCGTCGCCAAGTACGACGGCGCCACTCAGCGCGCCCAGGCGTGGTCGCGCCCGGTGTGCGACACCGCGTTCGCCACCGGGGTGTCCTCGGTCGGGTGAAGTCACCCTGGCGAGAGGGCTGCCGGTGGGACTGTCGGCCGGATCGCCGGCCGGACTGCCGAGCAGAACGCCGGCAGGAGACATCAGACGCTTCGGGCGTGCGAACCACCCCGGTGGACCACCACCACCGGTGGATCGCACGCCCCTGTCGTCTAGGGTGCGCTGCATGACGCGCGCCGAGCTCCGAGCCACCGCCCACAAGCCCACCGCCACGGTCACCCAGGCCGTACTCCTGGCCGGCGGGCAGGGGTCGCGGCTGCGGCCGTACACCGACGACCGGCCCAAGCCGATGGTCGAGATCCCCGGTACGGGCACGCCGATCATCGGCCACCAGCTCGCCTGGCTGGCCGCCGAGGGGGTCACCGACGCGGTGGTCTCCTGCGGGCATCTCGCCGAGGTGCTGCAGGAGTGGCTGGACGCGGCCGAACTGCCGCTGAACGTCGCCACGGTCGTCGAGCGCGAGCCGCTGGGGCGCGGTGGCGGGCTGAAGTACGCGGCGGCGTCACTGCCCCGCCCCGCCGAGCCCTGGTACGCGACCAACGGCGACATCTGGACGCGCTTCTCGCTGCGGGAGATGGCCGACTTCCATCGGGAGCGGGACGCCGTCGCGACGCTCGCGCTGGCCCGGCCGCGGATGCCGTGGGGCGCGGTGGAGACCAATGAGTTCGGGCAGGTGCTGGACTTCATCGAGTCCCCGCCGTCGCCGTATCTGATCAACGCCGGGGTGTACGTCTTCGCCCCCGCTTTCGCCGCTCTGCTGCCGGATCTCGGCGACCACGAGCGCACCACCTTCCCGCACTTGGCCCGCGAACGCCGGCTGGCCGGCTTCCCGATCCCTCAGGGCGCCTACTGGCGGGCGATCGACACGGCGAAGGACCTCAACGAGGCCGCGAAGGAACTGGACGCTCTCCGGGGCTGAGGCGCCCTTTCTCCTGCCCGGCGAAGCTCCCCCCGCACAAACGCGACCGCGACCCGCACCGGGGAAGGGCCGGTGCGGGCCGCGGTCGTCCTGCCGCGATGGTGCGCGGTGGTTCTAGGCCATGCCCCGCCCGCTGTGGGAGGCGGCGCCGCCCGGCTCCATGCCGAGCAGCAGGCCGGTCGGCGAGTGGCTGCCGAGCAGGCCGCCGATCGCCCCTTGGGTCGGCTTGGCGGTGGGCGGCGCAGGCGCCGGAGCCTCGGCGGTCGGCTGGGCCGGGGTCTGCGGGACCGACGAGCCGCCGCCCGAGGACGAGGAACCGGACTCCGAGCCGGACGACCCGGAACCGGACTCGGGGTTCGAGCCGGTGTGCGAGGGGGCGCTGCTCGCCGCGCCTCCGCCGGCGTCACCCGCCCCGCCCGTACCGCCGCCGGTCGCGTCGTGGTGGGTCGGCGCGGTGGTGGGCGCCTGGGTGGCCGGCTGCTGATGGCGCCCCTTCGCCTTCTGGGCGGCGGCGGTGGACTGGGACGGGCTCGGCGAGGGACCGCTGGTGGCGCCGGGCTCGCCGGACACCTCCGGCAGCGGGGCGCCGGGCAGGCTGTTGGTGGGTGTGACGCTCGGGCCCGGCGTCTCGTCGCGCACGGTGGTGGCGCGGACGGCCGCGCCCAGCACCGAGCCGATCAGCAGTGTCGACCCGGCGATCACCGCGGCCAGCACCGCGCCGCGCCGCAGCACCCGGCGGCGCAGGTCCCACAGCGAGGCCCGGGGGCCGAGCCGCCGCCAGGCGTCGCCCGCCAGGTGGGCGTCGATCGAGTAGACGGGGGCGCCGGCGATGATCAGCGGGCTCCACGCGGCCAGATAGATGAAGTCCGGGGCGTCGTAGACCGGGACGGTCCGCCAGCTCACCGTGACCAGCAGCGCGACCGACAGCGCCGCGCCGAACGCGCCGGCGACCCGCTGCCACAGGCCGCAGACGGTCAGCACGCCGACCACGACCTGGAGGAACGCGATGCTGAGTCCGGCGCCCACCGGATGGTTGAGCGCGGCGTCCCGCAGCGGCTCGGCGAGGGCCCAGGGGTGCAGCGAGGAGAGCCAGGTGACCATCGAGCCGCGCTTGCCGCCGTCGAAATAGACGCGGTCGGAGAGCTTGCCCATGCCGGCGTAGACGGAGATGAGGCCGAGGAAGACGCGCAGCGGCAGCAGCACGATGCCGAGATTGAGCCTGCGATCCGGATACCAGGCGTGCTTGGCGGAGTCGCGACGGTCCCGGGGCTTGCGGATCTCCGCGTCCTGATCGCCGTCACCGCCGGCCCAGCCGGTCGACGGGCCCCTGTCCGCCGGGTCGTACGCGCCCCTGGCCGGCCGCACGCCGCCGAGCGGCCCGGTCGACGAGGAGGCGGAACGCTGGCCCACGACGGTCGGCAGCACCGTCGTCTCCCCCACCCGGGGCAGGACCTGCGTAGCGGCGCCCGCGCCGGCCGGACCCGCGCCGCGGAGCGCCTGCATCAGCTCGCCCGCCAGCGTGTCGTCGGGGGCGGAGTTCCCGGACCAGACCAGGGGCGCGGGGCGCCGCCTCCCGGCGGCCGACCCGCCCGTCACCACGGGGATCTCCCTCGTGGCGTCCAGGCCGAGGGCACGCCCCGAAGTCGCCCCGAGCTGGACCCGGAAGCTCGCGTGATTGACGATGACCTGGGCGGGATCGCTCGGGACCCGTGCCATGGTCATCACACGCTCATCAAATCCCGGCGTGCCTCCCCCCGTGGGAGTGCGCGGTGTTCTGGTGTCCACACTCATCTAACCGAGTGACGCCCGATTAGGACACTGCCTGACGGTCCCCCGTCAGCGTCCCCCGCCGGGCAAGGGCCCGGACCAGCCCCGGACCCGCCCGGACCCGCCCCGCACACCTCCGCGCGCGCCCATATACGACGAGGCGCCCGCCGAAACCTAGCCCCGGCGCCGTGACGCCTCGTAGAGCACGACGCCCGCGGCCACGCCCGCGTTGAGTGATTCCGCGCCGCCGCCCGGCATCGGGATCCGTACCAGTACGTCGCAGGTCTCGCTGACCAGGCGGGACAGGCCCTTGCCCTCGCTGCCGGCCACGATGACGACCGGGCCGGCCAGGAGTTCGAGGTCCTGGAGCTCGATGTCGCCGTCGGCGGCGAGGCCGACGACGGTGAGCCCGGCCTTCTGGTACGTCTCCAAGGTGCGGGTGAGGTTGGTGGCGCGGGCCACCGAGACCCGGGCCGCGGTGCCCGCCGAGGTCTTCCAGGCGCCCGCGGTCATGCCCGCCGCGCGCCGCTCGGGCACGACGACGCCGTGGCCGCCGAAGGCCGCCACCGAACGGACGACCGCGCCGAGGTTGCGCGGGTCGGTGACGCCGTCGAGGGCCACGATCAGCGGGTCCTCGCGCTTCCTGGCGGCGTCGGCCACCAGATCGTCGGGGTGCGCGTACTCGTACGGCGGGATCTGCAGCACCAGTCCCTGGTGGTTGAGCCCAGCGGTGATCCGGTCCAGTTCCGGCCTGGGGGCCTCCAGCAGCGGCACCCCGCGGTCGCTGGCGAGCTTGATCGCCTCGCGGACGCGGTCGTCGTTGTCGATGAACTGCTGGACGTAGACCGCCGTCGCCGGGATCTCGGCGCGCAGCGCCTCCACCACCGGGTTGCGGCCGACGACCATCTCCGAGCTGGCCTTCGCGCCGCGGCCGGAGGGGCGGCGGGACTGCGACGAGACCGTGCGCTTGGCCTGCGCGGTGGCGACGCGGTTCTTCTTGTGGCCCTTGCGCGCCTCGGCGGGCGGTGTCGGGCCCCTGCCTTCGAGGGCCCTGCGCCGCTGCCCGCCGCTGCCGACCGTGGCGCCCTTCTTGTTGCTCGTACGGCGGTTCCTGCGCTGGCTGTTGCCGGCCATGGGACTCTCTCACTTCTTCAGTCGAACTCGACAAACGTCCAGGGGCGCGGGACAACGCGCCGTGCGGGTCGGCCTCCTACGGACCTCGTGGGAGCAGGCCCTCAGCCGTGGGCCGGCCACCGACCACCGGCCGTCAGCAGCCGACGGTCAGCAGCCGACAGTCAGCGGTCAACCGTGCAGGATCCACCGCGAGCCGGTCGGGGTGTCCTCGATCTCCAGGCCCGACTGCACCAGCCGGTCCCGGATCGCGTCGGCCGTCGCGTAGTCCTTGCGGGAGCGGGCCGACTGCCGCTGTTCCAGCACCAGCTGGACGAGCGAGTCCACCACGCCGTGCAGATCGTCACCGCGGTCGGTGCCCGCCCAGCGCGGGTCGAGCGGGTCGAGGCCCAGCACCCCGAGCATCGCACGGACCTCGGCCAGCCGGGCGACCGCCGTTTCCTTGTCGTCGGCGGTGAGCGCGCTGTTGCCCTGCCGGACGGTGGTGTGCACGACGGCGAGCGCCTGCGGGACGCTCAGGTCGTCGTCCATCGCCTCGGCGAAGGCGGGCGGCACCTCGGCGGCGGCGTCGACCGGGCCCGCCTTCTCGATGACCCGCTGGACGAAGCCCTCGATCCGGGCGAACGCGGATTCGGCCTCCCGCAGTGCCTCCTCGCTGTACTCGATCATCGACCGGTAGTGCGGGGTGCCCAGGTAGTAGCGCAGCACGATCGGCCGCCAGCGCTGCACCATCTCGGAGACCAGCACCGAATTGCCGAGCGACTTGCTCATCTTCTCGCCGCTCATGGTGACCCAGGCGTTGTGCACCCAGTAGCGGGCGAACTCGTCGCCGAATGCCTTGGCCTGCGCGATCTCGTTCTCGTGGTGCGGGAAGATCAGGTCGATGCCGCCGCCGTGGATGTCGAAGGCGCCGCCCAGGTACTTGTGGGCCATCGCCGAGCACTCCAGGTGCCAGCCGGGTCTGCCGCGTCCCCACGGGGTGTCCCAGGACGGCTCGTCGGGCTTGGCGCACTTCCACATCGCGAAGTCGCGCTGGTCGCGCTTGCCGGTCTCACCGTCGCCCTCGGGCTGGCGGAGGTTGTCCAGCTCCTGGTTGGAGAGCTTCAGATACTCCGGGTACGAGCGCACATCGAAGTAGACATTGCCGTCGGCGACGTAGGCGTGACCGCGTTCGATCAGCGCCTGCATCATCTCGATCATCTCCGGCACATGGCCGGTCGCCCGCGGTTCGTACGTGGGCGGCTCGCAGCCCAGCGCGTCATAGCCGGCGGTGAAGGCGCGCTCGTTCTCGTAACCGATGGCCCACCAGGGGCGACGCTGCTCGGCGGCCTTCTTGATGATCTTGTCGTCGATGTCCGTGACGTTGCGGATGAAGGTGACGTCGTAGCCGCGGTAGCGGAACCACCGCTGCATGATGTCGAAATTGAGGCCGGACCTGACGTGGCCGATGTGCGGGGCCGCCTGCACCGTGGCGCCGCACAGGTAGATCGAGACACAGCCCGGTGTGAGCGGGACGAAGTCACGGACCTGGCGTGCGTCGGTGTCGTACAGGCGAATAGTCACGCCTCAAGGGTAGTGGGCGCGAGCGTGTGCCCCACGCCCCAGGGCCCAGAGCACACACAGGCGTCACAATCCGGCGGGGTTCAGCCTTTCGGGGGAGCCACCGCGGCTCCGGTTCCCGCTGCCGTACGGCCGCGCCAGCCGCCCCCGGGAGCCGCCCCGGCCGCCTCGGCCGCCGCCGCTCAGCCGTGCTCGACGATGTGGTTCGCGCTCACCCGGACGACGACCCGGACGGCGCCGGGGAGGTCGCTGTCGTACGGCTTCCCGGTGTACTTGAGGCTGAGGGTGTTTATCAGCTCGTCGCCGCCCTCGGTGTCCAGGGTGGCGGTGCCGCGGATCTCCAGGTAGGAGTACGGGGTCTCCGGCAGCGTGATCAGCACGGTGATCCGGGGGTCGCGGACCAGGTTGGTGTGCTTGCGGCGGCTGGCCAGGGTGGAGAACAGCACGTCGTCACCGTCACGGGTCACCCACACGAGGGACAGTTGCGGCTGGCCGTCAGGCTGGATGGTGCCGACGGTCGCGTAGCTGTTGGCGTCGATCAGCGCGCGGGCGGAGTCGGAGAGGGCGGCCATGGTGGTCCTTTCGCGGGGCTCAGAAGTCAGGGTCCAAGATCGCAACACCCGGACCCGGTGCTGAATTCCCCACCGGGGCGGCGGAGTCGGACGATGAACTCCCGTCCCTCGCCGCACTCCGCCACCAGGCATCCCGCCGGCCGCTCAGGCCCCTACCCGCACCACCAGCGCCGTGGCGATCGCCGCCAGGCCCTCGCCACGCCCCGGGAAACCGAGTCCGTCCGTGGTCGCGCCGCTGACCGCGACGGGCGCGCCGACCGCGGCCGACAGCACCCGCTGCGCCTCGTCGCGCCGCTTGCCGACCTTGGGCCGCTGCCCGACCACCTGCACCGCGACGTTGCCGATGACGTAGCCCGCCGTACGGACGATCCTGGCCGTCTCGGTGAGCAGCGTCAGACCGGAGGCGCCGGACCACTCGGGGCGGCCGGTGCCGAAGTGGGCGCCGAGGTCGCCGAGGCCCGCCGCCGAGAACAGCGCGTTGCAGGCGGCGTGGGCCACCACGTCGGCGTCGGAGTGCCCGGCGAGGCCGGGACCCTCGCCCTCCCAGCGCAGGCCCGCGCACCACAGCTCACGGCCCTCCTCGAAGGCGTGGATGTCGGTGCCGATGCCGACCTGGGGCAGGACGTATCCGGCCGGCAGCCCGGCGGCGGGCTCGGCAGGGGGCTGCGCGGCGGGTTCCGGGGGCGGCTCAGTAGCCATCGGTGGCCCTCCTGCGGGCGAGTACGGCCTCGGCGAGCACCAGGTCCAGCGGCCGGGTCACCTTGAAGGCCTCTTCGTGCCCCGGCACGACCAGTACCGGCACACCGAGCTGCTCGACCATGCTCGCGTCGTCGGTGACGTCCTGGGTGACGGTGGCGTGCGCCTTGGCCAGGGTGGCCCGGTCGAAGCCCTGCGGGGTCTGTACGGCCCGCAGCAGGGCTCGCTGGGGGGTGCCGGTCACCTCGCAGGTCTCCGGGTCGACGCTCTTGACGGTGTCGGCGAGCGGCAGACCGGGGACGACGGCGAGCGCGCCGGCCCGTACCGCCTCGACGACCGCTTCCACGGTCTCGACCGGTACGAGCGGCCGGGCCGCGTCGTGGACCAGCACCACATCGACGTCCTCGGGCAGGACGGCGATTCCCAGCCGTACCGAGTCCTGGCGGACGTCACCGCCGGCCACGACCATGATGTCGGTCGAATCCGGCAGGCCGTGGGTGTCGAGCAGCGCTCTGACCTCGGCGACTCCCTCGGGGGGAGCCACCACGACGATCACCTGTACGGCGCGGGCGCGGGCCATGGCGCGCACCGCGTGGACGAGGATCGGGACCCCGCCCAGGGTGCGCAGCGCCTTGGGCGCGCCGGGGCCGAGCCGGAGACCACGTCCGGCGGCGGGAATGACGGCTGCGGTACGCAGGTTTGTGTCCTTGTGTGAGGTGGGTATCGCATTCAAGGTGCCGGGCGTGGCGTTCTTCCGGACCCCTTCCGTGAAGTCCGGGGGGCCGCGCCCTGGCAAGGCATAAGCATGCCGCAGCACCCGGTCATGGCGCTCAACCGGGTGCCGCGGCAAGGACCCCCGAGTATGTCCGGGGGATGCGTCTTCGTAGGTCGGGTACGTCACATCGGCGCAGGTTGTTGTGCCGTCGGTCGTCGCGATTACGAGAACGTCCGAAAGGGGACGGTCTTACGACGCGAGGACTTCGTCGAGCAGCGCCTCTGCCTTGTCCTCGTTGGTGTTCTCCGCCAGGGCCAGCTCGCTGACCAGGATCTGCCGTGCCTTGGCGAGCATGCGCTTCTCGCCGGCCGACAGGCCGCGCTCACGCTCCCGACGCCACAGGTCACGGACGACTTCCGCGACCTTGATGACATCACCTGAGGCGAGCTTCTCCAGATTTGCCTTGTATCGGCGGGACCAGTTGGTGGGCTCCTCGGTGTACGGCGCGCGCAGCACCTCGAAGACCCGGTCCAGACCCTCCTGACCGACCACGTCGCGTACTCCGACGAACTCCGCATTGTCCGCGGGCACGCGTACCGTCAAGTCGCCCTGGGCGACCTTGAGCACCAAGTAGGTCTTGTCCACGCCTTTGATCTGGCGAATTTCGATAGCCTCGATCAGCGCGGCCCCGTGATGGGGATAGACCACGGTGTCGCCAACCTTGAACGTCATGTGACAGGTACCCCTTCCGTGGCTATCCAGAGTAACACGGGAACGGCCTCATCTGAATGGCGTTTTCGCAGGTCAGGGCACATCTCGGGGCTTGACAAGGGCCCCTGGGACGTGCTGGAGGGGGCGGCCCGGAAGGGGTATTCGCAGGTCGGAGCGGGTATACGGCAGGGTCGAAACGTGCCCGTTACAGCCCCCGAAGCCCAGGAACAAGGGGCCATACGTCCGCATTTGTCTCTCCCGGACGAGTGGCTCTTCGCTACTCCGTTCGGGTTCTCGATGGTTGAAGATCCAATTTTGCCGAGTCGTGGAAATCGGCGTAGTGATCAGGACGGGATCAGTGCGGGATCAGCGGGTGATCAGTGCGGCGATCAGTACGGGATCACCGCGGTGATCAGTGCCGGAGAGCCGCTTCTGATGTGGTCACGTAAAGGCGGGCCCGGTGCGCGGACCGCTGGGCGGCTCGGTAATCTAAGGCCGCCAGAAGATCTTCCCTTCCTGCCCAAGGAGATGCGCCGCCGTGGTCCGCAGCTTCCGTCGCGCCGCTTTCCCCGTCCTCGTCGCGCTCTCGCTCGCCCCGCTGGCCGCCTGCGGCGCCGGGGAAGGCGCCAGGACGCTGGAAGTCCACCCGGACAGCGAAGCGGTCAGCGTCGGCGTCATCAAGGTGCAGAACGCCTTCGTCCTCACCCAGTCCAGCGGTCCGGCCACCGTCTCGGCCCGGCTGTTCAACAACGGCACCACCGCCCAGACGCTCCAGTCGCTGCGGCTGTCCGGCTCCCTGACCGCGCGGCTGACCGGCGCGAAGGGCGGGTCCTCCATCACCGTCCCGGCGAACGGCTCCGTACTGCTGGGCGGCAAGGGCAACCCGACGGCGGTCATCGACAGCGGCGCGGAGGCGCTGCGGGACGGCGACGTACAGACCGCGGTGTTCCTCTTCAGCGGCACCGGGCCGGTCTCCCTGCCGGTCAATGTGACCCCGGCCAGGGGCTACTTCGAGGCGTACGGTCCCGGTTCGCTGCCGGCCAGCGCCACCCCGTCACCGAGCGCGAGCCCGAGCACGACGGCGACCCCGGGCTCCACCGACACCGCGACGCCGACGGGCACGCCGACCGACACGACCACCACCACTCCGTAAGCGGAAGCGGAAGCGTCAGCAGCACCGTGAGCGGCGCCGTGGGCGCGCATGCGAAGGGGGCCCGGCGGACCGCCGGGCCCCCTTTCGCGGCAGCTCACCGCGGCCGCCGCGCTCATACCGCGGCGGGTGTTTACGGCTCGAACTTGTAGCCGAGCCCGCGGACCGTCACCAGATAGCGCGGCGCGCCCGGGTCCGGCTCGATCTTGGCGCGCAGGCGCTTGACGTGCACGTCGAGGGTCTTGGTGTCGCCCACGTAGTCGGCGCCCCAGACCCGGTCGATGAGCTGCATCCGGGTCAGCACCCGGCCGGCGTTGCGCAGCAGCATCTCCAGCAGGTCGAACTCCTTGAGCGGGAGGTCCACCTTGCCACCGCTGACGGTGACCACGTGCCGGTCGACGTCCATCCGGACCGGGCCCGCCTCCAGCGCGGCCGGGGAGATCTCCTCGGGCTCGCCGCGCCGGCGCAGTACGGCACGGATGCGGGCGACCAGCTCCCGCGAGGAGAACGGCTTGGTCACATAGTCGTCCGCGCCTATTTCGAGGCCGACGACCTTGTCGATTTCGCTGTCCTTGGCGGTGACCATGATCACCGGGACATTGGACTTGAGACGCAGCTGACGGCATACCTCGGTGCCGGGCAGACCCGGCAGCATCAGGTCGAGCAGTACCAGGTCGGCGCCATTGCGCTCGAACTCGTCCAGCGCGTCGGGCCCGGTCGCGGAGATGGCGACCTCGAAGCCCTCCTTGCGGAGCATGTACGACAGCGCGTCGCTGAAGGACTCTTCGTCCTCTACGACGAGTACGCGGGTCACGGAAGGACCTCCGGGGCGGGGATGTGTTCGGGCAGGGTCTGGAAAAGCTGGTCGTCCGACGGCTCGTCGGCCGGGTCTGCGTCCGCTTCGGCCTCGGGATCGGTGCCTGGCGGAAGCGCGCGGTCGCGGGCGATCCCGGCCTCGGGAAGCCGCAGTGTGAAAGTGGAGCCCTGGCCTTCGGCGCTCCACACCGTGACCTCCCCGCCGTGCGAGGCGGCCACGTGCTTGACGATGGACAAACCGAGCCCGGTGCCACCGGTCGCCCGCGAGCGCGCCGGGTCCACCCGGTAGAAGCGCTCGAAGACCCGGTCGCGGTCCTTCTCGGAGATGCCGATGCCCTGGTCGGTGACGGAGATCTCAATGAGATCGCCTCCCCCGGAGCCTGCGGCCCGGGAGGTGCCCCCAGTGGCGGGGATCCGGCGTCCGGCGATCCCGACCCGGGTGCGGGCCGGGCTGTAATTGACGGCGTTCTCCACCAGGTTGCCCAGTGCGGCGGCGAGCTGGCCCCGGTTTCCCCAGATGAACAGATCCGGGGTGGTCCCGGTGGCCATGGTGATCTGCTTGGTGTTGGCCTGGTGCCGGCACCGGTCGACGGCCTCGGTCACCAGGTCTTCGACGGCGACGGGTTCGGCGTCGTCGAGCAGGTCGTCGTTCTGCACCCGGGACAGGTCGATGATCTCCTGGACCAGGCTGGTCAGCCGGGTGGCCTCGATCTGCATCCGCCCGGCGAACCGGTTGACGGCCTCGGGGTCGTCGGCCGCGTCCATCACGGCCTCGGAGAGGAGCGAGAGCGCGCCGACCGGGGTCTTGAGCTCATGGCTGACATTGGCCACGAAGTCACGGCGCACGGCTTCGATCCGCCGGGCCTCGGTGAGGTCCTCGACCAGCAGCAGCACCAGCCGCGAGCCCAGCGGCGCGACCCGGGCCGAGACCGCGAGCCCTTCGCCGCGGCCGGCGCCACGGCGCGGCAGGTCGAGTTCCACCTGCCGTATCTCGCCGTCCCGCCGGGTTTCACGGGCCATCTGCAGCATCTGGTCGACGGCCAGCCGTCCGCCGCGTACCAGTCCGAGGGCATATGCCGCCGAGCTGGCCTTGACCACTATGTCACCCTCGTCCAGGACGACAGCCGACGAGCGCAGAACCGACAATACGGTGTCCACGCCCGGGGGCAATACTGCAGTCATATGATCCGGTCTCAATGCGGTTCGGGTGGGGCGGGCTTGTTCCCGCTCGCTCCAGCGGAACGCGAGCACGGCGATCACACCGGTCAGCAGACCGGCTATCGCACTGGCTGCGGCGACTGCCGCGTTCACGTCCATGGCTCCAGATTAGGTGGCTCGCTCAAACACTCCACAAGCCTGAGAGATACCTCTCGGATGTACGTTGCCAAGAGTTCACCTTCACGTAGGTGCCGATTCACTCTGGGTGCGCGGCCGGTACGCGTACGCCCGAGAGCGTGGCAGCGTGGAGGAGAAGCCTCTGTTCGGACGGAAGGAACGCGATGCGGGACGCATACCACGAGGAGCTGGACTCGATCGGTGACAGGCTGGTCGAGATGGCCCGCCTCGTCGGCTCCGCGATCGGCCGGGCCACCACCGCACTGCTCGACGCCGACCTGAACGTCGCGGAGAGCGTCATCGCGGCGGACGAGAAGGTGGACGCCCTGCAGCGTGAGCTGGAGAACCGGGCGATCACCCTGCTGGCCCGGCAGCAGCCGGTCGCCACCGACCTGCGGATCGTCGTCACCAGCCTGCGGATGAGCGCGGACCTGGAGCGCTCCGGCGACCTGGCCCGCCATGTCGCCAAGCTCGCCCGGTTGCGCTTCCCCAACTCGGCGGTGCCCGGCGATCTGCACGCGACCATCCTGGAGATGGGCCAGCTCGCCCAGCGGCTGATGGTGAAGTGCGCCGAGGTCATCGTCACCAAGGACGTCGACGAGGCGCTCCAGCTGGAGGCGGACGACGACCGCATGGACGAGCTGCACCGCAGCCTCTTCCAGCACCTGCTGGACGACCGGTGGAAGCACGGCATAGAGACCGCGGTGGACGTCACCCTGGTCGGCCGCTACTACGAGCGGTTCGCCGACCACGCGGTATCGGTCGCCAAGCGGGTCGTCTACCTGGTCACCGGCGAGCACGCGGACGAGATGACGCCGGCGCCGACGGTGGTCGAGGGGGCGTAGCCCCGCGGGGGCCCTCGCGGGCCGGGCGGGCTCGTACGGGTGCGGCGCGGGGCGTGCCGGACGGGGCGTGCCGGACGGGGGCGTGACGGGTCGGGCGGGAGGCGCGCCGGCAGGCGGACGGCGCATCGCGCAACGGGGCGTAAGCGAAACGCCCTTGTGCGCCCTTGAAGCTCCGGTTCGTGGCGGGGTTCACTGACGTGAGGCAAGTCCGAGGAGGCTGCACTGATGTCGGAATCTCCCACGCCACCGCCCGCCCGCCGCGCCCGTCCCGTACCGGCCGACACCGCCCCGGCCGCGCTGCGTACGCCGCTCCCCCTGATAGCCGCCTGCGGCTGCGGCTCGGGTTGCGGCTGCGGCTGCCAGTCCGGCGCCCCCTGCCAGTGCAGCGGCTGCTCGCATTAGAGCCCTGCCATCGGGCCCTGCCGCCGGGGCCTCCGACGAAGCGGGCCCCACCCGGAACACCCCGGGTGGGGCCCGCTTCTCGCTGCGGAGCCGGGATCAGTGGCGGCCGGCCGCGGTGCGGCGGCGTAGCGCGACCAGCGTGCCGGCTCCCGCGAGGACGACCACCGCCGCCGCGCCCGTGATGAGCCCGGTATCGGACCCACCGCCGCTCTCCGCCAGCGTCGATCCCCCGGTCGCGGTGGCGGACGCGGACGGCTCGGAGGGGGCCGACATCGTGGGCGCCGCGTCAGCCGGGGCCGACGGGGAGGTGGAGGTGGAGCCGGACCCGGTCGGCGAGGGAGCGCCGGCGCCGCCCGCGGGCGTGGTCGCCGACGGAGTGGAGGAAGCGGGCACCGAGCAAACGGTGTCGTCGGAGATCGGCAGCGGGCTCAACAGCGCTTCGTCGAGGCCGTCGCCGGTCGCTCTGACGTTCCACTGGTAGCCGGTTTCCCAGTCCACCAGCAGCGTGACGCTCACCCCGGCGGCGGTCGGGTGCTCGATGTGCGCCGTGGCCAGGTCCCCGCCGACGTCCCTTCCGTCGGCCAGCCTGATCCGCACCACGATGTCGGCCGGGGCGCCCGAGGCGTCCTTGTCCGTGACGGTGATGGCCGCCTTCGGAGCACCTGTGCTGGTGTCGCACACCGCCCGCGGATTGACGACGAAGTCACTGGTACTGGTGGCGAAGGCCGTACCGCTGCCCATCATGACCACGCCCACGGCGGCCGTACCGGCAGCCGCCACACCGAACTTGAGCAACACGAGCTTCCCCCACCGGAACACCGGAACACTTGCCGACCGGACCGCTCCGGTCGAAGGCCGCCCATCATCAAGGTCCGGCGAAAACCCTGTCAACTCGGCGTCGGGGCCGGTGAACAGCGCGGCGGGCGCGGGCGGACAACACGGACGGAGGAATCCTGTAGGCCGGGCCGCCGTCCGGCGAGCGGCGTGACGTAAAGTACGGGCGCGCGACCGGCGCGGCGGCGAGGAGAAGCACGGTGAAGGTGAACGACCCGGCCACCACGGCTCTGCTGCTCATGGACTTCCAGCAGGGCATCGTCGAACGCCTCGGCGACCCCGGCGTGCTGGCGGCCGCCGGCAGCGCGCTGGCCGCCGCCCGTGAGGCGGGGTTGCTCGTGGTGCACGTACGGGTCGCGTTCCGGCCCGGCTATCCGGAAGTGTCCCCGGCCAACGCGTCCTTCGCCGCGCTCGCAGGCTCCGGGGCCGACTTCACCGAGTCCGCGGCGCCGACCCAGGTGCACGCCGACCTCGCCCCCCGCGCGGGCGAACCGGTCGTCGTCAAGCGCCGGGTGAGTGCCTTCACCGGCAGCGACCTGGAGGTGATCCTGCGCTCGCGCGGTATCCGCGCCCTCGTGCTGGCCGGCCTCTCCACCAGCGGTGTGGTGCTCTCCACCCTCCGCGAGGCCGCCGACCGCGACTACGCCCTCACCGTCCTGGCCGACGCGTGCGGTGACGGCGACCCCGAGGTGCACCGCGTGCTGACCGAGAAGGTCTTCCCCCGCCAGGCCGGCGTCACGACGGTCGCGGCCTGGACAGCCTGAGCCGCCGCGCCCGGGCGGGGCGAGGCGGTGACGCGGGGCGCCGGCTCAGCGGAAGGCGTAGGTGACGTGAGTGAGGCGCTCGGACAGCTCCCACAGGGCGCGGCCGACGCTCTCGTCCGCCGCCCCGCGGGGCAGCCTCACCGGGCCCGGCGCGCCGCGGGTCTCCATCCGCCTGGTGGGACCGATGAACGCGGCGGCCTCTACGCCGGGCTTCGTGGCGGCGTAGAGCGTGGTTCGTGCCGGGGTCGTCCAGGCCGCCCGCCGCGTGGTCCCGCGGCAGCCGTCCCCCCCGGCGCCCCGATCCTGCCCTGCTCGGCGGCCGGGTCCGGCGAGGGACACAAGGGCCCGTCCACGGCCGGCCCAGCACGACACGATGCCCCCGGCTCGCGGGAGAACCCGCGGGCGGGGGGCATGGGTCGGAGAAGAGGGCTACTTCTTGCCCTGGTTCTTCACGGCCTCGATGGACGCCGCCGCGGCGTCCGGGTCCAGGTAGGTGCCGCCGGAGATCAACGGGTGGAAGTCCGCGTCGAGTTCGTAGGCGAGCGGGACGCCGGTGGGGATGTTGAGGCCGGCGATGTCGGCGTCGGAGACGTTGTCGAGGTGCTTGACCAGGGCGCGCAGGGAGTTGCCGTGGGCGGCGATCAGGACGGTGTGGCCGGAGATCAGGTCGGGGACGATGCCGTCGTACCAGTAGGGCAGCATCCGGTCGACGACGTCCTTGAGGCACTCGGTGCGGGGGCGCAGCTCCGGGGGGATCGCGGCGTAGCGCGGGTCGTCGGACTGGGAGAAGTCGGCGCCGTCCTGGAGGACCGGCGGCGGGGTGTCGTAGGAGCGGCGCCACAGCATGAACTGCTCCTCGCCGAATTCCGCGAGGGTCTGCGCCTTGTCCTTGCCCTGGAGCGCGCCGTAGTGCCGCTCGTTCAGCCGCCAGGAGCGCCGGACCGGGATCCAGAGGCGGTCGGCGGCGTCCAGCGCGATCTGGGAGGTGCGGATCGCCCGCTTGAGGACCGAGGTGTGCACCACGTCGGGGAGCAGGCCGGCGTCCTTGAGCAGCTCGCCGCCGCGGACCGCTTCCTTCTCCCCCTTCTCGTTGAGGTTGACGTCCACCCAGCCGGTGAACAGG
Organism: Streptomyces polygonati; assembly: GCF_042650325.1. Lineage (NCBI taxonomy): Bacteria > Bacillati > Actinomycetota > Actinomycetes > Kitasatosporales > Streptomycetaceae > Streptomyces > Streptomyces polygonati. The sequence continues at coordinate 96,460 of NZ_JBHSBB010000002.1, read as the reverse complement.
TTCTTCGCGTTCCACTCGCTCTCGCCGTGGCGGAGCAGGATCAGCTTGTACGCAGCAGCAGCCATGGGACCGAGCCTAATCGAAATGCGGTGGCGCCCAGCGACCGCCCTCTGTAACCTGCGCGAGGCATCAGAGGGCATTACCGGGAGGGCATCGTATGAGGGCGGCCGCACAGGCGGGTCAAGCGGTACGGGAAACGGTCTCCGGTCTCCCCCGCCAGTTCTGGTGGCTGTGGACGAGCACCCTCATCAACCGTCTGGGCGCCTTCGTCGTCACCTTCCTGGCCCTCTATCTGACCGTGCGGCGCGGCTACTCCCCCTCGTACGCCGGCCTGGTCGCCGCCCTCTACGGGCTCGGCGGCGCGGGCGGCGCCATGCTCGGCGGGGTGCTGGCCGACCGGGTCGGCCGCCGCCGGACGCAGCTGGTCGCCCAGGTCACCGCCGCCCTCATCACCGCCGCGCTCGGCTTCGTCGCCGATCCGCTGGGCATCGCCGCGGGAGCCGCGCTGCTGGGCCTGGCCAGCAACTCCTCCCGGCCGGCCCTCCAGGCGATGATCGCCGACCTCGTACCCGGCCGGGACCGGGTCCGCGCCTTCTCGCTCAACTACTGGGCGGCCAATATCGGCTTCGGCGTGTCGGCGGCGGCGGCCGGCTTCATCGCCGCCGAGGGATACGTATGGCTCTTCCTCGGCGACGCCTTCACCACGCTGCTGTGCGCGGTGGTCGTCTTCGCCAAGGCCGAGGAGACGCTTGCGGCGCCCGCGCCCCGGAGCGCTACGGAGAAGGCACCCGCCGCCGTGACCCTCCGCGATGTGCTGCGCGACCGCCGCTTCATGGCCGTGGTCGCGCTGACCTTCCTGCTCAGCAGCGTGACCCAGCAGGGCAGCTCGACCCTCGCCATCGACATGGGCGCGCACGGTCTGTCGGCCCGTCAGTTCGGCCTGGTCGCCGCCATCAACGGTGTGGTGATCGTGCTGCTGCAGATTCCGGTGACCCGCGCCCTGCGCGGCCACGGCAGCGGCGCGCTGCTCGCCGCTGGTTCCTGCCTGCTCGCCTGGGGCTTCGGGCTGACCGTCTTCGCCGGCACGGTCGGCTTCTACGCGCTCACCGTCTTCGTGTGGACCCTCGGCGAGATCGTGCACGCGCCCGCCGCGATGTCGGTGGTCGCCAGCCTCGCGCCTGCCACCGCCCGTGGCCGCTACCAGGGGATGTACACCCTGTCCTGGTCCGCCGCCGCCTTCGCCGGCCCGCTGGCCGGCGGCCTCACCCTGGACCACCTGGGCCGCGGCGCCCTGTGGACCGGCTGCGCGGCCGTCGGTACGGCGGCCGGCGCCGGCTACTACCTGCTGCTGCGCCCGCGTCCGCTGCCCGAGCCGACGGCCGAGCCCGCGCCGAGCGCGATGTCGCTGCCCTCCTGACGCCGCGTCATGCCGGGCCGTGTGCCCCGGGATCGCGGAGTGCGGACCGCCTACGCTGACATTTATGGACACAGCTACGCATATCGGAGAAGCCGTCCGTGCGGGGAAGCTCGACCCGGTCACCGTCGTGGCGGACGTACTGGCCAGGATCTCGGCCGGCGACGGAGCGGTCGGGGCCTTCCGGCGGGTGCGGGCCGAACAGGCCCTGGCCGAGGCGCGATCGGTCGCCGAACGGCCCGATCTGGCGCGACTCCCGCTGGCGGGAGTGCCGATCGCGGTGAAGGACGTGATCGCGGTGGCCGGTGAGCACGCCGAGTGGGGCTCGGCGGCCGGCACACGGCTGCCCTTCGCCGCCGACGGCGGTATCGCCGCCCGGCTGCGGGCGGCCGGCGCGGTGATCGTCGGGCTGACCCGGGTGCCGGAGCTGTGTCTGTGGCCGACGACCGACACGCCCGGCGCCGTCGTACGGAACCCGTGGCGGCCCGACTACACGCCGGGCGGCTCCTCGGGCGGCAGCGCCGCCGCCGTCGCGGCGGGCCTCGTACCGCTGGCCCACGGCACCGACGCGCTCGCCTCGGTACGTTCCCCGGCGGCGATCTGCGGACTGGTCGGCGTCTGTCCGGGCACCGGGACCGTACGGGCCGGGGACGCGTCGGTCTTCTCGGGCATGTACACGCACGGCCCGCTCGCCACCACGGTCGCCGACGCGGCCCTGCTCCTGTCCGTGCTCGCCGAGCGGCCCGCGCTGGCGGAGGTCTCCGCTCCCGCGTCCCCGCTGCGGATCGCGACCTCGACCCGGCTGCCGATGGCCGGGCGGCACATCCCCGAGGAGTTCGTCACGGCGGTCGACCGTACGGCGGACGTGCTGCGCGACGCCGGCCACACCGTCGAGGAGGCCACCCCGCGCTACGGCAATCTCGCGCCGCCGCTGCTCGCCCGCTGGCTGGCCGCCCCCGGGGAACCTGCGCAGGGCCTCAGCCGCCGGCAGCTCCAGCCGCGCACCCGCACCCACTTGCGGGGCGGCACCCTGGTCCGCAGGGCCGGCCTGGTCCGCGAGGGCGCGAAACGCGCGTGGATCGCCCGGGCGGAGGAGTTCTTCACCCACCACGACATCCTGATCACCCCCACACTGGCCACCCTGCCGCCCAAGGCCCGGCACTGGAGCGAGAAGAGCTGGCTGTCCAACGCCCTGCCGGCCATCGCCCTCAGCAGCTTCCTCGGCCCCTGGGACCTCGCGGGCTACCCCGCCCTCTCCCTCCCGGCCGGCCAGCACCCGTCCGGCCTGCCCATCGGCGTCCAGATCATCACCTCCCCCGGCGGCGAGCCCCTGCTGCTGTCGCTGGCCGCCCAACTGGAGTCGCTCCAGCCATGGCAGCGGACCGCGCCGCCGGGGCGGGCCGGGGCGTAGGCCCGCTATCGCCGACCGCCGGCTTGCAGCTGCCGCAGGGTCAGCAGCGGGAGGAGCCGGGCGGCGCCGTCTCCCCAACGGAGGGTCGAACCGCAGCATGTCGTGACCCCCACGGACCGCACGTTCGCCGACCAGTGGGCCCAGAAGAACACCGGGCGACGGGCCATGCTCATAGAAGCGGGAGTCAGGTCGGAGGTTCGGCGCGGCACACGTGGCGGGGTGGCGACGGCTTGACACAGGCTGTCCCGTAACTATCGGTATCACCCCCTGAGGGGGCTGTCACTCCTGCGGTGGGAGGACGACGAACGGCCAGGGAAGGCTGGGGATAGATTCTTCGCATGCCTTCGCATCTCAGTCATGGTGCCTCCGGAGCCCTCCGGCGCTTCGCTGGATGGCTTGCCCGGGGGTCGGTAGGTCACCCGATGCTGGAAGGAGTCGACTACTGGGAGGAGTTGCGCCAGTCGCCCTCCCAGATGGAGATCTGTGTCGCGATCTTCGCCAACGTCCTCGAACTGGATGAGCAGGGAGAACCGGTCAACGAGAAGCACGCAGCACGCCGGGCCGCAGCCTGGCTCCACCGGTACTGCACCGGGGAGCTACCCCCGGGGGAGCCGGACATCGAGCCGTGGGAATGCCGACTCTATTGACCGGTGAGGGCGAGGTTGTGCAGGCGGGCGATGCACTGCGTCGCGTGGTGCACGCCGTCGCCTCATAGGCGGCAGCCGCACAGGATCTTCCAGGTCTCCATCCGGGCGAAAGCGTGCTCGACGCGGGCACGAACCTGTTCAACGCAGTGAGGGAGCAACCAGCCGCGAATGCCCTGGGTACGGGGGCCGGGAATTCGCTGCTCCCCACAACACAACGAGAGGGAGTCCGGGACTACCGGCGCACCCAACCGCAAGACGGAGCGGCGGACCGAGTGCCCGGCCTGATCGAACATCGGCCGCCATCGGGCGCCGCCTATGCTGTGGTCCGCGGCCAGCGCCTGATCATCATGAGTCCGCGCAACCCTTGATGATCACGCCGTGGCCGTTCTCGTTCCCGTAATCGACGAGCACCTCAACCCCGCCATCTGTCACGGACCAACCAGAGCAATCGTTGGCCGGCGTGGTACCGCCAAAGCCACCACGGCAGCATCCGGTGATCCACAAAGGACCACAGGTCATCGTCGGCTTCGTTGCTCGACCCATCGCAGCGTTGACCGTCCTGCCAGTTCAGGGCAGATGCTCCTTTCGCAGAGCCGCTCTCCCCGGTGTCCATGGCCCGACCCTACCGAGCGTTGGCCAGCAGTCTCACCGTTGGTCACTCAACCCACCGACCTACAAGATCGCGAAGTCACACTGGAGTACTAGCTGTCGTCGCCGCTGGTACGGCGGTCTCTCCGCGGCGACCATGCGTAGATCGACATTGCTCCGAGGATGGTCACCGGGACCGCGACAGTGAGGCTCAGTTGTGCGCGCTCGGAGATGTTCGTCATCTCCCAACGCACCTTCCATAGGCGGAGTTTGAAGGAAGTTGCCGGGGCGGAAGCCGGTTCGTCGTTCGTGCTCTCAGTCATGGACGCAGGACACAGCGTCTCGGGGCAAGCCGTCAAATCTGACGCACACACCACAGATACCAAGGCACTCAAGGGATCAGCAACGAAAGCACCCGCCCGCATTGCCCCTTATACCCCCCGGTTGGAGGTGATCCCCCACGCCATGCAGACCCCGCCCCCTGTGCTCGGTACCCGGGTGCCCGGAGCTGACCGAGCGGGGCGGACGGCTGCCCGAAGCATGAACGCGAGGATCACGCTCGACTGGTGATCCGGAGCGGACGGCCTGCCGCGGGCCGGGCGGCCCGCCGGGATGAGAGCAACAGCCGAGCGCGACCGCTCACTTGCCGTTGATCGCCGCCGCGGCGGCCTCCGCCACGCTCTGGTCCTGCTCGCCGGAGCCGCCGCTGACGCCGACGGCACCGACGACCTGGCCGCCGCGCCGCAGTGGGATGCCGCCGGCGAAGATCATGATCCGGCCCTGGTTGGAGCCGTGGATGCCGAAGAACTGGTCGCCGGGGCCCGCGTTCGCCGCGAGGTCCTTGGTGGTGATGTCGAAGGCGCGCGAGGTGAAGGCCTTGTTGATCGAGACGTCGATGCTGCCGATCCAGGCGCCGTCCATCCGGACGTGGGCGATGAGGTTGCCGCCGTGGTCGACCACGGCGATGTTGCTGGGCTGACCGTTCTCCTGGGCCTTCTGCTCGCCCGCCGCGATCACCGCGCGGGCGTCGTCCAGTGACAGGCTCTCGACGCTGACCATGCTTTTCCTCCTGGTCCGACCCCGCGGTGGTTGCTTCCCACCCTCGCAGCGGCGCCCCGCTTGTCAACCGGAGTCCGGGGCAGGGGTGAACACCGGGGCCATCCGGGTGACACCCGGCCGTACATCCGGCTGACCATGTGATCCCGTACCGTGTCGGCTCATGAGATGGGGACCCTGGCACAAGAAGAAACCCGAGATCGAGCCCGCGCAGGCCCGGTTACCGGAGAACGAGACACTGCGGATCATCGCGGACCACCTCACCGAGCTGAGCGGGGAGCCGTGGCACGTGGAGGAGAACCGCGTACGGGGTCCCGGGCGGACGGCGGTCACCCTCGGGGACGACCACCCGGCGGCGGAAGGCCATCTCGACCTCGTCTTCGTCCTGGACACCGAGCGGCCCGACGAGACGTCGATCCCGGACTGCGTCACCGGCCACGGCGACACCACCCACGAGAAGATCGAGATCGCCGCGGGGATCTGGTCGAGCACTTCGGCCGGCGCCCTGCTCGAACTGCGGGACCAGAAGGGCACGTTCGCCGACCACTATGTCGCGCACGACCCCGACGGCTTTCCCGGCCGGCACGCCATCCACGGCGCGATCATCGGCTGGGGCGAGGGCCCCGAGCACGAGGCGGCCCAGCAGTGGGCGCTCGATCACCCGCTCCTCCCGGTCATCGCACCGGCCCTGACCGCGGCCGGTCTCGACCGCGACCGCCTCGTCGGCGTGAAGATCTTCTTCGGCTCGTCCGACGGCAGGGCCACCGCCGAGGTCCGGGTGAACGGCCGGGCCTGTGAGCCGGCCGCGGACGCCCTGCTCGCCCTGGACTGGCCCCGCCCGTACCCGGGCAGCGCCTACGCCCGTACGTTCGCGGTCCTGGTGCACCCGGGGGAGTGAGGGTCTCTTCCCGCCCGGCACGGGTCTGAGCCCGCCCCCACCGATCCATGCTGTCTGTGTGCGTGTCTGCCATAGCGGCCGCGGACCGGTGGGGGCGCCGCACATCGTCCGGTCGCCGCCCTTGTCCCTAGCGTGCTCCCTGCTGAGCCGGGGTGCGCGCCCGACGACCCGGGCCCGGCGCGGTCCGGTCCGCCGGGCGGGCCGCGGGACGAGGCGTGGGAGGAAACAGGCGATGAAGAAGCGTCGACCCATGGGCTGGTGGTCGCCGGCCGCAGTGCTCGCGTTCGTGCTGGCGCTGCTCGTGCCGGGCGGGAGCGCGCAGGCCGCGACCCTGTACACGGTGGCTCCGGTGGCCGGGAGCCTGAGCGACTACAACATCTCCGGGGTCTATGTCTCCGGGGTGTCGTCCGGCGGGTACATGGCGGGTCAGCTCCAGGTGGCGTACTCGCGGACGATCAAGGGGATGGGGGTGTTCGGGACCGGGCCGTACTACTGCGCGCAGAACAACGCGGCGCAGGCGGTGTACGGGTGCGGGGACAACACCTCCCCCGACTATCTCCCCACCCTGGAGGCGGACGCCTCGCTGTGGTCGGCCTACGGCTGGACCGATCCGGTCGGCAGTCTGTCCGGCCGCCCGGTGTACTGGTTCCACGGCGGCAACGACACCACCGTGAAGGCCTCGGTCAGCAACGACGGCGTCAGCTTCTTCAAGCACTTCGGCGCCAACGTGACCTATGACAGCGGCTCTTCGGCGGGGCACGGCTGGGTCACGCCCTACGGGACCCTGGCGTGCACGGCCACCGGCTCGCCGTATCTGGACAATTGCGGCACGGACCCGGAGAACGCCCTGCTCGGCAAGCTCTTCGGCTCGGTCGCGGCGCCCAACACCGGCCCCCTGACCGGCAGTCTGATCAAGTTCGACCAGGACAGCTACGCGGTGGGCGGGCGGGCCGGCAGCCTGAGCATGGGCGGTTCGGGCTTCGCGTACGTGCCCAGCGCCTGCTCGTCGGGGGCGAGTTGCCGGCTGATGGTGGCGCTGCACGGCTGCGCCCAGGGTTACGACGCGGTCGGTACGTCCTTCGTCGACCGGGCCAACCTCGACCAGTACGGCGACACCAACCACATGATCGTCCTCTACCCGCAGGCGACCGCCAACGCGGCCAATCCGTACGGCTGCTGGGACTGGTGGGGCTATCTCGGCGCGACCAACTACCCGATCAAGGGCGGCCGGCAGATCGAGACCATCATGAACATGGTCCACGCGCTGGGTGGTTGAACCCGGCCGGTGTCCCTGGCCCCGCTCCCGCCCCCGCCGGTCGGCCCGGCGGGGGCGGGGAGGTCCGAACGACAGGCCCTAACCGACCAGGGACTGGGTGCCGAGCACCGTGACCAGCGCCAGCCGCTCGGCGTCCTCGGTGCCGGGCTCGGCGGTGTAGACCATGATGCGCAGGTCGCTGCCCGTCACGGTGAGCACGTCGCAGTCCAGGGTGAGCGCGCCCACCCGGGGGTGGTCGATGGTCTTGCGGGCGGCCTCGTGCCGGCCGACGGCGCCGGAGTCCCACAGTTCGGCGAACCGCTCGCTGCTCGCGCACAGCTCCGCGACCAGTCGCCGCAGCCGCTGGTCGGCCGGGTAGCGGGCGGCGGCGGCGCGCAGGTCGGCGACCTCGGCGGCCTCCAGCGCGCGGCGGGACTCCGAGGTGTGCCGGACCCGGCTGCCCGGGCCGACGAAGTGGCGCCACACGCCGTTGCGCTCGTTGCCGCGCCAGCCGGACGGATCGCCCATCAGCGCGGTGTACGGCGGGTTGGCCACGAGCAGTGTCCAGGAAGCGTCGTAGACCGCGACGGGGGTCCCGGTCAGCCGGTCCAGCAGCCGCTGGACGCTCGGGGTGATGTACGCGGGGACCGTGTCCGGGCCGGGCGGGGCCAGCCCGGCCAGCCGGAAGAGGTGGGACCGCTCCTCGCCCGACAGCCGCAGGGCTCTGGCCAGGGCTTCGACGATCTGCGCCGAGGGATGGGCCGCGCGGCCCTGTTCGAGGCGGGTGACGTAGTCGACGGAGATCCCGGCCAGCAGGGCCAGCTCCTCGCGGCGCAGCCCGGCCGCCCGCCGGTGTCCGCCCGCGGCCAGTCCGGCCGCGTCGGGCGGCACCCGGTCGCGCCACCGGCGCATCGCTCTGCCGAATTCCGTGGTCGCCATGCTCTTCAGTGTGCACCGCGGGCCGCGTACGAGCCTGGTACGGGCAGTCCCAGGAAGACAGGGGCACTGGCAGGCCGCACCCGCCCGGGCGGACTCTTCGGGCATGACGACAACACTGATCACCGGAGCGAACAAGGGTCTCGGCTTCGAGACCGCCCGCCGGCTCGTCGCGGCCGGCCACACCGTCTACATCGGCAGCAGGGACGCGGAACGCGGCCGGCTGGCCGCCGAGCGGCTCGGCGCGCGGACCGTGCTCATCGACGTCACCGACGACACCTCGGTCGCCGCGGCGGCGAAGGCCGTCGAGGCCGACGGCGGCCTCGACGTGCTCATCAACAACGCCGGCATCGAGGAGCGGTCACCGGACGGAGGCGTCCTGGGCCCCGAGGAGGAGTCCGCCGACATGATGCGCCGGCTGTTCGACACGAATGTCTTCGGCGTGGTGCGGGTCACCCTCGCGTTCCTGCCGCTGCTGCGGCGGTCCGCCGCGCCGGTCGTGGTGAATCTGAGCAGCGGCCTGGGCTCGATGACCCGCGTCACCACCCCCGGCACCCCGACCTGGGGATACCCGGGGCTCATCTACCCGGCCTCGAAGACCGCGGTCAACATGATCACCGTGCAGTACGCGAAGGCGTTCCCCGGGATACGGATCAACGCGGTGGAGCCCGGCTACACCAGGACCGACCTGAACGCGAACACGGGCACGCAGACGGTCGAGGAGGGCGCGGAGATCATCGTCCGCATGGCGCAGGTGGGCCCCGACGGGCCGACCGGCGGGTATTTCGACGTCAACGGCCCGCTGCCCTGGTAGCCCAACGGTCCTTGACCGTCAGGGCTGTTCACCCGTCAGGTGGCTGAACGCCTCAAGATTCCGGGTGGGTTCGCCGCGCGCCGCCCGCCAGGCGTACTCCTTGCGGATGGCGGTCGCGAACCCCAGCTCCAGCAGGGTGTTGAAGGAACCGTCGGCGTTCTCCAGCACCGCGCCGAGCAGCCGGTCGATCTCCTCGACGCTCACCGCGGCCAGCGGCAGGCGTCCGCTGAGATAGACGTCGCCGAGCCGGTCGACCGCGTAACCGACGCCGTACGTCCGCAGGTTGCGTTTCAGCAGCCAGCGGTAGAAGGCCTCGTGGTTCTCGTCGGGGTGGCGGACGACGAAGGCGTTGAGGGAGACGGTGTGCCGGCCGACGATGAACTGGCAGGTGGTGGAGAGCTTGCGGGTGCCGGGGAGTTGGACGACATAGGTGCCGGGCGTCGGTGACTCCCAGGTCAACTCGGCGTCGCGCAGAGCCTCTTCGAGGGTGCCGGCGGCGGCGCGCTCGGCATCGGACCGGGAGTCGGGCTCGGACGCGGGACCGGCCCCCGGTTCGGAGGCGGTGGCCGGCTCCGTACCCGGGTCGCGCTCCCGCGCGTCCCCCCGCTGCTGCTCAGGCATGGGCCGATCGTAGGTGACGCCGGTGCGCGGACCCGGCTTCCGCGTACGCCTTGGCCGTGTCCGCCGCCGCCGTGCCCCAGCCGAAGTCGCGGGCGTGCTTGGCCGCCGCGGCGCCCAGGGTCTCGCCCAGCCGCGGCTGGTCCACGAAGCGGCGCAGCGTCGCCGCGTAGTCGCGCGGGTCGTGCCCGGAGACGAGGAAGCCGGTGTGCCCGTCGCGCACCGCGACCGGCAGCCCGCCGACCGCCGCCGCGATCACCGGGGTGCCGCAGGCCTGCGCCTCGATGGCCACCAGCCCGAAGGACTCGCTGTGCGACGGCATGACCAGCACCGTCGCCGCCCGATACCAGTCGGCGAGCCGGTCCTGGTCCACCGGCGGCTGGAACCGTACGACATCGGCCACCCCGAGCTGGGCGGCCAGCTTGTGCAGCGCCTCCGGCTTGGCCAGGCCGCTGCCGCTCGGGCCGCCGACCACCGGTACGACGATCCGCTCGCGCAGCGAGGGGTCCTCGTCCAGCAGGACCGCGACCGCGCGGATCAGCACGTCGGGGGCCTTGAGCGGTTGTATGCGGCCGGCGAAGAGCGGGATCAGCGCGTCCTGCGGCAGGCTGAGCCGGGCCCGGGCGGCGGCGCGGCCGCCCCGGTCGGGGCGGAAGCGGTCGAGATTGACGCCGGGGTGCACGACGGAGACCTTGCCGGGAGCCGCGCCGTAGTGCCGGATCAGCTCGCCGGCCTCCTCGACGGTGTTGGCGATCAGCCGGTCGGCGGCGGAGACGATCTGGCTCTCGCCGATCACCCGGGCCGACGGCTCGGGGCAGTCGCCCTCGGCGAGCGCGGCGTTCTTGACCTTGGCCATGGTGTGCATGGCGTGCACCAGCGGCACGCCCCAGCGCTGGGCGGCCAGCCAGCCGACCTGCCCGGACAGCCAGTAGTGCGAGTGGACCAGGTCGTAGTAGCCGGGGCGGTGGCCGGCCCAGGCCTGCATCACCCCATGGGTGAACGCGCAGAGCTGCGCGGGCAGATCCTCCTTGGCCAGCCCCTCGTACGGCCCGGCGCTCACATGCCGTACGGACACCCCGGGGGCCAGCTCCACCTTGCAGGGCAGCGCGCCGGCGGTGGCCCGGGTGAAGATCTCCACCTCGATGTCCCGCTCGGCCAGCCGCCTGGCCAGCTCCACCATGTACACGTTCATACCGCCGGCGTCGCCGGTGCCGGGCTGATGCAGCGGTGAGGTGTGCACGCTCAGCATCGCCACCCGGCGCACCCGCCGGCCCCCGGTCCACCGCTTGTGCGCGCCGCCGACGCGCAGGGCGCTGAGCCGGGACGTGTACGTCGTCACCATGTGTTCCTTCCGGCAGCCGTACGTCGTCAACCGTGCTCAACGCCGGAATCCTGTATTCCATTTCCACGTTGCCGAACCGATACGTGGGGGCCGCCGGCCCGCAACCGGTCCGCAACCGGTCTGCCGGGGCGCGCTCCCTGTCCGCGCCCGCCCCATCCGCGCCCTTACTCTCGTCGTATGAGCGGGGTGCGCGCGGTCGGCGCGGTGGGCGTGGTGACCAGGGGCACCACCAACCCGAACCGGCTGCGCCGGATGGACCGCTGGATCGCCGACCGGCACGCCTGGCAACTGCGCGGCGCGGCCGACCCGCTGGTGGTCGACCTCGGTTACGGCGCGGCGCCCTGGACGGCGGTCGAACTGCTGGGCCGGCTGCGGCGGGTCCGGCCGGACGCCGAGGTGATCGGCATCGAGATCGACCCGGCCCGCGTGGCGGCGGCCCAGGCCTACGCCCGCGACGGCCTCACCTTCCGGCACGGCGGCTTCGAGGTCCCGCTGCCCGGCGGGCGCCGCCCGGTGCTGATCCGCGCGGCGAACGTGCTGCGGCAGTACGGGGAGGCCGAGGTCGCCGCCGTCTGGGACCGGCTACGGGCCCGGCTCGCGCCCGGCGGCCTGCTCGTCGAGGGCACCTGCGACGAGATCGGCCGCCGCCACGTCTGGGTGGCGCTGGGCCCCGACGGCCCGCGCACACTCACCTTCGCCACCCGCCTCGCGTCCCTCGACCGCCCCTCCGACCTGGCCGAACGGCTCCCGAAGGCCCTCATCCACCGCAATGTGCCGGGCGAGCCGGTCCACGCTTTCCTCTCCGCTTTCGACCGCACCTGGGCCGCCGCCGCCCCCCTCTCCTCCCTGAGCGCCCGCCAACGCTGGACCCACGCGGTCCGCGAACTGCGCGCCACCGGTTGGCCCGTCCTGGACGGCCCGACCCGCTGGCGCCAGGGAGAGGTCACGGTGACGTGGTCGGCGGTGGCACCGCGGGAGTAGGCGGCGCGAGCCGCCTGGCGGCGGGCGAGCGGGTGAGTCCGGCGGGGCCGGGGGCCGGGAGGCCGGGCGACGGCGCGCGGCGGTGGCCTGCGGCAGGCGGGCGCGAGCGAGTCCGGCGGGGCGCGGCGGCCGGGCGGCGGCCTGCGGCAACCGCCCGGGCGGACAGGCGGGTTCGGAGGCAGTGCGGCCGCACCGCCAGCAGGCACTCGAGTTCGGCGGACCGGGCGACAGCGCCCGGTTGGCAGGCCAGGGATTCCACGGCCCGCCACCGCGCGGCAAGCAGCCAGGCGAGTTCGGCAGCGCGCGATGGCGCGCAGCTGTCGGGCATGGGGGCCAGCAGCCGGGCAGCGGCGCGTAGGCACGAGTAGACAGGTTCTGCGGCAAGCAGTCAGACCGGCTCCGCGGCCAGTGGCAGGCGCGGAGGCGGGGCCGGCCCTCGGCCCGCACGGCGGCCCGCGGCCGGCGGAAGGCCCGGGCACCGCCCGCAGGCGAGGCCGCGCCCCGACCCGGGTCGGCGACGGCCCGCGGCCAGCGGGCACGAGCCAGCCCAGCAGAGCCGGGCGACCCGGCGCAGCCAGCGGCAAGCAGTCAGGCGGGCTCCGCGGCCCCCGGTCGGCGGGCAGCCCGCGCGCCGCGCGACGCCGGGGGCACCCCCGGCCCGGTTCGGCGGCGCCCCGCCGTCCCCCTCCGCCTCGCGCGAGCGAGACGCTTGAGGCGGGGCAAGGTTGCGGCCTCGCGGCGTGATGTTTGTCATGCGCGTATCCGGACATGGATGGCGAAATCCCGCTCTGAACTCGGCTTATGACGCTGCCGAGCGACCTGCCGCCCTCCCGTGACAGCCTCCCCTGCCACTAGGGTCACCTGACTGAGCCCTCCGGGGGAGCGTGATCGGAGGACGGAAGGAGGCTGGGATGTCCGCTGCCGAGCGCGACACCGAACAGCCCTCGGCCACCGTTTCCGGAGCGGGGGCCGGGGGTGGCGGCGGCCTGCCCGCGGGCCCGTCCGCCGTGCTGCTCCCCCGCCAGCGCCAGGACTCGGCCGGCGCCGGCGCCCTCACCCTGCTGGTGGTCGGCGACGACCCGACCGGCGCCTTCACCGCCCCCTGGTTCCAGGAGGGCAACGGCCCGCGCATCCGCATCCTGCGGGCCCGCAACCTCACCGCGGCCGGCCGCCTGCTCACCGACGACGTGCACTGCGTCCTGCTCGACCTCCCGGACCAGCCCGGCACCGCCGAGACCGGCGCCGACACGGACGCCCTGCGGCAGGTGCTGCGGCTCGCGCCCGGCACCGCCGTCCTGGTCGTCACCGACGGCACCGACGAGAGCCGAGCCGCCGAGGTCGTACGGGTCGGGGCGCAGGACCACCTGTCCCGGGGCGAGATCGACGCGGCCACCGTCATCCGCGCGGTGCGCTACGCCGTGGAGCGCAAGCGCGCCGACCTCGCGCAGCGCCAGCTCACCGAGACCCGGCTGCTCGCCCAGGAGAACTCCCGGCTGGAGCGCGGCCTGCTGCCGACCCCGCTGCTGGAGGGCGCCACCGGCCTGCGGTTCGCCGCGCGTTACCGGCCCGGCCGCAGCCGAGCCCTGCTCGGCGGCGACTTCTACGACACGGTGCGCACCCCGGACGGCACCGTGCACGCCATGATCGGCGATGTCTGCGGGCACGGCCCGGACGCCGCCGCGCTCGGCGTCGAACTGCGGATCGCCTGGCGCGCGCTGACCTTCGCCGGCATCGGCGGCGAGATGCTGCTGCGCACACTCCAGGAAGTGCTGGAACACGAACGGGACGACGAGGAGACCTTCGCGACGCTGTCCGTGGTGGACATCGCCCCGGACGGGCGCTCGGCCGACCTCTTCCTGGCCGGCCATCCGGCGCCGCTGCTCACCGGGTCGGCCCACGTACCGGAACTGCTGCCCTACGAGGAGGGCGGCCCGGCGCTGGGCCTGCTGCCGGACGCCACCTGGGCCCGCATCCCGGTCCGGCTGGACGAGGCCTGGAGTCTGATGCTCTACACCGACGGCCTGATCGAGGGCCGCATCGGCGAGGGCAGGCAGCGGCTGGGCCAGGACGGGATGGTCGGGATCGTCGCCGGGCTGCTGGCCGCCGGACTGGGCGGCGAGGAACTGCTGGACGCGACGGTCACGCGGGTGCGGGAACTGAACGGCGGCGAGCTGACGGACGACGTCGCGGTCGTCCTGCTGGAGCGGCGCGGCTGAATGCCCGTGCGTGCCGGTGTCAGCGCCGGCACGCCGTCGCGGGCGTCAGCGGCGGCCGTTGTACGGACCGTAGGGGCCGTCGCTGCTGCTGCCGCCGCCACCGCGCCGGAAGAGCCGGGGCCGGACACCTCCGCCACCACCGGTGATCCCGCGCACGGCGGGACGTACATCCACCATGTACACGATCACCGCGACCAGGGCGATCAGCGGCAGGAACGAGACGAGCGACAGGAACCACAGCACCGCCGCCGAAATGCCGAGCACGACCAGCCAGAAGGTCTTGGACTTCTTCTCCATCGCGCGGTACGCGTCCGGACGACGGATCGCCGCGTCGACGAACGCGAAGAGCGCGAAGAGGAAAAGCGCCCGCGAGACCAGGTCGAGCACTGAATAGAACCCGTTGATCAGCACGCCGTCACCGCCCTTTTTCGTCCCCGGTCGTCGCCGCTCGGCGCACCCACCGTCCACTCACCGTACCGGTCCTACCCCCACAACGGGCCGGGCGCACCATGTGTGCCCGACCCGTTCGGGTGTCGCGTCAAGGTCCCGTCAGGGACCCCGCCCTGCCCGTGATCGTCTACTGCTCGTGATCGTCTACTGCTCGTCGCCGGTGTCCGCCGACTTCTTCGGCGTACCCCTGCGGCCGGCCGGCTTCTTCGGCGCGGCCGGCTTCGCCTCGTCCTCGGCCGGCTGCTCGGCGGACTCCTCGGCCGCCGGGCCGGGCTCGACGGCGGCGGCGATCTCCACCACCTCGTCGGCGGCCTCACCACGCCAGGTCGCCACCGCGCCCTTGCCGCGCTCGGCCAGCTCGTCGTACGTCTCGCGCGCCTTGACCGCGTACTCGGCGGCGCGGCCGACGCCCTGCAGCGTGAGGTCCTGCACCGACTCGCCGAGCCGCTTGAAGTCGCGCAGCGCCTTCAGGTCCAGTTCGGCGAAGGTGCCGTTCAGCCTGGTCTGGGCGTCCTTGGCCTGCGCGGAGACCCGCTCCTGCACGGTCTTGGGGTCGGTGGCGCGCAGCTTCACGATGTGGTCCGGCGCCTGCTCCCGGAGCCGGCCGATCAGCGCCGGCACCTCACGCAGCTTCTCCGCGGCGAGATCCGCCGTGCCGGCGACCGCGTAGAGCGGTGTCGGGTTGCGGAGGCTCTTCACGATGTCATCGGTGATCGTCATCTCTGGTTTCCTCCCGTACGGGGGCGCCGTGCCGCAGCGCGGCCGGCCGTCCCCGTCACGTCGTCGTTGTCTTCCCCGTCGGCGCCGCTGCCGCCATTGCCGCCGTCGCCGTCCGCCCGGTCGCCGACCGCACTGTCGGCCCCGCTGCCGTCGCCGCTGTGGTCACTGCCGCCGTCACCGGCAGCCGCGGCGTTCTCCTTGCGGAAGGACTCGTAGATCTGGATGAGCACCTGCTTCTGCCGCTCATTGATCGACGGATCGGTCAAGATCGCCGCAGGTACCTCCAGCTCGTCCCGCTCCCGCGCGTCGAGGATCCCCGCCTGCACGTAGAGCGTCTCCGCCGATATCCGCAACGCCTTGGCCAACTGCTGCAGGATCTCCGCGCTGGGCTTGCGCAGCCCCCGCTCGATCTGGCTCAGATACGGATTCGACACCCCGGCCGCCTCCGCGAGCTGCCGCAGACTCAGCTGCGCACCGCGCCGCTGCTCCCGCAGATACTCCCCGAGCCCTCCCACCTTCAGCGCACCCATGTCCCCCACCATGCTCCACCCCGCTAACTTTTGCAAGCACCTTGCTTGCAACCGCTCGCACGGGGCGGTGTGCCGCGCGCCGCACTCTTCCTGGCCGCGACGGCCGCGAACGCCACGACCGCCGCCTTCAGGCTGCCGCGGCGCCGAACCATCTGGGCAGCGCGGCGAGCAGATCCTGCTGGTCGTCGCCGGTCCAGGCCACGTGGCCGTCCGGACGCAGCAGGAGCGCGGGGATGTCCAGGTCCTCGGTGGGATCGATGAGGTCGACGACGTGGTCGACACGGTCCGCCCAGCCGGTGACCGAGAGCCGGCCGGTCTGATCGAGCAGCAGGCCGCGGCCGGTGTGCGTCAACTCGTAGAGGCGTCCCCGCTTCAGCCGCAGGTCCCGCAGGCGCCGGCCGAGCAGGTCGTCGCCCTCGCCGAAGTCGTAGCGGACGGAGACCGCGGTGATGAGCCCCGTCACATAGCGGTTCGCCTCCTCGAACTCCATCAGCTCCGAGAGCAGCCCCCGCAGCGCGACCGCACCCGGATCGGTGCCCAGCAGCGTGATCTGCGCGCGGGTGTTGGCCAGCACGCGGGCGCCCACCGGGTGCCGTTCGGCGTGGTAGCTGTCCAGCAGTCCCTCCGGCGCCCAGCCGTCGACGGCGGCGGCCAGCTTCCAGCCGAGGTTGAAGGCGTCCTGCACTCCGAGGTTGAGCCCCTGGCCGCCCGTCGGCGGGTGGATGTGCGCCGCGTCGCCCGCCAGCAGCACCCGGCCGACCCGGTAGCGCTCGGCCTGCCGGGTGGCGTCGCCGAAGCGGGACAGCCAGCGCGGCGAGTGCGCGCCGAAGTCGGTGCCCGCGACGGCCCGCAGCCGCCGCTTGAACTCGTCGAGGGTCGGCGCGGCCGTACGGTCCTCGGCCACCCCTGCGGCGGGCACGATGACGCGGTACCCCCCGTCCCCGACGGGGGCGGCGCCGAAGCGCAGTTGGGTCTTGCGGACCTCCTCGACGACGGCGATGACCGTCGCCGGGTCCTCGGACAGTTCCATATGGCCCAGCAACGTCTCGACCTTGCTGGGCTCGCCGGGGAAACCGACGCCGAGCAGCTTGCGCACGGCGCTGCGACCGCCGTCGCACCCCACGACGTAGCGCGAGCGCAGCCGCGTGCCCTCCCGTAGCTCGACAGTCACGCCGTCCTCGTCCTGGCTCAGCCCGACCACTTCGCAGCCGCGCCGGATCTCCGTACCGACTTCGAGCGCACGCTCCTCCAACAGCCGCTCGGTGACCGGCTGCGGGGTCGCGAGGCCGTACGGGTGGGCGGTGTCCAGCCGGTCCGGCCACGGCTTGAGGATGCCGCCGAAGAATCCGCCGACCTGGAATTTCTTGCTGACCGCGAGGAATTGGTCCAGCAGGCCGCGCTGGTCCATGATCTCGACGCTGCGCGTGTGCAGGCCCTGGCCGCGGGACTCCCCGGTCGGCTCGGTCAGCTTCTCCAGCACGAGCGTCCGCACACCGTGCAGCCGCAACTCGGCGGCCAGCATCAAGCCGGTCGGTCCGCCACCGACCACGATCACGTCCATCATCGAAACGCCCATTCAACGAGATTGGATTTCGGCCGACCGCTCCGCGCGACCTGGCCGACCCGCGCAAGGCGCGGGGCATCCGGCGCAGGCCCTCCGGCGGCAGCGAACACGTACGCCGCGAATCCCCGATTTCCGCAGGTAGCGGCCTCGGCCGATGATTCTGCGGCACGACCTGGGTCTTGCCGCAAGGCCCCCCGTGCGCTATATCTTGAGCATGGCAAGGAGTGGGTAGACCTCCTTCCCGCCATCACGAGCAGCCCCGGACAATCCCCGGATGGGACGAGTTGCGGCGCTGCGCGGATATCCGGTGAAATCCATGCTCGGCGGGGATTCGACCGCGGTCCGTGTCACCGAGCCCACGCCGGTGACGCGCTCGCGAGGCGGCGCGGGTGAGCGGATCGATCAGGAATCGAGAAGCACGGACGCCCGGGCCGCGGCTAGCGTGACGGTCACGGGCATTACGGACTTCCCGTTCGTCCTCGTCCAGCCCCGTCCCGCCCAGTCCGTCGTCGAGGCAGACCGTCCCGACCGGACCCATCTCTTCAGGAGCGACCATGACCGGCTCTTCCACCCAGGGGATCAAGACCGTCCTGCACCCCGTTTCCGATCTGGCGAAGGCCAAGGCGGTGTACGCCGCGCTGCTCGGTGTGGCGCCGCAGACCGACGAGTCCTACTACGTCGGCTTCGAGGTCGAGGGCCAGCACATCGGGCTGGTGCCGGCCGGCGGACCGCAGGGGATGACCTCGCCGGTGGCCTATTGGCACGTGCCGGACATCGAGGCGAAGCTGGCCGAGGTCACGGCCGCGGGCGCGGTCGTGAAGGAGCCCGCGCACGATGTCGGCGGCGGCCGGCTGGTGGCCACCGTCACCGACCCCGACGGCAATGTCCTCGGGCTGCTTCAGGACCGCTGAGTCCCGCTGCGATCCGTTCGGCGGGGCTGGAGATGGGGAGACGATGAGCACGGCCGGAGAGACGGATGCGCCGGTGCCCGCGCCGCCGCACATCGCGGACAGCCATGAGCTGATCCGGGTGCGGGGCGCGCGCGTGAACAATCTCAAGAACCTCAGCGTCGTGATCCCGAAGCGCCGGCTGACGGTGTTCACCGGTGTGTCCGGCTCGGGCAAGAGCTCACTCGTGTTCGGCACGATCGCCGCCGAGTCGCAGCGGATGATCAACGAGACGTACAGCGCCTTCGTGCAGGGCTTCATGCCGACGCTGGGCCGGCCCGAGGTGGACGTACTCGAAGGGCTGACCACGGCGATCATCGTGGACCAGCAGCGGATGGGCGCTGACCCCCGCTCCACGGTCGGCACCGCCACCGACGCCAACGCGATGCTGCGGATCCTCTTCAGCCGGCTCGGGCAGCCGCACATCGGCTCGCCCAACGCCTTCTCCTTCAACGTCCCCTCGGTCCGGGCCAGCGGTGCGATCACCGTCGAGCGCGGCGGCGGCCGGACCGTGCGGCAGACCTTCACCCGTACCGGCGGCATGTGTCCGCACTGCGAAGGCCGGGGCACGGTCTCCGACATCGACCTCGGCCAGCTCTACGACGACTCCAAGTCGCTCGCCGAGGGCGCGATCACCATCCCCGGCTACAAGGTCGACGGCTGGTGGACGGTGGGGATCTTCATCGAGTCGGGCTTCCTCGACCCGGACAAGCCGATCCGCGACTACACCGCGACCGAACTGCACGACTTCCTGCACCGCGAGCCGACCAAGGTGAAGGTCAACGGCGTCAACCTCACCTACGAGGGGCTGATCCCCAAGGTGCGGAAGTCGTTCCTCGCCAAGGACCGGGAGGCGATGCAGCCGCACATCCGGGCGTTCGTGGACCGGGCGGTCACCTTCACCGCCTGCCCCGAGTGCGGCGGTACCCGGCTCAGCGAGGCGGCCCGGTCGTCGCGGATCGGGGGGAGGAAGGGAGCCGGGGCGAGGAAGGGAGCCGGCGCCATCAACATCGCCGAGGCGTGCGCGATGCAGATCAGCGACCTGGCCGCATGGGTCGGCGGCCTCGACGAGCCCTCGGTGGCGCCGCTGCTCGCCACGCTGCGGCACACGCTCGACTCGTTCGACGAGATCGGGCTCGGCTATCTCTCCCTCGACCGGCCGACGGGCACGCTCTCGGGCGGCGAGGCCCAGCGCGTCAAGATGATCCGCCACCTCGGCTCCTCGCTCACCGACGTCACCTATGTCTTCGACGAGCCGACCACCGGCCTGCACCCGCACGACATCCAGCGGATGAACGACCTGCTGCTGCGGCTGCGCGACAAGGGCAACACGGTGCTGGTGGTGGAGCACAAGCCGGAGACGATCGCGATCGCGGACCATGTCATCGACCTCGGGCCCGGCGCCGGCACGGCGGGCGGAACCGTCTGCTTCGAGGGCGGTGTCGAGGGGCTGCGGGCCAGCGGCACGATCACCGGCCGCCACTTCGACGACCGGGCCGCGGTCAAGGCGACGGTCAGGACACCCACCGGCACCCTGGAGATCCGGGGCGCGACGACGCACAACCTGCGCGAGGTCGACGTCGACATCCCGCTCGGGGTGCTCGCCGTCGTGACCGGGGTGGCCGGCTCCGGCAAGAGTTCGCTCGTGCACGGGTCCGTCCCGGCCGGCTCGGGCGTGGTGTCGGTCGATCAGAGCGCGATCCGTGGCTCGCGGCGGAGCAACCCGGCGACGTACACCGGACTGCTGGACCCGATCCGCAAGGCGTTCGCCAAGGCCAACGGCGTGAAGCCGGCCCTGTTCAGCGCCAATTCCGAGGGTGCCTGCCCCACCTGCGACGGCGCCGGGGTCGTCTACACCGACCTGGCGATGATGGCCGGTGTGGCCACCACCTGCGAGGAGTGCGAGGGGAAGCGGTTCCAGGCGGCGGTGCTGGACTACCGGCTCGGCGGCCGCGACATCAGCGAGGTGCTCGCGATGCCGGTGAGCGAGGCCCAGGAGTTCTTCGGCGCCGGCGAGGCGCGTACGCCGGCCGCGCACACGATCCTCGTCCGGCTGGCCGATGTGGGGCTCGGCTATCTCAGCCTCGGCCAGCCGCTCACCACGCTGTCCGGCGGCGAGCGGCAGCGGCTCAAGCTGGCCACCCACATGGCCGAGAAGGGCGGTGTCTACGTCCTCGACGAGCCGACGGCCGGTCTGCACCTGGCCGATGTCGAACAACTGCTCGGCCTGCTCGACCGGCTCGTGGACTCCGGCAAGTCCGTCATCGTGGTGGAGCATCACCAGGCGGTCATGGCGCACGCCGACTGGATCATCGACCTCGGCCCGGGCGCGGGCCACGACGGCGGCCGGATCGTCTTCGAGGGCACGCCCGCCGACCTCGTCGCCGCGCGCTCCACCCTCACCGGCGAGCACCTCGCGGCCTACGTCGGCGGCTGATCATGTCGGTGCGGCGGCCCGTCCCTGGCCCGTCCTCCTCCGGTACGGGTTCCGGGTGCGGTGCCGGTCCCGGTCCCGGTTCCCGCACGGCGGGCGTCGTCGGCGCTCCCGATCGGCGGCCCGGCACTCCGTGCGAGACTGACCGGGTGAGACGGCAGGATCTGGACGACCTCGTCCGGCTGCGGCGGGCCCGCGACCGGATGGACCGCGACTACGCCGATCCGCTGGACGTCCCGGCGCTGGCGCGGGACGCGCTGATGTCGCCGGGCCATTTCTCCCGCAGCTTCCGCGCCGCCTTCGACGAGTCGCCGTACAGCTACCTGATGACCCGCCGCATCGAACGGGCCAAGGCACTGCTGCGGCGCGGCGACCTCACGGTGACCGAGGTCTGCTGGGCGGTCGGCTGTACGTCACTGGGGTCCTTCAGCTCCCGCTTCACCGAACTGGTCGGCGAGAGCCCGAGCGCCTACCGGGCCCGGAGCCATGACGACGGCGCGGCCATCCCGGCCTGCATGGCCAAGATCCACACCCGGCCGCCCAGGAAAGGAGCGGCGGGTCCCGCCGCCCGGCCGTAGCGTGAGCGGCATGGACATCAGGCTCTCCCAATGCTTCATCGCCGTCGACGACCACGACAAGGCGATCGCCTTCTACCGCGATGTGCTCGGCCTCGAAGTACGCAACGACGTCGGCTTCGAGGGGATGCGCTGGGTGACCGTCGGGGCGCCCTCGCAGCCGGACGTGAACATCGTGCTGGAACCGCCGGACGCCGACCCGAACGCCTCGCGGGCCGACAAGCAGGCCATGGCGGAGCTGATGGCCAAGGGTCTGCTGCGCGGCGTCATCTTCGCCACGGACGACTGCGACGGCACCTTCGAGCGGGTGAGCGCGGCGGGCGGCGAGGTGCTCCAGGAGCCGATGGACCAGCCCTACGGCGTCCGCGACTGCGCGTTCCGCGACCCGGCCGGCAATCTGCTGCGCTTCACGCAGCCGCTGGGGATGTGAAGACCTCCTGGGCGGGGCCTGTCGCGGGCGGCGGCGGGCCCGGCCCGCTGTCCCGGCGGGCGGCGGCGGGCCCGGCCCGGCGACCGGCCCCTCCGGTCCGGCCGGACCCTCCCGCTCCCGTCACATCGGCGGGCTCTCGCGGGTCTTCCGCTAGGACACCCGGCGAACGAGGAATGTGACCGATGGACCCGAGCGGCCGGCCGCTGGAGCAGTTCGAGGAACACCGCGTCCGGCTGCGGGCGGTGGCCTATCGGATGCTCGGCTCGGCGAGTGAGGCGGACGACGCCGTCCAGGAGGCCTGGCTGCGGCTCAGCCGCGCCGACACCTCGGCGGTGGAGAACCTCGGCGGGTGGCTGACCACCGTGGTGGCGCGGCTGTGCCTGAACATGCTGCGCACCCGGCGGTCGCGGCGCGAGGAACCCCTGGACGTAGAAGAGCCCGCGGCGGTCCTCGGCGGCAAGGACGGGGGCGGCCCCGAGCAGGAAGCCCTGCTGGCCGACTCGGTCGGGCTGGCGCTGCTGGTGGTGCTCGACACACTGACACCGGCCGAGCGGATCGCCTTCGTGCTGCACGACCTCTTCGCCGTGCCCTTCGACGCGATCGGGCCGATGGTCGAGCGCACCCCGGCCGCCGCCCGGCAGCTCGCCAGCCGCGCCCGCCGCCGGGTCAAAGGGGTGGCCCGCGTCCCCGAGGCCGATCTGGCCCGGCAGCGCCGCGTGGTGGACGCCTTCCTGGCCGCCTCCCGCGAAGGCGACTTCGAGGCGCTGGTCGCCCTGCTCGACCCCGACATCGTGCTCCGCGCCGACGCGGCGGCCGGTCCCACCGCCCTCCCCGTCACCCTCCGGGGCGCCCGCATCGTGGCCAACGGCGCCTCCGCCGCCTCGGCCCGGGCGCGTTTCAGCGAACCGGCCCTGGTCAACGGCTCGGTCGGCCTCGTCACGGCCCCGCTCGGCCGGCTCCATGTGGTCCTCGGCTTCACGGTCGTCGGCGACCGGATCACCGCGATCGAGGTGATCGGGGACCCGGACCGCCTCCGGAGCCTCGACATCGGCGTGCTCGACGTTTCCCGGGCGATGGCACCGACCCGGAAACTGTCGCCGGCGGAGAGTCCCAGCGGCTCGGCCGAGACGCTTCCTTGACCTTGACCTTGACCTTGGGGAAAGGCTGAGCATCGGTGGGGCCGGGCGCCGTTCCCGGTGCGAGGAGACGGTCCGGGCGGAAGGAGACGGCTGTGGAACAGCTGAGCATCGGCGCCTTCGCCAAGGCGTCACGGCTGTCGCCGAAGGCCCTGCGGCTGTACGACGAGCTGGGGCTGCTGACGCCCGCGCGGGTCGATCCGGTGAACGGTTACCGGTTCTACGCCGTCGGGCAGTTGGAACGGGCCCGGCTGGTGGCGTGGCTGCGGCGGCTCGGGATGCCGCTGGCCCTGATCCGGGAGGTCTGCGCGCTGGACGCGGCGGCCGCCGCCCGGGAGGTCCGGGCGTACTGGGTCCGGGTCGAGGCCGATACCGCGGCCCGGCGCGACCTGGCCGCCTTCCTCGTCACGCATCTGTCACGGAAGGACAACCCCGCCATGTCATCGACCACCGCACCCCTGGCCATCCGTTACGCCGCCCTCTCGGACGCGGGCCTGGTCCGCGAGAGCAACCAGGACACCGCCTATGCCGACTCCCGCCTGCTGGCCGTCGCCGACGGCTTCGGGGAGGGCGGGGGGAGGGCCGCCGCCGGGGCGGTGGACGCGCTCAGGCGGCTGGAGACCGACGGCATCCAGGCCGGCGGACTGCTGAACGTCCTGGAGGACGCGGTGGAGCTGGCTGGCCTCGCGGTACGGCAGGCGGCCGCCGACGTACCGGCGCCGCGAGAGGTGGGGACGACTCTTACCGCCATGCTGTGGACCGGTTCCCAGCTGGCCCTGGTGCACATCGGCGACTCCCGGGCCTATCTGCTGCGCGACGGCGAGCTGTTCCGGATCACCGACGACCACACCCTCGTGCAGTCGATGATCGACGAGGGCCGGCTGACCCCGGCGGAAGCCGCCTCGCATCCGCAGCGCTCGCTGCTGGCACGGGCGCTGAACGGCTCCTCGGAGGCGACGGCGGCCGATCTGCGTCTGCACGACGCCCGGGCGGGCGACCGCTACCTGCTCTGCTCCGACGGGCTGTCCACAGTGGTGCCGGAGGACGAGGTGCGCCGGGTGATCCGTACGGTCGCCGGGCCGGACGAGGCGGTACGGGAGCTGGTCGCGCTGGCCAACCGGGCCGGCGGGCCGGACAACGTCAGCTGCGTGGTGGCGGACGTCGTCGAGAACCAGGGTCTGCCGTCAGCCGGCGAAGGCATCCAGCCGGGCCGTTTCCGCCGGGGTGAGCCGGATCGCGCCGGCGGCCACGTTCGCCTCCAGGTGGGCGGGGTCGCCGGTGCCGGGGATGGCCAGGACGTGGGGGCCGCGGTGGAGGGTCCAGGCAAGGCGGATCTGGGCCGGGGTGGCGTCGTGGGCGCGGGCGACTTCGGCCACCGCGTCGGTCTCGTCCCCGGAGGCGGGTGTCCTGCCGCCTTCACCGCGCGCCCCGGCTATGGCGAAGAACGGGACGAAGGCGATCCCGAGGCGGCCGCACTCCGCCAGCAGTTCGTCGTCGCCGTGCACGCCGAGCCCGTAGCGGTTCTGCACGCACACCACGGGGGCGATGGCGAGGGCCTCGGTGAGCTGCTGGGAGGTGACGTTGGAGACGCCGAGGTGCCGGATCAGTCCGGCCCGGCGCAGCTCGGCGAGGACGCCGAAGCGTTCGGCGAGTGAGTCGGGCTTGTGCACCCGCAGGTTGACCACGTCGAGGTGGTCGCGGCCGAGTTGGCGCAGATTCTCCTCGACCTGGCCGCGCAGCTGGTCGGGGCGGGCGGCGGGCGTCCACTCGCCGTTGCTGTCCTTGCCGGGTCCGACCTTGGTGGTGATGACCAGCCCGTCCGGATACGGGCCGCCCAGCGCGCTGTTGATCAGCTCGTTCGCCGACCGCAGCGCCGAGAGGTAGAAGCTGGCGGTGTCGATGTGGTCGACGCCCAGCTCCACCGCCCGGCGCAGCACGCCGATCACCCGGGCCCGGTCGCTCGGCCCGCCGCCGGGCGCCGAGGTCAGCCGCATCGCCCCGAAACCCAGCCGGTTGACCGTGAGGTCACCGAGCTGCCATGTCCCCGCTGCCGCCGCACCAACCGTCTCGTCCCTCATCCGGCCGAGTCTCCCACGGCCCTGGCGGCCCCCTCCGCCGGGCCCGCCATCGAACCTCCGGCCCGTCCCCGACCACCCGCCGGTGGTGGCTGGTCGCGCAGTTCCCCGCGCCCCTGCGGGGCTTGGGCCTGGGGCTTCGCCGTCCGGGCGGTCGGGGACAAGGGTCAGTGGAATCGGGCCCCGTAGGGGCGCGGGGAACTGCGCGGGCAACCCCCACCGGCCCGCAGCCGGGAAAACAACCGACACGTCAGCGGCGAGTCCGGACCGCCCGGGCACCCAAGCCCCGCAGGGGGACGCGAGGAACTGCGCGACCAGCCACCACCGGCCCGCGGCCGGGAAATCGCGCAACCCGCGGGCGGCGGCCGCCCCCGGTCGGGCCGTCCACCGGCGGGCACGTGCTCTTGACACAAGGTGAGGACCCGCACACTCTGAGCAGTGCGCGCGCCGCGACACCGCCGCCATCTGCTCTGCCCTGCCCACTCCCTCATATGCCAGAGGGATTGACCGGGCGGAGCGGAAGGACTGCGTCCGGCGGGAGATGAACAGGACCGGGGCGGGCCGCTGGTTGAGCGAACCGGCGAGTCAACGCGGTGCGGAGGGAAGCCGGTCGGCCGTTGCCGTCGGGCCGGATGGTGCCGACAGGCGCCGAGGAGGAGTCGTCATGCGCGGGCCAGACGCGTATCCGACCGTGTCAGGTGTCGCGGCGGCGGCCCGCGTCCTCACCCAGCGGCACCCGGACCTGTGCCGGATGCGGCTGGCCGGCGAGTCGCGGGCCGGGCGCCCGCTGTGGCTGCTGTCGGTGGGGCACGGCGCCCGCCATGTGCTGGTGGTGGCCGGGCCGCGCCCGGACGGGGCGGCCGGCGGCCGGGCCGTGCTGTGCCTGGCCGAGCAGGCCGTGTGGGACCGGCAGCGGCTGGCCGACGAGGATCTGACCTGGGACTTCCTGCTCTGCCTCGACCCGGACGGCGCGGTGCTCAACGAGACGGGGCCGGCCGGTGAGCGACCGCCCGCGGTGCACTTCCGGCACACCTTCCGCCCGGCCGTCGCCGAACAGCCGGAGTGGGCGGGGTCCTTCCGCCGTCCCGACGCCGAACTGGCCGAGACCTACGCTCTGCTGGCCGTCATCGACGAGCTGCGGCCGGTGCTCCAGTGCTCGCTGCACGGCTCGGACGTCGGCGGCGCCCGGGTGCGGCTGACCGCCGATCTGCCGGGCCTGGCCGAGCCGTTCGGGAAGTACGCCGCCGAACTCGACGTACCGGTGCAGCTCGGCACCCGGGACCGGCTGAACTGGGAGAACCCGGGTCCCGGTGTGTACGTGGCTCCGTCCTGCGGGTCGCGGCGCCTGCTGGCCGGTGAGCCCTCGGGCGTCGAGGACTCCACCTGGCTGCGCCCGCACCGCCACGGCGGGAGCACCGCCGTGGTCGAGACGCCGATGTGGGCCACGCGGCGGATCGCCGACCCCGCGCCGCATCCGGACGCCGCCGGCACACTCGCCGTACTCGCGGCCCGGCTGCGCAAGGAGAGCGCCGCCACCGCCGTCGCGCTGGACTGGGCGGTCACGCTGCTCGGCCGGGTGGACGACCCGCTGCTGCGCGGGGCCGAGCAGGCCGCGGGGGCCTTCGAGGGCCTCGCCGACGCGTGCGACGAACTCGCCGACCACTCCCCCGTGCCGCTGACCATGGCCCATGTCGCCGCCCTGGACATCGCCGCGCGCCGCCTCCCGCTGCGCGCCACCGGCATGCTGCTGCGGCTGCTGGACGAGAGCCGTCTGACGCGCTGCGAGGAGCCGCAGGCCGACGCGGCCCAGCTCCGCTCCCGCCTGGAACGCCGGCTGGACGCGAGCGCCCGGGACCTGATCGCGGCGCTGGACGCGCGCTGGGTGCCGGTGGGCACGCAGGTGGAACTCCAGGCCAGGACGGTGCTGGCTGCGGTGGAAAGGCTCGGCCGATAAGGCTCTCCGGGGGCCGGAATCACCAAGCCCCGGGCGTCAGTTGAGGTTCGGCGCGTGCGCGGGCCGGCCGCCGCACGCCGGGCAGTCCGGCCGCCGCGGATGGCGCTGGAGCACGGGGTCGCCGAGCGCCATCAGGTTCACCCCGTAGCGGAACCCGGGCTCCATCGGCGGCACCCCGCTGAGCAGCGCCAGCGCCACATGCGCGACCAGGGTGCCGGACAGGGCCGCGGTGACCGCGCTGGCCGGATTCCACGGCATCCGCGGCGAGGCGGCGTCCTCGCTCTGCCCCGGGCCCAGCCGCAGATCGCGCCGCTCGACCTCGCCCGCCCGCTGGCACTCCCAGCAGGGCCCGTCGCCGGGGACGTACACACCCGCGGTCACCAGCGGCCCCCGGTAGCCGCCCTCCACCCAGGGCACGCCCAGCGCGAGACAGACCCGGTTGGCCCAGCGGCGGATCTCCGGGGGCCGGTCCGCGCCGAGCACCAGCAGGTCGTAGGGACCGCCTTCGCCGTACGCCAGCAGCGTGGCGAGATCCTCCGGGCCGCTGACCTCGCGCGGCTCGCCGGTCACCGTCACATCGGAGTTCAGCGACCGCAGCGCGGCCACCGCCGCGTCGGACTTCATACTGCCGATGTCCGTCTCGCGGTAGAGTAACTGCCGGTTGAGATTGGACAGTTCGACCACATCGGGGTCCACCGCGTGCACATGCCCGACCCCGGAAGCGACCAGGAGCTGCGCGGCGACCCCGCCCGTACCACCGACGCCCAGGACCACCACCCGGGCGCGGCGTAATCGCAGTTGGGCGTGCCACGGGCTGGCCTGCGGGCTCAGGTCCATCCAGCGCAGCAGCGCCACACCGCGGGCGTGCCGGATCGGGTCCCGGTCGCCGAGCCCGGCCGGCAGCGGGGCCGCCGCGTCGTCCACGAAGCCGGCCTCGCGCAGATCGGCCATCGCCGATCTGACGGTGGCCGACCCGATCGCCGGGTGCCGTACGGTCACCTCGGCGGCGATCTGGGCGGTGGTGCGGCTGCCGTCCATCATCTGGGTGAGGGTCCAGATCCAGCCGTCCGGGTCGGCGATCTCCGCGCCGATGCCGTAGATGACGCTGCCGATACGGATGTTGCCGTCGATCGTGCGGTACGGGCGGTGCTCCGGTTTGATGCGCGGGCGGCGCAGCGGCGGTCCGGCGCCCTGCCCGCCGCCGAGCGCGTCCCCCGGAGGTGATCCGGGGCCCGCCCCGGGTCCCGGCTGCGCCCCCTGCCCTGTCCCGGCGCCCGCCCCGGCGCTTCCGCCAGCGCCCGCGCCCGGGTCGTCGGTCCCGGTTCCATGAAGTGCGCCCACGTCAACCTCCCCCGTCAACGTCTGCCCCTTGACACTGTCGCGGGCCCGTCGCAGCCTTGGCAAGGCATAGGGCGACCGGGGGTAATCCGCCAACTACCCTATGCGGCAACCGACTTGGACAGAGAGGAGATCTCGTGGCGACCACGATCGTCATCCGCCCACTGGACAAGAAGGAGACCACCGGCGACAGCAACTCCAACGGCACGTGACGTCGGCGATGGCCGACGCGTATCCGAGCGTCGCGGGGGTCGCGGCTGCGGCCTCCGCGTTCGCGCGTTTCCACCCGCGGCTGTGTGCCCTGCGGGAGATCGGCCAGTCGCGTGAGGGCCGGCCACTGCATCTGCTCAGTTACGGCCGGGGTCGCCGTAACGTGCTGGTGGTGGCCGGTCCGCACTCCGACGAACGGATCGGTTCGGCGACCGCGCTGCGGCTGGCCGAACGTGTCGCGGCCGACCCCTGGCTGCACGCCCGCGCCGACGCCACCTGGCACTTCCTGCTCTGCCTCGACCCGGACGGCACCGTCCGCAGCGAGGCGGGGCCGGCGGTCCGGCGTACCCCGGCGGAGCACTTCCGGCACTCCTACCGGCCGCCCGCCGACGAACAGCCGGAGTGGGCGCCGTCGATCCGCCCGGCCGACGACCAACTCCCCGAATCCCGGGTGCTGGTCGACCTGATCGACGAGCTGCGGCCCTTCCTCCAGTGCTCGTTGCACGGCAACGACCTCGGCGGCTCCTGGATCCAGCTGACCCGCGACCTGCCGGGGCTGGCGGAGCCGCTCGGCAAGCTGTCCGCGGAACGCGATGTGCCGGTGCAGACCGGGACCTACGACGCCCTGTACTGGACCGTGTCGGGCCCCGGCGTCTATGTGATGCCCGAGCCGGGCCGCCCCGCGCAGTTCGACAGCCTGCCGGAGGACGTCAGCCGCTCGACCTGGATCAGACCGCACGCGTACGGCGGGATGACCGCGCTGTTCGAGGTCCCGATGTGGGCCAGCCGCAAGGTCGCCGACACCGATCCGCACCCGGACCCGGCCCGCGCGCTGGCCGGGCTGTCCGGGCTGCTGCGCCACCAGTCGGACCGGGCCAGGACGCTGCTGGAGCAGGTACGGCCGCTGCTGCCGGAGGCCGCGGCGGGGCCGGTCGGCCGGGCGGCGCGGGCGGCCCGGATCGCCTCGCCCGGCAGCGGCCCCGGCGAGCGCGCGACGCTGCTGCGGATCGTGGAGGACCTCACCGCGATCTGCCCGGAGGTCGCCGACGACTGGGACCGGCTGCACCCCTCGCCCGTACCGCTCACCCGCGCCCACATCACCGCGCTGGACATCGCGGCCCGCCGGATCTCGCTGCGCGGCACCGGGACGCTGCTGCGGCTGCTGGACAGCCTGCCGGACGAGGGGATGCTGCCGAGCGAGCACCTGCCGGGCACCGCCCGGAGCCGGGTGCGCGCGCTGTGCGAGCGGCAGCTGGCCCAGTGGGCCGACGAGCTGACCGTCGGGCACGACCTGGCGTGGGTGCCGGTCGCCGACCAGGTGGATCTGCAGTCGGAGACCGTGCTCGCGGCGTTCCGGCTGCTCAGCGAGGAGTGAGGGCGGGCCGCCGGTCCCCCTGCTGTCGCCGGCCGGCGGAAGCGGGGGACCGGCGGCGGGCGGTCAGACCGTGGCCGCGCTGAGTTCCGCCGCGACCAGCTCGGCGATCTGCACCGCGTTGAGCGCGGCGCCCTTGCGCAGGTTGTCGCTGGACAGGAAGAGGGCCAGCCCGTTCTCCACCGTCTCGTCCACTCTGATCCGGCCGACGTACGACGCGTCCCGGCCGGCCGCCTGGAGCGGGGTGGGGATCTCCGAGAGCTCGACGCCGGGCGCGACCGAGAGCAGCTCGTAGGCCCGCTCGACGCTGACCGGGCGGGCGAAGCGGGCGTTGACCTGGATCGAGTGCCCGGAGAAGACCGGGACGCGGACACAGGTGCCGGACACCTTGAGGTCCGGGATCTCCAGGATCTTGCGGGACTCGTTGCGGAGCTTCTGCTCCTCGTCGGTCTCGAAGCTGCCGTCGTCCACGATCGAGCCGGCCAGCGGCAGCACGTTGAAGGCGATCGGACGGGCGTAGACGGCCGGCTCGGGGAAGTCGACGGCGTCGCCGTCGAAGGTCAGCCGGTCGGCGTGCTCGGTGACCTTGGTGGCCTGGCCGTGCAGCTCGGCGACGCCGGCCAGTCCGGAGCCGGAGACCGCCTGGTAGGTGGTGGCGACCAGCGCGACCAGCCCGGCCTCCTCGTGCAGCGGGCGGAGCACCGGCATGGCGGCCATGGTGGTGCAGTTCGGATTGGCGACGATGCCCTTGGGGCGGTCGGCCAGCGCGTGCGGATTGACCTCGGAGACCACCAGCGGCACCTCGGGGTCCCGGCGCCAGGCGGACGAGTTGTCGATCACGACCGGGCCCTGCCCGGCGACCTTCTCGGCCAGCTCGCGGGAGGTGCCGCCGCCGGCCGAGAACAGCACGATGTCCAGGCCGGTGTAGTCCGCGGTGGCCGCGTCCTCAACGGTGATCTCGCCGGCCGGCACGCTCCCGGACCCCTCCCACGCCACGCTGCGCCCGGCGGAGCGCGCGGAGGCGAACAGCCGCAGCTCCGTCACCGGGAACTTCCGCTCGGCCAGCACCTTGCGCATGACCCCGCCGACCTGTCCGGTCGCGCCGACGATTCCGATCCTCATCCGGTCTCTCTCCGATCTGGTCCCATCGTCCCGCGCACGGTCCGATGGCGCTGTGTGCGTGCCCGCCGCTTCGAGTATCCCCCGGGGGTGCCTCCGGCGGCGTCAGGTGGGTACCGCCCGGGGGCGGCCCCCCGGGGTCCCTCCCGTGCCGCGGCCCTCGGCGGGGGCCGGTCGCGCGGTTCCCCGCGCCCCCGAAAACGCGCGGCACCGAGCCGCGCGGGGTGCCCACCGCCGAGACGTACATCATGGGGAGGAGTCTGGACCGGGCCTGCGGCAAGGTCCAGTTAATTGTTCTGCGCCGGACCGTTAAGCGGTCCTACACTCCCGGCCATGTACGAGATCTCTACCGACCCGGCCCGCCTCGACATCCCCCGCGTCCACGGGTGGCTGTCCACCGACGCCTACTGGGCCCTGGGCCGCCCACTGGCCACCCAGCAGGCCGCGATAGCCCAGTCCCTGAACTTCGGCGCCTACCACCCCACCACCGGCGAGCAGCACGCCTACGCCCGCGTCGTCACCGACCTCACCACCTTCGCCTGGCTCTGCGACGTCTACGTCGCCCCCGCCGCCCGCGGCAACGGCCTCGGCACCCGCCTCGTCACCGCCGTCCGCGACCACCTCACCCCCTACGGCGTGCGCCGCATCCTGCTCGCCACCGCCGACGCCCACGGCGTCTACGCCAAGATCGGCTTCGAGCCACTGGCCGAGCCCGACAAGTGGATGGCGCTGGTGCGCCGATAGCGGCGCGGCGGGCGGGTCACCGCCCGCGTTGAGGCATTCAGGCGGTCGGCCGCGCGGCCCCCTCGATCGCGGCGACCAGGCCGGGCATGCCGATGACCACCGGGTGCGGATCGACGGTGCGCAGCCGGGCCACCCGGTCGGCGCTGCGGGCGTAGCCGAGGAAGGGGACGTGGGCGGCCTTGGCGGCGGCCGCGTCCGCCGCCGAGTCGCCGATCATCAGGCAGTCCCCCGGCCGTACGCCGAGGGTCTCGATCGCCCGCAGCAGGCAGTCGGGGTGCGGCTTCATCAAGGCGGGGTCCCTGGTGCTGCGCCCGAAGATCCGCTGCCCGAAGAAGCCCTCCAGCCCGTGTTCCTTGAGGTAGACCGCGACTGCGGCGGGTGCGTTGTTCGTCGTGATGGCGAGCACCCGCCCGCTGCCGGCCGCGGTCCGGATGAAGCGGGCGGCCAGCGGAGTGGGTTCGGCCGAGTGCGCGGCCACCTCCTCCGCTTCCGCCAGCAGCAGTTCGAGGCCCGCCGCCAACTCGCCGTTCGTGGTGGCCCGCAGGATCTCGTGCGGATTGGTACCGGTGATCAGGCCGGGGTCCTTGACCGGACTCCCCCGCTCGGCCAGGTACGCCCGCAGGTCCGCCGCGATGTCACCGGACGGATATCCCTGGAAGAGGCGGCAGACCGGTCCGTCGAAGTCGAGCAGCAGACAGGCCGCCCTCGCCAGCAGGGCTTGCAGCCGCGCCGCGGAGGGTCCGTTGTACGCAGAAGTCACCTCACGAGTCTCAGCGGACCGAAGATCGTTGGCCAGAGCGACACGGTGCGCTTGTTGTGGCGAGTATCCTCACCCGATCTGCGGGGTGTCCGCGGTCGCCCGGCTCGCGGGCCCCGGGTGCGACGCGCACCAGGCGCTGAACGCCGCTTCCATCGCGGGCAGCGGGGGGACCTTCTCGATCCCGAGCGACTCCTTCGCCACGGTCATCGCCTTGTGCGCCAGCGCCGCCGTACCGCGCAGCCGCCGTTCGCCGCCCTCCTCCCGCAGCCGGGCCGCGCCGCGGACGATGTCCGTGTACACCGATTGCAGTCTCTTGTAGGTCCGGTAGAGCGGCAGGTCCTCGTCGGCGCCGAGCGAGGCTTCCGCCCCGACCGCCCGTTTCCAGCGGAGGATCATCTCCTCCTCCTGGTCCGGCCGGTAGGCCATCAGGTGCAGATGCGTCGCCAGGTCGTACAACGGGTCGCCGAACAAGGCGAGTTCCCAGTCGATCGTCCAGAGCCCACCGGACCGGTCCACCACGAGGTTCTTGCGGTGCAGGTCTGCGTGCAGCAACTGGGGCCTGCGGTCGGTGAGTCGGGGCAGCCGCCGGCCGAAGTCCCGCAATGTGTCGGCGTCCATGCCCAGTTCGCCCAGGAGGTCCCGCAGGGACACCAACTCAGCGGCGTAGGCGTGCTCGACGCTGTAGTGCACCAGCCCGCGCAGGAAGGCGGAGGACCCGGCGCTGTCGGCCGGGTCCGGACAGTCGGCCGGTTCCGCGCACCCCCATTCCAGCGCCCCGTCGCGCGGCAGCGGTGGCCGGTCGACGGCGGCCAGGGCGCGGAAGAGTTCCTCGATCTGGTCCATGAAGCGCTCGGCGACCCGGCCGACCGGCCCCGGCACCCGGTCCAGGGTGGTGCCCTCGATGAAGCCGGTGAACGTCATCCAGCCCGCGCCGACCGGCAGCCGGCTCACCCGGGGAATCCGGGGCACTCGTCCGTCCAGCGCCTGGAGCAGCCGCTCCTCGGAGCGGAAACGCCGCATGTCGTACCAGAGGACATCGGACCGCGGCTCCCGCAGCTTGAGCCACCGGAAGTCACCGGCAAGCGGCGATCCGGAAGGGACGCGCACCGCGTAGGCGTGGTGGTGATAGCCCTTCAAGGGGCCTTCCACCCGGTCCGCCCGGAGGCCGGCCGCTCCTGCCGCGATGGTGGCGGTCAGCGAATGTCCTCGACTGCGGTGCTCGATGCCTGCCGCCCCTCGGTGTCGTCCGGGCCGATCGCAGCAGGGTACTGGGGATCATGGCCGACGCGCCGCAGGAGAAGGGTGCGCCGGGACTCCGGTCACTCGAAGAGAGTCATCGGCTCGGCGATGTTCGTCCACAGCGCGTCGAACCACGCCTGCAACTCCGCGACGAACTGTGTGTCGCGCGAATGCGGGCGGTCCGGGTCGAGGCGGTGCGCGAAGAGCATGGTGTTGACGCCGAGCACATCGAAGATCTCCTCCTGCTGGCCGTCGCCGAAGGTGACCTGCCGCCGGATCACCCGGTAGTAACCGGACAGTGCCGTCCGGGTGTTGAGCACATAGAGCTTCTGCATCGGAGTGACCGGCACCGTCTTGAACTCAATGACGTTGGTGATGTCCGGCCGAACGTCCGACAGACGGGTGAACATGCTGCGCAGTGCGATCGTGTGTCCACGGGCCAGTTGGCGCAGGCGGCGCAGCGGCCGGGGGTCCTCGGGGTCCGACACCAGGAGCGGCAGGGCGAGGGTCACGTCGAGGGCGGGGAGCAGCAGGCGGACGCGGATGGAAGAGGGGTTCAACTCGCCGCGCATGACGCTCTGGACGGGTGCGGCGAGAGCGCCGGCAAGGGTCTCGGTGGTGAGCGTGTACACGTCGATCGTCACCTCCGGCTCCTCGAACGCCGCGGCCACGTGGGTGGTCAGGGACTCCAGGGCCCGTTCGGGCTCCTCCGAGAAGGCCGTGGTGCGGCCGTCGGCGAACCGCCCCCGGTCCAGCACCTCCGCCGCGCGCCCCCTGCGGTTGTCGATCCAGCCCTCCTTGCGCAGTTCGCGCAGCGCGCGCTGGACGGTGGGGCGGGAGACGCCGAAGCGGTCTTCCAGCTGGGCCTGGGAGGGGATGCGGTGGCCGACCGGGAAGCGGCCGTCCGCGATCTCGGCGCGCAGGGTGTCGGCGATGCGCCGGTACGGGGGGAGGGGGTCGTTGCCGGTGAAGGGTGCCTCGTCGTCCTCATCGTCCGCGTCCACGGGGCAACGTTACAACTCCCGGAACGTACACACCGCTTGACTGAACCGAGTTTATCGATCTGAGCCCAGCGGGCACATTCTTGAATGAGGGTAACTCTTTCAACTTCTGATGTGGCTAGGAAAGTTGAATGAGGCAACCTCGCGGGGGTCGCACTCATCCCGTCCGAGGATGTACGGGACGCAACGCAACCACCCTGCCTTCAGCTTCGCTCAGCGCTACGAAGGAGGGATCGGTCTCATGCTCGCTCTCAGTTTGTGCGCGTACACGTTCGAACAGCTGGTTCAGTGGCGGTACGGGGCGGCGGGAATGCTCGCGCTCGGATTCGTCACCCTGGGGCACAAGTCGCGGAACACCACCTGCACGGCCATCGGGCTCACCGCGCTCGCGGTGCTGCTCGCGCAGTGAGCGCCGCGCGTCCCGCCCGGGAGCCGGAATGAGGAGAGGCGCGGGCGTCAGAAGACGTCGGGGCACCAGGGGCGGCGAGGAGTGCGGAAGAGGGTGTCCGCGGTCCGCGCCGCTTCGTCGCGGTGTTCGGTGAGCCGGCCGAGCGCCGCCAGCCGGGTCGGGGACTCGTCGCCGAGGTAGAGGCAGCCCAGGTCGCGGACCGACAGGGTGAGGTCGGGATCCGCCGCGGTGGGTGTACAGCGCGCGGCGCCCTTGGCGTCGGTCTCCAGCCGGAAGCGCCCGCCCGCCAAGCCGGCCAGGTCCCGGACATCGAGCACGAGTGAGGCCGGGCCGCCGCCGTAGGTGCGGGCGGACAGCGCCGCCGGGGTGTCCAGCAGCCGCAGCCACATGAAGTCGGCGAGGGTCTCGATCCGGGCCGCCCGCGGGTCGCCGAGCAGCAGCGGGAGGACGTCGTCCGGCGGGCGGAGGCCGGAGTTGAGCCGGTTCACCCAGTCCAGGGAGAGCAGGAAGAGCCACAGGGCGCGCTCGGCGGCCGGGGTGGCGGCGACCAGCTGCTCGACACGCGCCTCGACTTCGGGCAGCTTGCCGGTCCAGTGGTTGTCCTTGATCCGCCAGGAGGCCATGCCGTCGATCCGGCCCTCGGCATCACGGTGGAAGGCGAAGAAGGGCTCTGTCCAGGGGCCTTCGAAGGCGAACCGCACCTCGCCGGTGATCCGCTCCCACCACCAGGGCAGCCGCCTGATCGCGCCCGGCGTCAGCGGCCGCACCCGCTCGAACATCTCCGGTCCGGAGGCGCGCACCTCGGCGAGCGTGGCCAGGTCCACCCGGCCGCCGTCGTCCGGCCCGGCGTAGCGGCGGTCCAGCGCGGCGCGCGGTACGTCGACCTCCCAGTCGGTCACCCAGGTCGCCGGGCCGAAGCCGTACCGCCCGTAGATCGGGTACTCCGCCGCGATCAGGATCGACACCGCCTCCCCGCGCTCCTTGGCGGCGGCGAGATCCGCGGTCATCATCCGGCCGGCCAGCCCCCGGCGCCGATGGGTCGCGGTCACCGAGACATTGGTGACCGCCGAGGCGGCCACCACCGCGCCGCCGGGCACCGTCAGCTCCTGCGCCATGCTGCGGAGCGTCCCCACGCAGCGGCCCTGGTCGTACGCGCCCCAGGTCCGGTCGAGGTCGAACGCGGACAGCCGCCGCGCCACCTCGGTCGCGGCCACCTCGGTGGGCGGACGGTGGAAGCCGATGTTCAACGCCCGCAGCCACTCGGCGACATCGGACTCGTCCAGGGTGCGGATCTCAAGGCTCATGCCCGCACGCTAAGGGCACCCTCCCGAACCCGCACGTGAATAAACGGCTCACCCGCACGGGCCGGCCGCGCAGGCCGCTCGACCCGGTCGCTCGCCGGGCGCGCCGGCCCCTCACTCCTCCGTCAGCAGGTCCTCGACACGCGCCTCACCCGCGCGGTACCGCCGGGTGATCTCCGCCGAGCAGCCGTCCACCGTCTGCTGGAGCGTGTGCCGCCGCCGCGAGACCCGCTGCTCGTACCGTACGAGGCGGCCCTTCGCGGCGAGCAGCTCCGCGTCGGTGCGCGCTTCGAGGTCGGACAGCTCCACCTCGGACAGCATCTCCTCGGCGAGCTGCCGCACCCGCTCGGTCAGCGGGGTGCCGAGCGTGACGTGCCGGGCCGAGGACCGCACCCGCGACGGACCGTCGGTCAGGATCTCGGACAGCCGGTCCACGACCGGGGATTCGGGCTCGGCGGGATGCTCCCCGTCCGCCGTACGGGGGCCGGGTCCGCCCCGGCGGGCCAGCTCCGCCTGGAGGATGTCGATCCGGCCGTGCAGCATCCGCCGCAGATAGGAGAGGTCGGCCTCCTCCTGCCGCGCGTCGCGGCGCAGCGCGCGCACGGTGCCCAGATCCAGCGTGACCAGGTCCGGCGTGCCCAGGTCCGGCGTGCCCGGTTCGGGCTCGGGGGTGTCCGCGAGCGGGCCGCGGGGTGCGGGCGGTCGCAGCGGACCCAACGCGTCGGCCTTCAGCATGCGGTGGCCCTTCCTGGTGCGCGCCGTCGGTACGGCAGTGCCGGACGCCGTGGTGGATGGTGGTAAGGCGGTGCCGGGATTCTCTCCAGCGCCGGGTGTGGTCATGCCTGTCGTCCCCTCCTCGCGGCGCGGGCGCCGCCCGGATTCGATGCTGCCACCTGCCCCGCGCACCCCGCAGCGACACTGCACCCGAACGGCCGTCACGACAGATGTGCGAGGCCGCCGACCGGGCGTACGCGGCGGCCGCCGCGCGCGCCCTCACCCGCCCGGGGCGCGCCGGGCGGCTCCGGCCACAATGGGCGCATGCGAACGGTGGTCCAGCGGGTGAGCGAAGCGAAGGTCGTCGTCGACGGGAAGACCGTCGGCGCCATCGGGGAGCCGGGGCTGTGCGTCCTGGTCGGGGTGACGCACGACGACACCAAGGAGAAGGCGGCGGCGCTGGCGCGCAAGGTGTGGACGCTGCGCGTCCTGCCCGAGGAGCGGTCCTGCTCGGACATCGGCGCACCGCTGCTCGTCATCAGCCAGTTCACGCTTTACGGTGACGCCCGGAAGGGGCGCCGCCCCACCTGGAACGCCGCCGCGCCCGGTCCGCTCGCCGAGCCGCTGGTGGACGAGGTCGTCGCCCAGCTGCGTGCGCTGGGCGCGACCGTCGAGACGGGTGTGTTCGGCGCCGACATGAAGGTGACGCTGACCAACGACGGTCCCTTCACCGTCGTGATCGACCTGTAGGAGGAGCTGTAGGAGGGCCTGTAGGCGGCGGGGAGGGCGCCCTTACGGGGCCACCACCGTCTCCTGCGCCGCCGCCGTGTCCTCGGCGAGCAGGGGCGCCTGCTCCGGGGTGTTCCGCTTCACCAGGGCGAGCGCGATCGGGCCCAGCTCCCAGTGCCGCGCCGACGAGGTGATGAAGCCCACCGCGCGGGCGTCCTCACCCTCCCCGGCGATCCGCACCGGGGCGCCGTGCGCGGGCAGGTGCACATCGCTGCCGTCCAGGTGCAGAAAGACCAGCCGACGCGGCGGCCGGCCCAGGTTGTGCACCCGGGCGACCGTCTCCTGCCCGCGGTAGCAGCCCTTGGACAGATGCACGGCCGACTCCAGCCAGCCCAGCTCGTGCGGGATCGTCCGATGATCGGTCTCCAGGCCCAGCCGCGGCCGGTGTGCCTCGATGCGCAGCGCCTCATAGGCGAGCGCCCCGATCGGCGGGCCCGACTCGGCGGCGAAGGACTCCAGCCGGTCGCGGGGCACGAACACGTCCCGGCCGTACGGCGTCTCCCGTACCGCCCACTCGGCCGGCACGGCGGTGATGGACCCGGCCGGCAGGAAGACCAGCGCGTAGTGGTCGGTGGCGTCGGTGATGTCCACCCGGTAGAAGAACTTCATGCTCTCCAGGTAGGCGATCAGCGCTTCCTGCGTGCCGGGCTCGACGTGCATCCAGGTGGTGGCCCCGTCGTCCACCAGATACAGGGCGTGCTCGATATGGCCGTGCGCCGACAGGATCAGCGACTCCGTCGCCGTCCGCGGCGCCAGGCTCTCCACATGCTGGGTGAGCAGCAGATGCAGCCAGGACAACCGGTCGGCGCCGCTGACCGTCACCACACCGCGGTGCGAGAGGTCAACGAAACCGGAGCCGTTCGCGAGCGAGCGCTGCTCGCGGAAGAGGTCGCCGTAGTGCGCGGCGACCCCCTCGTCGGGGCCTTCCGCGGGGACGGCGCCGGGCAGCGACAGCAAGGGGCTCTTCGTCATGCCGTCAAGCGTACGACTCGTCACCCTCGCGGCTCGTGGCCAGGAGCCTGTTCTGCCTTGCGCGCGCAGTCCTTGCAGCGGCCGAAGATGGCGAAGTGCTTCATATCGGTCTCGAAGCCGAACTCCGCCCGCAGCCCGTCCTTCAGCGGGGCGGCCAGCACCACTTCCGCCTCGGTGACCGAGTCGCAGTCCCGGCACACCAGGTGCATGTGGTCGTGCCGCTCCGCCAGGTGGTAGGTGGGGGCGCCGTGCCCGAGGTGGGCATGGGTGACCAGGCCCAGCTCCTCCAGCAGCTCAAGGGTGCGGTAGACGGTGGAGATGTTCACGCCGGAGGCGGTCTTGCGCACCTCGCACAGGATGCCGTCGGGGGTCGCGTGCTCCAGGGAGCCGACAGCCTCCAGGACCAGTTGCCGCTGCGGCGTCAGCCGGTAGCCGCGCTGCCGCAGATCGCTCTTCCAGTCGGTGGTCGCCACAGAGCCAGTGTAGGTCCGCGGCCCGCCGGCCGACCGGAAGGAGACAGCGGCCCCCGGTGGTCACCCACCGCGCCGGCCCGGTCACTTGAAGAAGGCGATCCCGTCGTCGGGCAGGTCCTTGAGGTCGGCGACCCACTCCCGCGGGTCCACCACCTTCTTCAGATGAGCCGACATGTAAGGCCGCAGCGGGACCTTCGGGGTGCTCTTCTCGCCCACCCACATCAGGTCGCTGTTGACATAGCCGTACAGCCGCTTGCCGCCGCTGTAGTCCGGGGCGAAGGGCAGCCGGGCCACCGCGTCGGTCACCAGGTCGATCTGCGGCTTGCCCTCGGCGAGCACACCGGTCCAGATCTCGACCACGCCCTCGTCCCGGGTGGTGGTCACATCGACCTTGCGCTCGGCGTCGATCCGCCAGTAGCCGCTCTCGTTCTCCAGCGGGCGGACCTTCTTGCCGTCCGCGTCCAGCACCCAGGTGTGCGAGGTGTACTCCAGGAACGGCCGGCCGTCGTGCGTGAAGACGACCTCCTGCCCGAAGTTGCACTTCTCGGCGCCGGGGAAGTCGTGCACGCCGGCGCCCGTCCAACGCCCGAGCAGGAACGCCAGCGGCACCAGCTCGGGGTGCAGGTCGGAGGGGATCTCGATCATGTCAGCGCTGGCCCTGGTAGAGCTTCTTCACCGCGTAGAAGGAGAACAGGGCGACGCCCACGCAGACCAGGACGAGCAGGGCGTCAAAGAAGTACTGGATTCCCACGGACATGCTCCTAGAGCGGGGGGCGGTCAGGGCCGCGCACGAGTCTAATGCGCGGCCCCGACCCGGGCACGGGCAGGCCGGGCCAGCCGGGGGCCGACGGGCGGCGCCGGGGTACGCGCCCGTCAGCCGAGCAGCTGCGCCTGGAGCCGGACGGTCTGGGAGAAAGGCGCCTCGGGGACGAGGCCGCCCGTGCGGGAGACCTCGACCAGGGCCAGTACGTCACCCGAGCGGATGTACGCGTAGCGCGTGTCCTCGGCGTCCGGTTTGCGCTCGGCGTAGGCATTCACGTTCATCTCCGAGGGGATGACCTTCGATGCCACCGTGTTGTCCACATCGGCGTCCTCGACACCCTTCAGATCGTCGGCCTCGACGTCGTTGAGGCTCACCCCGGCATACGCGGTGCTGAGGTACTGCAGCAGATAGACCTGGGTACGGGTGCCGTCCGGCATGGTCCAGCCCTCGGCGGCGATGTGCCGCAGCCCCTCGTCCTTGAGCGTCGTCCTCATCAGCGTGGTGAGATCCGGATCAAGGCTGTACGCCTCCAGGAAAGCGCCGACCGGCAGCCAGCCGGTCTTCCCCGGCAGGGCCGGTTCGGCCGAGGCGGTGAGGGGCCCGGGCAGCAGCAGCGAGCGCAGGTCGACGTAGTGATGCCCGCCCGGGTTGGCCGCCATGTCCAGCGCACGCGGCTTGCCCGCCGGCAGCTTCGGCAGCGCGATCGGCGGATACGTCCAGCGCCCGTCGTCCGGTGTCTTCAGCCCCGGGATCTTCGTCCGCTCGGGCTGGGTCACGGCGTAGGCGCTGGCGCCGCCGAGCGCGGCGAACACCAGCACGGCCGAGGTCCACCGGAGCACGGCGCGCAGCTTGCGGCGGGGGGCTTTGGCGGGGAGGTCCGGGGCGAGCGGGGGCTCGGCGACCGGCGACTCCCCGGGCGCGGCGGACTCGGCGGCCGGTGACTCAGGAGTTGGCTGCTCGGCCGCCGAGAGCTCGGGAGCCGGGGGTTCGGGCGCGGCCTGCGCGGTCCGGACTTGCGTGGGCTCGGTCATCAGACGGCCTGCCCCGGGTCCTTGATGCGGCTCAGCTGCTGGCGCAACAGGTCCACCGCCGATGTCTTGTCCAGCGGCCGGGCGCCGTGGACGGTCATGGTCACCTTCAAGTCGCCCTCCGTGGCCTCGCACGTCATCGAGTCGAGCTGATCGCCGGGCTCGGCGGGCGGCAGCACACAGACAGCCTGCGGGTAGCCCTGCACCTTCGGCCCGACCCGGAAGATGCCCATCGCCTTCGTGAACTCGCGGAAGAACTCGGGTTCGGCCCGCGCCGCCTCCTTGTTCTTCATCTGCACCAGCGCCATCTGGACGACCAGGTCCCCGTTCCAGCTCCGGTAGGTCCGCAGGCCCTCGCCCTCGATGTGCAGGGCGTCGATGGCCGCATCGACTTTCTTGCGGTCCTTCTTCGACATCCAGCTCAGGTCGCCCTTGGCCAGTGCCTGGGCCTGCTGGGCGTCGAGCACGGCGTCGTTGCCGTAGCCCGCCACATCAGGACCCGGTTTGTGGTTCTGATCGACCGGCAGGAGCAGCAGGTCGAGGCTGCCGAAGTGGCTGCCGCCGGATTTCGCGCCGAATGCCTTGGTAGCGGAGGGGGTGGGCGCGATCCACGGCCTGGCAGCGGCTGCGGCGGCGGCGCCTCCCCGGCTGCCGTCGTGCTCGAGTACGGCGTAGCCGATGCCGCCGCCCGCCGCGATGGCGACCAGGGCGCCGGTGATCCCCAGCGCGAGACCGCGCTTCGGCCGGCTGCCGGTGCCCGGGACCTCCGGCGGATCGTCCGGCGGTACGTCGGGCAGGTCCGGCGGTACGTGCGCTACATCCGAAGGCTGCGCGGGAGGGGTCTCGTCGGTCACAGCCGCTCCAGTTGCTGGTCGATCAAAGTCCTGACGGTCGAGGACTTCACCGGGCGGGGGGAGTCCACGAAGACCTCGATGAGGATGTTGCCGACCTCGGCCAGCCCATGACCCCGGTATTCCGGCTGAAAGCCCGACTTCTTCCACTCCTCCCCCGATGGCCACACCGAGCCGTTCTGGACGCCGGCGATCTGCTCGCTCGGACCGAGCCAGGTGTAGCCGTCGATGTCGGCCCACCACTCCGAGAACCTGGCGCGGGCGGACGGGGACGCCTCGTCCCGGAACTGCGTGAGGTCGACCTCGCGGAACACACCGTGCGCGTCCGTCCAGTCGGCGCGCGCGCCCTGCTGGAAGTCGTCGCTCGCCATGTCCTCGAAGGCACCGGCGGGCTTGTCGAAGGTCTCCGCGTAGTCCCACAAGGGCACCCGCAGCCGCTCGGGGTCCTCGCCGCTCTTGGGAACCTGCACGAGGAACTTGAGCAGGTCGCCGTCGTAGAGCGCCGCCCGGTCCTGGCTCACCGGCAGGGCGGGCACCGCCGGGCCCGCGCCCTTCGGCTGGGCCGGCATCGCCCCGGTCAGCGGTGGCGGTGGGGTCGGATCCCGCTGCTGCTGTATTCGGTAACCGACCCCGCCGCCTGCCACCACCCCCAGCACGGCGGCGACGGCGATCAGCCGCGCGGTCCGCCCGCGCCGCCTGGGCTTGTAGACGGTGGGCGCCGCCTCGGAGTCGCCGTCCGGCGCTGCGGCGGCCGGCTCGGGCGCCGGCTCCGGCTCGGCCGGCGGCGCGGTCTCCCCGGCCGTCGGGGGTGCCGTGGGCGGCACAGGGGTGTCCTGGGACAAGGGGTGACTCCACGGGTGGGAGAGCGGGTCAGCGACCCGACCTGAGGCGCTGGTGCTGCTGGTCGAGCAACGACTTCAGCAGCGCGCGGGAAGGGGCCTTGCCGCCGGTCACGGTCAGGGTGATGTGGACATCGCCCTGGTAGGAGATGGCCAGCACGGTGTCCGTGCTCTCGGCCGAACCGGAGGCGAGGTGGTAGGCACGGGCGGGGAAGTCCTCGCCGAGGGAGATCTTCGTGCCCTCGTAGTAGTGCGACGCGTAATAGGCGGCGGCCTGGCTCGGCCCGGCGAAGCGGACCAGCTTGACGGTGACCTCGGAGGCCCCGTCGGCGGTCAGATAGGTACGGAAGGCGCCACCGCGGAAGCCGTACGTCCTGAGGGCGCTACGGGCCTCGGACGGGTCGGAGGCGCTGGCCGCGATGTCGTCGGCGGTCAGCGGCGAACCTGCGGCGTCGCCGTAGACATCCGCGTCACCCGGCGGCTTCAGCAGGAAATACCGCAGGTCACCGGTGTGCGCGCCGTCCTTGACGTGGCCGGCGGCGGAGGCGGCCGGCGAGGCGCTCACCGGGGCCGATCCGCCACTCGC
The DNA here is from genome assembly GCF_042650325.1 of Streptomyces polygonati. Lineage (NCBI taxonomy): Bacteria > Bacillati > Actinomycetota > Actinomycetes > Kitasatosporales > Streptomycetaceae > Streptomyces > Streptomyces polygonati. The sequence continues at coordinate 52,961 of NZ_JBHSBB010000002.1, read as the reverse complement.
GGACGGACTCGCGGACGGGCTGGAGGCCGCCGAGGTCCGTGTGCCGGCGGACGCGGGCGTCGCCGCGGCGTGGGTCTGCCCGACGGGCGACGGGCCGAAGGCGATCACCGCCCCCGCCGTCAGGGCCACCAGCGCGATCAGACCGGCGGCGGTGGCGAGCAGCCTGCCGCGGCGGCGGCGCGAGCCGCCGTCGTTGTTTTCCACGAAGCCCCCCCGGGCAAAGATCCACACGTGTGCGATGCACACGGATCTGCTTTTATATCACCGCGAGCGAGGCCCTTGATCCCACCACCGGCCGGGGCGGCCTAGGGTGTGGCCATGGCGAAGAAGCTCGTGATCAAGGTGACAGCGGGTGCCGACGCACCCGAACGCTGCTCGCAGGCGTTCACCGTGGCGGCGCTGGCCGCGGCCAGCGGGGTCGAGGTCTCGCTCTGGCTGACCGGGGAATCCGCGTGGTTCGCGCTGCCGGGGCGTGCCGCGGAGTTCGAACTGCCGCATGCCGCCCCGCTGCCCGATCTGCTGGACGCGATCCTGGCGGCCGGGCAGGTCACCCTGTGCACGCAGTGCGCCGCCCGGCGGGACATCGCGGAGAAGGACATCATCGCCGGGGTACGGATCGCGGGGGCGCAGCTGTTCGTCAGCGAGATCATGCCGGACGGCGTCCAGGCACTGGTCTATTGACACGGCCCATTGATACGGCCGATACGACCGGTACAGTCAACACGCCGATATCCGCTTATAACCGAATACCGGAATTCCCGCTACCGGTCCCAGCGATTCTTCGGGTCTTTCGGCCGGCCGGATTTCTTGCCGTCCTTACCGTCCCTGCCGTCCTTGTGGTCGCCGGGCCGTTTCTTGCCGTCCAGCTCCGCCCACCACTCGTCCGACTGCTCGTCCCCGCTCTCCTCGTCCCACCAACGGTCCTCCGGCCCACGCCGGTTGGCCACGATGGCGGCGACCGGCGGGATCGCCGCGGCGATGACGCACATCCCGATGGCGGCGGGTACCGACCACAGGCGCACGACTGACCACGCCAGGACGAAAAGCACCACACAAGTGCCCATCATGGCGAAATACCAGTGACGACGGCGCACATACACAACTCCACCGTACGTCCCCATCACCCGAATGGCACCTGGCGGCGGAACGCCCCCGGGGAAGGCCGAACCGGCCGCCGGCCGGCCCCCTCCCGGGCGCCCGGCGGGCCACCATGCCGAAGGGCCGCGATCCCCTTGCGCGGGATCGCGGCCCTTCGGCGTTCAGTGGGCGGTCGGGCGCCTCGGCGGGCGTCTCAGAGCGCGATCGCCACCTCGGCGGCCGCGCCCTGCTGGGCCACGACCGTACGGTCGACCGTGGCGCCGGGGACGAGAGCGCGCAGCGTCCAGGTGCCGGGGGCCGCGAAGAAGCGGAACTGGCCGGTCGCCGAGGTGGGCACCTCGGCGGTGAACTCACCGCCACCGTCCAGCAGCCGTACGTAGCCGCTGACCGGCTCGCCGTCGCGGGTCACCGAACCCTGGATGATCGTCTCGCTCGCCACATCGACTCCTGCCAGGTCCGGGCCGCCGGCCTTCGCTCCACACATAGGGATCAGTCCTCCAGTCGCGCAGCGGTCAGTTGGCGCCGAGCTCGATCGGCACGCCGACGAGCGAGCCGTACTCGGTCCACGATCCGTCGTAGTTCTTGACATTGGCCTGGTCCAGCAGCTCGTGCAGCACGAACCAGGTGAGCGCGGAGCGCTCACCGATGCGGCAGTACGCGATGGTGTCCTTGGCCAGGTCCACGTTCTCGTCCTGGTAGAGCTGGACGAGCTCCTCGTCGGACTTGAAGGTGCCGTCGTCGTTGGCGTTCTTCGACCACGGGATGTTGCGGGCGCTCGGCACGTGGCCGGGGCGCTGCGACTGCTCCTGCGGCAGGTGCGCGGGGGCCAGCAGCTTGCCGGAGAACTCGTCGGGCGAGCGGACGTCCACCAGGTTCAGCGAACCGATCGCGGCCACGACGTCGTCGCGGTAGGCGCGGATCGAGACGTCCTGCGGCTTGGCGGTGTACTGGGTCTCGGGACGCGCGGGCACGGCCGCCACCAGGTCGCGGGAGTCCAGCTCCCACTTCTTGCGGCCGCCGTCGAGCAGCTTGACCGCGTCGTGGCCGTAGAGCTTGAAGTACCAGTAGGCGTAGGAGGCGAACCAGTTGTTGTTGCCGCCGTAGAGCACCACGGTGTCGTCGTTGGCGATGCCCTTGGCGGACAGCAGCGCCTCGAAACCGGCCTGGTCGACGAAGTCGCGGCGGACCGGGTCCTGGAGGTCCTGCTTCCAGTCGATGCGGACCGCGTTCTTGATGTGGTTCTTGTCGTAGGCGGACGTGTCCTCGTCCACCTCGACGATGACCACCTTGGGGTCGTCGATGTGGGCCTCGACCCAGTCGGCGTCCACCAGTACGTCACTGCGGCTCATGCTGTTCTCCTCCGGGGCAGTACGGATGTGCGGTGCGCGGTGCCGCGGCGGGCGCGACGACATGCGGGCGTGCTGTGCGACGTGCGCGAGGCCGCGAAGACACCGACAGCACGGGATTCGGCGGGTCTGAACGGGCCCTGAGCGGGGGAGGCAGGGGCGCCGGGGCCTACGGCCGGCTTCGGCGCGGGGGAAACTGCCTGCCCCTAGGGCATGCGACAGAGCATGGCGGCTACGCGGCACAGGTCGACTGCCCGCCGCTTGGTGAGATCCGCCTGTCGCGTCATAGGCCCGATCGTAAGGAAATGAACCGTCGGGTGTCACCGCCGTATCGCATAGCGAGACAGGATTGTCCGAATGGCGGTACGAAGGTCAGGACGTGTGTGCGAGAGGGGCGATCGGGGGCGCGAACGCGTTTTCGGACCGCCCGGCTCGGCCGGCGACCGGGGGCGTCCCGGTCAGTGTCCCGGTCACCGTCCCACCCACTGTCTCAGTCGCCGTCTCAGCCGCTGTCTCAGTTGGCGAGAACGACTCCCTTGCCGGTCGCCGCCACGGACACCCCGTCGGGGCCCGGGGTCACCGACGACAGCCCGATGCCCGCCGGGAGGTGGGTGAGCTGGAAGGTGAAGTCGATCTTCTGGCGCAGCTGGTCCTCCAGGCCGAGGGCGGTGAAGGCCTGCGGCAGCGCGTCGGCGTGCAGTCCGATCGAGTCGCTGCCGTGCACCGAGACCTGGCTCAGCACGCTCAGCTGCGAGCCCAGGATCGTCCCGCTCAGCTTGACCATCGGCCGGCCGCTGTTGTCCGTGCCGCCGTAGGCGACGGTGACCCCGGGAGGCGCGACCTTGGTGAGGTCGGCGTAGCTGAGGAAGGCGGCGCCGTCTGCGTGGTCGGCGACCGCGTGGTGGAAGCCGTTGGACAGCCGCACGCCGTGCAGGTCGGCGTGGAAGCTCTGGATCCGGACCGCCTGGCCGCCGTCGGTCGCCGCGATGTCGTCGGCGGTGATCTTCACGTCGTCCAGCTTCTTCCCGGCCACCTGGGTCAGGAAGGGGAATCCCTCGATCGACACCTTCGGCTTGACCGACAGTCCCTCGCTGGTCTGCGCCCGCTGGGCCGCCGTGTTCTGGGCCACATGGACGGCGATCCGGTCCGCCGCGACGAACAGACCCCCGAGGATCACCACGACGATCAGAAGTATCCGCGCCACTCGCATGCGTCCGCCATTCCCCGCTGGTACATGAACCTTCTCTTTCCCGAAACGCCTGACGGGCGAGGGGCTCCGGTGGTTCCCCCACGAGTCGAACTGTTATCCGTACCTCAGCCGGGCCTCAGCTCAGCGCGCGGCCCAGGATGTAGACGAGCGGCGCGGCGGCGGTCAGCGGAAGGGCGACGCCGGCGGTGAAATGGACGAAGCGGGACGGGAAGTCGTAGCTCGCCACCCGCAGGCCGATCAGCGCGCACGCGCCGCTCACCACCGCGAGCAGGGCGGCGTCGGCGCCGCCGAGTCCGGTGGCCGGACCGGTCACCAGGCCGGTCGCCGTCGCGGCGGCCAGCGCGAGCACCAGCGACACGGGTTCGCCGCCGGGCAGCCGCAGCGCGCGGATCACGGTGGCGGCGGCGACCGCGACGACGCCCACGATCACCGGGTCGGTGCCGGCCTGCGAGGTGGCGGTGGCCAGATAGCAGGCGGCCAGTACGGCCAGCAGCGTCGAGGCGGAGGTCGCCGTCAGCGAGGACAGCCGCTCGTCCGGGCTGCCGTGGTGCCGCAGCTGGAGCACGAGCACCAGCAGCAGCCACACCCCGAGGGTGCCGGCCAGCGCGAGCGGGCCGTGCCCGCCGTCCACCGCGAGCAGCGCCACATCGGCGGTGACCCCGCCGAGGAAGGCCAGCAGGATGCCCTGCCGGGCCGGCCACATGCCGTTCAGCCGGAACCAGCCGGCCGCGGTGACCGCCTGCAGCAGCACCAGCACGACGGCGAGCCCGGGCTTGCCGACCGCCGCGCCGCCCGCCAGCAGCAGTCCGAGCGCCGCGGTCAGCCCGGCGGGCTGGATACCGGGCGGAATGATCGGCGAGCCGGTCCGTACCGGGCCCTGCGGCCCGGGGTCCGGCGGCGCGGCTTCCGCGGCCTGCCGCGTGTCCGCGTCCTCGATCACCGGCAGCACGGCGGTGTGCTCAAGGCCGCCCGGGGCGTACGGCTGGGGGTCGGCGTAGGCGTGCGGGGCTGTCCGGGGCTGGTACGAGGGCTGGTACGGGGGCTGGGCCTGATAGCCGTCCGGCTGATAGGAGGGCTGCTGCGCGGGGGCGCCGTAGGCCGGGGGCTGGAGCTGGTCGCCGTACGCCGGCTGGAGCTGGTCGCCGTACGCCTGAGGCCGGCCGTACCGCTCGCCGTACTGCTGGCTCTGCGGCTGGCCGTGCGGCTGCTCCGGGCTGCCGTACGCCTGCCCCGGGCCGTGCTGCTGACCCTGCTGCTGCCCCGGGCCGCCCTGCGGCTGGCTCCCGTACGCCTGCGGCTGACTGTGCTGCTGGCCCTGCGGCCGGCTCTGCTGCTCCGGGCCGCCGTACGCGTAGCCGCCGGCGCCGGGCTGCTCCCAGTCGCCGGCGGGCGCGGCCTGCCACTGCTGCTGGCCGCCCGCTTCCGGCCAGCCGCCGGCCGCCGGGGGCGCCTGCCCGGACCAGGTGCCGTCGGCGGCCGGGGTGCCGTACGCCGCCGGGTGCTGGGGCGGGGTCTGCCCGTCGGCCGCCTGCTGCCCGTAGGTCCCGTCGTCGTATCCGTACGGCTGGCCGGGGCCGTAACCGCCCTGGCCGCCGTACTCCCCGTAGCCGGGTCCGTAACCGGATGCGGACGCCTCGCCGTAGGGGCCGGGCTCCGGCGGGTAGCCGTAGCCCTCGCCGGGCCGGCCGGCCGGGGCGTGGTCGCCGCCCTCCGGGGCGGAGCCGTAGTCGTGGGTGCTCATGCGTTTCCTCCCGCGAACGGTGGGAGGACCTCCACCGTGCCGCCGTCGGGCAGGGGGACCGCGGTGTGGTCGCGGGTGCCGACGGGTGTGCCGTCGACGAGGAAGGAGCAGCGCAGCAGGACCCGGGCGAACTCCGGCTCGCGGGCGTGCCGTTCGCGTGCGGCGGCCAGCGCCTCGGCGAGGGTCGCGGCGCGGTACGGCTCCTCCGCCGTGCCCGCGGCGGCCTTCGCGGCGGCCCAGTAGCGGATCGTGCCCGCCACCTGCCTCGCGGCCGTATCGGGTCCAGCCATCACGGCTCCGTCCTTCGTCGTCCTTCGTCGTCCTGGTCGTCGTACGTCGTCCGGCGCGCGGCGGGGGTCAGCAGGCGTCGTCCGGCCACGGCCGGCGGCGGCCTGCGTCATCGCCGACGTCGTGCCGCCGTCCATCATGGCCCGTCCGCGTCAGATCCCGGGAATCCCGGCGGTCCGCTCGGTCAGCCAGTCGCCGAGGCGGGCGAGCAGCGCGGGCTCGGCGGCGTTCTCGGCGTGCCCGAAACCGCGCTCGATCCACAGCTCGGCACCGCCCTCACCGGCCGCGGCGGCCAGCGAGTAGGGATGGTCCAGCGGGAAATAGCCGTCGCGGTCGCCGTGCACGATCAGCAGCGGGGTCGGCGCGATGTACGGCACCGACTCGACCGGGGACAGCGGCACCGGGTCCCACTCCCCGGCCTGGATGCGGGTCTTGAGCCCGAAGCGGGACACCAGCCGCCCGGCGGGCCGGGTGATCGCCCAGTGCACCCGCCGCATCGGGGCGGTCCCCCGGTAGTACCAGCGGGCCGGCGAGGAGACCGACACCACGGCGTCCACTTCCGCCGGGGCCTGCGCCGACCCTCCCGACCCGCGCCCGGCGCCCCCCGCGTGCCGCAGCACCACGGAACCGCCCATCGAGAAGCCGACCGTGGCCACCCGCCGATAACCCAGACTCCGGGCCCAGCGCACCACCGCGTCGAGGTCGAGGACTTCGAGGTCGCCCACCGTGGAACGGCCGCCGGAGCCGCCGTGGCCGCGGAAGGAGAAGGTCACCACTCCCCCGTAGGCGCTGAAGCCCGCCGCCACCCGTCGCACGGCGGGCCGGTCCAGCGCACCCGTGAAGCCGTGCGCGACGACGATCGCGAGTCGCCCGGGGCGCCCCGGGCGGTCCGGACGGCCGGAAACATCCTGCTCGGGCACCCTCATGGGCAGCTGCTCGGCCTCGATGGACACCCCGTCCGAAGTCAACAGAACCACGCGTCGACCACCCGAAGTGATCGGAAAAACACGCGGACGTTTGTCTTTGGTCTCGGCATGGCTGTCCATGTCGGCTATTCTTCCGTGCAAGAGGACCTGGGCAATGTCGCCCCCGGGTCCTTTCGTGCTTTCCAGCACGAGACATATCGTCCTCGCGGGGACCGAGGAGGGTTCAGTTTTGAGCCAGCTCTGCCAGTTCGGCCAGCTCTGCCAGCTCGACCCGGCGGCCGCGTCCGCTCCAGGTGCGGGACGCACCACGACGTGTCAAGTGCGGACGACGATCGACGGGAGCGCCCGGTGAGTTCACTTCTGCTGCTGACCAATGCCCTTCAACCCTCCACCGAAGTGCTGCCCGCGCTCGGGCTGCTGCTGCACAGCGTGCGTGTGGCACCCGCCGAGGGCCCGGCCCTGGTGGACACCCCCGGCGCCGACGTGATCCTGATCGACGGCCGCCGCGACCTGCCGCAGGTGCGCAGCCTGTGCCAGCTGCTGCGCTCCACCGGCCCCGGCTGCCCGCTGCTGCTGGTGGTCACCGAGGGCGGACTCGCCGCGGTCACCGCGGACTGGGGGATCGACGACGTGCTGCTGGACACCGCGGGCCCGGCCGAGGTCGAGGCGCGGCTGCGGCTGGCCATGGGCCGCCAGCAGATCACCACCGACGACAGCCCGATGGAGATCCGCAACGGGGACCTGTCGGTGGACGAGGCAACGTACAGCGCGAAGCTCAAGGGCCGGGTCCTCGACCTGACCTTCAAGGAGTTCGAGCTGCTCAAGTACCTGGCCCAGCACCCGGGCCGGGTCTTCACCCGGGCCCAGCTGCTCCAAGAGGTGTGGGGCTACGACTACTTCGGCGGCACCCGCACCGTGGACGTGCACGTACGGCGGCTGCGGGCCAAGCTCGGTGTGGAGCACGAGTCGCTGATCGGCACCGTGCGCAACGTCGGTTACCGCTTCGTCACCCCGGAGAAGGTCGAGCGGGCGGCGGAGGAAGAGGCGCGCAGCCAGGCCGCGCAGGGTCGTGGCGGTCCGTTCGCCAACGGCCGGACGGCGGGCGGCGACCACCTCGGCGGCGCTCAGGGCGGCGCCCTCGGCGAGCGTCCCGGCGACGGCCGCACATCGGCAGAACAGACCGTATGAAGATCAGTGTGACGGCCGGATAGACACGCGTAGACTTCGCGCCGTGCCCAAGGTGACGCGCGACGATGTGGCCAGGCTGGCGGGGACCTCAACGGCGGTCGTCAGCTACGTCATCAACAACGGACCCCGGCCGGTCGCACCGGCCACCCGCGAGCGGGTGCTCGCGGCCATCAAGCAGCTCGGCTATCGCCCGGACCGTGTGGCCCAGGCGATGGCCAGCCGCCGTACCGACCTCATCGGCCTGATCGTGCCGGACGCCCGGCAGCCGTTCTTCGCGGAGATGGCGCACGCCGTCGAGCAGGCCGCCTCCGAGCGCGGAAAGATGGTGCTGGTCGGCAACTCCGACTACCTCGACGAGCGCGAGGTGCACTATCTGCGGGCCTTCCTCGGTATGCGGGTCTCCGGGCTGATCCTGATCAGCCAGGGCCCGAGCCAGAACGCCGCCGCCGAGATCGACGCGTGGGACGCCCGGGTGGTGCTGCTGCACGAGCGTCCCGAGGCGATCGACGACATCGCGGTGGTCACCGACGACATCGGCGGCGCCCAACTGGCCACCCGGCACCTGCTGGAGCACGGGCATCCGTACGTGGCCTGCCTCGGCGGCACCGAGATCACCCCGGTCACCGGCGACCCGGTCACCGACCATGTGGTCGGCTGGCGGCGCGCGATGGAGGAGGCCGGCAAGTCCACCGAGGGCCGCCTGTTCCACGCGCCGTACAACCGCTACGACGCCTATCAGGTGGCGCTCGGGCTGCTGGCCGGCCCGGACCGGCCGCCGGCCATCTTCTGCGCGACCGACGACCAGGCGATCGGGCTGCTGCGGGCCGCCCGCGAGCTGCGGATCGACGTACCGGACCAGCTGGCCGTCGCCGGGTTCGACGACGTCAAGGAAGCCGCGCTGGCCGACCCGCCGCTCACCACGGTGGCCTCGGACCGCAAGGCGATGGCCAGGGCCGCGGTGGACGCGGTGCTGGACGACTCGCTGCGGCTGCCGGGCGGCCGCCCCGACCGGCTGCGTACCTTCCCGTCCCAATTGGTCGTACGCGGCTCCTGCGGGTGCCACCCGCGCTGACGGTCGGCGGGCCGGGGGTCCCCGGCGGGTCCGGGGCCCGGCTGCCGCAGGTCCGGGGCGGGTTACGGGCGGTCCGGCGCGAGCCCGGGGCGATCTTCCTTACATCGGGCATACCTACTTCTGTCGGGCTTCTCAGTGTGTGCTCAGGCGACTCTCATGAAGCGGGCGCAGAGTTTTTGTCATGACCGAGAGCAACCGCTACAGCGGCGAACCCCAGGACCCGCACGACGACCCGCAGCCACCGCTCTATTTCGGCCCGCAGACGCCCCCGGAGGCGGCCCCGGCCGCCGAGGCGGAAGCGGCGGGCCACGGTTTTCCCCCGCCCCCCTCGTACACGCCGGTCTATCCCTACGGCGGTCCCGGCAGCTCCGGCGGCCCCGGTGCTCCCGGCGGCCCCGGCGCTCCCGGCCTCCCCGCCGAGCACACCCCGCACCGCAGGCGCCGGGCCGGCAAGCCCTTCGCGCTGTTCGCCGCGGTGGCGGTCGCGGCCGGTGTGATCGGCGGCGGCGCGGGCGCCCTGATCGGCAACGCGACGAACCACAGCACCAGCGCGTCCGCCGCGACGACCGCCGCGATCAACGCCAGCGCGATCGACGGCAGCGTCTCCGGCGTGGCCAAGGCGGTCAGCCCCAGCGTGGTGGAGATCAACGCGACCTCCAACGACGGCAAGTCCACCGGCGCCGGTGTGATCATCACCACCGACGGCCAGATCGTCACCAACAACCACGTGATCTCCGGCGCCGACTCCGTATCGGTGACCTACAGCAACGGCAGGACCTCCAACGCCTCGGTGATCGGCACCGACCCCCAGAAGGACCTGGCGCTGATCAAGGTGCAGGGCGGCAGCGGACTGCCCGCGGCGACGCTCGGCGACTCCTCCGGTCTGGTGGTCGGCGACCAGGTGGTGGCCATCGGCTCCCCCGACGGTCTGGCCGGCACCGTCACCAGCGGCATCGTCTCGGCCTTGAACCGCGACGTGACCGTGCCCGTCGAGGACGGCCAGGGCCAGCAGCAGTTCGACGACGGCAGTGGCAGCGGCAACAGCGGGCGCTGGCCGTTCTCCTTCGGCGGCAACCAGTTCAACGGTGACACCGGCAGCTCCACCACCACGTACAAGGCGATCCAGACCGACGCGTCGCTGAACCCGGGCAACTCCGGTGGCGCGCTGATCAACATGAGCGGTCAGATCATCGGCCTGAACTCGGCGATGTTCTCCTCCTCGGACTCCTCCAGCGGTGATTCCTCCAGCGCGGGCAGCGTCGGCCTCGGCTTCGCCATCCCGATCAACACCGTCAAGGCGGACCTCGGGCAGCTGCGGTCCGGCGGCACGGGCACCAACTGAGCCGGGCATGCGAGGCTGATATCAGTACAGAGACGATCCGTGCGATGTCCGTCGGCTCTGTCGGTTCCGTCAGTCCCGTCAGTCCCGTCCCCAGCGAGGTATCCGACACCATGACCACCGGCGACAGCGGCGAGGCCCCCGCGCGCATCCTGATCGTGGACGACGAGCCGGCCGTACGGGAGGCGCTGCGGCGCAGCCTCGCCTTCGAGGGGTACGACACCGCGCTGGCCTCCGACGGCATGGCGGCGCTGGAGCAGGCGGACTCCTACCACCCGGACGCGATCGTGCTGGACGTGCTGATGCCGCGGATGGACGGGCTGACCACCGCCCGGCGGCTGCGCGCCACCGGGGTAACCACCCCGATCCTGATGCTCACCGCCCGGGACACCGTCGGCGACCGCGTCACCGGCCTCGACGCGGGCGCCGACGACTACCTCGTCAAGCCGTTCGAGCTGGACGAGCTGCTGGCCCGGCTGCGGGCCCTGCTGCGCCGCAGCTCCTACGCGGCCGGCCTCGGCCAGGGCTCCGAGCAGGGCCACACGCTGGCCTTCGCCGATCTGCGGATGGACACCGCCACCCGCGAGGTGACCCGCGCCGGGCGGCCGGTGGAGCTGACCCGCACCGAATACACCCTGCTGGAGCTCTTCCTCACCCACCCGCGCCAGGTGCTCACCCGGGAGCAGATCCTCAAGTCGGTGTGGGGCTTCGACTTCGAACCGACGTCCAACTCGCTGGACGTGTACGTGATGTATCTGCGCCGCAAGACGGAGGCGGGCGCCATGCCGCGGGTGGTGCACACCGTGCGCGGGGTGGGGTACGTGCTGCGGGCGCCCGACGGCGGGCATTCGTGAGCAGATCCTTTCTGAGCAGGCTGCCCCTGAGCAGGCTGCCGCTGCGGTCCCGGCTGACGCTGCTGACGTCGGTGGCGGTCGCCGTGGCGGTCGCGGGAGCGGCGCTGGCCTGCTGGCTCTTCACCCGGAACGAGCTCAATACGCAGCTCGACAAGTCGCTCAGCCAGGGGCAGGTGGAGGCGGCGCAGCAGCTCCGTGACAGCCTCCGCACGTTCCAGTGCACCGGCGGTCCCACCCCCAGCGCCGGCCAGTTCGCCATCAACCCGGCGAATGTCTCCGCGCAGCTCGTGCTGGCCGACGGCACGATCTGCTACGTCACCGGCGCCGGGACCTTCCCGGCCACCGCCGCCGACCGGAGCATCGCCGCCAATGCCGGTTCCGACGCCGCGAACTCGCTGACGCACACCGTGCGGGTCCACGGCCGGGACTTCCGGGTCCACACCACGAGCACCAACCTGGCGCTCAACGACCAGCCCGTCGCACTGTCCGTGGCCCGGCCGCTCAGCGACATCACCGACCCGCTCACCACCCTCGCCTGGGTGCTGCTCGCCGTCACCGGCGTCGGTGTCCTGGGGGCGGCCTCCGCCGGGCTGGTGATCGCCAGGACCGGGCTGCGGCCGGTGGACACCCTCACCCAGACCGTCGAGCACATCGCCCGCACCGAGGACCTCAGCGTCCGCATCCCCGTCGAGGGGCAGGACGAGATCGCCCGGCTGAGTACGTCCTTCAACGCGATGACCGCCGCGCTGGCGTCCTCCCGGGACCGGCAGCAGCAGCTGATCGCCGACGCGGGGCACGAGCTGCGCACCCCGCTGACCTCGCTGCGGACGAATATCGAGCTGCTGGAGCGCAGCGAGGCCACCGGGCGGGCGATCCCGCCCGAGGACCGCAAAGCGCTGCTGGCCTCGGTGAAGGCCCAGATGACCGAGCTGGCCTCGCTGATCGGCGACCTCCAGGAGCTGTCCCGCCCGGACGCGGTCCGCACCCTCGACGTGGTGCCGCTGCACGAGGTGACCGAGGCGGCGCTGGACCGGGCCAGGCTGCGCGGGCCCGATCTGAAGCTGCTGGCGGACCTGCGGCCCTGGTTCGTCCAGGGGGAGGCCGCGGCGCTGGAGCGGGCGATCGTGAACCTGCTGGACAACGCGGTGAAGTTCAGCCCGGCCGGCGGCGAGGTCGAGGTGCGGCTGCACGGCGGGCAGCTGACCGTACGCGATCACGGGCCGGGCATCCCGGCGGAGGAGCTGCCGCATGTCTTCGAGCGGTTCTGGCGCTCGCCGGACGCGCGGAGCCTGCCCGGCAGCGGGCTCGGGCTGTCGATCGTGGCCCGGACCGTACAGCAGTCGGGCGGCGAGGTGACGCTGGCCCCGGCGCCGGGGGGCGGCACGCTGGCCACCCTCCGGCTGCCGGGGGCGCCGACCGCGCCGCCCGAGGAGCCGCCGGCTACGGGATGACGGTCACCCGGTCCGCGGCCGGCGGCGCGATGGGCGCCGACGCGGAGGAGTGCGCGGTCAGATAGGCCGCGAAGGCCGCCAGGTCGTCGCCGCCGACCAGCGGGTTCGTGCCCTGTCCGAGGGCGGCGAAGCCGTCGCCGCCGCCGGCCAGGAAGTTGTTCTCGGCCACCCGGTAGGAGGCGGCCGGGTCGATCGGCGTGCCGCCCAGCGCGACCGAGCCGGCCACGATCTGGTCGGCGCCGGTCTTGGTGGTGTCCAGGGTGTAGGTGAGGCCGGCCGAGATCTGCAGGATCTTCGGGGCGGCCAGATTGGCGCCGCTGACCTGCTGCTGGAGCGCGGCGACGATCTGCGCGCCGGTCAGCGTGGTGAGGTTCACGGTGTTGCTGAACGGCTGGACCGCGAAGCCCTCGGCGTAGGTGACCACGCCGTCGCCCTCGGTGCCGGTGGAGGGGTAGACCAGGTCGGTACGGATACCGCCGGGGTTCATCAGCGCCAGCTGCGTCGTCGGGTCGAGGGTCTTGCCGTAGGCGAGCTGGGCGTCGGCGATCAGGTCACCCAGCGGGGTCTCGCGGTTGCCGGTGCGGCCGATGTCGGCGCTGATCCAGCCGATGGTGCGGCCGGCGACCGGGGCGGCCAGCGTGTTCCAGCGGGCGATCAGCGCGGTCATGTCGGCGGCCTTGGGCTGCACCCGGTCCACCACGTGGTTGGTGCCCTTGACCGAGGTGCGCACGATGTCGTGGGTGCGGACGTCGTACTTCATGTCCAGCTCGGTGTAGAGCCGGCCGAAGGAGGAGGCACTGGTGACCAGCCGGGGGTGCCCGGCGGGGTCCGGGATCGTGCACACGTAGGAGTTGTGGGTGTGGCCGGTGACCAGGGCGTCCACATCCGGCGAGATCTTCTTGGCGATGTCCACGATCGGGCCGGAGATACCGGTGCCGGCGCCGCCCGCGTCGCAGTTGTAGTTGTAGCTGCCGCTGACCGGCACGCCGCCCTCGTGGATCAGCGCGACGACGGCGTTGACGCCCTGCTGCTTGAGGACCTTGGTGTACTTGTTGACCGTCTCGGCCTCGTCCAGGAACTTCAGGCCCGCCACGCCGGCGGCGGTGACGATGTTCGGGGTGCCCTTGAGGGTGACGCCGATGAAGCCGACCTTCACGCCCTTGACGTTCTTGACCACGTAGGGCTGGAGCAGCGGCCGGCCGGTCTGCTCGTTCACGACGTTCGCCGACAGGATCGGGTAGTCGGCGCCCTGGAAGGTCTTGCCGGGCTGGTAGCAGCCGTCGACCGGGTGGCAGCCGCCGTTCTGCAGCCGCAGCAGTTCGGCCTTGCCCTCGTCGAACTCGTGGTTGCCGACGCTGGTGACGTCCAGGCCGATCTTGTTCATCGCCTCGACGGTGGGTTCGTCGTGGAACAGCCCGGACAGCAGCGGGCTCGCCCCCACCAGGTCCCCGGCCGCGACCGTCAGCGAACGGTCGTGCCCCTTGCGGGCGGTGCGCAGACTGGACGCCAGATACTCCACCCCGCCGGCCGGCACGGACTTCACACTGCCGTCCGCCTCCAGCTCGTTGACACTCCCCGAGGAGCCGGCCGGCGGCTCCAGATTCCCGTGGAAGTCATTGAGGGCGAGCATCTGCAGGTCGACCGTCCGCCCCGCCCCCGGCTTGCCACCGTGGCCGTGCGCGGGCGCGGGACAGGCCGCGATCAGGGTGCCGACAGCCGCCAGGCCGGCCACACCCACCGAGATTCTGCGTGCCAGAGACATGGATCCCCTTGGGTCCTCGGGTCAACTACGGGTCAAGAGCGGTTCATGCGCTGTGCAGCATAGAGTCAACGCGCGTAGCCCGGCAGCCCTTTCGGGATGAACCCCACATGACCAGACCCTCACCCCAGGCAGGGCCGGTCCCGCGCCACCCGCCGCGAAGGCGTGGGTACCTGTACGTCCCTCAGCGGGGCCTGCCCGCAGGCCGGTTCGGGCCCGATGGGCTCAGTCGCCGTGTTGCCGCCGCTGCCGCCGGAGAAGACCGACACCTCTTCTCCGCGTGGACACAGCCAGGGCAACGTCCTCAACCGCCTCACGCGGGCGGTGCATCTCATCATGTGGAACATACTGTCTCACTCCCCGGATGACCCGCCATAGTTGGTGGTACCACCCACCGAGGAGGTGACGGCACCGTGCGGCGTTGGATCATGTTGGCGTTGGGGACCGCCGCGCAGACCGCGGCCTGTGCGTTCGTGTATGGGATTCCGTATCTGGGGGACGAGCTGCGGACCCGGCAGCATTTGACGCTGACGCAGGTGGGGCTGCTGGTGGCATGTCCGACGGTGGGGCTGGTGGGGGCGCTCTACGGGTGGGGGGCCGCGGCGGATCGGTGGGGGGAGCGGGTGGTGATCGCGCTCGGGCTGGGTGGGGCCGGCGGGGCGTTGGGGGTGGCGGCCTGGGGGGCCAGCGGGATGGTGGCGCTCGGGGGGCTGCTGGTGGTGGCCGGGGCGGCCGGGGCCTCGGTGTATTCGGCGAGCGGGCGGCTGGTGATGGGCTGGTTCTCGGCCCGGGAGCGCGGGCTCGCGATGGGGATACGGCAGACGTCGACACCGCTCGGCATGGGCCTGGCCGCGCTGGCCATGCCGCCGCTGGCCGGGCGGTACGGGCTGACCGGCGCCTTCGGGTTCCTGGCCGTGCTGTGCGGGGTCATCGCCCTGCTGATCGCGGTGTTCGCCGCCGATCCGGCCCGTCCGGAGGCGGCGGTGGACGCGGCGCCCGCGCCGAACCCGTACCGGGGGGACAACACGCTGTGGCGGGTGCACGGTTCGGCCGCGCTGCTGGTGGTGCCGCAGTTCACCGCCGGGGCGTTCTCACTGGTGCTGCTGGTGGACGTACGCGGCTGGTCGCCGGTGCACGCCGGGCAGTTGATCGCGGTCGCCCAAGGACTGGGCGCCGTGTCCCGGATCGTGGTCGGCCGCTGGTCGGACCGGGTGGGCAGCAGGCTGCGGCCGATGCGGCAACTGGCGGTGCTGACCGGCGCCGTGGTCGCGGCCACAGCGCTGACCACGGCCTTCCCCTCGCCGCTCACCCCGGCCCTGCTGGTGGTCGCGATCGCGCTGAGCGCCAGCACCAACGGGCTGTCCTTCACCTCCACCGCCGAGCGGGCCGGGCCCGCCTGGTCGGGCCGGGCGCTGGGCGTCCACAACACCGGGCAGAATCTGACCGCCGCCCTCGTACCGCCCGCGATGGCCGCGCTCATCTCGGCCACCGCCTACTGGCCCGGTTTCGCGCTGGCCGCGGTCGTCGCCTGCTGCTCCGCGCTGATCGTCCCCGTACCGCGACGGCCGGCCGTACCGGCGCGGACCGCCGACGCCGAAGCCGGGGCCTCCCGTACGACCCCGGCCTGACCGGAACCCGCGCCCGTCCGGGCGGCCCGCGTGCCGCTGCCGGTGGCTGCCACCGAAGCGAGGGGCTCGCGCCGTACGATCTCGGCATGAGCGATCGGCGCATCGAGGCACTGTCCGAACTGAACCAGGCCACCGCCGCCGCGGTCCTGGACCTGATCGGGGCCGCCGCCGACGCCGACGGCAGGCCCGCGGTCTCCGAGCAGGGCCGGCTGTACGTACGGCGGGACGGCACCGCGGGCGTACGCCACCTGCTGCTGTGGACACCCCGCGAGGAGCCCGGCGGCGCGGTCGGCACCGGCGATCCCGGCACCTCCGACGATTCCGGCAGCCCCGGCGGCTCCGACGGCCCCCGTGACTCCGGGGAAGAGGGAGAGGAAGGTGAGGAGCTGACCGGCTACGCCCAGATCGACGGCACCGACCCGATCGAGGCGCCCGCCGCCGAATTCCTCATCCACCCGGCCCGCCGTTCCCGCGGCCACGGCCGGGCGCTCGGCGACGCGCTGCTGGCCGCCACCGGCAAGCGGCTGCGGGTGTGGGCGCACGGCGGTCACCCGGCCGCCCGCCACCTGGCCGCCGTACTCAATCTGAAGCTCTTCCGCGAGCTGCACCAGATGCGCCGCCCGCTGGACGCCGAGCTCAGCGGCCTGCCGGAGCCGCGGCTGCCCGAGGGAGTGACCGTGCGCACCTTCGTCCCGGGCCAGGACGAGGCCGCCTGGCTCGCGGTCAACGCCGCCGCCTTCGCCCATCACCCCGAACAGGGCGGACTCACGCTGCGTGACCTGGAGGACCGCGAGGCCGAGGGGTGGTTCGACCCGGCCGGCTTCTTCCTGGCCTGCCGCGGCCCCGCGATGGCCGGCTTCCACTGGACCAAGGTGCACGACGACGAGGGCCTGGGCGAGGTGTACGTGGTCGGGGTCGCCCCCAGCGAGCAGGGCGGCGGCCTGGGCAAGGCGCTGACCTCGATCGGACTGCGCCACCTGGCCCGCGACCGGGGCCTGCGCACCGCGATGCTGTACGTGGACGCGGACAACACCCCGGCGGTCGCCGTCTACGAGCGGCTGGGCTTCACCGTGCACGAGACCGACCTGATGTACCGCACCGAGAACTGAGACCCGGGGCCGGAAGGGGACGCGGACCCGGGACAGTTCCCCGGGCCCGCCGCACCGGCAGCGGCACCGGCGACAGCAGCGGCACCGGCGGCAGCAGCGACAGCGGCGGCACCCGCGACCGAAACCCGCCCCGGAACGGCACCGGACCAGCCCCGATCCGGTGCCGCGACCCGGCCTCCCCCACCCCCACCGGGCCCCCGGCCCGAACACGCTGTGTCCGGGCGCCCCTGCCGGAAGCACCGCGCTTGCCTTACGGCCATGCGCTCGTTACCGGCGATTCAATCTCACTTGCGAGCATCGCGGGATGCAGCCCGCTCCCCCCACTCCCCCGCCCGACCTGCCGAAACCCGCCGGTACCCGGGACAATGGAGCGACGGCTGAGCGACGCCTCGGAAAGGCCGCCGGTCGCGCGTTCGACGTGCCGGAACCGGAGGAGGGCTCGCAGACCATGGCCCAGACGAATCACCCCAGTGTCCCTGTCCAGCCGCAGCAGGCTGAGGGGGAGCAAGCCGGGGACGGCTCTTTCCGGCCGCGCGTGGTGCCGGACCTGGCGCCGGAGCCGCCTGACCTGGCCTCGGCCGGTGAGGACTACGACGAGGAACTGCCCGAGGGCCGCTTCCTCGACCGCGAGCAGAGCTGGCTCGCCTTCAACGAGCGCGTGCTCGAACTCGCCGAGGACCCGAGCACCCCGCTGCTGGAGCGCGCCAACTTCCTGGCGATCTTCGCGAGCAATCTGGACGAGTTCTTCATGGTCCGGGTGGCCGGCCTCAAACGCCGGATAGCCACCGGCGTCGCCACCCGTTCGGCCTCAGGGCTCCAGCCCCGCGACGTGCTGGACCTGATCCTGACCCGGTCGCGCGAGCTGATGGCCCGGCACGCCGCCTGCTTCCAGAACGACGTGGCGCCGCAGCTCGCCGACGAGGGCATCCACGTCATCCGCTGGGCCGATCTCACCGAGAAGGAGCAGGCCCGGCTGGCCACCCTCTTCCGGCAGCAGATCTTCCCGGTGCTGACGCCGCTGGCCGTGGACCCCGCGCACCCCTTCCCCTATATCTCCGGCCTCTCGCTGAACCTCGCCGTGGTGGTGCGCAACCCGGTCTCCGGGCACGAGCACTTCGCCCGGGTGAAGGTGCCGCCGATCCTGTTCCGCTTCCTGGAGGCCGGACCGCAGCGGTACGTACCGCTGGAGGACGTGATCGCCGCCCACCTGGACGAGCTGTTCCCGGGGATGGAGGTGCTCGACCACCACATGTTCCGGGTCACCAGGAACGAGGATCTGGAGGTCGAGGAGGACGACGCGGAGAATCTGCTCCAGGCCCTGGAGAAGGAGCTGATGCGGCGCCGCTTCGGGCCGCCGGTCCGGCTGGAGGTCGAGGAGTCGATCGCCCCCCGGGTGCTGGACCTGCTGGTGCACGAGCTGAAGATGAAGCACACCGAGGTCTATCCGCTGCCCGGGCCGCTGGACCTGACCGGCCTGTTCGCCATCGCGGGCCTGGACCGGCCGGAGCTGAAATACCGCCGGTTCATCGCCGGCACCCACCGCGACCTGGCCGAGGTCGAGTCGGCCTCGCCGCCGGACATCTTCGCGGCGCTGCGCGAGCGGGACGTGCTGCTGCACCACCCGTACGACTCCTTCTCCACCTCCGTGCAGGCCTTCCTCGACCAGGCCGCCGCCGACCCCGACGTGCTGGCCATCAAGCAGACCCTCTACCGCACCTCGGGCGACTCGCCGATCGTGGACGCGCTGATCGACGCGGCCGAGGCGGGCAAGCAGGTGCTGGTGCTGGTGGAGCTCAAGGCGCGCTTCGACGAGCAGGCCAACATCAAGTGGGCCCGCAAGCTGGAGGAGGCCGGCTGCCATGTGGTCTACGGCCTGGTCGGCCTCAAGACGCACTGCAAGCTGTCGCTGGTGGTCCGCCAGGAGGGCGAGACGCTGCGCCGCTACAGCCATGTCGGCACCGGCAACTACCACCCCAAGACGGCCCGGCTCTACGAGGACCTGGGCCTGCTCACCGCCGACCCGCAGGTCGGCGCGGACCTGTCGCACCTGTTCAACCGGCTGTCCGGCTACTCCAGGCGCGAGTCGTACAACCGGCTGCTGGTCGCGCCGCGCAGCCTGCGCGACGGGCTGATCAAGCGGATCATCGCGGAGATCGAGCACCACAAGGCCGGCCGCCCGGCCTATGTGCGGATCAAGGTCAACTCGATCGTGGACGAGGTGATCATCGACGCGCTCTACCGTGCCTCGCAGGCCGGGGTGCCGGTGGACATCTGGGTCCGCGGGATCTGCGCGGTACGGCCGGGGGTGGTCGGGCTGTCGGAGAACATCCGGGTCCGCAGCATCCTGGGCCGCTTCCTCGAACACTCCCGGGTGTTCGCCTTCGCCAGCGGCGGCGAGCCCGAAGTGTGGCTCGGCAGCGCCGACATGATGCACCGCAATCTCGACCGCCGCATCGAGGCGCTGGTCAGGGTCGCCGACCCGACGCACCGCGCCACCATCGGCCGCCTGCTGGAACTCGGGATGTCGGACTCCACGGCGTCCTGGCACCTGGCGGCCGACGGCAACTGGACCCGGCACAGCACCGACTCCGAAGGCCGGCCGCTGGTCAACATCCAGGAGATGCTCATCGACGCCCGGAGGCGCCGGCGTGGCCCATCAGCAGCTACCTGACGGCCCGCGGGGCGCCATCACCGGCCCCCCGCGCGACCCGGCGCCCGGTGCGGAAGTCGAACGCGCCCCGGGCCGCGGCCGCACGGCCGGGGCCCGGCCCGGCGGCGGGGCCAGCGCCGGAGCGCCGGGCGGCACCGAGGCACGTACCGGGACACGAGCCGGGACACAAGCTGGGACGCCGGCCCGGACACGTACGGAGACACGCTCGGGCCCGCGGCCCGGCGGCGGCCGGGACGCGGGAAGCGGACCGGCGGACAGGGACGTTCCGCGCGACCGCGCGGACGACGGGGACACGGGGAGCAGCACGGTGGCCAGCGGCAAGACGGCGGCGGGCGACCGCCCGGGCAACGCGGCACGGGCCGGCGACGGGGCCGGCCCGGGCAGCCCGGGGAACGCGGGCGGCCCGGCGGCCGGCGGCCGGACACCGGCCGGCGGCGGCACGGGCGGCGGCTCCCCCTTCGCCGACGACAACGAGACCGCGGGCGGCGCGCTGACCGGCTACCTCCGGGAGCAGGCCACCGCCTTCCTGCGGGGCATGAGCCTGCGCGGGGAGAGCGAATACGACGCCGACCACCTGCTGCGGCGCAGCGCCCGCCGGATCGCCGGGGTGCTGCACACCTACGCCCCGCTGACCGACCCCTCGTGGTCCGAGCCGCTGCGGGCCGAACTCGGCTGGCTGTCGGCCACGCTGGGCCGCGAGCCGCAGTACGTGGAGCGGCTCACCCGGCTGCTGGAGGCGCTGCGGCGGCTGTCGCTGCCCGCCGCGCCCGAGCCGATACGCACCGAAGGGCCGGGCGGCGGTGCCAACGGGGCCGCGGACACGGCGGCCGGCGGGGGTCCGCTGGCGCTCGGCGCCGCCCGCGCCGCCGCCCTGCTGGAGCGTCAGCTCACCCTCGCCAGGACCCGGGCGCACTCCGCGACCCTCCAGGCGATGGGCTCCTCCCGCTTCCACGGCCTCGCCGACTCCATCGCGGTGCTCGCCTCGGACGTACCGCTCAGCGCCGCCGGCGACGAGCCGGCCGCCGCCGTACTGCCGCCGCTGGCCGGGCAGGCGTACCAGCGGCTGTCGGACGCGGCCGACGCGCTGCCGCTGCACCGGGCGGCCAACCCGTACAACGCCGAGGCGATGCGGGCCTCGCTCGGCGCCGAGCTGACCGCGGACCTGCAGGACTCGCCCTGGCAGCAGGTACGGATACTGCTGCGGCTGAGCCGTTACGCCGCCGAGGTGCCCGGCGCCGGCGCGCCGGACGACCCGCGGACCGCCGAGGCCTCCCTGCTGCTCCAGCGGCACCGGGAAGCCGCCGAGTCCGCCGCCGCGGTGGCCGCCGCGGCCCGCACCCCCCGGATCGCCCCGGCCACGGCCTACGCCCTGGGCGTCCTGCACGCCGACCAGCGGCACGAGGTCGAGGCGGCCCGCTTCGCCTTCTCCCGGCTGTGGCAGTGGTCCGCCACCGACCCACAGGCGGCGCAGCCCCCGGTGGCGACCGCCGCGCCACCGGGCGCCCGCCTCCCAGGAGCACCCGGCAGATGACCGGGCCGGAGCCGCGTCGAGCGCCGTTCGGCCGGGTGGACCCGAGGACGGTCCGCGCGGCGGGGGTGGTGCTGTGGCGCCGCTCCCCCTATGACGGCCGGGTCGAGATCGCGCTGATCCACCGCCCGCGCTACGACGACTGGAGCATGCCCAAGGGCAAGCTCAAGCGGGGCGAGGAGACCGCCGCGGCGGCGCTGCGCGAGACCCGCGAGGAGACCGGCATGGAGTGCGTGCTCGGCGCGCAGCTGCCGACCGTCCGCTATCTGGTGGAAGGCCGCCCCAAGGAGGTCCGCTACTGGGCCGCCGAGGCGACCGGCGGCGCCTTCGAGGTCAACAGGGAGGTGGACCGGATGGTCTGGCTGCCGCCCACCGCGGCCCGGCACCGGCTCACCAATGACCGCGACCGCCCGCTCGTCGACGCGCTGCTGCGTACGCTCGTCGGCTGAGTGCCCCGCCGCGCCCGTCCGCGTCGTCGTGTCGCCGCGTCGCCGCGCCGCCGCGCCGCCCCCCGGCCCGCGCCCGAGATCGGTTCTGACACACCGTCACCCGCCGGGCCGGCGCCCGTGACCCGTCCGTGACTCCCGTGATCGGGTCGTGATCCCGTCGTTACCGCATCTTTTCCGTGAACCCCGTATGTCACATTCGAGACGCGTACAGCAAGATCCATAAAGTGCGCCACCACCCTGATAGACGAGGTTCACCTCACGTTCACCATCTCCCGAAGGTCGCTTCACCTGATCTGCCTAATTTCGGCCTTACCGGTGAGCACCATGTCGCCGGGTGGATGCAGATACACCAATCCTCTGCTTCGCCGTCCACCGGCGGGCTCTCGGAAGGAACACACGAAGGTGAAGCTTCAGCGTAAGAGCGGGCTCCGGGCCCTGACCGTCGGCGCGGTCGCGATTACCGGCGCGCTGGTCCTGACCGCCTGCGGTTCGGACGACAACTCCAGCAGCTCCGCGACCCCCAGCTCCAGCGGTCAGCCGACCACCAGCGCCAGCGCGGCGTCCTCGATCTCCTGCGCCAAGGGCCAGATCCTCGCGTCGGGCTCCTCCGCCCAGCAGAACGCGATCGAGTCCTGGGTGAAGAACTACCAGCAGGCCTGTGCCGGCGCGACGATCAACTACAAGACCTCGTCCTCCGGTGAGGGCGTCGTCGACTTCAACCAGGGCACGGACGCCTTCGCCGGCTCCGACTCCCCGCTGAAGGACACCGAGGTCGCCTCCTCGAAGAAGGTCTGCGCCGGCGGCGAGGGCATCAGCATCCCGATGGTCGGCGGACCGATCGCCATCGGCTACAACCTCCCCGGTGTCGACAGCCTCGTGCTGGACGCGCCCACCCTGGCGAAGATCTTCAACTCGCAGATCACCTCCTGGAACGACCCGGCCATCAAGGCCCTCAACCCGGGTGCCACCCTGCCGAGCCAGAAGATCCAGACCGTCCACCGCCAGGACGAGTCGGGCACCACCGACAACCTCACCAAGTACCTCAAGGGCGCGGCCCCGTCCGCGTGGCCCTACGAGCACGCCAAGGCGTGGGCGGGCAAGGGCGGCCAGGCGGCCGCCAAGTCCTCCGGTGTGGCCGCCCTGGTCAAGCAGACCGAGGGCTCCATCGGTTACTTCGAGCTGTCCTACGCGACCGCCGAGAGCATCAAGACGGTCAAGATCAACACCGGTGCCTCCGCGCCGGTCGAGGCCACCTCCGCCAACGCCTCCGCGGGCATCGCCTCCGCGAAGATCGTCGGCACCGGTGCCGACCTGTCGCTCGACCTGGGCGCCGCGTACACCACCAAGACCGACAACGCGTACCCGATCGTCCTGGTGACGTACGAGATCGCCTGCGACAAGGGCAACAAGCCGGCCACCCTGCCGCTGACCAAGTCCTTCCTCAACTACATCTCCAGCACGGACGGCCAGGCGCAGCTCACCGCCGCCGGCTACGCCCCGCTGCCCGACGAGATCGCCACGAAGGTCCGCTCCACCGTCGCCGCCCTTTCCTGATCACGCCCGGCGGGTCCCGCGGCCAGACCCTGGCCTCGGGGCCCGCCGTGCATCCGGTGCACCGCCGCCGGGGGAGCCGTCCGGCTCTCCCACCCAGACCGGAGAGTTCCCATGACAACCACCGCCCCACCCCCCAGCGCCCCTCCCGCCCCGCCACGGGCGACGCGGACCGTGACCCGGCCCGGTGACCGGATCTTCGCCGGTCTGTCCCGCGGATCCGGCGTCTTCCTGCTCGTGGTGATGGCCGCGATCGCCATCTTCCTGACGGTGCGCGCGGTGAGCGCGATATCCAAGGACCACACCAACTTCCTGACCACCTTCGAGTGGAACGCCAGCCTCACGCCCCCGTCCTTCGGTGTGGCGGTGCTGGCCTACGGCACGGTGGTCAGCTCGATCATCGCGATGCTCATCGCCGTCCCGATCGCCATCGGCATCGCGCTGTTCATCACCCACTACGCGCCGCGCCGCCTCGGCGGGCTGATCGCGTACATCATCGACCTGCTCGCCGCCGTGCCCAGCATCATCTACGGCCTGTGGGGCGCGCTGTTCCTGGTCCCGCACCTGCGCGGGCTGAACCTCTGGCTGGACAAGTACTTCGGCTGGACGGTGATCTTCTCCAAGCAGGACCCGAACTCGGCGCCCCGCTCGCTGTTCACCGTCGGCATCCTGCTGGCGATCATGATCCTGCCGATCATCACCAACGTCAGCCGGGAAGTCATCCGGCAGGTGCCCAAGATGCACGAGGAAGCGGCGATCGCGCTCGGCGCGACCCGCTGGGAGGTCATCCGGCTGTCGGTGCTGCCCTTCGCCCGCTCCGGCATCATCTCCGCGTCCATGCTGGGCCTGGGCCGCGCGCTCGGCGAGACGATGGCGGTAGCGACCGTGCTGTCCGCCTCCCCGCAGCTGTCCGCGCACCTGCTCGACCCGGTCGGCGGCACCTTCTCGCAGAACATCGTCGCCAAGTTCGGTGAGGCCGACGAGTTCGGCCGCAACGCGCTGATCGCCTCCGGTCTCGTCCTGTTCATCATCACTCTGCTGGTCAACGGCGCCGCTCGGTTCATCATCCAGCGCCGGAAGGAATACTCGGGGGCCAACGCATGAGCGGGACATCGGTCACGAACTCGGCGAAGCACGCGGCGCCCGCCAGCCCTCCGCTGGCCACCGCGCGGCTGCCGCGCTGGGCTCCGCTCGCCATCGCCGCCGGTTCCATCGCGGTCGCCTGCGCCATCGGCGCCGGCTTCGGCCTGGACAGCCAGATCCAGTGGGGCCTGATCGCCCTGGTGCTCTTCATCGCCGGGTCCTACGCCATCACCGCGCGGGTCGAGGGCCGGCGCCAGGCCAAGGACCGGATGGCGACCAGCCTGGTCTGGGCCAGTTTCGTGCTGGCGGTCATCCCGCTCTACTCGCTGGTGGAAACGACCATCAGCAAGGGCGTGAAGGTCCTCGACATCAACTTCCTGACCCACTCGATGAACAACGTGCTCACCATCGAGCCGGGCGGCGGCGTCTACCACGCCATCATCGGCACCCTGGAGCAGGTCGGCATCGCCACCGTGATCGCGGCGCCGCTGGGCATCCTGACCGCGATCTACCTGGTCGAGTACGGCAAGGGCGCGCTCGCCAAGTGGGTCACCTTCTTCGTCGACGTGATGACCGGCGTCCCGTCGATCGTGTCCGGTCTGTTCATCCTGTCGGTGTGGTTCGTGGTCGTCGGCTCCGCCCCGCAGTCCGGCTTCGCCGGCTCGCTGGCCCTGACGATCCTGATGCTCCCGGTCGTGGTGCGCTCCACCGAGGAGATGCTCAAGCTCGTCCCCAACGAGCTGCGTGAGGCCTCGCTGGCGCTGGGCGTGCCCAAGTGGCGCACCATCGTCAAGGTGGTCGTGCCCACCGCGATCGGCGGTATCACCACCGGTGTGGTGCTGGCCATCGCCCGTATCGCCGGTGAGAGCGCCCCGATCGCACTGCTGGTGTTCGGCAGCAACCTGATCAACACGAACCCGTTCAAGAACCCGCAGTCGTCGCTGCCGTACTACATCTTCGAGCAGTACGGCAACGGCAACGAGCCGAGCTACAACCGTGCCTGGGCGGCGGCCCTCGTCCTGATCGCCTTCGTGATGATCCTCAACCTGGTGGCCCGCGGCATCGCCCGCTGGAAGGCGCCGAAGTCCCGATGAGCGGCTCCTCCGCCGCGTGGCCGGTCGCGGACGCGGCCATCAGCAGAAAAGAAGTGATCCCCATGGCCAAGCGAATAGACGTCAGCGGCCTGTCCGCCTTCTACGGCAACCACAAGGCCATCGACGACATCTCGATGACCGTAGAGCCCGGCTCGGTGACCGCGTTCATCGGCCCGTCCGGCTGCGGCAAGTCCACCTTCCTGCGCACCTTGAACCGTATGCACGAGGTCACCCCCGGCGGCCGCGTCGAGGGCAAGGTGCTGCTGGACGACGAGAACCTCTACGGTCCCGGTGTCGACCCGGTGACGGTACGCCGCACGGTCGGCATGGTCTTCCAGCGGCCGAACCCGTTCCCCACCATGTCGATCTACGACAACGTGGCGGCGGGCCTGCGGCTCAACGGCATCCGCAAGAAGGGCGACCTCGAGAACATCGTCGAGAAGTCCCTCAAGGGCGCCAACCTCTGGAACGAGGTCAAGGACCGCCTCAACAAGCCCGGTTCCGGCCTGTCCGGCGGCCAGCAGCAGCGGCTGTGCATCGCCCGCGCGATCGCGGTCGAGCCCAATGTGCTGCTGATGGACGAGCCGTGCTCGGCGCTCGACCCGATCTCCACCCTCGCCATCGAGGACCTGATCGGCGAGCTGAAGGAGCGGTTCACCATCGTCATCGTCACCCACAACATGCAGCAGGCCGCGCGGGTGTCGGACCGTACCGCCTTCTTCAACCTGTCGGCGGTCGGCCAGCCCGGCAAGCTCATCGAGATCGACGACACCGAGCGCATCTTCTCCAACCCGTCCGTCCAGGCCACCGAGGACTACATCTCGGGCCGCTTCGGGTGATCAAGACCGCCGTGCGGTGCTGCATGGCGGTGCCACCGCAAGGCGCGGGCCCCGCTTCCCAGCCGGGAAGTGGGGCCTGATCCATGTCCGGCCACGTCCGGCCACGCGGCCGGGGAGTCAGTGGAAGATCAGCCATATCAGGTAGTAGCAGCCGGCGCCCACCACACCGGCCGCCGGCATCGTGATGAACCAGCCGGCCACGATGTTCTTGGCGACACCCCACCGCACCGCCTTCACCCGCTTCGTCGCGCCCACGCCCATGATCGCCGAGGTGATCACATGGGTGGTGGAGACCGGCGCGTGGAAGAGGTACGCGGACACGTAGAGGATGCTCGCCGAGGTGGTCTCGGCGGCGAAGCCCTGCGGCGGGTCCAGGTCGATGATCCGGCGCCCCAGCGTCCGCATGATCCGCCAGCCGCCCGCGTAGGTGCCCAGCGACATCGTCAGCGCGCACACCACCTTGACCCAGACCGGGATGCCGAAGCCCCGGGCCGGATCGTGGATGACCAGCGCGAGCACCACCACGCCCATGGTCTTCTGCGCGTCCTGCAGACCGTGGCCGAGCGCCATCGCCGCCGCCGAGATGGTCTGCGCGATCCGGAAGCCCCGCTTGGCCTTGTGCGGATTGGCCCGCCGGAAGAACCACAGGATCGCCAGCATCACCCCGAAGCCGACCACCAGGCCGACCAGCGGCGAGGCGAACATCGGCACGATGATCCTGTCCACCACGCCGGTCCAGTGCACGGTGACCCCGCCGGCCAGCGCCGCGCCGATCAGCCCGCCGAACAGCGCGTGGGTGGAGCTCGACGGCAGCCCGAGATACCAGGTGGTCAGATTCCACAGCACCGCGCCGGCCAGCGCCGCGAACAGCACCGCCATGCCCGACCGGCCGTGCGGAGTGGCGATCACCCCCTTGATGACGGTCTGGGCCACCCCCTGGCCGAGGAACGCGCCGAACAGGTTCATCACCGCGGCCATCAGCAGCGCCGCCTTGGGCGTCAGCGCCCGGGTGGACACCGAGGTGGCGATGGCGTTGGCCGAGTCGTGGAAGCCGTTGGTGTACGTGAAGAAGAGCGCGACCGCGATGGTCACGATCAGAACAGAGGTGTCCACGTAGGTCAGGACTCCTTGACCGCGATGGTCTCCACCGTGTTCGCCACGTGCTCGAAAGCGTCCGCCGCCTCTTCCAGGACGTCCACGATCTGCTTGAGCTTGAGCACTTCCATCGCGTCGTACTTGCCGTTGAAGAGCTGGGCGAGCAGCTTGCGGTGGATCTGGTCGGCCTGGTTCTCCAGCCGGTTGATCTCGATCCAGTACTCGGTGAGGTTGTCCATCGTCCGCAGGTTGGGCATCGCCCCCGCGGTCAGCTCCGCCGCCCGCGCCAGCACCTCGATCTGCTGCTCGACGCCCTTCGGGAGCTCTTCGACGTTGTAGAGGACGACCAGGTCAACGGCCTCCTCCATGTAGTCCATGATGTCGTCGAGACAGCCGGCGAGCTTGTAGATGTCCTCGCGGTCGAAGGGCGTTATGAAGGAGGAGTTGAGCTGGTGGTAGATCGCGTGTGTCGCGTCGTCGCCCGCGTGCTCCGCCGCCCGCATACGCTCCGCGATCTCGATCCGGGTGGCCGAATCGGCTCCGAGCAGTTCCATGAGGAGCTTCGAACCGGTGACGATGTTGTCCGCGGACGCAGCGAACATGTCGTAGAAGCTCGTCTCCCTGGGGGTCAGACGAAAGCGCACGTTGAGGTCCTCGGGGTGCTCGGTTTCGGTCTCGTTTGATGCTAGGTGCATCATCCGGCCACGGTTGACCGGTGTCACCCAGTGTCGCCCATCGCACGAAGCCCCCGGACGGGGGATGCCTCGCACAAGATATCGATTCGGTAAGCTATACCCATCGGGGGTATAACGGGACAGAAGGGCGGGCGGGCCGGATGACCTCGGAAAGCGTCGCGGAGGAGATTGTGGAGCCGCACGGGCCCCATGGCTACAGCCATGACAAGGAGTCCCATCTGAAGCGGCTGCGCAGGATCGAAGGGCAGATCCGCGGACTGCAGCGGATGGTCGAGGAGGATGTCTACTGCATCGACATCCTCACCCAGGTCTCGGCGAGCACCAAGGGCCTGCAGTCCTTCGCCCTGCGGCTGCTGGAGGAGCATCTGCGGCACTGCGTCGCGGCGGCGGCGGTCGGTGGGGGGCCGGAGATCGACGAGAAGGTGGCGGAGGCGACGGCCGCGATAGCGCGGCTGCTGCGGACCTGACGGGCGGGGAATCCAGGAGCCGTCGGGCGTCGTCGGGCGTCGTCGGGTCAGTTGGCCGTCGGCGATCCGCAGTGGGAGACTTCCAGCACCTCGTCGATCCGGGCGAAACTGAGCCGCTCCTCGGCGGCGGTGGACGCGGCGATCATCAGCTCACCGCACAACTCGATCTCTGCCAGGGCCACCGGATCGTCCTGCACCGAAGTTCCGGGCGACGGCACCATGCGCGCACCACCTCCTCGCTCACGTCTCGCCCCCAGGCTGCTCGGCCTACTCCAGCGTAGGGACCATACGTGCTCCGGCGCATGGCACGGATGGGCCATTTCAATGAGGCCCGATCCGGCGGGACCCCTAGCGGGGTTGGGCAGAAACGATCTTTCCCGTCCAGATGTCCGCAGGTCGGGGCATGATCACGATCACCGTGGTACCGAAGAGGTCATAGCGGGTGGTAGAGACCACCGTCACATCATGCCGGGCGCGGTACGCGGCGCCGGCGGCGCGGGACCGGGCGGCGGCGCTGTCCGTACGGGCCGGGTCACGGCCGGCCGGGTCCATGTCGGCGGGGGGCGAACCCGGGGTCCCCGGGCGGGTGGCCTTGAGCTTCGCGGGATCGGCGAGGTCGGAAGCGGCTCCGTTCTTGTCGTCGCGGTGCGCGTCGTCCGGCGGCGGGTCCGCCCGGTCCGGAGCGGCGGGACCGGCGCCGGCCGCGGCGAAGGTGAAACTCTGGCTCAGCTCGCGCAGCCGGCCGACCGAATCCAGCCAGGCGTCGAACGGCACCCGGGTCACCGTGAAGCCCACGGCCGCCGCCCGCAGCGGACCGCGATCGGCGGCGGGGGCCGCGCCGGCCGCCCGGGCGATGTCGGCGACGCCCCGGTAGTGCCGCACCCTCACCCCGTCGCGGGTCTCCTCGCCGACGAGGGTCACCTGCCGGGCGCCCCGGAGCAGCTCGGCCGCCACGAGCGGCTCGGTGGCGCCGCCGGTCACCAGATTGCCGTCCGGGAGCCGGGTCGTGTCCATCCGCACCCACTTGGAGGGCGGCACCCCCTCGCCGCGGTTCTTCATATACAAGGCACCGGGTGTCAGCAGCTCGGTGATCGGCTTGTGCTCCTCCGTGCCGGCCGCGTCCTTGGGCAGCTCCAGGGTCAGCTGCCCCTGCCGCCGCGCGTAGTCGAAGACGCCGGTCCCGGTGATGGTCAGCAGGGTGCCGCCGCTGGCCATCCGCATCGACGTGCTCACCCGCGAACTCCCGGCCTGCACCAAGGTGTCCGCGGCCTCCGCCACCGCCCTGGCCGCCACCCCGTCCGGCGACCCGCCCGACCCCCCGTCCTGCCCCTCGGCGACGGCACCGCTGCTCACGCATCCGCTCAGCGCCGCGGCGGTGGCCGCCGCGGCGAGCGCCAGCGCGCTCACGGTGAAGGCGCGCCCTCGGGCCGGGGGGTGGGAGGCGGGAGCGGTACGGGGGCGGCGCGCCGGCGCCGCGCGACCGGAAGGCGGCCGGGGACCGGCCACCGGCCCGGCAGCGGCGACGCCGTCCGGCACCGCCGAGCGGGAGGGGCCTTCCACGCCTCCCGGGACGGCTGATGGCGCCGGGCTCTCCGACCGAGCCGGACTCACGGCACTGGCCAGCCGGGCCGGGCCAGGGCAGCCGTCCGGGCCGGGCAGACGCTTCGGACCGCCCGGACCTTCCGGTTGCGCCGGGCCCACCGGTCTCGCCCGGCCTTCCGGGCGCACCGCGCGTGGCGGCGCGGGGGGCGTCGGAGGGTCCGTGGGCTCGGGCGGTGCCGAGCGCGCCGCTCGCAGCGCTCGCACCCCCGTGGACATCGCTGCTGCCATCACTCATCCATCCCTGTACGACCGCCGCCCGGCGCCGCCGGCCGCTCGGCTGAGGCCTCATCCGGCTAACGACGGTCGTGAGCGGGCCGTCACGCCCGTTACGGTGGAGGCGTGCGCAATGTGATCGCCGACGTTGCTCCTGCCCCTTCGTCGTCCCCCACCGCCGACGCCGGGCCGGCCCCCGCTGACGGGGCCGGCCCGGCGCACCGTACGTCCGTCGTCGAGCGCGGCGCCTTCATCTCGGCCCGTTGCACCTGCGGTTGGGCCGGCCCGGCCCGGCGGGCCAGGGAACGGGCGCGGCGGGACGCGCGGGAACACGGCGGCGGCTGAGCCGCCGCGCCGCCGCCCCAGCCCCATCCCCTGCCCCCACCGGCGAAGATCATCGCAACCGAACCCCGGGCTGCGTCGTCTTGGGTTACCGAAGGTGCCCGGGGGCAGTAGGCACCTGCCATCGGGGTCGGCGTGACCCCGTGCGTGATTGCGGCGGTGGAACACTGTGCACGAGACAACAGCTGACCCGAAGTCCTCCATAACGGCCCCGGCGGCCCGCCCACCGGCGCGGCGTACCGCCCTGCGGGCCGGAGGCGGAGTACTGGCCGCGGCCTGGCTGACCGGCTGCAGGGTCGGCGGCGACGACCCCAAGAGCGTTGCCTCGACACCGAGTCGTACCTCCGCGGCCTCCGCCCCGGCCGGCTCCACCACCGCCACGCTCAAGCCCACCGCCACGCCCAGCAAGGTCGCACCGGACTGGAAGGCGCTGGCCTCCTCCCTCGACGGCGACCTCGTCCGCCCCGACGACAGCGCGTACGAACTCGACCACCGTCTCTACAACACCCGGTACGACAATCTGCGCCCGGCCGGCATCGCGTACGTCAGCGGCGTCGACGACATCCGCAGCTGCCTGGACTTCGCCACCCGGACGGGCACCGTCCCGGTGGTCCGCAGCGGCGGCCACTCGTACGCGGGCTGGTCCAGCGGCGACGGCCGGCTGATCATCGACGTCTCCCGGCTCTCCTCGATCCACCTGGACGGCGCCACGGCCACCATCGGCGCCGGCGCCAAGCTGATAGACGTCTACAGCACGCTGGGCACCAAGGGCCGCTGCGTGCCCGGCGGCTCCTGCCCCTCGGTCGGCATCTCCGGCCTCACGCTCGGCGGCGGGCACGGCGTGCTGAGCCGTTCCATGGGACTGACCTGCGACAATCTGACCGGCGCCACCCTGATCACCCCCGACGGCCGTACCCACGAGGTCTCCGCCGACGCCGAGCCCGACATCTTCTGGGCCCTGCGCGGCGCCGGGAACGGCCAGTTCGGCGTCGTCACCTCACTGCGCTTCGCCACCCGGCCCAAGCCGGACGTCGTCACCGGCTACCTCACCTGGCCGTGGAGCCGCGCGGCGTCCGTCGTCCGCTCCTGGCAGCGCTGGGGGCCCGACCAACCGGACCACATCTGGTCCGCCCTCCACCTGGACTGCGCGCCCGGCGGTACGCCGACCGTCTCCGTCGCCATGATGTCCACCGGCTCCCGGGACGACCTGGCCGCCGCCGCCGACCAGTTGGCCGACGCCCCGGGCGGCCCCGGCCCCGCCGCCACGGTCTCGCTGCGGCCGCACGACTTCCTCGACGCGATGTTCTCCTACGCGGGCTGCTCGGGCCTGTCCGCCGCCCAGTGCCACCTGCCGCCCACCGGCAAGCTCGGCCGCGAAACGTACACCGCCCGCTCCGACTTCTACGACGCCCTGCTCCCCGAGGCCGGCATCGACGCGCTCCTCGCCCAGACCCAGCGGCTGGCCAACCAGTCGGGAGGCGGCGCCGGCAGCATCGCCCTCACCGCCCTCGGCGGCGCCGTCAACCGCCCCTCCCCCACGGCCACCGCCTTCCCCCACCGCACTTCCCGCGTCCTGGTCCAATACCTCGCCTCGGACGCCCTCTCCCGCACGTCCTGGCTCGACACCACCCACTCCGCCCTCCGCCGCTACGCCTCGGGCGCCGCCTACCAGAACTACACCGACCCCACCCTCTCCAACTGGCGCACGGCCTACTACGGCCCCAACGCCCCCCGCCTCACCACCCTCAAGGCCCGCCTGGACCCGAACGGTCTCTTCACGTTCCCGCAGTCGCTCTGACCGGAGCGGGGGGGCGCGTGAGCGCCCCCCCGGGCGAGGGCGTGGCTGGTCAGCGGTTGACGGTCTGGATCTCCTGGACGGTGACCGGCTGCGGACTGGTGGAGTACCCGGGGGCCAAGCCTTGGCCCCTGCCGGGCTCCGCAGCCTGGGTGGGCGTCCATGTCACGGTCCACGTCATCTGTGCCTGCATCCGATACGTGCTCCCCACCGCGGTCGCCTTGCGGTAGGTGATGTTGCACGAGGCATCCGAGCTGTTCACGCTGTAGCCCCCTGCGGTCGGCGTGAACACGTAGTCGCAGCTCTCCGGCGACGCGTAGCTCGTTCCTGCATCGATGTGGAGGCTGCTCGGTACCGCCACGACAGTCGCCCAGACGTTCTCGAGATTGGCCGTCAACGACGCGTAGCCCAACGCATCGCCGAAGCTCACGTAAGTAGCGAGGTTCACCTTCTGGTTCTGTGCAGCCGGGCTCAGCTTCACGGCCGGGACCGGGAGCTTCAATTCCTTGTACGCGGCCTGCGCCAGCATCTCCGGGGTGATCGGCGCCGGCGGCGCGGGGTCTCCTGGCCCCTGCCACATCCAGCCTTGCTGATAGGGACAGACGGCAGTCGGATCGTTCATGTAGGAGTCGTTGTACTCCAGCACCCACCAACTACCCTCGTCACCCTGGTGGTACTTGATGCCCTCCATCTGCGAACGAATACCGTAGTAGTAGTTGTAGATGGTATCGGCGTGGTCATTCCCGGCGGCGTAGTAGCGGCGTTGCAGTTCGGCTTCGAACTGAGCGGGCGTAAAGCTCTTGTACCAGCACACGGGCGGCTTGAAATCCGCATCGGACGACGCGATCGGCTGCGTATTGCCTTTCGACGCACTGCCGCCGGAGGTGTAGCGCACATGGGCCCACAGCCTGTCCGAATCGCTCCCAGCGCTCGAACTGCCCGAGGGGGAAGGTTTCACGCTGAGGTCCGCGACAGCGGGCCCGACTCCCAGTCCGAGCACGGCGACCGCGCTGATTACTGCCAGACCCACGACTGCTACAACGGAGCGGCGCGCACGACCAGCACTCACGCTGTCTGGCACTTCTCCACCCCCTGGACCCACTTGTAGTCGAAGACCTGCCAATCGCCGGTCGAGCCCTTGCTCATGACGTAGGTCCACAAACTGAAACTGTTGAGCGACGGGGTGGTGACGTTCACCTTGCCCGTCTTCAGGTCCTTGTCATAGGCCTTGCTCTGATCCTCGCAGAATGCGACGGTGACCGAATCAGCAGCTTTGTTCACCGTCACCTGGGGCGCGTAGTACCGGAAGGCTCCGGTCGCGACCTTTCCAGCCTTTCCGTACGAGATGAGCTGATCCGCAAGCTCCGCTCCGTGCACCCCCGTGAAGAACCGCTTGAAGTTCGGCGTTTCCGTGGGATGGCCCAGTGCCTCGGTCTCAACAACAGCCGTGGCGGCATAAGTGGCATCCTGAAGAATCGACTTCTGCGACGTGTCGCTCCCGGTGAATGCCGAGAAATCGATCGTGACGTCGGACGGCAACGCGAAGTGCGGCGCGGCGGGCCCCGCCGGCGTCGTGGGCGGCGGAGCCGTGGACGCCGCGGCCGTGGCCGGTGCGGACGTCACCGACGGCTGGATCGGGTCCGAGCCGTCCGATCCGCCCCCGCCGCAGGCGGTCAGCAGCAGGCCCGCCGAGGCGGCGAGGGCGACAGCGATGGGCAGGGAAGAGCGGGTCACTTCGGAGTCCCCCGTGAGTCGTCCGGTGCGAGGCAGTTGAACAAGCAATTGAAGCTGCGCGGTCGTGGTGGAGAACGACCCTACCGGCGCCAGCCATGGTGCTGTAGGGGCGACCGGTGATCCATGCCGACCGTGTCGGCCCCCGCGATGCCGCAGCGGCCACCGCCAGCGGCCGGCTTCCCGTTGCATGATCGATTTTCTCCATCGCTTGGACGAACTCGGTTGCTCGGGGCCAGAATCACCTGAGGCATTGAGCAGTTGGGACCCGGCGGCGGAGGAGGGGACGCGCGGATGACGGACCTCAAGGTCTCGTACGATCGGCTTGAGGAGTCCGCCCGCAATCTCAAGGCGATCCAGCGGGAGTTGGAGGACACCGGCGACCACCAGGCGGACATCGCCGGGGCCCTCGGGTCCAGCCACATGGCGCACGCGATGCACGACTTCGCCGACAACTGGGACTACCACCGGCACAAGTTGCTGGACAAGATCCAGGCCATGGGCGAGATGGCCGAAAAGACGATGGAAGCGTTCAAGGACGTGGACGAGAAACTCAGGAACGGCCTCAGCAACGCCGGCAAGGGCAACAAACAGGGCGGTCCCAAGGAGTAACGGCACCCGGTGGGAGGGATGTTCGGCGCGGAACCCAGCCGCGCGGGGTAAAGCGCGACAGGGGAGGGAACGCGCCGTATGAGCAGGCCAGCCGACTCCGAGTGGGTCGTACTCGACGAACCCGAGGACCCGATACCGGGGGACCCGCAGGAGATACGCGATGAATCGTCACGGCTCGAACAGATGGCCGGGACGATCCGCGACCAGATCGCCCTGCTGAAGGACATCGCGGGCGACGACAACATCGGCGAGTTCGCCGACAAGCTGCGCGAGACCGCCACCGATCTGCGCGACGGTCTGGACAAGGTCGCCACCCGGTACGAGCACGTGTCGGGTTACCTCGGGCACTGGGCCGAGGATCTGGACCAGTGCCAGTCGGACTCCCTGCGGGCGCTGGCCCGGGCCCAGGCGGTCGCCGCTACCGCGAACACACCCGAGGCAAGGCCCGCGCCGGGCAGCCCGCAGCCGCAGCTCACCGTGGAGCAGAAACAGCATCAGGCGGACGCCGAGCGCGCCCGGCACGCCGCTCAGGGCGAGTTGGCGGACGCGAAGGCCCAACTCGCGCGCGTCAAGGACCACCGCGACGAGCGCGGCCGGTTCTGGATGCAGAAGATCGAGGACACCGAGCACGACGGGCTCAAGGACAGCCGGTGGGACTCGTTCAAGGACTTCATCCACGAGCACGCCGAACTGATCAAACTCCTCGCCGACGTCTGTACGTGGATCGTCACCGCGCTCGTCATCGTCTCCCTCTTCATCCCCGGCCTGGACATCGCCACCGCGCTGCTGGGCGGCCTGATGCTCACCGCTCTGCTGGGCCATACGGCGGTCGCCCTCACCGGTGATGGCTCCTGGATAGATGTCGGCCTCGATGTGTTCGCGATAGCGACGCTGGGGGCGTCGAGTTGGGCGAAGGGTCTGCTGGAAGGCTCCACCGGGTTCGCGGGGGGGGGTGGCCGGCGGCCTGCGGGGCGGCGAGGACATTCCTGAGGCGGCGGCGAAGTCCATCGCCGAGGGCAGCGAGCTGCTCGGCGAGGCCGGCCAGAATCCGGCCGCCAGGTTCTTCTCCTCCGTCGGGGACTACGGCCGGGCGGTCGGCGAGAAGTTCGCCGCGGGGGGCGAGAAGGAAGTCATCGAGAACATGTCGAAGCTGCGCACACTCGCCGAGGAGTTCCCCGACACTCGGCTGTTCCCGAACGCCCTTGCCCGTGGCGCGAGTTTCCTGAACACGGTCCGGCTGGCGAACGGCGCCGCCAATGTCGTCGACGAATTCGGCCACTGGGCCGGTGGCAGCGACCTGATCAACTGGGCGGGCAACGGCTTCTCCGGCGGCCTCGCGCATCCTGAACTCGAGGGCGAGACCTCGCCGCACTGGGATGTCTTCGGTCGGCTCAAGGAACTGACCACGGCGGAGATCGGCTCATGACGACGGCTCACGCGATCCGCGGCTACCGGCTGGTGGTGCCGCGCGAATGGCAGAAGATCCCCGTCCAGCGCGGCACCGACCGAGCCCTCACCGCTCTCCTGGACCGGGCCTTCGCCCGGCACGGTCGGGACGAAGTCGCGCAGTACCGGCGGGAATTGGAGCAGCGGCTCAAAAAGCTGATCAACCAGGCGCGCAACAACGCGGGGGTGGATCTGTATCTGCCCTTCGGCCGCCGGGAGCAGAATCTCCCGGCGTCGTTCCTCGTCTCGCTCGTCGAGTTCGCCAAGGTCGACGCACCCGATCCGCAGCGCGTGCTGGCCGAGGTCCTGTCCACCACCGAGGGCGGCGAACCGGTGGAACTCGACGCCACCCCCGGCATCCGTACCGAGCGCGTGTACGACGCCGATCCCGATCGCGAGGTGGCCTATCCGTCACGTCGCGTCGAGTACATCCTGCCGGTGCCCGGAACGGCCGACAGCTGGCTGGTCTCGTCCTTCTCCACCTTTGGCGCGGGGAGCCCGGAGGACGGGACGGCCAGACTTCTCTGCGCACTCTTCGACGCCATCATGGGCACGTTCCGCTGGGAACGACCGCAGAAGGACGACACATGAGCTTCGACCAGCGCAAGTCGACTCCCAACTGGGCCGAGATCGATTACGACCGCTCGACGTGGTTCCCCATCCCCCTCGGATTCAAAGGGACCAAGTGGCTGGACGCGGCCGAGTGGGCCTTCGACTACGCCGGGGACCGCTTCCTGAAGGGCGGCCGCGAACTGACCAAGAAGGTCGTCAAGAAGGAGGTGCTGCCCTTCGCGCGGTCCCTCGTCGTGGCCCGGGAGAAGGTCGCCGGCCATATGGCCGGGCACAAGCTGTACTGCCACTGCCCGGACTACACCAAGCTTCCGGTGCCCGTGGCGGTCGGCCTCTGGAAGTGCCAGGGGACATGGGAGGAGGCCATCGGCTACTACGCCTCCTGGGGCACCGAGAGCGCCACCACCCAGCCGGCCACCGAGCGGTTCGAAACCGAGGCCCTCGGCACTGGTGTCAGGGCCCAGTGGAGCGGCGTCCACGGACCGGGTCCGTACGACCAGGTCAACTACGTCTTCCGCGACACGGCCTTCGACACCGACGTCCATGTGTTTCTGACCTCGTGGGACCACCAGCGCTTCACCGAGATCGTCCCCGACCTCGACCGGCTGGTAC
Organism: Streptomyces polygonati; assembly: GCF_042650325.1. Classification (NCBI taxonomy): domain Bacteria; kingdom Bacillati; phylum Actinomycetota; class Actinomycetes; order Kitasatosporales; family Streptomycetaceae; genus Streptomyces; species Streptomyces polygonati. The sequence goes on along the minus strand of NZ_JBHSBB010000002.1, from coordinate 15,557 downwards.
GCGGCATCCGCTGCGTCCCCGGCTCGGACGGCTGACCGAGAAATCCCGCCCTACGCCGCCAACCCCTTGTCGTCCGCCCGCAGTCGCGGCGCCTGGGCGTCCTCCGGCGGGGAAACGGTCCCCGGGCGGACCCGGACGAGGAAGGCGAAGCGGGTGGTCGTGAGGGATGTGGTGAGGGCGGTCAGGAGGGCGAGGGCGAGGGGGGCCAGGAGGAGGGTGGTGGCGGCGCCGAGGGCGAAGCCGCCGATGACGTCGGTGGGGTAGTGGGCGCCGAGGTAGACGCGGCTGAAGCCCTCGGCGAGGGCGAGGAGGAGGGCCGCGGCGCCGGTGCGGCGGCTGACCATGAAGAGGCCCACGGCGAGCGCGGCGGCCAGCGCGGCCTGGTCGCTGACGAAGGAGTAGTGGTGGCCGCCGCGGATCAGGACGTCGAGGCCGTCGTGCTCGGTGTACGGCGGCGGTCGGCGGACGAAGGCGCGGATCGGGATGTTGACCAGCAGGGCGATGCCGCCGGCCAGGAAGGCCCACAGGACGCCCGCCACCGCGGCGGGGGCGTCGGCCGAACGGCGGGCGACGCGCCACCAGCACCAGCCGGCCAGCAGCGCCATCAGGGCCAGCAGCCCGTAGCCGCCGAGGAGTTCAACGGCGCGGTCGACACCGCGCGGTGCCTGCTTGGCGAAGTCGTTGATGTCGCGCAGCAGACTGATGTCGGGGTTCACACTGTCGTTAGCAACCTCTGCCATAGCGGTGGTGCCCCTTACGTGCGACTGGCTGTACGTGCGGCCTGGGCTCGTCCGCAACCCCCGTCGCTTGCGTCCCGTGCCATTCTCCCCCGTACAACCGCTGCCACGGTACGTAGCGTTCCGGTCTTCGCCAGATGATCACCATGCCGTTATCCAAGGGTGACCAGGGAGAAGGGACAAACCACCGCCGACCGGTGAGGCTTGGGCCAAGACATCACCCTGCGCACGCGTCACACGAGCCCCAGCCAGTGGGCCGGCAGGCGACCCCCGCCCCGCCGGGCCCCGGCCCCCGGGCCGGCGCCGCCCTCAGACCGCCGACGTCGGCAGCGCCTGCGCCCCCGCCTGCGTCACCCGGGTCGCCCCGATGTAGTCCGGCGAGTCGATCGGGTCGAAGCGGATCACCGCCCCGGTGTGCGGCGCGTCGATCATGTACCCGCCGCCGACATAGATCCCCACATGGTGGATGGACCGCGGGTCGTTGAGGTCGTACGCGAAGAACACCAGGTCCCCGGGGAGGAGTTCGGCCCGGCTCGGGTGCGGTCCCGCGTTCCACTGGTCGTTGGCGACCCGCGGCAGCGCGATGCCGACCGAGTTGTAGGAGGCCTGCGTCAGGCCCGAGCAGTCGAACAGCCCGCCCTGCGCGGCCTTGCCCTCGCCGCCCCACAGATACGGCTTGCCGAGCTGCTGCTGGGCGTAGTAGATCGCGGCGGCCGCCTGCTGCGAGGGCGCCACCGCCCCGACCGGCGCGGCGAAGCTCTTCTCCAGTGTGCGTATGGTCCGTACGTAGTTCTGCGTCTCGGCGTAGGGCGGGACGCCGCCGGCCCGTATCACCGCGTACGCGCCCGCGTTGTAGGAGGCGAGCATGTTGTCGGTGTTGTTCCCCGGCACGTTCTTCACATAGGACGCCAACTGGCAGTCGTAGCTGGCCGCCGACGGGATCGCGTCCTCGGGGTTCCAGACGTCCGCCGTGCCGTCGCCGTTGCCGTCCACGCCGTGCGTCGCCCAGGTGCCCGGGATGAACTGCGCTATCCCCTGGGCCTGCGCCGGGCTCTGCGCCCCGGCGTCCCAGCCGCTCTCCTGGTAGAGCTGGGCGGCCAGCAGCGCCGGATTGAGCGCCGGGCACAGATTGCCCCACTTCAGGATGATCGGCTGATAGACGGCCGGTACCGTACCCTTGGCGAGAGTGACCGCCCCGGCGTTCCCGGCCAGGCCGGCCGCGGCCGAGAAGGTGCCCACCACCAGCAGCGCCAGGAACGAAAGCCCCAGGCCCACCCCGACGATGACGGTGAGCCAGACTTTGCGCACGGCTGCCGTTCCCTTCCGCTCGCGTTCCGCGTTCCGGGTCCCGTACGTTGTCGTACGTTCCCATCGTTGCCCTATGGTCACTCTCGTGATACACAGAGTAGTCGTCTACGTCCTTCGAACACCGGTCCGCCAACCAGTCTGACGGCTGCGGGCCGATTTGCACGGACGATCCGCCGAGAAAGTCGCCGAGTCGACATGCAACAGCGGAATCCTCCGTCAGACTGGGTCCTGGCCCCTTGCGCCCCGGCGAGGGAGTCAACTGATCGAGCGGGGTGGTGAGTTACATGTTCCTGGCAGCGGCGAAGGGCGACATCAACACCATCATCGGTGGCATCGCGCCCGACTGGGGACCCTTCGGGGCCCTGGGCAACGAAGCACGCGTGATGATCGAGGTGGTCATGGCGACAGCGATTCTGCTGTGCATGGGGATCGCGATCTGGGGTGCGGCGAAACAACGGATCGGCGCGACGGCGATGCGTGACACCTTCAGCGCGGAGCAGGGCAAGGGGTTGATCATCGCCGGGCTGACCGGCGTGTTCATCATCGGCTCCCTCGGCACCCTGTTCACCATCGTGTACGGGATGGCCGTGTAGCCCCGCGAGGAGCCCGGCCGCCCAGTCGGTACCGGTTCCGCCCGGTGCCTACGCTCTCGTTCCGGAGCCCGTCCCCGGCTCCGCCTTTCCCTTCCGAGGCTGCGTGCTGATGCCCACTCGACCAAGCAGCGGTGCCGTCCGCGACCCGCGCCGCTCCGGCGTGCCCGCGGGGCCCCAGGGGGCGACCGCACGATGAGTCTCGGCCAGGACGGCCCCCCGACCCGGACCCGGATGCCCGAGGGGCACGCGGGGACCGGCGGTTCCGGCCGCCGTTCCCAGCCCCGGCGGGCCCTGGTGACGGTGGTGAGCATCGTGGTGCTGCTCATCGCCGCGATCGCCTTCGCCAACCGCGGCGGCGACCACTCGCCCTCGGCCGCGCCCGGTTCGGCCGGCGGGGCCGACGCGGGCTCCGGTTCCGGCGGCTCGCGCTCCGGCCGGTCCGCCCCCGTCTCCACCGCCGCCTCGGGCCAGCAGCCCGTCACCGGCAAGTCCGCCGCCGGCATCCCCTCGGGCTTCCCGCACACCGGGCAGGGGGCCCAGTCGGCCGCGGCGAACTACGCGGTGGCCCTGGGCGGCGTGGACATGTTCAACACGGAGCTGCGGCACCAGATCGTGGCGGCGGTGCACGACCCCGCCGTCACACCCGCGCTGCAGACCGCGCTGGACCAGGCCTACTCGGGCAGCGCGCTGAAGTCGCTCGGTCTCAACGCGGACGGCACCGCGCCCACCGGTCTGACCTTCGTGTCCCGGACGGTGCCGGTGGGCACCAAGGTGACGGCGAACGCGGCGGACGCGATCACCGTCGAGGTGTGGTGCACCGACCTGGTCGGCCTGGCCGGTCAGGGCTCGACGAACCCGGTCAGCAGCGCCTGGTTCACCACCACCGAGAAACTCGTATGGGTCGGCGGGGACTGGAAGATCGAGTCCTCCAGCCAGAAGGACGGACCCGCGCCGGTCAGCGGCGACAACCGCGCCGCCACGGCCGATGAGATCGCCGGCGCCGTACGGGACTACGGAGGCTTCACTTATGCCAGGTAGCCGACCCATCGCGGGCAGCCCTCACCTCACCCCGGGCGGTCCGCAGAGCCCCGCCCGTACTCCCGCCCGGCCCCTCCTGAGCGGCAGGCTCCGCTGGTCCGCGCTGGGCGCCGTCACCTTCGCGCTGGCCGCGCTGCCCACCGTGGCCCTGGCCGCCACCCCGACACCGAAGCCCACCCGCGGCGCGGCCCCCGCCCCCGTCGACAAGTGCCGGCTGCTCGTCGGCTCCGCCAAGGACTTCTGCGAGAAGGACTCCGGCGGGGGCGGCGGCGGAAGCGGCGGTGGCGGCGGCGGGATCACCAGCACCCTGGACCCGCTGACCTCCCTCGGCAGGGGCTGCGCCGACGCCGCCGCCTGGACGATCGGCAAGCTGTCGACCGCGGTCACCAAGACGACGCAGGTGGACTTCACCAACACCGCCTTCCTGCGGCAGTACGCCGTGGTCTTCGCCGCCTCGACCGTCCTCACCCTGGTGCTGTGGCTGCTCGCGGTGGCCAAGCGGGCCGTGCGCGGGGTGCCGCTGACCGAGGCGATCACCGAGGCGGTCGGCTTCCTGTGGCTGACGGTGCTGGCGTCGGCCTTCACCCCGCTGATCCTGTACACGGTGGTCTCGGCCACCGACGCGGTCACCGATGTGATCTCCTCGGGCACCAAGTCGAACACCGATGTCTTCTTCGGCTCGTTCTCCGGCGCGCTCACCAAGGGCAGCGACATCGGCGGCGGTCCGGTGATGCTGATCCTGGTGTCGCTGGTGTCCGTGGTGGCGGCCGGCGTGCTGTGGCTGGAGCTGGTGATCCGGGCCGCGCTGCTCTACGTGGGCGCGCTGCTGGGCACCGCGGTCTACGCCGGGCTGGTCGACAAGAACATGTGGCACAACGTGCGCCGCTGGGCCGGGATCATGATCGCGGTGATCATGGTGAAGCCGGTGATCGTGATCGTGCTGGGGCTGGCCGGCGCGCTGTCGTCCAGCAGTGACGGGCCCAACGCCTTCTCGGCGGTGGTCTCCGGGCTGGCCATCATCCTGCTGGCGATCTTCGCCAGCTTCATGATCTACCGCTTCGTGCCCGGCTTCGGCGACGACGTGGTCAATCTGCGCAACAGCCGTAAGTCGGCCGGCGGCCAGAGCGGCGCCGCCGCGGTGATCTCCTCGCCCGCCGCCCTGGTCAAGCAGGGCATCAAGACGCACAGCGCCCGCGGCGGCCCGCAGGAGCAGGCGCAGGGCGGCGGCCAGCCGGCGAATCCGATGGCGGGCGGCATGGCCGCGCACGGGGGCAACCGCGGCGGAGGCGGCGGCACCGGTGGCGGCGGCGCCCCGGCCGCCAACCCGATGAGCGGCTCCCCCTTCCGGTCGGGCCCCGGCGCCAACCGGGGACAGGGACCAGGCAACAACGGCACTTCGGGAGGTGATCGCAGGTGACGGCCCAGCCCTTCACCCAGCCACGCCGTACGTATCTGATCGGCAAGGCCAGGCCCAACGCGATCGTGGGCAAGAACCGGGAGACCGGAGAGATCGCGCTCATCATCCTGGGCGCCGGCCTCGGCATGATGTCCGGTCTGCTGGTCCCGGTCCTCCTGCTGCGCATCGTCGGCCTGGTCGGCTGGCCGCTGCTGGCCCTGGCCGCGGTCTACATGCCCTATCGGCGGCGGACGTTCTACCGCTGGTTCGAGATCAACCGCACCTACCGCCGTACGCTGCGCACCGCCGCCACCTACCGGTCCACCGTGCAGGAGGCCGGGACGCATCTGGACGGGCGGGAGGTGGAGATCGGGCCGCCGCCGGGAATCGGGCGGATCAGCTGGCTCGCCTCCCCCTTCGGCCCAGACGAGATCGCGGTACTGCTGCATGTCGACCGGCGGACGGTGACCGCCGCCATCGAGATCGAGGGGCCCGGCGTCGGCCTGCGCGACAGCGAGGACCAGGAGGCGCTGGTCGAGCGGTTCGGCACGCTGCTGAAGCATGTGGCCAACGGCGACGGCTTCGTGAGCCGCCTTCAGATGCTGGCCCGCACCCTGCCCGCCGACCCCGACGCGCACGCCAAGGACGTGGCCCAGCGCGGCGACCCGGACGCCGACCGGTGGCTGAAGGACTCCTACGACCAGCTGCAGTCCATGGTGTCCACCTCCTCGGAACAGCACCGCGCCTATCTGGTGGCGTGCATGCACTTCACCCGCGAGCTGGCCGCCGAGGGCACCGCCATGGCCCGCGCGAGCTCCCACCGCGGCGCCAGGATCGACAAGGACTCCGGGCTGGCCGCGGTGATGGCCCGTGAGCTCAACGACATCTGCGCCCGGCTGGCAGAGGCCGACATCCGGGTGCGGCAGCCGCTGGGCCAGGCCCGGCTGGCGTCGCTGGTGCACTCGATGTACGACCCGGACCACCCCATCGACCACATCCAGGCGATGACCCGCCGCAACGCCTGGCCGGCCGAACTCGACGCCACCGACCCGACGTTCCTCCAGGCCAAGACCCGCGAATCGTCCACCAGGGCGCCCTGGCACCACTCCACCGCCTGGATCAAGGAATGGCCGATGACCCCGGTCGGGGTGAACTTCCTGGCGCCGCTGCTGGTGCACACCCCCGATGTGATCCGCACCGTCGCGGTGACGATGGACCTCGAACCCACCGATGTGGCCATCGAGCGGATGCTGACCGAGAAGACCAACGACGACGCCGAGGCCAGCCGCGCCGCGAAGATGAACCGGGTGCTGGACCCCCGCGATGTCGCCCACCACGGCCGGATCGACCAGCGCGGCGAGGATCTGGCCAGCGGCGCCGCCGGGGTGAACATCGTCGGCTACATCACCGTGTCCTCGCGCTCCCCGGAAGCGCTGGCGCGCGACAAGCGCACCATCCGTGCTTCCGCCGGTAAGTCGTATTTGAAGCTTGAATGGTGCGATCGTGAGCACCACCGGGCATTCGTGAATACGTTGCCGTTCGCGACCGGCATCCGCCGCTAGCCCGCCCGTACGAGGAGGCCACTGCCATGCCCATGCTGGACCCTCTGGCGGCTCTCACCGACGCGTTCACCAGCTTCCTCTTCGGCCGGGTGGAGACGACACGACTGCCGGTACGCACCTCGACCGGCCAGGCGCAGGCGGTCTACCTGCCGACCGCCGCGCCGGGCCTGGGCGATTCGGGTGTGATCATCGGCCGTGAGGTTTACTCCGGCAAGGGCTACATCTACGACCCCTTCCAGCTCTACGGCCAGCAGCTGCCCGCCCCGCACTGGCTGGTGCTCGGCGAGTCCGGCAACGGCAAGTCGGCACTGGAGAAGACCTATGTCCTGCGCCAGCTGCGCTTCCGCGACCGGCAGGTGGTGGTGCTGGACGCGCAGGGCGAGGACGGCGTCGGCGAGTGGAATCTGATCGCCAAGGCGCTCGGCCTGACCCCGATCCGGCTCGACCCGATGGCCGCCCTGGACGGCGGCATCAAGCTCAACCCGCTGGACCCGGCGATCACCGTCACCGGCCAGCTCGCGCTGCTGCGCACCATCATCGAAGTCGCGATGGGCCGCGGCCTGGACGAGCGGTCCGGCTTCGCGCTGAAGGTCGCGCACGCCTATGTGGCCGAGACGGTGACGGACCGCCAGCCGATTCTGACCGACATCGTGGAGCGGCTGCGGCACCCGCTGGAGGAGTCCGCCGAGGCGATGAACGTCGATCTGGACGACGTCCGCGCCTGGGGCCTGGACGTGGCCCTGGTGCTGGACCGGCTGGTCGACGGCGACCTGCGCGGCATGTTCGACGGGCCGACCAGCGCCGGCATCGACCTGGACTCGCCGCTGATCGTCTTCGACCTGTCCCACATCGACCGCAACTCCATCGCCATGCCGATCCTGATGGCCATCGTCGGGGTGTGGCTGGAACACACCTGGATCCGCCCGGACCGCAGAAAGCGCATCTTCCTGGTCGAGGAAGCCTGGCACATCATCAACTCGCCCTTCGTGGCGCAGCTCTTCCAGCGGCTGCTGAAGTTCGGCCGCCGGCTCGGCCTGTCCTTCGTGGCCGTCGTCCACCACCTGTCGGACGTGGTCGACGGCGCCGCCGCCAAGGAGGCGGCGGCGATCCTGAAGATGGCCTCCACCCGCACCATCTACGCCCAGAAGGCCGACGAGGCCCGCGCCACCGGCCTGGTGCTGGGCCTGCCGCGCTGGGCGGTGGAGATCATCCCGACCCTCACCCCGGGCATCGCGGTCTGGGACGTCAACGGCAATGTGCAGGTGGTCAAACACCTGATCACCGAGACCGAACGACCACTGGTCTTCACCGACCGCGCCATGACGGAGACCTCGGTGGAGCACGCGGCGGATCTGGAGGCCGAGGCGGAAGCCGAGGCCGAGGCCCGCGCGGAGGCCCATGTGGCGGCCCAGGTCGCGCTGGCCAAACAGCTGGCAGACGACGCGGTCGCGTGACGGGGACGAGATGCCGCAGCGGAAGAGAGAGTCCTCGGGGGGCCTGCCGGACGGTCTGATCGTCGGCATCATCGGCCTGCTGCTCGGCGTGACCCTGCTGGTGTGGACCGCCACCGGGATCGCCGGGCTGCTCTCCCACGGCGGTCTGCCGCACGGGGCGCACTTCACCCGCACCCCGCAGGCGATGCGCTCGCTGATCGGCCGGCCGCACGACCTGGCCGGGGCCTGGCCGCAGACACCCGCGGGCCAGCTGCCCGGGCCCGGGCTGTTCTGGGGGGTGTTCATCGCCCAGTTCATGGTGCTGTTCGTGCTCACCGTGTGGGCGCTGAACGTCATCGCCCGGCTGCGGTCCCGCGAGGCCCGCGGCTACCGCCCGCGCCAGGTCCCCGTCCCAGCGGAGGCCGAGCCCCCGTCCGGCCGGAAGTCCGGTCCGGCGTCCGGTCCCGGGTCCGCGTCCGGGGACGCCCCGCTGCCCGCCCCGCGCCGCGACGACCGCGGGCGGCCGCCGGCGAAGGGGGGCGACAGCCTGGACGCCTGGTTCCGCACCGTCCCCCACGGCCTGCCGCTCGTCCCGGACGACACCCCGACCACGGTGCTCCCGGCGGCCGGTCCCGACGGATACCCGGTCACCGCCGCCCGCCCGGTGCCCGCCGCCGAGCACCTCGCCGACGGCGAAGTCACCCGCACCTACGCCCTGTTCGCGGCGCCCCGCGGCGACAAGGCCAAGCGGATCACCCAGCCCGCCGTACTGGCCGCCGCCGGACCGGTCGTCGTCACCACCGCGGACCCCGACACGTACCACCAGACCGTCGGCAACCGCGCCAAGCTCGGCCCGGTGCACGTCTACGACCCGGCGCACCTGCTGGACGTGCCCGGGCGGCTGCGCTGGGCGCCGCACGACGGCTGCGCGCGGCCCGAGACCGCGCGGACCAGAGCCGCCGCGCTGCTGGCACCGCTGCGGCCCACCCGCCCCGACGAGGCGATCGTGCACGAGACGGCCACGACGCTGCTGCGCTGCTGGCTGCACGCCGCGGCCGTCGACGGCCAGCCCTTCCGGCAGGTGCAGCGCTGGGCGGCCGGCGGCGCGGGCGCCGGCGAGCCGGTACGGATTCTGCGCTCCCATGTCGGGGCCGCCTCCGGCTGGAGCGGCGAGCTGGAATCCGTGCTGCACGCCCACCCCGAACGCCGCGACGCCGCCCAGGCGCTGATCCGGCACCTGCTCGAACCCCTCAACTCGGTGCACATCCGCGACGCCTGCAATCCGGCCAGGACCGGAGGCCTCGATCTGGAGTCGTTCACCTCCGAACGGGGAACGCTTTACGTAGTGGGCGAGCGGATCGAGGACCCGCGGTCCCATCCGGGTGCGATGCCGCTGCTGACCGCACTCCTCTCCAGCGTGGTCGAGCACGGCCGGTGCATGGCCGCAGGGTCATCCGCCGGTCGGCTCGACCCACCACTGACCTTCGTGCTGGACGACATCGGCGCGCTGGCCCCGGTCCCCTCCCTGCCCGCACTGCTCGCCGGCGGCCGCGCCGCGGGCCTGCCCACCCTGGCGGTCCTCCGCTCCCCCGAACAGGCCCTGGCCCGCTGGCACGCCCCGCTCTGGCAGGACGCCGACATCCGGCTGGTCCTCGGCGACGAGACCGCGGACACCCTCGCCCCGGCGGTACGGGACGCGGTCCGCATCCGCTGAGCCGCCGGGAGATGCGAACGGCCCGCCTCACCCGAAGGTGAAGGAGTACGCGCTCAGCCCCGACGAGAAGGTCAGCTTCACCGTGCCGTGCTGCTCGCTGCTCCCGCCCACCACCGTGTAGATGTTCGGCGCCCCCGCGATCGTGAACGTCTTGGTGTGCCCGCCGAAGGTCGCGATGACGGTACCGGTGCCGCCGACATCCAGATACACGTCGTTCGCCATGAAGTTCAGCTCCATGGTCGCCCCCGACCCCGCGGTCAGCGCCTCCGCCGCGACCGACCACTTGCCGCCGAGCCCGAACTCGTCGGCCGGCACCGCCGCCGGCAGCGTGAAGGAGTGCGTGCCGGACTTCAGCGGCCCGTTCGCCAGCCCCTGGGCGCGCTCGGCGCCCAGATACGTCTCCGGGGTCTGCCCGGGATCGGTCGGCGTCGTGTCCGGCACATCGGTCGACTCCGGCAGGTCCGCCCCGGGATGCGCGGCGGTCAGCAGCTGCCGGATCAGCGACTCGTCGTCGCCGTAGCCACCCTCGCCGATCGCCACGTGCCGCACCTGCCCGGTCGAGTCGATCAGGTACGACGCCGGCCACGAGTCGTTGCCGAACGCGTTCCAGGTGCCGTAGTCGTTGTCGAGGGCCACCGGATAGGCGATGTGCAGCCGGGCCGCGCCGGCCTTCACATTGGCCGGCTCGTGCTCGAAGGCGTACTCCGGGGTGTGCACGCCGATCACCACCAGGCCGTCCTTGCGGTAGTCCTGATACCAGGCGTTGACATGCTGGATGGCCCGCTGGCAGTTGATGCACGAGTAGGCCCAGAAGTCGACCAGCACCACCTTGCCGGTCAGATCAGCCTGGGTCAGCGGCTTGTCGCCGGGTGTGTTGAACCACTGCTGGATGCCGGTGATCGCCGGCGCCTTGCCACAGTCGAGCAGCTGCGCGGTCTGCTCGGCCGCGCACGCCTGGAGCGCCTGGCTCTGCTGGGGGCCCAGCCCCGAGATCGCCCCCGAGTTGTCCAGCGCCTGATTGAACTTGGCGGTGTAGTCGGGGATCGCGCGCTGGATGGCGTCCGTGACGTTGAAGGTGAGCGCCACCGCGAGACCGATGACGACCAGGCCGGCGACGAAGCGCACCGACCGCTGCCGCTCCCGGAACGCCCGCACCCGCTCGGCCACCCCGCGCCCGGCCAGCGCGAAGAACAGCAGCGGCGCCGCGGTGCCCACCGCGAAGGCCAGCGTCAGCGCCACCGTCTGCGCGCCGATCCGGTGAGTGGCCCCCGCCACCGTGATCGCGGCCAGCACCGGCCCCGCGCACGGCACGTACACCGCGCCCAGCGCCAGGCCGAGCACGAAGCCGCCGTGCCCGCCGCTGACCTGACGCCGCCCCACATAGGCGAAGGGCCGCTCCAGCAGATCCTGGACCCGGGGGAACATCATCGCGACGCCCAGCACGGTCAGCACCGCCAGCCCGGCCCAGCGGATGGTGTCCGACGGCAGCGGCAGCACGCTGAGCACCAGAGTGCCCAGCAAGGTGAACACGCTGAAGCTCACCGCCAGCCCGGCCACCACCAGATACGGCCGCCGGCTGCCGCCCTTCGCACCGGGCTGCGCCGCACCGGCGGTCAGGAAGATCACCGGCAGCACGGGCAGCACACACGGCGAGACGCCGGTGATGAATCCGCCCACCAGCCCGATCAGCACCAGCGTGACCACGATGACCTCCGGAAGCGCCCGGCCGCCGCGGTCCAGGTCTGGCGGCGGGTCCGGCTCCCTGCGAACGCTAGCCGCCGCACCTGTGGACAGCGGGGTCCGCGCGCACCGGTCATCGATCCGTAAGAACTCCCTACGAGCCTGGGGCAGGGCCGGGCGGCAGGCCGGGGGAACGCCCGGGCGGCGGGCCCACCGACCCGCGCCGCACCAGGCGTGTGGCCAGTACGTGCCGCTGCTGGGCCGTGCCGCTCGCGGCTCCGTCGGCCCGCTCGGCGGCCTCCGCGAGGGCGAGCCGCACCGCCTCCCGGCCCAGTTCGTCGGCCGGAATGGCGACTGTGGTCAGCGGCGGATCGAGATCCTGGGCGAAGTCGTCGTCGTTGTAGCCCACGATGGAGAAGTCCCGCGGCGCCCGCAGCCCGTGCTCGCGCAGCGCGGCCATCGCCCCCGCCGCCACCTGGTCGTCCCCGGCGAAGACCGCCGTGAAGTCGGGCCGCCCAGCGCGGTCCGCGAGGATCCGGCGCATCGCGGTGTAGCCCTCCTCCCGGCCGAGCCCCTGCCCGGCGACACGCTCGGCGGCCGGCCCCAGGCCGTAGTCGGCCAGCGCCCGGCGGTACCCGGCGATCCGCGGCTCGACGGTGGTGTGCCCCGGCATCGCGCCGAGGTAGAGGATCTCGCGGTGCCCGGTGGCAAGCAGCAGGCTGACCGCGGCGTACGCGCCCGCCTCGTTGTCGTACTCGACGACCAGCACCGGCATGTCCGGGCTGGGCGCCGGCCGCCCGCACAGCACCAGCCGGGACCCGGCGGCGGCCAGGCCCCGCGCGTACCGCGTGAGCCGGGCCCGATACCGCTCGTCCTCGACGGCGCCGCCGACCAGGACCACGAACTCCGACCGCTGCTCCCGCATCATCTGCACCAGCGCCAGCTCGCGCGCCTCGTCCCCGCCGTGGCCGCACACCATGCACAGCCGGCCGCGGGCGGCGGCCTCCTGCTCCACGCCGTGGGCGACAGCGGCGTAGAACGCGCTGCGCACCGAGGAGACGACGACAGCCACCGTTCGCGGCCCGGTGCCGGCCAGCGCGCGGGCCCGCCCGTCGATGACGTAGTCCAGCTCCTCGACCGCGCGCAGCACCTTCGCGCGGGCCCCCGCCGATGTCGGGTAACTGCCCGCCAGCACGCGGGAGACGGTCGCGACCGACACCCCGGCCCGGTCGGCGACATCCCGGATGGTGACCCGGCGCCTGCCGTCCGCCGTGCCGGGCCCAGGTGTTGACTCCGCGATCCCCGCCATTCCCGCGATCCCCGCCGTCCGTGCGTCCGTCGCTCAGCTGCCCGGGTGCCCGGACCTGCCCGGTGTTTTCGCGGCTCAGCGTAGTACCGCCGGCTGGCGACGGCCCGGACGCGGCATGGGCCCCGGCCCCGATCGAGGTCGGGGTCGGGGCCGGGGCCCATGCCGGTCACCGGCTCCCCGGGTCCCCGCGGGCGTCCGCGCGGACGGCGGGAGGAGCCTGCGGCGGAGGCCTCACGCGGCGAGCGCGGGGTGCAGGACCACCTTGGTGTAACCGTCGATCCGCTTGTCGAACTTCTGGTACGCGTCCGGCGCCTGGTCCAGCGGCAGCTCGTGCGACACGACGAAGCTCGGCTTGGCCCGCCCGGTGATGATCAGATCACGCAGCTGGCGGTTGTACTTCTTGACGTCGCTCTGACCGGTCGCCACCGCGAGCCCCTTCTCGAACAGCTTGCCGATGGCGACGAGCAGCTGACCGTGCTGGGCGCTCTCGTTCGGGCCGCCGGGGTCGGACGGCACATACAGTCCGGGCACACCCAGCTTGCCGGTGGCGCGGACCGTCTCGACCAGGGCGTTGAGTACGATCGCCGGCTCCTCATGACCGGTGTCCTGCACCTTCGCCTGGTAACCCACCGCGTCGATGCCCTTGTCGGTGCCCTCACCGCCGGTCATGTCGCGGATCTGCTCGGCGGGGTCGCCAGCCGTGAAGTCGATCGGGATGGCGCCGATCTGCTCGGCCTTGGCCAGCCGCTCGGGCACCCGGTCGACCACGAAGACCATGGAAGCCCCACGCAGCAGCGCCGCGTAGGCGGCCATCAGCCCCACCGGACCGGCGCCGTAGACCGCGACGCTCTCGCCGGGCGAGACGTCCGCCAGCTCACAGCCGTGATAACCGGTCGGGAAGATGTCCGCGAGCAGCACGAAATCGCTTTCGAACTCGTCGCCCTCCGGGAGCTTCAGACAGTTGAAGTCGGCGTACGGAACGCGCACACGGTCCGCCTGGCCACCGCGGTACGGGCCCATCGCCACATACCCGTAGGCGCCGCCGGCGAAGCCCGGGTTCACCGTCAGACAGAAGGCGGTCTTCCCGGCCAGGCAGTTCTTGCAGAAGCCGCAGGCGACGTTGAACGGCATCACAACGCGCTCACCGACCTTCAGCGACGTCACACCGCTGCCGATCTCCTCGATGATGCCCATGTTCTCGTGCCCGAAGACCGTGCCGGGCTCGACCGCGGTACGGCCCTCGTACATGTGCAGGTCCGATCCGCAGATCGCCGTGGATGTCACGCGGACGATCACGTCGTTCGGGTGCTGGATCCCGGGGTCCTCGACGTCCTCGATCCTGACCGTGTAAGGCTCCTCGTAGACGACAGCCTTCATCTTCGTCACCTCCGTGCGGAGAGTCGTGCGCAGAGTTCTGGACGACCGCCGACGGGACGACTGCCGTCATCTGCCGTCATCCGGTCGGCGGACACTCCTTCCAGGTAACCCCCGCTCGGCACCCGGTGCACGTCGGCGCTCGGACGCGAGGGGATCAGGGCCGAGGGCCGGGTCGGTCCTGCTGAGTTCCGTTGACGCACGGCGAGCGCGGGCTTACTCTCCACGGGTTGCGGATGTAACCGATTACACGTCGACCACTCGTCGATCGCCGCAGGTCATCGACACGTGAGGGGCAGATATGGCCGAGCGGCCGAAGCTGGTGCTGGCAATGCGTCCGGACATCGTCGACCTGGTCCTTCCTGCCCCGGTGCGGGCCCGGCTCGACACCCTCGCCGAGGTGACCGCAGGGCCGCTCACCGACTGGTCCGGCGCAACCGGCGAGCTGGCGGCCGCCGAGCTGCTCCTCACCGGCTGGGGCTGCCCGCCGCTGGACACCGCCTTCCTGGCACGGGCCCCCCGGCTGGCCGCCGTCATCCACGCCGCCGGCACCGTCAAAGGCCATGTCGGGCCCGAGGTGTGGGAACGCGGCATCGCCGTGTCGTCGGCCGCCGACGCCAACGCGGCACCGGTCATCGAGTTCACCCTGGCAACGGTGTGGCTGGCCGCCCGCCACACCCTGGGCGCCGCCGCCGCTTACCGCACCGGCCACTACCCCGGCTACCGCGAGCGGCAGGGAGCCGACGGTGCCGTGGTCGGCGTCATCGGTGCTTCCCGGATCGGCCGGGGTGTCATCGCCCGGCTGCGTGCCGCCCCGGCCGGCTTCCATATCCTGCTCGCCGACCCCTATGTCTCGGCTGCCGAGGCCGACACACTCGGCGTCGAACTGGTGGACCTGGACGCGCTGTGCCGCCGGGCCGACATCGTCTCCGTACACGCCCCGGACCTGCCCGAGACCCACCACCTCCTGAACGCCCGGCGGTTGGCGCTGCTCCAGGACGGCGCGGCCGTCATCAACACCGCCCGCGGCCGGCTGGTGGACACCGACGCCCTCGCCGCGGAGTGCGCGACCGGCCGTCTCGACGCCTATCTCGACGTCACCGACCCCGAGCCCCTCCCGCCGACCCACCCGCTGCGCGCCCTGCCCAATGTCCTCATCACTCCGCATATCGCCGGCTGCCAGGGCACCGAAGTCCAGCGCCTCGGCGCCTACGCGGTGGACGAAGTGGAGCGCTGGATCAAGGGTGAGGCATTGCTGGGGACGATACGGGCGGAGGAACTGACGCGCATCGCATGAGGGAACGCAGAAAAGCCCCCGCCCCGAGTCGGAGACTCGGGGCAGGGACTGAATAATTGTTCGGCGGTGTCCTACTCTCCCACAGGGTCCCCCCTGCAGTACCATCGGCGCTGAAA
>NZ_JBHSBB010000001.1:0-346010 GCF_042650325.1 Streptomyces polygonati | reverse complement strand
TTTGTGGTGGGGCATTCGGTGGGTGAGTTGGCGGCTGCGCATGTGGCGGGTGTTGTGGGGTTGGTGGACGCGTGTGGGTTGGTGGTGGCGCGTGGTCGGTTGATGCAGGGGTTGGCGTCGGGTGGGGCGATGGTGTCGGTGCGGGCGTCGGAGGGTGAAGTGGTGGGGTCGTTGCCTGCGGGGGTGGGGGTTGCGGCGGTGAATGGTGCTGATGCGGTGGTGTTGTCGGGTGATGAGGGGGCGGTGCTGGCGGTTGGTGAGGTGTGGCGGGGTCGTGGGCGTGAGGTGCGGCGGCTGGCGGTGAGTCATGCGTTTCATTCGGCTCGGATGGATCCGATGCTGGGTGAGTTCGAGGCGGTGGTGCGGGGGGTGTCGTTCGGTGTTCCGGTGATTCCGGTGGTGTCGTCGGTGGTGGGTGGGCCGGCGGATATGGCGGATCCGTTGTACTGGGTGCGGCAGGTGCGGGAGACGGTGCGGTTCGGTGATGCGGTGGACTGGCTGGTGGGGCAGGGGGTGACGGGGTTTGTGGAGGTGGGTCCGCATCCGGGTCTGGTGGCGTCGGGGTTGATGCGGCGTGGTCATGATGAGCCGGAGCGGTTGTTGGCGGCGCTGGGCAGGTTGTGGGTGGCCGGGGCGCCGTGGATGCTGCCGGTCCCGGCCGGGGCGGCGCGGGCGGAGCTGCCGACGTATCCCTTCCAGCACGACCCCTACTGGCTCCTCCCGAAACCGTCGGCCGAGGGCCTCGATCCGCTGGACCACCCGCTGCTGCGGTCCCTGGTGAAACTCCCCGACGGACAGGGCGTGGTGCTGACCGGGAAGCTCTCCAAGTCGACGCATCCGTGGTCCGACGAGCACACCGTGCTCGGCTCCGCCCTGCTGCCCGCGACCGCTTTTCTCGAACTGGCCGTCCAGGCCGGCGAGCAGGTGGCCTGTCCGGTACTGACTGAGCTGGTCCTCGAAGCACCGCTCCTGCTGCCCGACCGCGACAGCGTGCATGTGCAGGTCACCGTGGGCGCGCCCGACGGCGCCGGCGGCCGGCCCGTCACCGTCCACTCCCGTACGTCCGCCGAGCCCGACGAGTGGACCCGGCACGCGACCGGTGTCCTGGGTTCCGCCGCGGCCAGCACGGACCGGCCCGAACCGAGGCCCGCCGACGCCGTACCGATCGACATCGGCACCCTCTACGACCGGCTCGCCGCGGCCGGCTACGACTACGGGCCCACATTCCAGGGGCTCACCGGAATCTGGCAGCACGGCGAGGACCTCTACGCCGAGGTCAGCTTCCCCGTGGAACCCGCGGAGCTGACCGGCTACCGCCTTCACCCCGCGCTGCTGGACGCGGCCCTGCAACCGCTGACCCTGCTCACCGCCATCACGGCCGGTGCCCGCGACCCCGGCGAGAGCCTGGCGCGGCTGCCTTTCTCCTTCTCCGGCGTGTCGGTCACCGGTTCGGCCGGCACGGTCCTGGTGGCGCTGCACCCGACCGGCCCCGACACGTACTCGCTGCGGCTCACCGACACCACCGGCACGCCGGTCGCGACCATCGACGCGATCGTGTTGCGACCCTTCGAACTGGCGGGCCTGGCCGCCAAGCGCCAGCCGAACACACTGTTCGCTGTCGACTGGACCCCGCTGACGGCACCGGAAGGCCCGGACGTCGAGGTGGTCTTCCACGAGGTCACCGGCGCCGGCGACCCGGTCGCCGCCACCCACGCGGTGACCGGGGAACTGCTCGGCCGGGTCCAGGAGTTCCTGGCCACCGACACTCCGGCCCGGCTCGTGGTCCTCACCGGGAACGACCTGGCCTCGGCCGCGGCCCGCGGCTTCCTGCGCAGCGCGCACACCGAGAACCCCGGGCGCATTCTGACCGTCGGGCTCGACGGTACGGCCGCGTCCCGGCAGGCGATCCCCGCCGCGGTGCGCGCCGCCGTGAGCGAGGGCGAACCCGAGATCGCGCTGCGCGACGGGACCGTCCTGGTGCCGAGGCTGGTCAAGCCGGTGGCGGACGGCACGGCCGGGCCCCTGGACGGCACGGTACTGATCACCGGGGGCACCGGAACCCTCGGCGTCCTGGTCGCGAGGCACCTGGTCGCCCGGCACGGCGTACGGCGGCTGGTCCTCGTCAGCCGTACCGGCGTCGAGCCGCCCGGGCTCCGGGAGGAGCTGGGCGTCGACCTCACCGTGGCCGCGTGCGACGCCGGCGACCGCGAGGCGTTGGACGGCCTCGTCCGTACGATCACCGACCTGCGGGTCGTCGTGCACGCCGCCGGGGTGATCGACGACGCCGTGGTCGGGTCGTTGACGCCCGACCAGGTCGGCAGGGTGCTGCGCCCCAAGGTCGACGCCGCGTGGAATCTGCACGAGGTCACGAAGGGCATGGATCTGCGGGCGTTCGTGCTCTTCTCCTCGGCCTCCGGGGTGTTCGGCGGTCCGGGGCAGGCCAACTACGCCGCGGCCAACGCCTTCCTGGACGCGCTGGCCGAGCACCGGCACGCGCGGAATCTGACCGCCACCTCGCTGGCCTGGGGCTACTGGGCCGAATCCAGCGGCATCACCGGGAATCTCACCGAGGCCGACCACCGACGGCTGGCCCGGACCGGGATGCTGCCGCTCTCCACCGAGCTGGCCCTCGACCTGTTCGACACCGCGCTGGCCGGCGGACGGCCGGCACTGGTGCCGGTCCACCTCGACCTCGCCGCGATGGGCACCCCGCCCGCGCTGTTCCGGGGACTCCTCCGGCCGCGGCGCACGGCCGAACCGGTCACCGGGACCGGACCCGAAGAGCTGGTCCGGAAGCTGAACTCCCTGCCCGAGCCGGAGCAGCGCGCCCTGCTGCTCGACCTGATCAGCACACACAGCGCGAACGTGCTGGGCCAGAGCACCGCGGGCACCGAGGACCCGCGGCAGGCCTTCCGCGACAACGGCGTCGACTCGCTGACCGCCATCGAACTGCGCAACCGGCTCAACGCCGCCACCGGGCTCCAGCTCGCGGCGACCGCGGTGTTCGACTTCCCGACGCCCGCGCAGCTCGCCAACCATCTGTACGGCCAGCTGTGCGCGCCGGAGAACCGGGTCACCGGGCCGATGGAGCGGCTGCTGCGCAAGGCCGTCGAGGTCGGCCGCGCCCCGGACGGTCTCGAACTGCTCGCCACCGCCTCCCGGTTGAGCCCGAGCACCGAGACGCCCACCTCGGAGGCGGTCAAACTGGGCGCCGGCTTCCTCCAGCCGTCGCTGGTCTGCCTGCCCTCCGCGCTGGCCTCCAGCGCGACGGAGGAGTACGGGCGGTTCGCCGCCGCGCTGGAGGCCACCCGCGACGTCTCGGTGGTGACCCTGCCGGGATTCGCCGGCGACCCGCTGCCGGCGGACGCCGACGTCCTGGTCCAGGCGCTCGCCGAGGCCGCGTCGACCGTCGCCAACCCGGTGCTGGTCGGCCGTTCGGTCGGCGCGTGGCTGGCGCTGGAGACCGCGAGGGAGCTGGAACGGCAAGGGGCCCGCCCGCACGCCGTGGTGCTGATCGAGGGCTTTCCCGAGGACCTGCCGGGCGTCCTCACCGGGATGCTCGACGCCGAGCACCAGGTCCAGCCGATCGACGACGACCGCCTCGTGGCGATGGGCCGCTATCTCGACCTGGCCGGCCCGCCGAAGCCCGTCACCGCGCCGGTGCTGCTGGTGAGTACCGAAAAGCGCTCGTGGCCCCGGCTGTCCACCACCGCCCAGGACATGATCACCGTCTCGGGCGACCACTTCACCGTCCTGGAGAAGCACTCCGCGGCCACGGCGCTGGCGATCAGTACGTGGCTCCTCGATTTCAGCGGATACGGCGCCGGGTTATCCGACCTCAGAGAAAGGGACGAGCATGATCTGGCATGACGTCTACATCGGTGGGACGGGCCGACATCTGCCGCCACGCACGCTCGCGACGGATGCCGTGCCGGCCACCGAGACCATGCGGCGGCTGCTCGCGCTGTCGGACTTCGTATCGTTCACCCAGTCCGCCGACGTCACCGAGCACGCGATGGCCGTGCACGCGGCGATCGGAGCGCTGCAGGAGGCCGGGCTGAGCGGGGCGGACATCTCCATGGCCGCCTACGCCCAGATGGACACGCGGGACCACATGGCGCCCTCCTGCCACCTTCAGCGCGTCCTCGGCCTCGGCCACGCCCTGGTCTACGAGGTCGAGGCGACCAGCAACGGCGGCTCCGCCGCGCTCCAGTCCGCCGCCGCGCACCTGGTGGCCGACCCCGGCGCGACCGCGACGCTCGTCACCGCCACCGCCCGCTTCCTGCCGCCCCGGTGGGAGCGCTGGCAGCCCACCATCGGCATCTTCCTCGCCGACGGCGCGGTGTCGGCGGTGCTCAACAGGGAGGGCGGCCGGGCCCGGCTGGTGGCGACCGCCAACAGCTCGGCGACCCAGATGGAAGTCCTCGCCACGCCGACCATCCCCGACCCGAAAGGTCACCGCGACCGCACGCCGATCGAGGTCACCGGCCTGGCACCGTACCTGACGCTGATGAGCGAGGCGCTGGTCAGCGCGGTCGAGCAGGCCGCCAAGGAAGCCGGTGTCAACATCGCCGACATCACCCGGTTCGTCGTCACCGGCCTGGGCCTGGCCCAACTCCAGGTCGTCGTGCTGGAGCCGCTCGGCATCGACCTGAGCCGCACCACCTGGCCGATGCTGCGCGAACTCGGCCATGTCGGGCCGTGCGACCAGCTGCTGGGCATCGACCACCTGCTGCACGACGAGACCCTCAAGCCCGGCGACACGGTCATGTCCATCGGCCTCGGCATGGGCTCGCGGTTCACCGCGACCCTGCTGGAGATCACCGAGCCGCCCGAGCCGCGCGGTACGACGACCGTCACCCAGCCGGTGCGGGCGAGGATCGTGCCGGTCGACGCCTATGTGATCGACCCGTCCGGCAGTGACATTTTCGGCGAGTCGGCCAACCTGCGCGAGCGCGGCGCGGCCACCCCGGTCGAGCTGCCCGGCGGCATCCACGCCTGGGCGGTCACCGGGCACGAACTGGCCAAGAAGCTGCTGCTCGACCCCAGGGTATCCAAGGACGCCAACCGCCACTGGCCCACCTGGCGCGACGGCGACGTCCCACCGGACTGGCCGCTGATCATGTGGGTGGCGATGAAGAACATGTTCACCGCCTACGGCGACGACCACACCAGGCTGCGCAGCCTGGTGGCCAAGGCGTTCACCCCGCGCCGTATCGAGGCGATCCGGCCGCGCGTCGAGGCGATCACGGCCGCGCTGATCGAGGATCTGGCCGCGACGGCGCCGGGCCAGCCGGTCGACCTGCGCTCGGCCTTCGCCTTCCCGCTGCCGATCCAGGTGATCAGCGGCCTGTTCGGGGTGTCCGCGGCGGAGGGCGCGGACCTGCGGCGGCTGGTGGACGCGGTGTTCAGCCTGGACGCCGATCCGGCCGGCGTCCAGGCGGCGTCCGGTGAGCTGTACATGCTGCTCAAGGAACTCGTGGCCGCCAAGAGGGAGAACCCCGGCGACGACATGACCAGCGACCTGATCGCGGCCCAGGAGGCGGACGGCACCCGCCTGTCCGAGGCGGAGCTGCTGGACACGCTGCTGCTGAGCATCTCGGCGGGCTTCGAGACGACGGTCAACCTGCTCGACCACGCCATCCACGCGCTGGCCACCCACCCCGCGCAGCTCGACCTGGTGATCTCCGGCGCCAGCACGTGGGACGACGTGGTGGACGAGACCCTCCGCTGGCAGGCACCGGTTCCGAACCTGCCGCTGCGGTACGCCATCGAGGACATCTCCGCGGACGGCATCGAGATCCGCAAGGGCGAGGCGATCCTGATGTCGTTCGGCGCGGCGGGCCGTGACCCGGCGCAGCACGGCGCGGACGCGGAGGAGTTCACCATCACCCGGCCCTCGCGGCAGGACCACCTCACCTTCGGGCACGGCGTGCACTTCTGTCTCGGCAGCCCGCTGGCGAAGCTGGAGGCCACCACGGCGTTGTCGGCGCTGTTCTCCCGCTTCCCGGGGCTGCGGCTGGCCGTGCCCTCCTCGGAGCTGGAGCCGCTGGGGTCCTTCTTCACCAACGGACACAAGACGCTCCCGGTCATCCTGGAGGAGAACTGATGGCCCACTTCGCTTTCGTGAGCGCGCCCGCCTCCGGTCATGTGAACCCGACGCTGCCGCTGGTGGAGGAACTCGTCCGGCGCGGTCACCGGGTCAGCTACGCGACAGGGCCTGCCACCATGGACGGTCCGCTGGCCGCCGGCGCGACGCCGGTCGTCCTGCCCTCGGAACTGCCGCCGGACATGGGCGCGCGGGGCGAATTCACCGCGGACCAGCTCGCTGTGACGCTGGAGTACTTCCTGGCCGACGCGCGCGCCTCGTTTCCGGTCCTGTCCGACCATTTCTCGGCGGACCGGCCGGACGCGGTGTGCTACGACTCGGTGACCTTCACCGGAAGGATGCTGGCGAATCTGCTCGGGGTGCACGAGATCTCCCTGGTGCCGACCTTCGCGGAGAACGAGTCCTTCTCCGCGACGCAGGTGTATCTGCCGCCCGACTTCGACCACACGCATCCCCGGCTGGTGGCGGCGATCCAGGAGATGGGGAAGTTCGCCCAGGGGCACAAGTTCCTGGACGACCCGAATCTGATGTTCGGCTATGTGGCGCCGACGAGTGTGGTGTTCATCCCCCGGGAGTTCCAGCTGTCGGGGGAGACGTTCGACGAACGGTTCCACTTCGTCGGTCCGTCATTGGGCAGTTGGCAGGTGGCCGAGGAATGGAGCCCCCGGTCGGACGCGCCGGTGCTGCTCATCTCGCTGGGAACCGTCTTCAATGAACGCCCGGAGTTCTACCGGCTGTGCGTCGAGGCGTTCGGCGACACCGCCTGGCAGGTGGTGATGGCGATCGGCGCGCTGGATCCGCAGTCGCTGGGCCCGGTCCCGGGGAACTTCGAGGTGCACGCCCGGGTGCCGCAGGTGGCGGTGCTCCGGCACGCGAAAGCGTTCCTGAGCCACGCCGGGATGAACTCCACCATGGAGGCGCTCTACCACGGGGTGCCGTTCGTGGCCGTGCCGCAGATTCCCGAACAGCGGGTGATCGCCCGGCGGGCGGAGGCGCTCCAGGTCGGCAAGGCGCTGGCCGAGCCCACGGTGCAGGGGCTGCGCGACGCGGTTTCCGAAGCCGAGTCCTTCCGCCCGCGGGTGGCGGCCATGAGCCGGACCGTGCGCGCCGCCGGCGGCGCGGCGAAAGCGGCCGACATGCTGGAGAAGCTGCTGACCCAGCAGCGGCTCGAAGGGATGGGCTGAGCCCGGGCGGACGGGCGCCGGCGATACTCCGGTATCGCCGGCGCCCGTCGTAAAAGGCCTTGAATTCGACCGGGGCGCCCGTTTGTCTTCCCGCCGGAGAACGTGTCGTCGATCCCCTGTCCACTGTCGTCGGTTATGGTCTGACGGAAATCGCCGCGACCGAATGTATTGACCTCTGGTGGCAGAACGACGCGAACCGAAGGGGAACTTCGATGAAGGCTTTCCAGGCTGTCAATGCCGCAGTGGCCGCCGAGGGGCTCGACCGCTTGTTCGCCGTGATGGGTGACGCGAACCAGGATCTGATCGTGGACCTGGGCGAACATCACGGCGTGAAATTCGTGCACGCGCACCACGAGGGCAGCGCGGTCGCCATGGCCGACGGCTACGCCCGCTTCAGCGGCAAGCCCGGCCTCGCGTCGGTCACCCAGGGACCCGGTTACACCAACGCCACCACCTCGCTGGTGGCAGCCCGGCTGCACCGCACACCCCTCCTGGTGCTCGCCGGGCACGCCTCCTTCCACGATCCCTACGACCCGCAGGGAATGGTGGACCAGGTCGCACTGGCCAAACTCACCACGGAGGCGAACGTCCGGCTGGATTCGGTCCGCAATGTGGATTACTGCCTCGGTGAGGCGTTCCGCCAGGTGAAGGTACGCAAGGGACCGTTCATCCTGAACCTGCCGCAGAACATCCAGCAGGCGGACATGCACGATCCTGACTGGGCGTACGAGTCGATGTACCGCTCCAACGCCCTCCAGCCGCCGCGTGCGCAGGATGTGGAGGAGGCCGCCCGGTTGCTGGCGTCCGCGCGGCGGCCGACGATCCTGTGCGGACTCGGCGCGGTCAACGCGACGGCGGAGTCGGAGGTCCGCAGACTGGCCGAGCAGTTGGGCGCGCCGGTCGGAGTCTCCCTGCTCGCCTCGGGATTCTGCGCGGACTATCCGCTGTATCTGGGAGTCAGCGGCGGACTGGGCTCGGATCTGACGGTGGACACCCTCGCCGACAGCGATGTGATGGTCGTCGTCGGAGCCAGCCTGAACGAATGGACGACGGATTTCGGCAAGCTGCTGAAGAACGGCAAGAAGATCATCCATATCGACAGCCGGCCGGAGGCTTTCGGCTGGTTCGCACGCGTCGCCATCGGCATGACAGCCGACGCCCGGACAGCGGTGGGCGCGCTGGCGGACCGGCTGAGCGCCACCACGGAAGCGCGCCGGCCCAATACCCAGCTCCAGCAGCAGATCCAGGAACGGAACGCGTGGAAGGTGTCGTACGAGGACGGGGATTCGGTCGATCCCCGCCGGGCGGCACAATACCTGGAGGACACCCTGCCGAAGGACGACCGCGTCCTGGTGCTGGACGGCGGTCACGCGGCGATGGTCTGTACGAAAGTCCTCACCGTTCCCCGCGCCGAGAACTGGGAAGTCGGCTGGGACTTCGGTGCCATCGGCCAGGGACTCGCCATCGCGATCGGCGCGTGCTTCGGACGGCCCGGACAACGTGTCACCCACACGACCGGGGACGCCTCGTTCATGATGAACGTCGCCGACTTCCAGACCGCGGTCCGCCACAAGCTGCCGCTCACCGTGGTCGTCTTCAACGACAACGCGGTGGGCCAGGAGAAGCACGACCTGATCCACAAGAAACTGAACCCCTCCTACGCCGACACCCCGCAGGCGGACTTCGCCCAGCTGGCCGCCGGCTTCGGCGCCAAGGGCTTCACCGTGCGCACGCCCGACGACTTCGGCGAGATCGACAAGGCGCTGGCCGTCGAGAAGGGCCCGGTCGTGATCGACGTGCGGATCAACGGTGACATCGAATTGGCGGCGAGCTGGGAGATCGCGAAGCACCTCAGCTGAGGCGTGCCGCCGGGACCCGCTGCGTGAACGGGCGCCGGCCGGCTCGCGGCCGGCGCCTCGCTCGCCTCTCAAAGCTCAAACGGAACGCAGCAGCAGGAAATCGTGCCGCATCCGGAACATCGCGGTGGGGCCGGACTCGACTCCGGGCCGGGCCACGCAGAGGAATCTCAGCCGGTCGCCGCGGGCCACGTCGGCGGAGGACACCGGACTCGCGCACCAGTCGATCCTGACCTGGACGGTGTGCGCACCCGGAGCCACCGACGTCACACAGCTCTCCCCCCTCCGCAGATCCCCCACACGCTTGCCGTCGACGTAGACCTTGTAGCGGCGCAGTCGGGCGTAGGAGTCCGCCTCGTCGCGGAACACCAGGATCTCGGCTGCGCCGTCCTGCTCGTACGGCAGTGACGTGGGCGCCACGGCGGCTCCTTGTCCAGCGGACGAACCGCTCTGCGGGCCGGGCCGGCGCCCGGCTGTGTCCGCGTCGTCGCCCCGGGCGTGTTTGGGCAGGACGAAGAGGGGCCTGCCGATAAACACCAGCGAGATCTGGCCCAGACAGCCGCCGAGGAAGACCGCGAGTCCCGCGAGGGCCACGGCGAACGCCACCGGGTTCCGTGGGTCGGCGGCCCCATGCCGGGGCAGCCACGCGCCTCCCAGCAACAGCAGCGTCAGACCGCTCAGGCACACCGAATCGAGCAGGGAACCCCGCGCGAGCCGCCGCTTGGCCGCGGGTCCGGCCAGCCGGGCCAGGGCCATCGGCGACGGACGCGCCGTGGGATCGCCCCAGTAGCGTGCCACCCGCACCCAGGAACGCGCGGAGATCACGCCCAGGACGGCGCCTCCCGTGAGCGCGGTCAGCGAGATCATGAGAACAGCCCTCCGAGGTTCGGACATCGAGCATGGGGCAGTGCCGTCGAGGGAGCAACGTCTCCATTCCCGGCGGCGCGCAGGCGTAGGTCCGCGATTCCCCGGATGACGCGCCGCCAGTAGCGTTGCGGCTCCCGGGTGACGGCTTCGACGGTCGGATGCGTCGTGAGGGCAGAAGGGGGCCGCCGTATCCGGGGTACGGCAGGGTGGGGGACATGGGCGATCCCGACGGTTCGAAGTCCGGCCGCCGCTGGAGATGGCGCGGGGCTGCCGCGCGGCTGGCGCCGCCGGGGTGGCTGCTGGACGCTGTCCGTCCCCGGCCGGCGCCCGTGCCCTGGGCGGCTGTCACCCGCGCCTCCGTCGCACTGGGCGTACCGCTCGCGGTGGGCATGGCAGTCCACCGGCCCGCCTACGGCGCGCTGGTGGACATCGGCGCCGTCTTCGCGGTGCTGTGCGACAGCGCGGACGCCTACCGGCTGCGGGTTCTGAACATCGCGGTCCCGCAGCTCTTCGGCGTGGCCGGTATCGCCCTCGGGATCCTGGTCCGTGACCGGGGCTGGGTGACCGTCGTGACACTGACGCTGGTCGCCCTCGTGTCGGGGATGATCTCCTCGATCGGCTCGGTGGCCTCCTTCTGTGGGCTGCTGTTCCTGCTCAACGCGGTGCTGGGGGCCGGAGTCGTCTTTCCCGAACCGCATTGGGCGGCGCCGCTGCTGTTCCCGCTCGGCGGGGCGTTCGTCCTCGCGCTGACGCTGACCGGCTGGCCGTTCCGGCGCGGCGCCCCGGAACGCGACGCGGTCGCCCGGAGCTACCGCGCGGTGGCGGATCTGCTGGAGGCGGCCGGCCAAGAGGACTACGACGTGCGGCGGCAGGCCGTCACGATGTCGATGAACGAGGCGTACGACAGCATTCTCTCCCGCCGCACCCGGGACATCGGCGACCGCAGTCCGCGGCTCCGGCTGCTGGCGCAGCTCAATGCCGTCACCCCGCTCGTGGAGGCGGCGACAGCCGCGCGGCTGCCGGACCGCGCCGCGGATCCGGCGATTCCCGGCACGGTGAGAGACCTGGCCGACGCGGTCGCCGAGGGCAGGGGAGCCGGCCGGCCGCGCGCCCTGCCCCCCGCCGGCACCCCCGCCGAGCGTGCCGTCGACACGGCGCTGCGCCACGCCGCGTCAGTGGTGGGCGAGAACTCCCCGGCGCCGGACGGCGCGGCCGACCTGCTCGGCAGACCCACCGCCTTGCGGCTGCGCGCCCGCCGCGCCGCCGCCGACGCACTGCTGTCCGAGGCCTCGTGGCGGTACGGGCTGCGGCTGGCGCTGTGCATCGGTATCGCCCAGACACTGGTGTCGGTCGCGGCGCTCCCGCGGTCGTACTGGATCGCCGTCACCGTCACCTATGTCCTCAAACCCGATTTCGGTTCGGTCTTCTCCCGAGCCGTGACGCGGGCGATCGGCACCGTGCTGGGCCTGGTCGTCGCGACCGCCGTCGTATCGAACGTCGAACGGGGCTGGTGGGACGTGCCGGTGATGGCCGTCCTCGCCGGGCTCATCCCCGCGGTGTCGGCCAAGGGGTACGGATTCCAGACGGCGTCCATCACACCGGTGGTCCTGGTGCTCACCGATCTCCTCAGCCACCAGGGCGTCGGCCTGGTCCTCGCCCGGTTCATCGACAGCCTGATCGGCTGCGCCATCGTCCTGGTGCTGGGCTATCTGCTGTGGCCGGAGAGCTGGCGGACGCGGATCGGCGACCGGCTGGCCGACACGGTCGACGACGCGGCCGAGTACCTGGCCAGCGCCTTCGCGCCCGGTGCGCCCAGCGATGACGCCCAGGCCGCCCGGGCCCGGATGCGGCGACGCGTCTACCGCGCCCTGTCCGTCGTCCGCTCCGAGTTCCAGCGGGCCCTGGCCGAACCGCCGCCCACCGGGCCGCGGGCGGCCGCCTGGCTGCCGCTGGTCGTCGCCGTCGAGCGGATCGTCGACGCGACGACGGCAGCGCGGGTCCGTGCCAACCACGGAGCTCCCGCGCCCGCGCCGTCGGATGTGACCGCGATCGAGGTGCAGCTCCGCCAGCTGGCGGGCCAGGTGCGATCGCACCAGCGGCCCGTCCCGGCACCGGTCCCGGCCGGGGGAGTCGAGGAGGGCGCGCTCGGCGGCCTGTGGCAGGAGGTGGAGGCGGCGCGCGCCATCGCCTCGGCCGGCCCGGACGGTCCGGGCGGCTGATCCCCGACGGCCGCGGCGGCCCGCCGCCGGCCCAGCACGCGGCCCATGTCACATCCGGGGGCGCTGTCTCGTCATCAGGGCATGAACACGAGAATCCGAGCCGCCGGCCTCGGCCTCCTGGCCGCGACCGGGCTGTACAGGGAGATCCGGGCGCACTGGCGCGGCGGCGCGCGATGACCCATCCGAATACGAACACGAAGGAGAGGCACGGCATGCGGGTAGCGGTAGCGGGCGGAACCGGGACGGTCGGACGGTATGTGGTCGAGGAACTGGCCGCGGCGGGGCTGGAGCCGGTGGCGCTGTCCCGGTCGCTCGGCGTCGACCTGGTGACGGGCGCGGGGCTCGACGCCGCCATGGCGGGCGTGGAGGCGGTCGTCGACGTGAGCAATGTGACGACCACGAACGCCAGGAAGGCGGTAGCGTACTTCGACGGTGCCGGCCGCAACCTTCTGGCCGCCGGGGAGCGGGCCGGTGTGCGGCACCACGTCGCGCTGTCGATCGTCGGCATCGACCGGGTCGGCCTCGGCTACTACCAGGGAAAGCTGCGTCAGGAGGAAGTGCTGAAGGGCGGACGGACACCGTGGACGGTGCTGCGCGCCACCCAGTTCCACGAGTTCGCCGAACAGGTCCTCGACCGGGTGCCGAAGCCGCTCGCGGTGGTGCCCCGGATGCGCACCCAGCCGATCGCCGCCCGGGAGGTGGCCCAGCATCTCGTGCGACTGGTCCGGGCCCCGGCGCTGGGCATGGCCCCGGATCTCGCCGGACCGCAGGTCGAGCAGCTCGTCGACATGGTGCGCCGGGTGCTGCGGGCCCGGCACGAGCGCCGACTGGTGCTGCCCGTGAAGATGCCCGGCGCCACCGGCGCCGCCATCATCGGCGACGGACTGCTCCCGAGCGGCCCGGGACCCCGGGGCGGGCAGACCTTCGACGTGTGGCTGGCTCAGCGGGTCGCCCAGGGGGATTGACGACGCCGTGTCCCTGCCTTCCGGACCGGCCCAGGAACCCTGACAAGCTCCACGAGTGGACCGGTGACCACCTCCAGCCCGCGGCCCGGCCTGTCTTTCCCGCGCGTCGCGGCGCGCTGACGCCCCGGCACCTCTTCGCTGACGCCCGGACACCTCCCGCTGACCGGCGCCCACTCGCGCCACGATCCGACCGGGAGGGCTCCCGGCCCGGCCACTTCCGGCGCGGTCGGCGGCCTCCCCGCGGGACCGGAGCGCCGATCTCCTGACCGACCGGCAGACGCGACCCCCTCTTCCGCCAGGGTTCACCGAATGCTCGTGACGGAGCCTTCCTCGCTTCTTGGTCGATCTTCTTAATCGATGACGCGCCCTTGATCGAGTTGGGCATAGCGGGGTGCTGCCCCGATATCATCTCTTGAGCGAAGGTTTCCATGAAATTGATGGTCCTGAACCATCGGTGTACAAGGCCACTACTTGTGGCAATTGTCGCGGCGACCGCGTTCTCGGTCGTCCCCGGCGTCGCGTACGCGAACAGCGGCCAGAGCCGGCCGGCGCCGGTCACCGGCGGAATCCCCCTGGTCAACACGACCGAGAAGATCGGTCCGGGGATCGACCTGCGGCATGTGAAGGCGCTCGACCAGAAGGGCTGGTACGACGCCCAGTACCTGAGCGTCGACCTGTCCAACAGCGCGGTCAGCACCAATCTGTTGACCTCCGGACCGGTCGCGTCCGGCGGGCCGCTCAGCGCGGCCGCCAACAAGGCCGGCGCCGTCGCGGGCGTCAACGGCGAGTTCTTCGACATCGGCAACTCCAACGCCCCGCTCGGCGGCGAGGTCCAGGACGGCAAGGTCCTCAAGAGCGCCGACATCGGCGGCCGCGACCATGTCGGGGTAAGCGACGACGGCATCGCCCAGCTCGTGGACCTCACGGTCGACACGTCCGCGAACTTCGCGGGCGCGGACCACAAGGTGCTGTCGCTCAACGCGGCGGACGGCGGCGGGGTTCCGGCCGACGGCCTGATCGCGTTCACGTCCGCGTGGGGCGACTACAGCCGCAACCGCGGCCTGACGGGTGTGGCCAACGACCAGATCGCCGAGGTCCTGGTCGAGAACGGCTCGGTCGTGTCGGTCACGCCGAGCGGTCCGGCGGGCTCGGGCACGATCCCGGCCGACGGCTTCGTGCTCGTCGGGCGCGGCGCCGCGGCGACCGCGATCCGCGCGCTCAAGCCCGGCGACCCGGCCGCGCTCAGCTACGCGCTCGCCGACAACGTTGCCAAGACGATGAAGTTCGCGCTCGGCGACGGCGGCACCATCGTCTCCGGCGGCAAGGTCGTCAGCGGCCTCGACACCTCGATCGCCCCGCGCACCGCGCTCGGCTTCAAGGACGGCGGCCACTCGCTCGTGCTGGCCACCTGGGACGGCCCGGGCGGCACCGGCAAGGGCGGCGTCGGGATCGACAAGGAGGCGAGCGACCTCGCCGCGATGGGCGTGCAGACCGCCGTCAACCTCGACGGCGGCGGCTCCACCACGATGGTCGCCCGGGCGCTCGGCGAGGACGACACGACCGTCCGCAACGTCCCGTCCGACGGCTCCGAGCGCAGCGACCCCAACGGCGTCGGGGTGTTCGTCGCCAAGGGCGACGGCAAGCTGCACCAGCTCCTCATCAAGCCCGCGCCGGGCGGGGCGGCGGCCGACGGCGGCGTGAAGGTCTTCCCGGGACTGCACCGCGCGCTCGTCGCCGAGGGCACCGACAACCACCAGACACCGGTGACGGTCGACCCGAAGTCCGTACGGTGGTCCGTGTCCGGAGCGCCCGGGGCGTCCGTGAAGGGCGGCACTCTCACGGCCCCGGCCAAGGCGGCGCCGCGCGGCGCGATCACGGTCGACGCCCGGGCGGGCCGTGAGCGGGCGCAGCAGAAGGTCACCGTCCTCGACCCGTTGAGCAGTGTCGAGCTGTCCTCCCAGCGCCTGTCGATCGCCGACGTGACGCCCG
Source organism: Streptomyces polygonati (assembly GCF_042650325.1). NCBI lineage: Bacteria > Bacillati > Actinomycetota > Actinomycetes > Kitasatosporales > Streptomycetaceae > Streptomyces > Streptomyces polygonati. Next base: position 330,821 of record NZ_JBHSBB010000001.1, on the reverse strand, counting down.
ACGACGCGACCACCATCTCCGTGACCGGCCGCGACGACCAGGGCTACACCGCCCCGATCGACCCCCGGGACCTCTCGCTCGACTACGACCACAGCGTCGTCGGCATCCAGGCCGTGGACGGCAAGCTGAAGATCACCCCGCTCGCCAACGCGGGCACGATCCTCACCGTCTCGGCCGGCGGCAAGTCCGTCCAGCTCCCGATCACGGTCGGTGTCCAGACCAAGACGGTCTACGACTTCGACGACGACGTGCTCGCCCGCTGGCACAACAACAGCACCGCGGCCACGCAGTTCTCGGTGGACCCCGACGGCCTGCGGATCGACTTCAACGCGATGCGCAACGTCGGCATCACGGCGGCGTCGGCGGCCCAGCGCATCGCGGTGCCCGGCCAGCCGCTGCGGCTGCGGGTGCGGATCAAGTCGGACATCGATGTGCCCAGCGGTCTGACCTACCTGGCCTACAGCGACACCAACGGCAAGAGCAACGGCGTCTACGGCACCGGTCTGACCGCGAGCGACGACTGGCAGTACGCGACGTTCACGCTGCCGGCCAACACGGCGTTCCCGATCTCGATCTCGGGCTTCCAGGGCATCAACACGAGCGTCGCCCAGCAGAAGGCGGGCACCTTCGTCCTGGACCGCGTCGAGGCCGACGTCCCGACCTCGATCGACCTGCCCGCCCAGCCCGCCCTGCAGGCCGACCCGCTCGTCTCCGACGACGGCTCGCTGCCCCAGGGCCGCGGCACCTGGCAGTTCGCCACCCTGTCGGACGTGCAGTTCACGGCCGACAACCCGGCGCTGTCCCAGGTCGCGACGACCGCCATCGAGCGGATCCGCACGACCCACCCGGACCTGATCGTGCTCAACGGCGACATCACCGACCGCGGCCTGCCGCAGGACCTCGCGCTCGCCCGCCAGGTGCTCACCGATGCCGGCTGCGACCTCATCCCGGTCGGCCAGGAGCCGGCGGAGTACAGCACGCCGAACCCGAAGGCCGGGTCGATCCCGTGCTACTACGTGCCGGGCAACCACGAGTCCTACGGCCTCAACAACGTCCAGTCCGACCTGACGAACTTCACCGCCCAGTTCGGCCAGCCGTACCGGACGTTCGACCACAAGGGCACGCGGTTCATCCTGCTCGCCAGCTCCCTCGGGACGCTGCACGGGACCGCGTGGGACCAGCTCCCGATGATGCAGAAGGCGCTCGCCGACGCCGAGAAGGATCCGACGGTGCACAACGTCATGGTGTTCGCCCACCACCCGGTGGACGACCCCAGTGAGACGAAGGCCAGCCAGCTCGGGGACCGCGACGAGGTCGCGCTCATCGAGAAGATGCTCACCGACTTCCGTGACTCCACCGGCAAGGGCGCCGCGATGGTCGGCTCCCACGCCCAGGTCGCCAACGTCCACCGTGTCGAGGGCGTCCCCTACGTGGTGCTGCCGTCGTCGGGCAAGGACCCGTACGGCACGCCGGACCGCGGCGGTTTCACCGGGTGGCTCGACTGGTCCGTCGACGCGAGCAAGAACGCGGACCAGCAGTGGCTCGACGCCGATGTGCGGGCCTTCGCGCAGTCCATCACGCTCAACACCCCGGCCACGGTCCAGGCGGGCGGGACCGCGCAGCTCTCGGGCAGCATCGTGCAGCCGGAGGGCGTGGCGACGGGCACGCGGGTGGTGCCGCTGAGCTACCCGATGTCGGTCGACTGGGGCGGTTCGTCCGACCTGGCGATCGGCAGCGGGAAGGCGGCCGTCGACGAGGCCCGCCGCAAGGGCGAGGTCGCGATCCTCGACCCGCGGACCCGGGTGCTCACCGCGCTGCGCGGCGGCTCGGTGACCGTGTCGGTGACCAACGACTCGATGCGCCCCTACACCGACGGCAGTTCACTCGCACCGATCACGACCTCGAAGACCATCAAGGTCGTACCGGCGCGGCGCGATCCCGGCCACGGAAACGGCCACGGAAACGGCCATGGTTCGGATCACGGTCACCACGCGAAGTGACCCCGGTCGACACCGGTAGGCGCCCGCCGCGGACCCGCTGCTGAGCGGTCCTGAGCGGGACGCGGCCCGGCTGAGGGCGAGCACTCAGGTGCTCGCCCTCAGTGCTGCCCTCGCGGTCACACGGTCACGGTCAGACGGTCAGACGGCGGATGGTGGCGAAGCCGCCGGCCAGCATGACGGCCGCGGCGGCGGCGAGGATGCCGGTGATTCCGGTGACGGTGATGGTGGTGAGGAGATGGCCGAGGTGGGTCCAGTCGTGCAGCCAGGTCGTGACGATCGCGGCGAGGGCCAGCACACTGAGCTGCAGCGCGCCGAAGACCGCGCTGCCGACCAGCCCGGCGCGGCGGTAGACCAGGCCGTACCACATCCCGTAGACGAACAGCAGGACGAAGGTGGTGCTCGCGGTGAGCCACGACAGGTACCAGGGGCCGTCGAGGAGGTAGGGGACCCGGAAGAACGCCATGTTCATGCCCCACCCGCCGGTGGCCCGTTCGAGGGCTTGACCGGCGGTGACGACGAGCCCGAAGCACACGGCCAGGGCGAGGGCCAGTGAGGTGGCGCCGAGGAAGTACGTACGCCGGCTGACCCCGAGGGTCAGGGCGAACGGCAGCGCGCGGGCCACGGACTGCACGCCCACCACGAACACCACGACGAAGACCGCCGCCAGCCCGCCGACCCAGCGGTGGTCGGTGTGACTGGCCGGGGTGAGGCGCAGGACCACCACGTCGAGGACGAAGCCGAAGGCCGCCCATGTCCAGGGCAGTACGACGTAGGTGACACGGTCGAGGAGCAGATAGCGGGCGACGGTGGCGAGCGCGGTGGGCCGCATCAGGATGCCTTCGCTGTCGTGGGGCCGGGTCGGTCCTGGAGTTCGGCCGCGTGGACCGCGAGCTGCTGGAGCGTGACCTCCTCCAGGCGCAGGCGCAGATGGTCGGCGAACTCCCGGTCGCGTTCGTCGAGCCGGCCGACCATCACCGCCCTGGTCTGCGAGCCCATCGTGTGCCGGCTCAGCGTCGTACGGCCGGCCACGAACCGCTCCACGCCGCCGGCCGGGCCGGTGACGGTCGTGGCGGCGCCGCGCAGGTCGTCGGTGGGGGAGTCCAGGACCAGCCGGCCGCGATCGATGACCAGGACACGGTCGAGGAGTGCGGCGGCCTCGTCGATGAGGTGGGTCGAGAGCACGATGCACCGCGGGTGGGCGGTGTAGTCGGCCAGCAGCTGGTCGTAGAAGAGCGTGCGGGCGACCGCGTCCAGGCCCGCGTACGGCTCGTCGAACAAGGTGAGTTCGGCGCGGGCGGCCAGTCCGACGATGATGCCGAGCGCGGTCCGCATGCCGCGCGACAGCTTCTTGATCGGCCGGTTCGGCGGCAGCTCGTACGCGTCCAGCAGGGCACCGGCCAGGTCGGCGTCCCAGTTCGGGTACAGCAGCGACGCCGCCGCGATCGCGTGCCTGACCTTCAGATCGGGGTATATCTGGTCCTCCCGGACGAGGATCATCCGGCGCAGCACCGCGTCGTTCTCCAACGGCCGGGCCCCGAAGACGTGCACGCTCCCGGCGGTGGCGAACTCCTGGCCGGCCAGGATGCGCAGCAGCGTGGTCTTCCCGGCGCCGTTGCGGCCCACCAGTCCGGCGATGCACGGTGAGTCGATCGTGAAGGTGACATCGGCCAGCGCCTGGTGGCCACGGTAGCGGCGCCCGACCCCGGCCACCGAGAGCGCCCGCGTCATGCCTCGCCTCCCACGGTCACCTCGGCCGAGGCCGACTCCTCGCGCACCAGACCGAGCAGTTCGTCCAGCCCGATCCCGAGCCGCGCCGCCTCGACCACCAGCGGCCGTACGTAGCGGTCGGCGAAGCGCCGCCGCCGGGCGCGTACCAGCCGCTCGCGCGCTCCCTTGGCGACGAACATGCCGACGCCCCGGCGCTTCTCCACCAGGCCCTCGTCCGACAGGACGGTGAGGCTGCGCGCCGCCGTGGCCGGGTTGACCCGGTAGAACGACGCGAGTTCGTTGCTCGACGCGACGCGCTCTCCCTCGCCCACGGTGCCGTCGGCGATCTGGTTCGCCAACTCGGCGGCGATCTGGGCGAAGATCGGCCCGCCGTCTTCCAGGAGTGACATCCTGCCTCCCTTGCTCAACTGGTTCCCTAGTCTACTAGTGAACCAAAGTGAGGGACAAGGGAGCGAAGTGGATTCTAGCGTCGCTAGACAATCGAGCGATGGCACGTCCAGTATCGCATCGGAATCTAGCGCCGCTAGGACGAGCCTCGGGAGGGGACATGCGGGACGTACTGGCCGTCGGCACGGTCGTCGTGGTCGGACTGATGGTGGGTGTGGAGTTCGCGGTCGCGGTGTTCGTCAACCCGATCCTCGACCGGCTCCCGGACGACGGCGGACTCGGCGCCCGCAGCGACGGGGCGCGCGTGCTCGGCCGGGTCATGCCGTTCTGGTACATCGGCTCGGTCGTCCTCGCGGCGGTGTGGGCCGCACTGGCGTGGGGCGGCGCGGGTGCGCCGGCCATCGCGGCGGGCGCCGCGCTGCTCGTGCTGAGCGTGGTGATGTCGGTCCTGCTGCTGGTGCCGATCAACTCCCGGGTCGCGACCTGGTCGCGCGAGGGCGCGCCCGCGGACTGGAAGCGGCAGGTGGGGCGTTGGGACCGGTTCCATTACGTCCGCGTGGCCGTCATCGTGCTCGCCTTCGCCCTCTTCGCCGTCGCGCTCGCCTGGAGCAGTGCCTAGGGCAGTGGTCCGGCGGCGGGGAGGCCGCCGGTCACCGGGGAATCCTCTTCCAGAGCTCCACGACCTCGTCGGCATCGCTGAGCAGGGCGACATTGAGCGCCAGTTGGGCGAGGGCCGCGGTGTGGACGCCGAGGTCGTAGGCGGCCGTCGCGTCCCGGGGGACGACGACCGGCCAGTCCAGCTGGATGGCGTCCTGCGCGGTCGCGTAGACACAGCACTCGCTGGTCAGACCCACGATGGTGAGCCAGTCGCAGCCGGCTTCGCGCAGCCGCGCGTCGAGATCGGTGCCGAGGAATCCGCTGTAGCCGCGCTTGACCACCCGCGCCTCGCCCGCGGCGGGCCGCATGCGGTACACCTCGGCGCCGGGTGTACCGACCACGCACGGCTCGGCCGGGCCCATGGGCGCGTCGTAGTCGCCGCCGCGCAGCCAGTTGCCGGCCCGCCACGGCAGCGCCGGATCGCTGCCCAACTCGACCCAGAACACCGGGACTCCGGCGGCGCGTGCGGTGTCGACGAGCTCGCCGACCCGGGTGACCGCCCGGTCGAGCGCCGTCAGGGCGGCGTCCGTCAGCCCGTAGTCCGCCAGACACGCCGGATCGGCGAAGTCGCGCTGCACATCGACGACGACCAGCCCGGGCCCACTGCCGGGCCGGGTGAGGCGGGCGAGTTGTCTCTCCCGCAGGTCCGGCATCAGGCGGCCACCTCGTCACGGGCCCGCAGGGCCGGCAGTACGGTCTCGCCGAACAGCACCATGTCCTCGTCGTACTCCGGGAAGATCAGCATGAGCCCGTCCAGACCGGCCTCGTGCACGATGTACTCGATGTGGTCGGTGACCGTCCGCGCCGAGCCCGCGACATACGCGGTCTGGAACGCCGCCTCGCCCTCGGCGCCCTCGGCCCAGGCGCGGGCCTGGTCCTCGGGCACGCCCCAGGTCCGGCGCATATGGGCGAGTGCCTCGCGGTCGAGTCCCGCGCCCCACTCCTTCACCTTCTTCGCGGCCAGTTCGTCGGTCGCGTCCTGGACGACGGTGAGCATCGAGTAGGTCTTGCAGACCCGGCCGTTCGCCTTCGCCCGGGCGTGGACGTCCGCCGAGAGCGTCCTCATCTCGTCGAGGCTTTCCGCGGCCAGGAAGGCGCCGTCGGCGTACCGGGCTTGGAAGCGGCGCGCGTCCTCGGACTTGCCCGCGCTGATGAGGGTCGGGCGGCTGGCCGGATGCGGGCGGGACTCGCAGTCGACGAGGTCGAAGTACGGCGTGTGCATGGTCACCGAGGGTTCGGTCCACAGCCGGCCGACCGCCTCCGTCCACAGCTCCGTCATCCGGTAGCGGTCCTCGTGGCCGAGCTCCGGGTCCCAGACGCCGAACTGCTCGAACTCCCCTGCGTAGGAGCCGTTGACGATGTTCATGCCGGCCCGGCCGCCGGAGACGTCCTGGAGGGTGGCGAGCATCTTGGCCGCGATGGCCGGGTTGTGCACGTTCGCGTGCAGGGTGGCCCAGATCTTGACCCGGGAGGTGCACTCGGCCAGCGCCGACATCATGGTGATCGATTCGAGCGAGCGGCCCCAGTGGTCGGTGGTCCCGCCGAAGCCGCGCCACTTCGCCATCGACATGATGAAGTCGAGCCCGATGCCCTCCGCGTGCAGGGCGGCGCGCTTGTTCCAGGCGTAGCTCGCCTCGGGATGCGGAGCCGTCGTGGACAGCATCCATCCCCCGTTCCCGATGGGGAGGAAGATTCCGTACTCTTTCGCGGGCACGTTGCGGGCCTTTCCGTGAGATTCCTGAAACCGCTCCGGCAGACGTCGGGACCGGCGGGGCGGCCCCACCGACATGGCTACGGGGCGGGCCAGACGAGCTTGCCGGCGGCGTAGATGTCGCTGACGAACGAGGTGTCGAACCACCCCGCGGCCTTGGCGGCGGTCACGCCGGCCGGCACGATCGTGAACTGGTGCAGCATGCCGACGAGCTTCGCGACGTTGGCGGGGTCGATGCCGCCCAGCGGCTGTCCCGGTGTGGGGTTGTCCTTGACGACCTGGGTCTCGGTCTTCCAGATGCTCGCGTTCAGCGTCTTGTCGTACGTCGGTCCCGACAGCCGCGCCGCGTAGCCGACGCACTCTTCGATGTGCGTCTCGCCGGACGAACAGTAGGCGTAGGCGTGCAGCGCCGCGCGCAGGATGTCCTCGACCGCGTGCGGATGCGCCTTCGCGAAGGCCGGGTTCACGGCCATCGCGCCGATGGAGCTGGGGATGCCGTAGTCGACGGGCTTCCACACGGTGACCTCCTTGCCCGCGGCCTTGAGCTGGTTGGGCTCGTTGGAGACGAAACCGGTGAGTGCGGCGAGGCCGCCCTGCCGGCGGGGCAGTACGGAAGGGTCGTACCCCTCCTTGACCAGTTTGAGTGAGTCCCACTTGACTCCGGCCTTGACGAGCATCGCCTCGACGGCGGCGGGCACATAGCCCTTGTGCCCGACGACTTTGCCGTCGAGCTGGGTGAGCCCGGTGATGTCCTTGTTCGTCATCAGGATGTCCAGGCCCGCGTTCGAGTACGAGGAGATGCCCTCGATGTCGATGCCGTTGGCCCGGGCCTGGATGATGTCCTGCTCGGCGACGGCGGACACCGTCGCCTGCCCGCTGGCCAGCAGCTTGGTGTTCTGCGCCGTGTCTCCGGTGCCGGGCTTGAGGGAGACATCCAGGCAGAGGTCGTCGAAGTAGCCGAGCTTGGCGGCGGCGATGTATTCGAGGATCGAGACGGACGACTGGTACTGGTAGCCGGACAGATAGGTGATCCGGCCGGCCGCCTTGTTCTCCGCGCAGCGCTCGGCGGAGATCGCGGAACCCTTCGAGCCCGACGGCGAGCTGCCGTCCGAGCCGGAGCCGCATCCCGCGACGACTGCGGCCAGCACCACGGCGGCCAGGCCCGCGGAACCGGATCGGATGAGGCGGTGCGGCATGGTGACTCCGTAAGGGGTGAGGTGGCCAGGGGGTGAGGTGGCCCGGGAGGGCCGGAGCCGGCCGAGGGGGCCGGCCGGGCGGCAGGGATTACCGGGCGCCGGGACCCTCGCGGGCCCTGCGCCCGGCGGGGCGGAGCGGTGCGTTCGGCGCGCCAGCGGGTCAGTCCGGCGTGCTGTCGTGCCAGTGCAGGGCGCGACGCTCGACGAGCGTGACGGCGAGCAGGAGCACGACGCCCATGAGCGCGAGGACGAAGATCGACGCGTAGACGACCGGCAGCTGGTTCATGGACGAGGCCGTGCTGATCGCCGTGCCGAGGCCGCGGGTCGAACCGGCCGCCGACATCTCGGCCACCACGGCGCCGATGATCGACAGCGGGAAGACGATGCGCAGCGCGGCGAAGAGATAAGGCAGCGCGTTGGGGACGCGCAGGTGCCACAGCAGCTCGATACGGCTGGCGTCCATCGTCCGGTACACCTGGAGCACCTGCCGCGGCACGGACCGCAGACCGGCCGCGGTGTTGATGAGGATGGGGAAGAAGCAGATCAGCCCGGTGATGATCAGCTTGGGCAGCGGGCCGAAGCCGAAGGCCACCACGAGCGCCGGGGCGATCGCCACCAGCGGGGTGACATTGAGGACGACCGCGATCGGCATCACCGCGCGCGCCACCAGCGGGAGTTCGCTGGTCAGCACCGCGAGGACGAACGCGGCGACGAACCCCATCGCGAGCCCGGCGGTCGCCTCGCCCAGCGTGACCAGGGCGTTGTCGACGTAGTAGCCGGGGTTCGAGGTGAGTGATCCGCCGATGTCCGGGAGCGACGGCAGGAGATACGGCAGCCTCCTCGCGCCGTACTGCCACAGGGCGGCGAGAAGCAGCAGCGTCACTACGAGAGGCAGCCACACGGAGGGGCGGACCCGCGCCGTCCAGGACGTCCGACGGCCAGGACCGGAGCGCGGCGGTTCGGCGGGCAGCCCCGCCTCGGGCAGCGTGGTGGCGCGTTCCTCGGCCACGGTCACGTCCTCCGACCCCCCGCTCACGCGGCGTCGCCGTGCCAGGCGCGGCGCAGCCGGTCTCGGACCAGGTCCTCGTACGCGTGGAAGCGGCGCTCGCCGAAGAGATCCTGGCCGCGGGGCCGCGGCAGGTCGACCTCGATGCTCTCCACGACACGGCCGGGATTCGGGGCCATCACGACCACGGTGTCGGAGAGCCGGACGGCCTCGGACACGGAGTGGGTGACGAACAGGACGGTCGTCTTCAACTCGTCCCACAAGGTGAGCAGTTGGTCCTGGAGGCTCTCGCGGGTGAATTCGTCAAGCGCGGAGAAGGGCTCGTCCATGAGCAGCACATCGGGCCGCAGGCCGAAGGCACGCACGATCGCCACGCGCTGCCGCATGCCGCCGGAGAGTTCGGCCGGAAGCTTGTGCAGGGCCTCGCCGAGACCTGCCTTGACGAGGAGTTCGCGCATATCGGGGGCGGCCGGTGCGCTCTCCCGTCCGGTGACGTCAGCGATCCGCGCCCGGCGTTTTCCGGCGCCGCGGTTGATCTTCTGCGGCAGTGTGACATTCCGCAGCACGGACATCCACGGCAGCAGGGCCGGGCTCTGCGGCACCAGACCGATCATCTTGGCGGCGCACGCCTCGGCCGGTGCGACACCGTGCACCCGGACACCACCGCGATCGGGCTGTTCGAGCCCGGCGACCAGGCGCAGCAGTGTCGATTTGCCGCAGCCGCTGGGCCCGATGAGGCTGATGAAGCGGCCGGGCCGCACCGTGAGGTCGACGTCGTCGAGGGCCACCGTCGTGGACGGCCCGAAACCGTAGGCCCGGCGCACGGACCGTAACTCAAGCGCAGGCGTGCCTGCCAACTCCACACTGCCCTCCCTGGTCGGCCAACTGCCACGCGGAAGCCGCTCAGGTACCCGGCCCCGGCCACCTTGTGTCTCTGCCCAGCGCCGCGACCGATTACGCGGCGTTTTCCGCTGGATGCGGCGCGTCGCGGAAGCCGGTGGGGAGGCGGACGGGACCGGCGGCCGTTTGACATGCGTGCCACGCCTGCAAGACTGGTGGACAGAGCGTGACAAGAGCGGCATTTCCGCTCCTGGCGGGGCGGCTGTGCCGCGATACCCGCAAGGAGGAACCGATGGCTCACCACAACCGGGACCGCAGGGCCTCTCCCGAGCGTCGCGAGCGCGGCCTCCCGACGCGTCCGGACGACGACGCGCTGGCCGATCGCACCGAGCGCGAGCGCGTGGACGCGGGGCTCGCCGACTACGACCCCGGGGATCTCCCCCCGGCGTCCGACGAACCCGGCAAGACCCGCGTCACCGAGAGTGAGCAGTACCGGGAGGAGAAGACCGAGATCGACCGCGAGACGAAATCCGGCGAGATGGACTCCGACGGCACCAAAGCCCGCCGCGACCGGGCTCCGTACCCGCCCACTCGGTACGAAGACCGCTGATCACCCGGCCGGCCCCGGCCGGAGCCGCCGGACATCGGCGGCAGGCCAGGATGTCCGGTCCTTGCCCCGGCTGCCCAGCGGCAGCCGGGGCGAAAAGCTGAACCCCGCCGCTCCTGAGGGTGCGCCCGCCCCTTCGGCTTCGCCGGTGCGCGCCCGGGCGCGAAGGGCTGTCGATGCGTCAGCGGACCCTCGCCGAAGGCGTGTTGCCGACCCTCCGAAACCCGCTGACACCCCCTCAGCCAGGCACGATGCAACACGCTTTTAATATTAAATCCAAGATGGAACCGTTGCCTTCACTCGTTCCCGGCTGGCACATTGCGTCGCACGCAAGGTTTTCACGGCCCGGGGTCGGGGGCGCTCGCGGATCACGCGAGTCCGTCCGACAGCAGCGCGCGGCACTCCCGGCATCGCGACAACCAGGTGGCGCAGCGTCGCGCCACGGCGTTGTACGACACCCCGCAAGCCAGTGGAGTCGGCCCTCCCCGACTCCGCGACGGACAACGGCCCGGCCCAGCCGGACTGTGAAAGGCGATGTCGGTAGATGACCAGCAGCGAAAGCTCAAGACTCTCCCGCCGAACGCTTCTTCGGACTACCGCGGCGGCCGGCGCCGGGGCGGCCGCGACCGTGATCCACCCGGGCGCCGCCTCCGCGGCGCCCGCGACCCCCGAGGCCGTGACCGACCACGGCCAGCCGTCCGCCCGCACACAGAAGAAGGGGGCCATCCCGACCCCGGCGGAGTACTTCGGAACGCCGATCGGAACCGATGGCTTCCTGGCACAGTGGGACAAGATGGTCCCGTACTTCCAGCTGATCGGCGCCCGCAGCGACCGGGTGACGTACGAGGAGATCGGCAAGACCACGCGGGGGTATCCGTATGTCCTGCTGACCATCAGCTCGCCGAAGAACCTGGCCAATCTCGACAAGCTGGTCGCCACCAACGCCAAACTGGCCGACCCGCGCGGGCTGTCCGAGGCCGAGGCGAAGAAACTCGCCACCGCCGGCAAGCCGTTCTACTACGTGCAGGCCGGCATCCACTCGACCGAGGTCGGCAACTCCCAGGCCGCCATCGAATGGGCCTACCGGCTGGCCACCGAGCAGTCGGACTACATCGAGAACATCCTGGACAACCTCGTCATCCTGCTCCAGCCGTGCCAGAACCCGGACGGCATCGTCCTCGTCAACGACTACTTCGCCGCCACGGCCGGCACCAGCTACGCGCGCACCTACCCCGACCTGTACAACAAGTACACCGGCCACGACGACAACCGTGACTGGATCATGCTCACCCAGATCGAGAGCAAGTACAACGTCGCGATCCTGAACAAGTACCGGCCCCAGGTCTTCCAGGACTCCCACGGCGCCAGCACCGGCTCTCCCCGGCTGTTCACCCCGCCCTACCTGTCGCCGTACGACCCCAACATCGACACCGTGCTGGTGCAGCAGACCGACACGGTGGGCCTGGCGATGCAGCGGGGTATGACCGCCGCCGGTATGAAGGGCAACGGCTGGGGTTCGGAGTACGACTACTGGTCCCCGTCCCGGCAGTACTGCGTCTACCACGGCTCGGCGCGCATCCTGACCGAGGCGGCGGCCGCCTCCAACCTCGCCTATCCGCAGGTGGGCACGAAGCCGCTCGGCCAGCAGACCACCGACATCAACTTCATCGAGCCGTACGACTCCACCACCTGGACGCTGCGCAACATCGTCGACTGGGTCTCCCAGGCCTTCTATTCAGGCCTGGAGACGGTTGCCTACGACAACTACAACTGGCTTTACAACTCCTACCGCGTCGGGGTCAAGGCGGTCACCCGGACCAGCCCCTACGCCTATGTCATCCCCGCCGGGCAGCGTGACCCGCAGGCGGTCCACGACGCCCTGGAGATCTTCCACCTCGGCGCGGTGGAGATCCGCCAGGCGCAGGTCGCCTTCTCCGCCGACGGCAAGCAGTACCCCGCCGGGTCGTACATCATCTTCCTGCAGCAGCCCTATGCCGGCTTCGCCAAGACGCTGCTGGAGGTGCAGGACTACCCGCAGTTGCTGCAGTACCCCGGCGGCCCGCCGCAGCAGCCGTACGACACCACCGCGCAGACCCTGCCGATGCTGCTCGGCTTCGAGGCGGACCTCATCACCACGTCCTTCTCGACCAGCACCAAGCTGCTCAGCTCCATCAAGCCGCCCGCGGTCGCCACACTGTCGGCGGCGCCGAGCACCGGGGCGTACGCGATCGGGCCGGAGTCCTACGGGGTGTTCCGGATCGTCGCCGCGCTGCAGAAGCAGAACATCCCCACCTTCCGCGCCGCCGCCCAGTTCACCGACAACGGCCGCACCTTCCCGGCCGGCACCTTCCTCGTCCCGCCGTCCCCGGCCGCCCGGCAGCTCCTGCAGGCCCAGTCGAAGACCACCGGCATACCGGTGTCGACCCTCCGTGCGGTGCCCGCCGTGGCCGGCGTCCAGCTCAAGCCGGGCACCAGGATCGGCCTGATCAAGCCGCCGGACAACATGCCGTCCGGCTGGCTGATGTGGACGTTCGAGCAGTACGGGGTGGACTACTCCGTCGTGGAGGCTGGCGACTACGCCGACCTCGCCGGCAAGTACGACGCCATCATCATGCCGGAGGGGGTCAGCAAGAACTCCATCACCAACGGCCTGAACCCGAAGAACTACCCGCCCGACTGGGCCTGGGCCTTCGGTGTCGGCACGACCGGCTGGAACCAGCTGCACGACTTCGTGACCGGCGGCGGCACGCTGGTCACCTACGGCAGCGGGACCGCGACGGCCAAGTCGCTGTTCACCCTGCCCATCACCTCCGCGCTGCCCAGCTCCGACTCGGACTTCTACTGCCCCGGATCCCTGCTGAGCCAGGAGTTCGACCCGAACCACCCGGTGGCCTGGGGCGTGCCGGCCGACAACCCCGTCTGGTTCGTCTCGGACGACGCCTACCGGCTGTCCGGCACGAGCACCTACCCGGTCGAGGTGGTGGCCAAGTACCCCGACACCGGCGACCAGCTGCGGAGCGGCTGGCTGATCGGGGGCGAAAGCCTCAACGGGGCGGTCAACGGGCTGTCCTGGACGATCGGCGACGGCTACGTCGTCACCTTCGGCAACGAGATCGGCTTCCGCACCTGGAACCGGTCCGAGCAGCGGGTGCTCTTCAACGCCGCCTACTACGGGCCGTCGACGAAGCTCACCGAGGACCAGTTCCGGCGCCTCGGCAAGTAGACCACCTGGTGGGGGACGGGTCCGCCCGCCCCCCACCACCGGCCATCCCCGGCCCGACAGAGAGGAAGTCACCGGTTGTACCCCGACGACGGCAGCTGGACGAGCGCGCTGACCCACCTGGAGTGCGGACGGTGCGCCGAGCGGTACGACGCGGACGTGCCGCAGAACGTGTGCCGCTGCGGTTCACCGCTGCTCGCCCGCTACGACCTCGACCGGGTCCGGGCCTCGGTCGGCCCGCAGGACATCGTGTCGCGCGGCGCGGACCTGTGGCGTTACCGGGAGCTGCTGCCGGTGAGGGACCCCGCGAACGTGATCTCTCTGGGCGAGGGCTGGACACCGATCGTGCCGCTGCCCTCCTACGGCCGGCGGATCGGGATACCGGGCCTGCTGGCCAAGGACGAGGGCATGCTGCCGACCGGCAGTTTCAAGGCCCGGGGCGCGGCGGTCGGCGTCTCCCGGGCGCACGAACTCGGCGTGCGGCGCCTGACGCTGCCGACCAACGGCAACGCCGGCGCCGCCTGGGCCACCTATGCCGCGCGGGCGGGTACGGAATGCCTGGTGGTGATGCCCGAGGACGCTCCGGAGGTGACCCGCAAGGAGTGTCTCGCGGCCGGCGCGCGGGTGTACATCGTCGACGGCCTGATCGGCGACGCCGGCCGCATCGCGGGACAGGCGGTGAAGGACGGCTGGTTCAGCGCCGCGACGCTGCGCGAGCCGTACCGCATCGAGGGCAAGAAGACGATGGGCCTGGAGATCGCCGAGCAGTTCGGCTGGCGGGTGCCGGATGTGGTGGTGTACCCGACCGGTGGCGGCGTGGGCCTGATCGGTATCCGCAAGGCACTCGACGAGTTGACCGCGCTGGGCTGGATCACCGGGCGGCTGCCCCGCTTCGTGGCCGTGCAGTCCAGCGGCTGCGCCCCGATCGTGCGGGCCTTCGAGTCGGGGGCCGAGACCGCCGAACCGTGGCCGGCCGACCAGGCACGCACGGTCGCCTTCGGTATCAACGTGGCCAGCGCGCTCGGCGACTTCCTCATCCTGTCCGCGCTGCGGGACAGCGACGGCACGGCGGTCGCCGTCGACGACCGGGACATCCTCCAGGAGCAGGTGGCCTGCGCGGACTCCGACGGTGTGCTGATGTGCCCGGAGGGGGCGGCGACGCTGGCCGCGGTACGCCGGCTGCGCGCCGACAACTGGCTCGACGGGGACGAGGAGGTGCTGGTGCTCAACACCGGCAGCGCGCTGAAATACGCCGACTCCCTGCGAGTCGGCCAACCGCCCCGGCTGGAACGCGACGCGGACCTGCCGCCCGAGGCGACCTCCGCGGCCGGCACCGCCGGCGGCTGTCGGACCCTGTCATGACGGACTCGCCGGGCGCCGGCGGCCCGCTCGCCCCGGCACCCGCCGACGAACCGCCGGCGATGGTGGAACTGCGCGGGGTCCACAAGTCGTACGGCAGTGTCGACGTGCTCAAGGGCGTCGACCTGACGGTGGCGCGCGGCGAGGTGGTCGCCGTCATCGGCCCGTCCGGCGGCGGCAAGAGCACCCTGCTGCGCTGCGTCAACCTGCTGGAACCGGTGACCTCCGGTCAGGTGCTGCTGGAGAACGAGGACCTGACCGGGCCGGGGGTCGACCTGAACAAGGTTCGCCGCCGGATCGGCATGGTGTTCCAGCAGTTCAACCTCTTCCCGCACCTGTCCGCCGTCGACAATCTCACCCTGGCGCCGCGCAAGCTGCTGGGGATGCCCAAGGACCAGGCGCGGGAGCGGGCCACCGCGCTGCTGGACCGGGTGGGGCTGGCCGGCAAGTCCGGCGCCTATCCCAAGCAGCTGTCGGGCGGGCAGCAGCAGCGGGTCGCCATCGCCCGCGCGCTGATGATGGACCCGCACGTGATGCTGTTCGACGAGGTGACCTCCGCGCTCGACCCGGAGCTGGTCAGCGAGGTCCTCGACGTGATGCGTGACCTCGCCCGCTCCGGGATGACGATGCTCTGCGTCACCCATGAGATGGGCTTCGCCCGCGAACTCGGCGACCGCCTGGTGTTCATCGACGGCGGCGTGATCGCGGAGCAGGGCCGCCCGGCCGATGTGCTGGACCGGCCCCGGAACGACCGTACCCGTCAGTTTCTGCACAAGGTTCTCCGATAACCCGTCAGATCCAGCAGAAGGAAGCAAAGCCTTGAGATCGAAATTCGGCATTGTCATCGGTGCGGCGATGGTCCTGGTCTTCGCCGCCGGCTGCTCCTCCTCGTCCGACGGGTCGTCCCCGTCGGCCGCCGGTTCCAGCGGCTCCACCGCCACCTCCGGCGGCACCGTGGACGTCGGGGCGCCGCTGCCCGACGAGGTGAAGAGCAAGGGCAAGCTGACGGTGGGCGTCAAGTGCGACTACCCGCCCTTCGGATACATCGACGAATCGTCGAAGAACGCGGGCTTCGAGATCGACATAGCCCACCAGATGGCCGCCTACGCGTTCGGCGACCCCAACGCGCTGACGCTGACCTGCGTGACCGGGGCCAACCGGGTGTCGTTCCTGACCTCCAAGCGCATCGATTTGATCGAAGCGACGATGAACTACACCCCGGAACGCGCCCAGACCATCGACTTCTCCACCCCTTACTTCGACAGCGGCGTGAAACTGCTGGTACCCAAGAACTCGCCGATCACCTCTTACGACCAGCTGGCCGGCAAGTCGGTCATCACCATCTCGGGCGCCACCGCCAGCCTCTGGCTGACCCAGTGCGTGAAGGACGCCAAGCAGACCCTGTTCACCGAGACCAGCCAGGCACTGACCGCGCTGAAGCAGAAGCGCGGCGTCGCCTTCGCCCAGGACGACACCCTGCTGCTCGACCTGGCGGCGAAGAACTCCGACCTCAAGGTCGTCGGCGACGCCAAGGCCGACAGCCCCTGGGGAATGGGCGTCCGCAAGGGCGACGCGCAGATGCTGGCCTGGGTCAACGGCGCACTGGCCCACATGCAGCAGACCGACTTCTTCTGGACCGAATTCCAGAAGACGGTCACCGACGCCTCCGTGCAGCAGCAATTCGCCAAGTACGTCCCCCGCCCGGGCAGCAAGCTGACCTATCCGTCCGGCTCCACCCTGCAGTGCTGAGCATGTCCGACGCCTCCGGCTACCACTTCCAACCGGGCTTCATCGCCCATCACCTCGGTGAGCTCGGCACCGGCCTGCTGCGGACGCTGGCGATCAGCGCCATCGGCATGGCCGGCGCCCTGCTCGTCGGGGTCGTCCTCGGCGCGATCAGCACGCTCCGCGTGCCGATCGCCCGACAGCTGATCAGGGTCTACGTCGAGGTGTTCCGCAACACCCCGCTCCTGGTGCAGATCTTCTTCCTCTACTTCGCGCTGCCCGACACCGGGCTGCGGCTCGGCGGCTTCACCGTCGGCTGGCTGTCCCTCCTCCTGTGGGGCGGCGCCTACAACGTGGAGAACTTCCGGGCCGGCTTCGAAGCCGTCGAAGGCGGCTACGTCGAGGCCTGCCGGGCCCTCGGCTTCCCCCGGCTGGCCGCCTTCCGGCAGGTCACCCTGCCGCTCGGAGCCCGCATCGCGCTGCCGTCGGTCACCAACATCCTCATATCCGTCTTCAAGAACTCGTCGTTCATGGTCGCGATCAGCTATCCGGAACTCACCGCGACCGCCGTCAACATCGTCGCCGTCAGCTTCCGGGTCTTCGAGATGTTCCTCGCCATCGGCGTCATCTACCTGGCGCTGGTCTGGCTCATGTCACTGGGCGCCGGAGCCGTCGAGCGTCGTTTCGCGATACCGGGAGAACACTGATGCCCCCATGGGCCGGGCCCGTAGCCAGCTACCTCGCCACCGGCCTGCGCGAGACCGCCCTGCTGGCCCTGGCCAGCATCGCGGCCAGCCTGCTGCTCGGCACCCTGCTCGGCGCCGTACTCACCCAGCCCAGCAGAGCGGTCCGGGCGGTGGCCCGGGCCTACGTCGAGATCTGGCGGGGGCTGCCGATCATCATCATCCTGTACTTCATCTTCTTCGTCCTGCCCATCATCGGCATACGGGTCGACACCTTCAGCGCCGCCGTCATCGGACTGTCCCTGTGGGGGAGCGCCAACATGGCCGAAGTCGTCCGCGGCGCCGTCCAGTCGGTGCCCCGCGGGCAGGCCGAGGCCGCGGCGGCGCTGGGCTTCTCCTGGACCGGACGCATGCGCCACGTCCTGCTGCCCCAGGCGGCCCGGCGAGCGCTGCCCCCGGTGATCGGACTCGTCGTCAACCTCACCCAGCAGACCTCGCTGGCCGCCGTCATCGGGCTGCTCGACATCCTCGAAGCGTCGCAGCGCTCCATCGAACGACTCACCCTCTCCGGCGGCTCCTCCCACGCGGTACCGATCCTCGGGGCCGTACTCGCCGTCTTCTTCGTGATCTGTCTACCATTGACGATGCTGTCCCGCTGGTACGAGCGCCGACTCCACTGAGACGCCCGGCCGGGCCCCGGCAACGGGGCAGCACCGTCCTCGGTACCGACAACTTCACGCAGAAAAGGGGGGCCACCGGCGAGCATGACCGTCCCGCGCCACACCCTGCTGAACGCCGCCTACGACCACCTGCGGGCCGCCATCCTCGATGGTTCCCTCACCCCGGGCTCACGCGTCACCGTCCGTCCCCTGACCGAACAGCTCGGCCTCAGCCCGACCCCCATCAAGGCGGCGCTCGCGGCGCTCGAACGCCAGGGCTTCCTCATCGCGGTCCCGCACCGCGGCTACTTCGTCCCCGAAGCGAGTACCGACGACCTGCTGGAACTGTACGAGCTGCGGGAGGCCCTCGACGGGATCGCCGCGCGCCGGACGGCCGTGGCGCCCGGCCACGACCAGATCGCCGTCCAGCTGAGCCGGCTGCTGGCCAAGCAGCGCAAAGCCATCGCGGCGAACAACCTCCAGTCCTACGGGGAGTTGGACCTCGCGTTCCACCGCCTGATCTGGGAGGGCTCGGGCAGCCGGCGGATCATCCCCATCGCGGAGAACCTCATCGCCCAAGTGCGCCTCGGCAACCGCCTGTCCGCGCAGGCGCCCGGCCGGCTGCCGGTCGCCCTCGACGAGCACGAGGCCATTCTCGAGGCGATCCGCGAGGGCGATCCGCGCGCCGCGGAGCGGCACATCCGCCACCACGTCCGCGAAGCGGGCCAGGCGCTGCGGCGCTCCCTCGGGATCCAGGGCACGGCGGAGCAGCCGCGGCAGCGGTGACTCCACGCCGGCGGCGCGCGGCCGGGGACGGCCCCCGGCCCGCGGCCTTGCCTCAAGCAGCTGTCCGGCGGGCCGCCAGCCGGGCCTGGACCTCGGAGACGATCCGCAGCGGCGGCAGACTCGCGCCGAGGGTCATGCCCGCCTCGTCGGGCTCCAGCGGTTCGAGTGCCTCGAACTGCGAGTCGACCAGCGAGGCGGGCATGAAGTGCGCGTCCCGGCTGGACAGCCGGGACGCGGCGTCGGCCGGGTCGATGGCGAGGTGCACGAAGAAGGCGTCGGGATGGGCGGCGCGCAGCACTTCGCGGTAGATCCTCTTCAGCGCGGAGCAGGTGACCACCAGCCCCTCGTCCGGCGGGGTCGCGGCGACGCGGCGGGCGATGGCCGCGAGCCACGGGCTGCGGCTGCGGTCGTCGAGCGGGACGCCCCGCGCCATCCGCTCGATGTTCTGCTGCGAGTGGAAGCCGTCCCCCTCCTCGTAGGGCGTGCGCAGGGACGCGGCCAACAGCTTGCCGACGGTGGACTTGCCGCTGCCGCTGACCCCCATGACGATCACGGGGACATGGCTCGGGCCGACGATCTCCCGCATGGCCTCCTGGAACGGGGCCCGGTCGGCGGCGCGCAGCCGGTCGACGTCGAACCGGACCAGTCCGGCGCGGAGTCGCTCGCGTACGACGGGGTCCTCGAAGCGGCCGTAGCGGATCTCGGCGAGGATCGCCCCGGCGAAGGACTCGGCGGTGGCGGCCAGGCCCTGGTCGACGGCGTGCGCGAGCCCGACGTGGAACCACATCGCGGCCGGCAGCGGCCGCACCGGGTAGCGCTTGACGGCGCCGCTGCCGGAATCCGGGCCGGGTGTCGCGCGGGGAGCGGCACCGGCCGCGAGCGGGTGGCGGCCTGCCCAGTCGCGGTCGATCCGGTGGTTCAGGGCCATCTCCACCGGGTGCGCCAGCCGCAGGAACAGCTCGTTGCGCGAACCGCGGAGCAGCGTCCGGTGGAACAGCGCGTCCACGTCGCGGAACCGCTCCCGTATCGCGAATCCCTCCTCGGCCCTCTCGAAGTCCGCTTCCCGGCTGAGGGCGTGCAGTTCGTGGGCGAGGCCGATGAGGTCGTGGCAGATCTCGGCCGGTCGCCAGACGGCCGCCAGGCGGGCCGCGCGCGGTTCGACGGTCTCGCGCAGTTCGGTCAGTGAGCGCATCTGGCTGTCCGGCGCCTTCCGCAGGCGCCAGGCGATCACATCCGGGTCGAGGAGATCCCAGTCGCCGAGCGGCCGGACGGTGGCGCCGATCCTGGGCTGGAGGTTGACCAGCCCTTTCTGGTGGAGTGTCTGCAGTGCCTCGCGGGCCATCGGCCGGGTCACGCCGAACTCGTCGGTCACGGCCTCGACGGTGAGGTGGAAGCCGCGGGGCTTCCCGCCGTCCACGATCTGGCCGCCGATCCGGGCCACGATCTGCGCCGTGGACCCCCGGGACGCCTCTCCTGGGCCTGCGGCGTCCGCGTGTTCGTCATCGGTCATGTCCGGCACTTGTCCCTCGCTTCCACCGGGTTGCGAAATGGGCGGGTCTCCCGGCGCTGGGACGGGTCATGCTCGATTAGATCACGCCGACCGTTGTTCCTGGCCACTGGCGTAGTCATGCATGGGCGCCCCTCGCCGTGCTGGGCGGGACGCCCGGAGCCCCGGCGCGGTGGCCGGGGTGCCGGGTGCCCGAGGGCGCTGGTGGGGGGTGGCTCAGCGTGTGAAGGTCAGGCTGTTGAGAGTGACGGGACCGGTGACGGTCAGATAGACGGTGGCGGTACCGCTCGGCTTGGGATAGCAGGAGTTGGCCTTGAGCTGCCAGGCGCCACCGCTGTCCGGATAGACGGTGCAGACCGGGGCGGCGGTGGCGCTGCCGAGGCGGATGTTGACGTTGACACCGGGCGTGGTGGTGGAGACGCGCAGTTGGACGCCACTGGCGCCGGGCGTTCCGAACTGCGTGTTCTTGAAGGCGAGATAGCTGCCGGCGCCGTTGAGTTTGACGACGGTCCCGCCGTCGGCGCTCTGGGTGCCGCTGCCGGACGCGGCGTCGTAGGACTCGGCCTCGATCGCGGCGTACGGATTGCGGGTGGCGGACGGGGGCGCGGCGGTCGCGGTTTCTTCGTTGGACCAGCCGGACTCGCCGGCCGCGTTGGACGCCAGTACGCGGTAGGTGTAGGCCGTGCCGGCGGTCAGCGCGGTGTCGGTGTAGGTGGTGCTGCCGGCCCCGGGGGTGGCGAGGTCGGCCCATGCGCCCGTGCCGGACCGGCGTTGGACACGGAAGCCGGTCTCGTCCTGGGAGTTGTCGGTCCAGGAGAGCGTGATCTGGGAGGTGGCCGAGGCGGTGGCGGTGGCGGTGAGCGCGGAGGGGGCGGCCGGAGCAGTGCTGGCGGGCGGTCCGGAGGGAGCGCTGTCCGGCTGGTAGATCCGGAAGTTGCCGCTGGTGTGCAGCAGGGCCATGAAGCTGAGCAGGCCGTCGTAGTACCGGTACTGCCCGGTCGGGGGCTGGAGGTTCCACAGCCCCTGGACGAAGTCCCAGGCGCGCGGGTCGGTGGCCGACAGCGAGGCCGCGGCGTTGGAGGCGATGAGTCCGGGCGACCGGTCACTGGACAGGGGGCTTCCGGACAGCGAGTACTGGTTGACGTAGGCGTTGACGCCCTGGGTCTCGAAGAAGCTCTGGAGGCGGTCGGTCAGTGTCGAGGAGCTGGTGTCGTCGGCCCACCAGGCCTGGTCGACCGACCAGTTGACGGCGGTGCGCCAGGCGTCGAAGCGGAAGTCACCATGGTTGCCGGTGTTGTTGGGGGCGCCGGTGAACTCGGCGTAGTCGGGAGCCAGGCCGGTGGCGGAGTTGGTGGCCTTGGCGAAGTAGGCGCGGCCGGCCTGGGCCGCGTCGCTCCAGAACTGCCGGTCCGCCGCCTGCTGGCCCTGGTAACCGTCGGCCCAGCGGGCCCACAGATCGTAGAACGCCGGCAGGTCGTAGGACGGGTCGGAGAACTGGGCGGAACTGCCGAAGGGCACGAACACCGGCAGCTTGGTGGTCGCGTCGAACATGTCGGTGACGCTGTCGACCACCCCGCCGTTCATGTCCTGCTTGTGCAGCATCACGTCCAGGATGGCGTTGGCCTGGTCGGTGTAGTCGTAGATGCCGCTGCCGTCTCCCCAGCGGTGGCCGGCGAAGAACAGCGCGGTGGCGAAGTACTCCTCGCCGTCGGTGGCCGGATTGTCGTCCTCACAGGAGCCGCCGAGGGTCGCCTCCCAGCAGAAGTAACCGGCCCGGGAACCGCTGGTGTGCTGCATGAAGGTCTTCGCCCAGTTCCACAGCGCGTCGAACTGCGCCTTCTTGTCCATCTGGACGGCGATCATCATGCCGTAGCTCATGCCTTCGGTACGGACGTCCGTGTTGCCGGTGTCCTCGATGTAGGCCATGGGTCCCTGGGCGTTGGAACCGGCGGGGTAGTACAGGCGCTTGGTGTCGTCGGTGCTGGTGAAGAAGGCGTTCCAGTAGGTGTCCAGCTTGGCCTGTACGGTCGCGTCGCTCAGCGTGGGGTCCCATTCCTGGAACATGTCGCGGTACTGGCCGCTGGCGTAGGCGCCCGTGGTGGGGGGTTTCGGCGCGGGCAGCGGGGGCGGGGTGGCACCCTCGTACGAGAGCGCGTACTGGTCGACGTAGGTGTCGTTGCTGCCGTTGTCGGTCTCCAGCATGAACTTGATCTGGGTGGGTCCGGGCGTCGCGATGTCGAAGACCGCCTGCTGCACGGTCCATGCCGTACCGGTGAAGGAGAGGGCGGCGACCTTCTTGCCGCCGATGTACACGCTGATCCCGGCGGTGTTGTTCGCGCTGGAGGCACCGGTGACGTCGATCCGGTAGCGACCGGCCTGGGTGAAGTTGTAGCCGGCGAAGGTGTTGTCCTTGTTGCAGTAGTAGACGGCCCGGGTGGCCTGAAGGCTCGTGCAGCCTCCGCCGTTGGTCATGGACTCGGCCTGTGAGGTGACCGGTTGGGTGTCGGCGCGGGCGTGCGCCGCGGGCAGTGCGACCGGAGTGAGCAGCGCGGCGCAGACCGCTGCCAGGACGGCCAGCAGCGTGAAGCGGTTGTGGGGGTGCGGCCCACGGTGTCGACGTGCGGTCACCGTGTCCCTCCTTCGGGGAGCGGGCGATGGCAGGTCCAGGCAGCCCCGGACGCCGTGAGCGATTGTGAAACCTCGCGGCAGCCCCGTCAATGGATATGTATCGATGAAATTTCCGAAATGTTTCGAAGCACCAACTCATCACTACAGGTCAGCTCGATAGCTGGCTGTGGCTTCATCTCTTGGGCTCGAAAACTGCCTGGGAGCAGCGAAACTTTGCGAAATACAAAGGCTTCGACGGGTCCCGCCGTGCCGGCCGGACTACGCCCGGCCCGGCGCCGTCGGCGCGGACCGTTCGGTGGCGGAGCGCCGCGCCGCGTGGCGGCGCCGCAGGTGGATCACGGTGGGGGTGGCGTGGATCTGTTCGTGCCGGAGCCCCGATCGCCGTTTCTGCCGCGTGTGCAGGAGGTCCGCGAAGGAGATCACCGTCAGGGCGCCGAGCGCCCACAGCGCCAGGGCCAGCAGCGGCTGTGCCACACCGTGTCCGGAGAAATAGACCACGCCGCGGAAGGCGCGGACCGCCGCGCCGTTGGGCAGCCACGGCGACAGCTGGCGGTAGACGTCCGGGAGCAGGGGCGCGGGGACGGTCGAACCGTTGGCCGCGTTGCCGACCACCAGCATCGCGCCGGCCCCCAGGGCGGTGCCGGGCAGGCCGAAGAGCGCGTGCGCCGCGGCCATGGTCAGCAGGAAAGCCATCGAGGCGGCGGCCCCGGTCGCCATCAGGGTCCAGGGCGAGCCGGTCAGTGCGCCCAGTGCCGCGTCCAGTACGACCACACCGAGGGCGGCCGACAGCACGGCGTAGCCGGCGGCGGCCGCCACCCGGAACCACAGCCGGATCCGGCGTCCGAACAGATACAGCCCCACGCTGCCGATCACCCCGGGGACGACCAGGCCGATCTCGTAGCCGAACGACGACTGGCCCGACCGGTCGCCGGCCGGCAGCGGCACCTCGTCGACCGCCCGCACCGGGCGGTCCAGCTTCCGCGCCACTCCGCCCAGTTGTCCGGAGACCACCTGCTGCAAGGAGACGCCGTCGGCGCCGGCGGTCAGCACCCGCGCCGGACCGGAAGGCGGCACGACGAGCGCGCCGTAGACGGACGTGTCGAGGATGTCGGTGCGCGCGTCCTGCTCGGAGCCGCGCGTCCGTACCTCGAAGCCTCCGGGCGCCGCTTTCTCCAGCCGGTCGCGGACCTGCGCGGTGGTCGGCGCCGACGCGACGACGTCGACGCGGACCCGGTGCGGCGCTGGCGCGTGCATCGCATAGCCGTAGGACAGGACGAAAAGGCAGCTGAGCACCGACGCCCCCACCGTCAGCATGAGCAACCGCCGTATCGCTGCTTTGTCCACTTTCTCCCTTTCGTATCGCCTGCTCGGATTCTGTGGCAGGCTGGGAAACCGTGTCCACCTCCCGAAACCCTTCGGCCGGAACCGTTTCGCGTCCGGGTCCGCTGCCCATACCCGTCGGCTCGCAGCCGGGGCGGCGGCGCCGGCCGGAGACGGCCCGCGCCGTGCTCAGGGCGGCGCTGGACCTGCTCGACGACCCCGGGATCGGCTACCGGGGGCTCACGATGCAGGCGGTCGCCGCGCGCTCGGGAGTCAGCAAGGCCACGCTGTACCGCTGGTGGCCCGACAAGGCGCATCTGGTGGTCGACGCCTACCGGTCGAAGAGCGCGCGCGACATCGCGGCCGTCGCCTCCAGCGGCGACCTGCGCACGGATCTGGCGGCGTATCTGGGACGGCTCGCCTTCGCCCTGGTCCGCCGGGACTCCGGGACGGCGATCTCCGAGATGATGCTCGCGGCGGCCGGTGATCCCTCCTTCGGCAAGCTCTTCCGCGAAACGCTGCTCGACGACCGGAGGAAGGCGCTGGTCGACATCCTGCTCGCGGCGCGCGACCGCGGTGAGCTGCGGGCGGACGCCGAGCTGGAGGTGGCGGCGGACGCGGCCATGGGCGCCATCCACCACCGTCTGCTGCTGACCAAGCGGCCGATCGACGGATCCTTCGCCGGCACGCTGGCCGACCTGCTCGCCGGCGGCCTGGGGGCCTCCTGACCCGCTCGGCTCGCTTCTCGACCCGCTGTCCGGCGACGACGGTCGACTCGCCCCGGTCGGGCCCGGGGGATGACGACCGGTATGGACCGTTCGGGGCGGCTCGCGCCGTGCGGGAGGCGCTGGACCCGCGGGCTGACTCCGCAGTGTTCGCGGCGAGTTCAGGTGCCTTTCGCCGGTGTGCCGGAGGCTTCGCCGGGAGCGCGAGCGCGCCGCTCGCCACCCCCCCTTTGAGAAAAGGACCGGCCACATTGCGTACGCATTGGCGTAGAAGAGTCCAACTCACCGCGGCCGCCCTCACCGTCTTCGCCCTCGGTCTGGCCGGTGCCCCGGCATCCGCGCAGGCGCGGGCGCAGGCCTCGTCCACGGTGCGGATCAATGAGGTCGAGTCGAGTGGCGGCAGTCCGGGTGACTGGGTGGAGCTGGTCAACATCGGTTCGGCTGCGGCTGATGTGTCGGGGTGGGTCGTGAAGGACGACGACGACGATCACTCGTACAAGGTCGCTAAGAAGACGTCGATCGCTGCGGGTGGGTTTTTGGCGTTGGATGTGGATCCGTCGTTCGGGTTGGGCGGTGACGACTCGGTGCGGTTGTTCCAGTCGGACGGTTCCACTCTGGTGGATTCCTACAGTTGGACGGATCACGCCGACACCACGTACGGGCGTTGCCCGGACGGTACGGGTGCGTTCACCACGACGAGCGCGCCGACCAAGGGCGCGGCCAACGCCTGCGGCACCACCGGCGGCGGAGGCGGTGGCGGCGGGACTCAGCCGGTCCACGGACCCTGGCCGGGTGACGCGGCGGTCACCGTCGCCGACGGCTCGAACGTGTTCGGGGAGAACCTCAGCGGTCTGTCCTTCGAAAGCCCCGGCGTGCTGTGGGCGGTGGACAACGGCCCGGGCAAGCTCTACCGCCTGGTGCCCAACGGCGCGACGTGGCGCCCCGACCCGGCCGGCGGCTGGTCCTCGGGCAAGGCCCTGCACTACGCGGGCGGCAGCGGTGACCCCGACGCCGAAGGCGTGGTCGTCACCCCCGACGGGATGTTCGTCTCCACCGAACGCGACAACCACAACGACGGCAAGAGCCTGCCGGAGATCCTGCGCTTCGACGCCTCCTCCACCGCCTCCTCGCTGAACGCGACCGCGACGTGGAACCTCACCTCCGACCTGCCCTCCCTTCCCGCCAACTCCGGGCCGGAGGCCATCTCGTGGGTTCCCGACTCGTTCCTGACCGCGCACGGCTTCCGTGACGAGCACACCGGCGCCGCCTACAACCCGGCCGGCTACCCCGGCCACGGCACCGGCCTGTACTTCACCGGCGTCGAGGCCAACGGCACGATCTACGCCTACGCGCTCGACCTGACCGGCGGCGGGTTCACCCGGATCGCCACCATCAGCAGCGGCTTCCCCGCAGTGATGGACCTGGAGTTCGAGCCGGCCACCGGCCACCTGTGGGCGGCCTGCGACGACACCTGCGAGGGACGGACCTCGACCCTCGACATCGGCGCCCAGGACCAGTTCACCCCGACCGCCGTCTACGACCGCCCCACCGGAATGGCCGACTACAACAACGAGGGCTTCGCCATCGCCCCCCAGTCCGCCTGCACCGCCGGCAAGAAGCCGGTCCTGTGGTCCGACGACGCCAATGACGACGACCACGCCCTGCGCGCCGGCACCCTGCCGTGCACGGCGGCCGCCGCCTCGGCCACCCGCACCGGCTGAGCCGTCCGAGGGACCACCGAAGCGACGGGCCGCCCCGCACAGGGGGCGGGCCCGTCGCCTTCCGTTCGGCCGGGGAGGTGGCTACGGAGCCACCTGGACGGTGGACGACACGGTGGTCCCGTTGTACGCGGCGTCTCCCGCGTAGCTGACGGTGTAGACGGCCGGGCCGGCCACGAAGGGGACGTCGGTGATCTGGAAGGTGCCGTCGGCCGCGACCTTGCGGGTGCCGACCAGCGCGGGGCCGGGGCCGGTGCCGTCCGTGCGGGTGATGGTGACGGTGGCGCCGGTGGGGATCGTGAGGGCGGAGGTGAGCCTGCCCTGCATCTTGAGCTTCTTGCCCACCTTGGCCCGGTCCTCGAACCGCAGCCAGAGCGTGGTGTCCGTCCTGGCGGACCGTGTCACGGTCAGCGAAGTCGATCCCTGTGCGGGCTGGTGGTACCGGTCGCCGTCGTAGCCGAGCTGGTAGGAGACGTCACCCGCGGCGGTCACCGTGTCGGTGAAGGAGAAGGTGCCGGCGGCGTTCACCGCCGCGTCCGGCAGCGCGACGCCGTCCGGGTCGGCCGCGTCGGTGCGCGTGACGTGTACGGTCTGCCCGGCGGCGAAGCCGGCCGCCGAGGCCAGCTCCCCGCCGACCGTGTACGGCGTGCCGGCCTCGGCGGCCGACGGCGGGTTCAGCGCGATCGTGGTGGTGGCCGCCAGCGGGTTGTCCAGGACGTGCAGCACCGGATCGGTGTCCCCCGACTCCGAGCCTCCGCCGGAGACCGCGTACAGCCGCGATCCGTCCGCCGACCACGCCAGCCCCCCTTCGTCGATCGGCGTCGGGTAGGTGCGCCGGGGCGTCGAGTCGTCGGCTCCGAAGACGGACAGTCCGACCGTCGGCGTGGACGAGTAGGACCAACTGCCGGCCGCCACCGAGCCGTCCGGTGCCACGGCCACTGACAGCGGCACGTCGTCCGTGAAGTAGGACTCGTCCTCAAGGGTCAGACCGGGAAGCCGGTACAGCTGCACCGCGTGGGCCCCTTGGCTCGCGACGGCGACGTCTTCGCCGTCCGCCGTCACCGCGGCGTCGGTGAACGAGAGGATGCCGATGGTCAGCGCGGTCTGGACCGCGGTGCCCGAGGAGACGTCGAAGACCGCCAGGGCGCCCGGGCCGCCGTCGCTGCCGACGATCAGCTTGTTCGGGTCCGCCGGGTCCGCCAGGACGTTCGGAGCTGTGTCGTCCCAGGGGGCCTGCGGCTGCCGGTTGACGGTCGGGGTGCTCGCGCCGACGTCCAGCGATCCGATGCCGTTGCCTTCGAAAGCCCGGTAGCCGAACCACAGCCGGCCGCCCGCGAAAGCCAGGTGTTCGGGGATGGCGCCGCCGCCCAGGTCGTAGGCGGCGGTCGTCTCCAGCGTCGTGGTGCTGACCGCGGCGATATAGCCCCCCGCGGACTGCGCGATGTAGAGCGTGCCGCCGTCCGGCGACAGCGCCATGCCGGTGGAGCGGTACAGATTGTCGATCGTGCCGACCCGGTTGCCGTCCAGGTCGAAGACCTCGACGTAGGAGAGATGGTTCCCGACGTCGACATAGACGCGGTGGTTCAGGTTGTCCACCAGGACCTGCGGGATCGACTGCCCCGAGTCCGCCGCGGCCGGCGAGACCGGCAGCGCGGCGAAGGCGGTACCGGCCGTCACCGCGACGGCGACGGCCATGGCAAGGACCGTGTTCCTGAAACGCATGAATCCCCCCAGATTGTCGGCGGGCACGCGGCGGCAGAGCTGCCCCCGCCGTGTGCTCCCCGTACTCACCCACCCCAAGTGCTACGGAAACGAGGGTAGTTGATCGAAAATCGGCGATCAACGATCTTGGGCGAGGACCTGGACGCCGGGGGGAGGGGGCTTTCCCCCGCTTTCCCGCCGGGGGTAACCCCCCGGGCAGGCCGGGTGATGGCGCCATGGTTCCCGACCGGGCGGATTCGTAGCGTCGTGGGTGGGATCGGGAAAGCCGAGCCGTACCGCCCGCGACCGCTTCTTGGGAGCGCCATGCCGACTGTCCGCGGCACACTCGCCGTCATCTCGTCCGAAACGCCGCCGGAGCCGGATTCCGGGCCGGGGGGCGCGGACGCGGCGCCGGCCGGCGGCAGCGAATTCGCGCCGCTGCTGCGGCAGATCAAGGACGCCGGGCTGCTCAAACCGAGGAAGGGCTACTACGCGCTGATGGCCGGCGGCAATCTGCTGGCCCTCGCCGCGCTCTGGGCGGCGGTGGCGCTGCTCGGCGGGGGCGGGTCCTGGTGGGTGCTGGCGCTGGCCGGGC
This sequence comes from Streptomyces polygonati, assembly GCF_042650325.1. Classification (NCBI taxonomy): domain Bacteria; kingdom Bacillati; phylum Actinomycetota; class Actinomycetes; order Kitasatosporales; family Streptomycetaceae; genus Streptomyces; species Streptomyces polygonati. The sequence goes on along the minus strand of NZ_JBHSBB010000001.1, from coordinate 302,063 downwards.
CGGCCGCGGTGCTGTCGGCACGCACCGCATTCATCGGGCACGACGCCGGGCACCAGCAGATCGCCGCGGGCCGCCGGGCGAACCGGCTGCTGGGGCTCTTCCACGGCAATCTGCTGCTGGGCATGGGGGCGGGCTGGTGGACGGACAAGCACAATCGCCATCACGCCCATCCCAATCACGTCGGCAAGGACCCGGACGTGGAGGTGGGGGCGCTGGTGTGGACCCGGGCGCAGGCGGTCGAACGGCGCGGGGTGGCGGTTTTCCTGACCAGGTATCAGGCCTGGCTGTTCTTCCCGATGCTGCTGCTGGAGGGCTTCGCGCTGAAGGCGGCGAGCTTCCGGGACCTGCGGCGGCTCGCGGCCCGCGACCGCGTGGTGGAGGGCGGTCTGCTGGTCGCGCATGTCGTCGGCTACATGGCGCTGCTGCTGACGATCCTCCCGGTCGGCCAGGCGGTCGCCTTCGCCGCCCTGCACCACGCGCTGTTCGGTCTGCACCTGGGATGCTCCTTCGCCCCCAACCACAAGGGCATGGCGATGCCGGAGGAAGGCGCCCGCTGGGGCCATCTGCGGCGCCAGGTGCTCACCTCCCGCAACGTCCGCGGCAATCCGCTCACCGACTTCTTCCTCGGCGGCCTCAACTACCAGATAGAGCACCACCTGGTCCCCAGCATGGCCCGCCCCCATCTGCGGCTGGCCAAGCCGCTGGTCCACGCGCACTGCCGCCGACTCGGTGTGCCCTACGCCGAGACCGGTCTGCTGGCGTCGTACGCCCTGGCGCTGCGCCATATGAACGCGGTCGGCGCGCCCCTGCGCGGGGGCCGCGCTCAGCGGCCGAGATAGCCGTCCGGACGGACGAGGACGGTGGCGCCGTCCGACGCGTCGTAGGCGGCGAAGGCGTGGCCCTCGGCGTCGATGACGTGGGGGCCGGACGCGGCCTGGCCGGGGCGGAACACCGCGTAGCTGTGCGGTTCGTCCGGTGCGGGGGAGCCGAACACCAGGCGGGTGGCGTGCGGGCCGCGGTAGAGGTCGAACAGCCTGGTCGGCCGGCCGGAGGCGTCCACCACCGGTGCGTCCGGGGCGCGGTCGCCGGCCACGAGGCGGCCGTCGGACGTCCGGTAGCTCACGTCCAACTGCCGGGTGTTCGCGCCGCGTTCGTGCGCGTCCTCGGCGCCTTCCGTGTAGCGCCGCATGAGTTCGGCGCTGACGCCGAGCACCCGGGCGGCGACCGCGCGCCGTTCGGTCCCGTAGCTGTCCAGCAGGTCCGGTGAGCCGTCGGCCAGCTTCCAGCCGAGGTTGTACGCGTCCTGTACACCGGTGTTCAGCCCCTGCCCGCCGGTCGGCGGATGCACATGGGCCGCGTCACCCGCGATGAACACCCGGCCGACGCGGAAGCGCTCCGCCAGCCGGATGTTGGGCCGCCAGACGGTCGACCAGGCCAGTCCGGTGAGCCGTACTCCCGCGTGCAGGGCGTCGAGTTTGCCCTGCAGCGTCTCCAGCGAGGCCTCGTCGTCCTCCTCGGACAGCGGCGCGCCGAACTGGAACAGCCCCCCGATGTCCGGCAGCGGGCTCAGTACGATCCCGGCCATCGGATCGGCGGCGGCCGCGAACCAGTAGCCGTACGCGTGATCGAGCCCGTCCGCCGCCACGTCCCCGAGCAGCATCCGGACCGACTCGTCCGTGGTGCCCTCGAAGGCGATGCCCAGGCCCTTGCGGACGGTGCTGCGACCGCCGTCGGCGCCCACCAGGTACGACGCGCGTACGGTCTCGCCGGTGGACAGGCGGGCGGTCACCCCGTCCGCGTCCTGGTCGAAGCTGGCCAGCGCGGTGTTCAGCTCCACGCCCACACCGAAGCCGGCGAGCCGGTCACGCAGGACGGCCTCGGTCTGGGACTGCCCGAGGACCCACGCGTTCGGGTAGGGCACATCCGGGGTGGGCGCGACGGGCTCGGCCATCCGGCGCTCCATCGCGAAGCTGCCGTCGAGGTGCACCCGCATCACCGGCAGCGGCCTGCCCCGTTCGAGCACCGCGTCGAGGACACCGAGGTCCTCGAACACCTCCAGCGTGCGGGGCTGGAGACCGTCGCCGCGCGAGCCGGCGAAGAAGGCGGCCGACTTGTCGACGACGCGTACCTCGACGCCCCGCCGCGCCAGGTCGATGGCCAGCGTCAGGCCGGTCGGACCCGCCCCCGCGATCAGCACATTCATTACTGAACTCCTATTCACTGAATCGAGTTTCAGCATGACTTGTTGGTACCGTTCGCGTCAAGGAGGTGGCGTGAACCGCAAGGAGAAGGCGGCGGAGACCGAGGCCGCGCTGAAGGCCGCCGCGAAGCGGGTGTTCGCCGAGCGCGGCTACCTGAACACGAAGATCACCGACATCACCGCCGAGGCCGGCCGTGCGGCGGGATCCTTCTACAACCACTTCGCCGGCAAGGAGGAACTGCTCGCGGCGCTGCTCGCCGACATGTCGGCGGAGAGCGACGTCGTGGCGTCCGAGTCCGGCCATCTGTCGGACTTCACCGACCCCGCGGCCATCCGCTGGCACATCGCGGTCTACCTCCGCTTCCAGCGGGAGAACGCCGTGACCCTCCTCGCCCTGCGACAGGCGGCCCTGGTCAGCGAGAGCTTCGCCGGCACTCTGGCCGAGTTCGGCAGCACCGAGCTGGCGGACCTGCTCGGCCACGTCGCCCACCTCACCGCGGCCGGGTTCCAGCTGCCCGCCTCGCCCGAGGCCAGCCTGTGGCTGCTCCACGCGCTGGTCGACGGCTTCGTGCAGATGCGGCCACCGGCGCCGTACGAGCTCAGCGACGAGGAGGCCGTCGAGATCCTGACCCGCTTCGTCTACCGGGGGCTCACCGGCCAGGACTACTGAGCGGCCGGGCGGGTTCACTCGTCCCGGTGGAACCCGGGGTGTCCGGCGGGAGAGGAAACGTTTCGCTGACGGACCGTCGGCATACGGTCCGCTGTGAACCTCCCACCGATCTTGAGGAGATCTCCCGTGAAGCTTCGCAGTGCCGTCACCGCGGGTCTGGCCGGTCTGGTGCTCGCCCTCGCCGTTCCCGGATCGGCCTTCGCCGCGACCGGTGACTTCGGCTACTCCTTCACCGACGACGAGGGCCGGGCGCTGTCGGTCACCCTGCACCACCCGAGCAGCGACGCGTGCGTCAACCTGCCCTACGTCGGCAGCGAATGGGTCGAGCCGGGACACTCGCCCCACAACGACACGGACCAGTGGGCGACCGTCTACGAGGGCGCCGACTGCACGGGCCCCACCTGGAAGCTGCGTCCGCACGGCAAGCCGGCCACGGAGCGCCTCAAGGTCCGTTCGGTGTACTTCCAGAGCCCGGCCTGACCGGAGCCCCCGCCCGGACCCCCGGCACGGCACCCGCGACCCGGAAGCGGCCCGCGACGCCGCCCCGGCGGGTCGCGGGCGCCCGCCGTCAGCCGAGGACGGCCTGGGCGAGGCCGGCGCCGACATAGGCGGTGCCCAGGCCCGCGACGATGCTGACGCCGGCGTTGGCGAGCGCGAAGTAGCGGGAGCCGGTCTCGGCCAGGCGCAGGCTCTCGAAGGAGAACGTCGAGTAGGTGCTCAGGGTCGCGCACAGGCCCGGCCCGATCAGATGCTGCACCGACTGCGGCACGGTGGTGGCGGTCGCGGCGCCGGTGAGGAAACCGAGGCCGGCGCAGGCGGCGATGTTGACGGTGAACGTGCCCCAGGGGAAGACGGTGTTGTGCCGGGCCTGCACGGCCCTGTCGGTGAGGTAGCGCAGCGGGGCGCCGACGACGGCGCCGACGACGACCATCAGCCAGTTCACGCCCGGCTCCCTTCGTCCGTGATGCGGGGCATGGTGATCCGGCGGGTGAGTGTGGACGTGGTCCAGATCGCCAGCATGGCCGCCGCGAAGGTGCCGGCGAGGTAGACCAGGGCGGTGCCGGGATGGTGGCTTTCGAGGAGGCGCCTGGTGTCGAGGGTGGCGGTGGAGAAGGTGGTGAAGCCGCCCAGGACACCCGTGCCCAGGAAGGGCCGGGTCAGCGGGTGCGCGGTGAAGCGTTCGGTGATCAGCACCATGAGGACGCCCATGGCGGCGCAGCCGATGACATTGATCCAGAACGTGGTCCAGGGGAAGGCGCCCGCCCCGGTGGGCCAGATGAGGGTGGCGCCGTAGCGGGCGGCGGCGCCGATCACGCCGCCGGCGGCGATGGCGGCCAGGATCTCGCCCTGTTCGCGGCGCGGGCCGCGGCCCGGTCGGGGCGGCCACGCGTCGATCGCGGTGTCGGGGTCGGCGGGCTCGGCTTCCCAACCGGCGGGTCGGGGGTCGGGCGCGGCATCGTCGAAGGCCATGCGTCAGGCTCCTACCTGATCGTCCGGGACCGCGCGCAGGCGCGCGGAAAGGTCAGGTAGGGACCGTTGTCGGCAATGGCGCCGCGGTTGGTTACGGCGGGCCCCACCGCCGTACGGCCCCCCGTGAGGCGCCGCGCCGTCCAGGATAGCCAGCCGCGGCGGAAGCGGGGCGACCGGGCCCGCGAAGCGGCGACCGCACCGTGGCGGCCGCCTGCGGGGCGGGCGCGGTGGCGCACCTCGGGGGCGACCCCGGCGGAACGCGCGGGAGCAGCGGGGCGCTGTTCCGGCGGCCGGCTCCGGACCCCGGGCACGACCAAGAGGGGCCGCGGCGTTCGGACGCTGGTGAACAGGCGGCAGTCGCCGAGCCGGTCGATCCTGGTATCGACGCGCCGGACGCCGGCCGGCCGGAGATCGGCGGCGGTGCGGTCGGCGCCCCTCGCGCTTCCTGACCGACCCGGCTGGGGGGCCACCGTCCGCGTAATCCCCGCCCCCCGGCCGCACCGAGCCCGCAGCGTCACCCCGCCCCGACACGAGAAGGAAGCAGCGATTCATGGCCTTCACCGTCAGCGCCCTGGACGCCACCGAGATCCTCGACTCCCGGGGCCGCCCCACCCTGAACGTGACCGTGCGGCTCGCGGACGGCACGAGCGCGGAGGCCGGTGTGCCGTCCGGGGCCTCCACCGGCAGCCGCGAAGCGGTCGAACTACGCGATCGCGACCCGGACAGATACGGCGGGGCCGGCGTACGGAAGGCCGCCGGCAACGTACGCGGAGAACTCGCCGACCTGCTGCGCTCTCGTGCCTGGGACACTCTCGCCGACGCCGACCGGGCCATGGACGACGCGGACGGTACGGGTGGCAAGTCCCGTCTGGGTGCCAACGCGATCATCGGGTGCTCGCTTGCGCTCGCCCGCGCCCTGGCCTTCTCGGCCGGCCAGGAGCCGCACACCTGGCTCGCGCCGGCGGGTGTCGCGCCACGGCTGCCGGTACCGCACTTCAACGTACTCAACGGCGGTGTCCACGCCCCCAACCCGCTGGACTTCCAGGAGTTCATGATCGCCCCGCTCGGCGCGCCCACCCTCCCCGAAGCGGTCCGGGCCGGCGCGGAGGTCTACGCGGCGCTGCGGACCCGGCTGCGCGGGGCGGGGCACGCCACCGGGCTGGGGGACGAGGGCGGCTTCGCCCCCGGCGTCACCCAGCCGGAGGACGCGCTGCGGCTGATCGTCGCCGCGATCGACGACGCCGGCTACCCGCCCGGCCGCGACGGCGTGGCCATCGCGCTGGACCCCGCCGCCAGCGAGTTCCGCCGGCCCGACGGCACGTATCAGGTCGCGGGCGAAACCCTGAGCAGCGACGACATGATCGCCCGCTACGAGCGGATCGTCACCGACTTCCCCGTATGGTCCATCGAGGACGGCCTCGGCGAGTACGACGACGCCGGCTGGCAGCGGCTCACCACCGCCCTCGGGCATCGGGTCCAGCTGGTCGGGGACGACAACTTCGTCACCAACCCGTCCCTGATCGCCCGAGCGGTCAGGGACGGTGTCGCCAACGCGGCCCTGATCAAGGTCAACCAGATCGGCACCGTCACCGAAACCCTCCAGGCCATGGCGGTCTGCCGCGAGGCCGGGTATGCGGCGATGGTCTCCCACCGCTCGGGCGAGACGCCCGACCCGTTCATCGCCGACCTCGCGGTCGCCACGGGCTGCGGGCAGATCAAATCCGGCGCGCCCGCCCGCGGCGAACGCGTCGCCAAGTACAACCGGCTGCTGGCCATCGCCGCCGCCCGACCCCGACTGCCCTACGGCCTCGCCGGTGACCACGGGTGAGCGCCGCACTCGTCCTGCTGCGGCACGGTGAGAGCACCGCGAACGCCGACGGCGTCTTCACCGGCTGGACCGACGCCCCCCTCACCGAGCGCGGCCGCGAACAGGCCCGCGGTGCGGGACGCCTCCTGGCCGGGGCCGGCCTGCTTCCCGACGTGGTGCACACCTCCGTGCTGTGCCGCACCGTCACGACCGCCGACCTCGTCCTGGACGAAACCGGGCGGGACTGGGTGCCGGCGCACCGCAGCTGGCGGCTCAACGAACGCCATTACGGGGCGCTGACCGGACGCACCAAACACCAGGTTCGCCGGTCCACCGACGAAGCGGCGTACCTGGCATGGCGCCGCTCCTGGGCCACGCCGCCGCCACCCGCTCCGGCGGGCGCCCTGCCTCCGTGGGGCGACCCCCGCTACACGAACCTGCCGCCGGAAGCCTGGCCGCTGACCCAATCGCTGGCCGATGTCCACGCCCGGGTCCTGCCCTACTGGGCCGACACCATCGCCACCGACCTCTCCGCCGGCCGCACCACCCTGGTCGTCGCCCACGGCAACTCCCTGCGCGCCCTGGTCGCCCACCTCGACCGCATGGACCCGGCCGCGGTGGAACACCTCGACATCCCCACCGGGCAGCCCTTGCGCTACGACTTCGATCCCGGCCAGCGGCAGCTTCCCGGCGGCGGCCGCTACCTCGACCCCGACACCGCCGCCGCGGAAGCGGCGCTGGTGCACGGTCAGTAGAGGATGATTCACGATTGCCTGAATTCATCATTCTGTGTACTGTCGCAGCGTGCTGACTCTCGCTCCCGACATCGAGGTGCTGGCGCGGTTCGGCCGCGCCCTCGCCGATCCGATCCGCTGCCGGATCCTTCTCGCGCTGCGCGAGGCCCCGGCCCATCCCGCCGATCTCGCCGACGCCCTGGAGATCTCCCGGACCCGGCTGTCGAACCATCTGGCCTGCCTGCGCGACTGCGGTCTGGTCGTCGCCGTGCCGGTCGGCCGCCGTACCCGCTACGAACTCGCCGACGAACGGCTCGGCCGCGCGCTCGACAACCTGAGGGCGGCGGTGGTGGCGGTCGAGGCCGACAAGTCCTGCGCGGACGCGGACGAGAAGGGCTGCTGCTGAGATGGCCGCCGAGCTGACCATCGGCATCGGCCCCTCCCCGGCCCGGCGGGACACGCTGACCGGCCGGGTACGGCTGCTGGTCGCGGCGACCATCACCTACAACGTGATCGAGGCGATCGTCGCGATCAGCGCCGGCACGACGGCGTCCTCCACCGCGCTGATCGCCTTCGGCCTGGACTCCGTCATCGAGGTGTCCTCCGCCGCCGCGGTCGCCTGGCAGTTCGCCGCCCGTGAGCACGCTGTGCGCGAGGCCCGCGAGAAGACCGCCTTGCGGATCATCGCCTCGTCGTTCTTCGCGCTCGCCGCGTATGTCGGCGTCGACGCCCTTCGCTCACTCGTCGGGACCGGCGGGGCCGACAGCTCCGCCCCGGGCATCGCCCTCGCCGCGCTGTCCCTGGTCGTGATGCCGCTGCTGTCCGCCGCCCAGCGCAGGACCGGTCGCGAACTCGGCTCCGCCAGCGCGGTCGCCGACTCCCGGCAGACCCTGCTGTGCACCTGTCTGTCCGCGATCCTGCTGGTCGGCCTGGTCCTCAACACCGCCCTCGGCTGGTCCTGGGCGGACCCGATCGCGGCCCTGGTGATCTCCGTCGTCGCGGTCCGGGAAGGCCGCGACGCCTGGCAGGGGAAGGGCTGCTGCGCCCCGCCCACCGCCGCCCGCCCGGCCGTGACCGGGGAGGAGACCTGCGGCAGCCGTTCCGGGTGCGACTGCGGCCACTGAGCGGCCGGTCTCCGCGACCGGAGCGAGCGGCGAGGCCCCGGACCGGCGGTGGTGCCGGTCCGGGGCCTGATCGCCCCGTGCGGTGCTCAGCGCTGGGTCCAGATCTCGCTTCCGCTGCCGTTGCAGGTGTAGATGTCGGCGAGGGCTCCGTTCGCGGTCGAGGCACCGGTGACACTGAGGCACTTGCCGGACTGCGCGGCGACGACGGACCCGCCGGCGGTGACGGCCCACTGCTGGTCGGCCCCGCCGTCACAGGCGGAGATGTCCACGCCCGCGTAATTGGCCGTCGAACCGCCCACCACCTCAAGGCATTTGCCGGACAGCCCGCCGATGACGGTTCCGTCGGCGGACGGCGTCCAGCTCTCGCTTCCGCTGCCGTCGCAGGTGTAGATGTCCGCCGTGGCCCCGTTCGCGGTCGAACCACCGCTGACGCTCAGACACTTGCCGGACAGGCTGCCCACGAAGGTGGTGGCGGCCGGAGGCTGTCCGTTGCCGAAGGTGAGGATCGAGGCGCTCCCGGCCGGAACGGTGACGGTGGTGGTGGCGCCGCTGACGCCGATCGCCGTGGTGGTCGGGGCCGCCAGACTGCCGTCGCTCTGGACGGACTGCCCGCCCAGGGTGATGCCGGTGGTGGCGGTGAGGCCGGCGGCGGTCAGATCGGTGCGCCGGCCCGAGGTGTAGGCCGCGCCGAGATCGAGCTGGAGGGTGGTGGGACCATTGCTCCTGGGGTCCTGCACATTGTCCAGGACGACGGTCATCGTCCCGTCGGAGTGCTTGACGGCGTAGGCGCGTACGGCCGCCCAGGCCGGGTTGTCGAGGGTGAGGAAGTCGCCGGCGCCGACCTGATGGACCGCGGCCAGGCCGTAGTACTCGGGCTGCGCGGCGAGCCGTCCGGCGGCGGCGTCGGCCGCGGTCGGCGCGCACAGCGGCGTGTAGTACATGAAGAGCGGCTTGGGCGCGTCGCACTGGATCACCGTGCCGTGCATGTAGTCACCGGCCACCCCGCCCCGGGCCAGGTCGAGTTGCTCGTCGATCTCCCACAGCGCCGCGGCGAAGACGTCGCTGACGCCCTCCTGGCCCTCGCACACCACCGAGTTGCCCTCGTCCATGACGGCCGGCAGCCCGAGCCGCGCCGCCTGGGCCGCGGCGCTCTGCGCGACCGCCGTCTCGGCGTTGCGCACTCCGGTGCCCAGCAGGTCGGCGATCGTCGGGCTGCCGCCGCAGGTGCTGGAGGTGAGCGGGTAGTAGTGGCTGGTCAGTTCGGAGACGGAGGGGCGGGCGAGCGCGGCCTGATTCGCGATGAACGCGTTCTGGAAGGAGCCGCCCGGGGCGCCGGCCGCGTCCGTTCCCACGATCGCCACGCCGGGCACCGCCTTGGTGATGGCCGCCACGTACGCGCTGAAGTCGGTGAGGAACTTCGCGGTGTTCCCCGAGTACTGGGGGTAGAGGTCGGGTTCGTTGCCGATCTCGATGGCCTGGAGCGACGAGCCGAGCGCCGAGGCGGCGTGCGACGCCTCGTCGGCCGCCCTGGCGGGGTTGTACTGCTTGAGGTTGACGCCGAGGATCACCTTCCACCCCGCGGCCCGGGCCAGCGTGCCGAGCGCGGTCAGTCCGCTCGGGGTGATCGTCGCGATCGACCACGACGGCGGTGTCTCACCGGTGGAGGTCCAGAACGTCTGGTCGACGGTGTTGCCGCCGATCCGCAGTGTGGAGGTGCCGAGCGTGCGGAGGTAGGCCGCGAGGTTGCCGGAAGTGAAGCCGCTCAGCGCGAGGTCCGACGCCTCGAACGACAGCCCGGCCGACCCGGCGGTCAGCGAGGTGCCCGTGGTCGTGGACCCGATGGTGACCACCGAAGCGGCCGCCGCGGCGGGCGCTTCGGTGGCCGTGGCGGCCGTCGCTGTCGCGGTGGCCGCGGTCAGGGCCGCCAGCGCGGTCAGCAGAGCGGCCCAGAGCCGGAAGCGGTCACGCATACGGATACGCGGAAGTATGGGGTGCACGGCGAGCCTTCCATCGGTGGGGGGAGACAGTGCTGGGCCGAGCCGCGGGCAGGGGTGACGGCACGAGGCGGCAACCCCTGAGAGCAAACACATGTATGAACGCTGATCGCATGAATGGACGGCGAAACGATAGGCGCCCGCCCCGGCGTCGTCAACGGCCCCGCGGCCGACACCTCTTGACCACCCGCCGCAGCGAGTGCCCGCCGACGGGAGGAGGGACCACCGCCCCGAGCGGAGAAGTGGCCCTCACATCACTGCCCCGTCGGCGGACGCGGAGGCCGGCGGGCGACCCGCCAAGCGACCCACCCCAAGGACAGTGCCGCCACGACGACGGCGGGAGGTCCGACCACGGCGGCCGTCATCGGCACCCCGCAGTGCGTGAGCACGACGGTGGCCGCGGCGCACAGCAGTGCGCCCAGTGCCACCACGGCGAGAGCGTCGCTCAGCAGCGGACGGCCCCGCCGACCCGCCTGACGGACACCGCTCCACCTCTGACGCAGCACCCTGGTGCCCCGGAAGACATGGACACGGATGGCCTCGGGCGACGAACCCAACCGGTCCCCGATCTCCCCGCTCGGCATACCCATCACATGCCGGGCGAAGGTCGCCTTGGCCTGCTTGCCGGAAAGCTCGCGCATCTGGTCCACGACCATGTGGGCGAACGCCGTGTCCTCCACGGTGGCCTGCGGGCTCATGGAGGACCAGCCCGACAGAGACGACTCGTCCAGCTCGGCCATGTCCAGTCCCGCCGACATGCGGACCTCGTGTGCGATCTCACGCACCCGCATCTGGGCGACCTTGTACAGCCAGGGCTTCGGGTCGCGGATCTCGGGCCACTTGCGCATCGCCCGGACAAAGGTCTCCTGCACCACTCCGGCGCTGTCCAGCGCCGATTCGGGCAGCTGCCAGGCCCGCGCCTGGGCGCGGACGAACCTCAGCAGCCCTTCCTGATGGGCGCGATAGGCCTCATCCACCTGGTCCTTCCACCACGGGTCGGGCACCGGCCGCGCCGCGGGATCGCCGGGGTCCGGCATCGCGTCATCCACGGTTCTCCTCCTTCACCGACGACTTCCGCAGCCGCTGGGCGGCGGGCACTTCGGCGTGCCCGCCGCGGCCGGCCTGCTCGCGCGATGCCACCGCCGTCGCCCGGGCGAGCTCCGCCCGGCCGCGCAGGGTGAGCCACAGGGCCACGGCGTCGCTGAGCCGCAGAAGGCTCTGGGCGCAGACCAGCGCCAGGAGCAGGTGATCCAAGTCCGTCATCGCGTACGACCTCCCCAGTCGTCGGCCGACCCGCGGTGGTCGGCCGTTCACCATGTACGAGACGCGGCAGGGCATTTCGTTAACGAGCTCTTGTCACGGCGATGAGGACGAGGACGAGCCAGACGACCGGTGCGGCCGCGATCGCCGCGGCGCCCAGCGCGACGGATCTGCCCGTCATCCGGGCTTCCCGGACCGACCGGATACCGAACAGGACGGAGAGGACGCCCAGCGGCGGGCAGCACACCGCGAGAGCCAGGCCGATCACACCCCAGCGCACGGGTGCGAGCCCCGTTCCGGCCGACGCCAGCTGCTGCGCGCGCCGGGCCGCCCCCCTGCCGCCTCCCCCCTTGCGCTGGCGGACACCCCGCCGGTAGTAGACCGCCAGGACCACGGCGGGAATCGCGAAGACCACGGCGAACGCGTAGCCGACTTCGACATCCCCGGTACGCAGACCGGTCAGCAGCATGCCGACCGGCAGCAGGACGATGCTCGCCCCCACCAACCTGACGTAGTTGACCTTCCCGTTGCCGCGCTTGTCCTCCTCCATGGCGGCGAGCCGCCGCAGGGTGGGCGAGGACGGGACCGGCACGGGCGCGGAGGTGACCGGCGGCATGCTCGCGGCCAACCCGCGCAGCGCCTCCCGGGCCTCGGCGCTGTGCTCGTACCTTCCGGGGCGCTTTCCGGCGCGTTCCGGTCCGGTGTCCACCAGGGACAGAGAAGTGCCGTCCAGCAGGAGCAGCCGGACGTTGGCCCGTGTCTCGTGGAACACGCTCGCCCGCTGGATCCGCTCGAACGGCACGAGCAGGAAGCCTCCCGGCGAACGCACCTCGTCGGCCTCGAAGTTCTGCGCCCGGTCGAGCAGCCGTTCGTAGGGGTTCTCCCACCGCGTGCTGAACCGTTCCACCGGGACGAACACCAGGGAGGTGGTCCGTACGATCAGGTCGTACTCGCTTCCGTTGAGCCGGACGGCCAGGGCGCCCACGGTGCGGGCGGGCTCGGCCACCTGGCCGGAGTCGGAGAGGTGACCGAGATTCTCGGTGACGCCGAGATCGGCCAGCCGCGCGCGCACGCCGGCGACCTCCGCTCCGCCGCCGATCGCGCGACGCGCCAGCGGCCCCAGGTCCAGCCGCCGACCGTCGGTGGCGACCAGGACCACCCCGGTGTCCTCGCTGTACGACCGCCGCGCCGCGCCGCTCGCCTCAGCGGCCCGCTCCAGGGCCGCTTCGAGTCGCCGGGCGAGTTCGACCGTCGGATTCGGATGGTCCACGTCCAGCCGGACACGCCGCAACTGGGCCACGATGTCCGGCGCGTAGCCGCGGGCGAGAAGATCCAGCACCTCGCCCAGACCGGCGCCCGGGGTGCCGGCGACGCGTGCCGCGGCCCCGTACAGCACGTCGGCCTCGTCCTGGCGGCGCCCTCGGGCAAGGCGCACGGCGTACGGCGGGAACGGCTCGGCACGCCGGCCGCCACGGCGGTCGGGGTCAGGGAAGATCAGCCGGTCGAGCCGGGGACCGTAGGAGGGGAGAGCCGGGAGCAGGGCGTCGGCCGGCCGGTGGTCGGCGGGCCCGGCGGGTGCGGCGGCTTCCATCGCCTCGATCGCGGCGATCCGCTCGTCGGTCGGCGGGTGGGTCGCCCACTTCGACCGGTCCCGGTCCGGCGGAGCTCCGGCCTCCTCGTACTCCAGTACGCCGGCGTCCCAGGTCGCGAGGAAGTGGCGGAAGCCGAGGACGGCGTCGCCGAGCACGTAGTCGCCCACCCGCGTGCCAGCGCAGGTTTCGAGGTACGCCGACCAGGCCCGGTCCGCGCTGTCGAGCCGGAGCAGCGCGGTCACCGCCGAATCCCGGTCGGTGATCCCGGCCCAGGAGCTGTCAGCCAGGTATTCCTGGCGGCGGCGCACCGCGAGTGACACCAGTTCGAAGATCCAGAGATAGCCGCGGAGCACCGCTCGCCATGGCGTACCGAAACCGACGTACTGGACGGCCCGCACGATCGCCTCGCCACTCACGAAGGTGATGGCGGCCAGCCGGGTGTCCTTGTGCGAATAGTGCCCCAGCTCGTGGGAAAGCACGAAGGTGAACTGGTCGACCGTCAATGCCGTGAGCAGCGGAGTACCGAGGCAGAGATACCTCCGGCCCGGGAACAGCCCCAACAGGGGAGAGGCTTCGGCCACATAGGCGTTGGCCTCGGCGATCAGCAATACCTCATCGGGCGGCCTGGTCCGCATCGCTTCGGCCGAGCGGGCGATGATCTCCCACAGTTCAGGGGCGTCCGCCCTTGCCAACGGAACTCCGGGAGGGGGCTTTTTCGCGCCGACCAGGGTCCGGACGAAGGAGAAGGCCACGGAGAAGACCACGATCGCGGTGAACAGGGTGAGCTTGAGGCCCGCGAGGTCGGAACCGTTCACGAACATGTACACCGTGGCCGCGGTCATCAGCCCGACAACGACGAGGACCACAAGGAGGAACAGCGCCAGTAACGCTACCGCGAGCCCCGCCCGCGCCTTCGCCGAGATGACACTTCCGGCCGGAGACCGGACCGGAACGGCGGCAACACGTGTCGACCCCAACTCTTCGCCCCCCAGCGCCCCGACCCGCCCCCTGGTCGTCGGTCGTCTCCGACCCGGGTCGTGCCCGTTATACCCGCTCCGGATGGCTTCCTGCCGGGAGACGCCGAAATCCGCGGCGCCGGAGCCGGCCCGCGATCATTCCGGGCCCGTCGAGCGGTGGCCGGCTCCCGTATTCGGGCCGATACCCGTCACGCTTCTCTCTCCGGGGCGGCGAGGGACATCCCCGAGGAGTGCCGCTTGCGATAGGCGCGTGAGGCCACCTGGGAGGAGCAGCCGGTCGAGCAGTACAGAGCGGACGAGTTCTTCGTCCTGTCGAGGAATCCCGTGCAGCACGCGCGGTTGTTGCACGCCTTCAAGCGCCTCCACTCGGTGGTGGAAGCGGTTTGCGCGGCTGTGGCGAGCAGTGTGCCGAAGAAGCCGGCGACTCCGGTACTGGGCGGGCGAGTTCATCCACCCGCACCAGGTGTTCACCGGGGCCGGCTTCGACATCACCGTTGCCACCCCGGGCGGTGTGGAGCCCACCGTGGACGCGGTCAGCCTGTCGCCTCCGATGAACGGCGGGGATCAGGCGTCCATCGACGCCCAGCGCGCCTGTCTCGCCCAGTTGGGGGACACCCTGGCCTCGCCCGCCGTGCTGGAGGAGGTCGACCCCGCGGCCTTCGACGCGGTCTACGTCTGCGGCGGCCACGGCCCGATGGAGGACCTGGGGGAGAGCGCGGCCGTCGGTGCGGTGGTCACCGCGCTCCTCGGTGCCCCGGACAAGGTCGTCGGCGCGGTGTGCCACGGTGTGGCGGCCCTGCTGCCCGCCCGCGCCGAGGACGGCTCCTGGCCCTTCGCCGGCCGCGAACTCACTGGGCTGACCGACGAGGAGGAGACCGCGGTCGGCCTGGCCGACAAGGCCCCCTGGCTGCTGGAGACCCGGCTGCGGGAGGGCGGCGCGGCGTTCCGGGGCGGACCGGCCTTCGGCCCCCATGTGATCGTGGACGGCGATCTCGTCACCGGCCAGAATCCGGCCTCCGCGCTTCCTTCCGCCGAGGCCGTCGTCAAGGTCCTGGCAGGGCGCTGACCGCCACCGGAGTTGCCCGGGGCGGTCCGCCTCTTGACGGTGTAGGGCGGGACCCGGTCCCACCGGGTCCCGCCCTTCACCCGCGCTCAGGGGTGGCTGCCCGCCGAGCCCGTGCGGGAGTCGTCCGTCAGCCGGCCGGAGGGACCGGGCGCGCCGGCGGTGTCCGCCAGCGGAGCCACGCCGTCCTTCGCCGTCCGCGCGGCGGCGGTTTCCGCCTCGGTGCGGGCCTGGTTGCCCGAGACCAGTCGCAGCGGGACCTCCTTCAGGCGGGTCGAGAGCACGATCGCCGCCAGCAGCAGGACGGCGACGATCGTGAACACCACGTCTCCGGCCCCGGAGAAACCGGCGAAGAACGGGTGGCTGAGCGGCTTGGCCAGACCGTTCAGGAACGATGTGTCGTCCAGTCCGCCGCCCAGGTGCTGGTGCAGCGAGGCGAGCTGGTCGGGGTGGGCCTTGCCCGCCGCGATGAAGGCGGGGTCGTGGGCCGCGTTGGTGTACGCGTGGTTGATCTTGGAGCCGGCCAGCGTGAACAGGACGGACAGGAAGATCGCGGTGCCCAGGGTGCCGCCGATGGAGCGGAAGAACGTCGACGAGGCGGAGGCGACGCCCATGTCCTCGGCGGGCACGGCGTTCTGCATCGCCAGCACGAGGCTCTGCATGTTCAGCCCGAGGCCGATGCCGAAGACCGCCATGTAGATGTCGGTCTGCCACAGCGGTGTGTCGGCGCCGATCGTGATCATCAGACCCATGCCGATGACCATGAGGACCGAGCCGACCACCGGGAAGATCTTGTAGCGGCCGGTGCGGGCGATGAGCTGGCCCGCGCCGAGGGAGGCGAGCATCAGCCCGGCCACGAGCGGAAGCAGCAGCAGGCCGGACTTCGTCGGCGAGGCGCCCTTGACGATCTGCAGGTAGAGCGGGATCACCGACAGGCCGCCGAACATCGCCATGCCGATGATCGTGACCTGGGCCGAGGCGACCGAGAAGGTACTGCTGCGGAACAGCCGCAGCGGGAGCAGCGCGTTGTTCCCCATCCGGTGCTCGACCCAGACGAACAGGGCCAGACCGGCCGCGCCGATCAGGTAGCAGGCGAACGAGCCGACCGAGGCCCAGCCCCAGCTCTGGCCCTGCTCGGCGACGACCAGCAGCGGCACCAGGCCGACGGCGAGCAGTACCGAGCCCCACCAGTCGATGCGCCGCTCGCGGCGCACATGGTCGAGGTGGAGCACCTTGGCTATGACGACCAGCGCGAAGGCCGCGATGGGGACGTTGATGTAGAAGATCCACCGCCAGCCGGCGGCGCCCAGGAAGCTGTCCGTGCCGGAGAGCAGACCGCCCAGTACGGGGCCGAGGACCGAGGCGCTGGCGAAGACGGCCATCATGTAGCCCTGGTAGCGGGCGCGCTCGCGGGGCGGGATGATGTCGCCGATCACGGCCAGGGCGAGCGGCATGATGCCGCCGGCGCCTATGCCCTGGAAGGCCCGGAACGCGGCCAGTTCGTACATCGACTGGGCCAGGCCGCACAGCGCCGAGCCGACCACGAAGATCACGATCGCCAGCATGAACAGCCGCTTGCGGCCGTAGATGTCCGACAGCTTGCCGAACAGCGGTGCGGCGATGGTCGAGGTGATCAGGAACGCGGTGGTGACCCAGGCCTGCGCCGACAGGTCGTTGAGGTCGTTGCCGATCGTCTTGATCGCGGTCGAGACGATCGTCTGGTCGAGCGCGGCGAGGAACATGCCGAGGACCAGGCCGGACAGGATCGTGAGGATCTGGCGGTGGGACAGCGTGCCGTCCGGCGGTGTGTCCGTCGGACGGGCTGCGGTGGAACTCATTCGGTACTGCCTTCTTCCGGGTCGCCGGTGCGAGCGGAATGTCGGGCCGCGCCGGTCATCCAATGGGTGTGCGTCGTGTCGTAGGCGGCGGTGAACCGCTCGAGCAGCCGGGCGAACTGGCCCCGTTCCTCGGGGGACCATCCGCTCAGCACCTGCTCGAAGAAGGTGATGCGGGCCCGCTCGCGTTCGTCGATCATGGCCTGGCCCGCGTCGGTGACCACCAGCAGGCTGGCGCGGCCGTCCACCGGGTCGGCCCGGCGTTCCAGCAGCCCGCGGGCCACCAGCCCGGCGACCTGGCGGCTGACCGTCGACAGATCCGACTGCACGCTGGCGGCCAGCGCGCTCGCGCGCATCGGGCCCTCGATCGCCGCGGTCCGCAACACCATCTGGGTCGCCGAGTCGATGTCGTCGCTCGCCGTGGCCAGCATCCGGGCCTTGGACCGCCGCACCGTCCGCAGCAGGTCGATGACCGAGTCCGCGACCGAGGCCACACCGGCCCCGCGGCCGTCGGCCTCGGCGCGGAAGGCCTCTTCTCCCTGCCCGGCAAGGGGTGCCGCGCCTGCCTGGTCCGTCATCGCCCACCTCCACGTCTACGTATATTTGTATAACACATGCACTTGGGGTAGGCAAGTATCTCCGCGGAGAGGCGTCCGGTACGCCCGGCCCGGTGCCAGGGCCGGCCGGAGGACAATGGCGGTATGAGCGATGCGACACCGGGCGGCCGGGACCGGGACGCGGCCGGCAGACCGCGAAACGCCCGGCCGCGGGACGGACTCGGCCGCCCGCTGCCCTACGGCGCTCCGGCGGTGGAGCGGGCGCCGGAAGGGATCCGCCGTACGGCCGAGGAGACCCTGACCGAGGCCCAGCGCCTCCTCGACGCGGGCCTGCCCTTCCACGCCCACGAGGTCCTGGAGGACAGGTGGAAGACCGCTCCCGCCGACGAACGCCCCCTGTGGCGGGCCCTGGCCCAGCTGGCCGTCGGGCTGACCCACGCCGCGCGGGGCAACGGCGCGGGAGCCGCCGCCCTCCTTGAGCGGGCGGCGCGGGGGCTCGCGCCCTACGAGGACCACGCACCCCACGACATCGACGTCGCCGGACTGGTGCGCTGGCTGGAGGAGCGGGGCACTCCGCTCGGCCGGCCCCCCGCGCTGCGCACACCACCGTCGCGGCCCTGACCGTACGGCCGGCGCCGGAAACCCGGCGGTACTACCGAGTTGTCGACACGCGGAAGTCGTTGCCGTCGGGGTCGGCCATCAGGACCGGGCCGTCCTGACCCCGGCCGTCGCCGGTGCGGGTCGCCCCGAGGGAGAGCAGACGGCCGATCTCCGCCTCCCGGTCGCCGCCGAGAGGTGGCGTGAGGTCGAAATGGATCCGGTCCTTGCCCGTCCTCGGCATCAGCGGCGGACCGCCCCAGGTGATCTTCGGACCGCCGTGCGGCGAGCGGATCGCGGTCTCCTGATCCTGGTCCCAGACCAGCGGCCACCCGAGCGCCTCGCTCCAGAAGTAGCCGACCTCCTGTGAGCCGTCGCAGGCCAGCGCCCCGATGAAGCCGCAGTCCGCGAGGAAGGTGTTGCCCGGCTCGATGACGCAGAACTCATTGCCCTCGGGATCGGCGAGCACCACATGACCCTCTTCCGGGCGCTGGCCGACGTCGGTGTGCCGTGCGCCGAGGTCGAGCGCCCTGGCCACCGTTCGCCGCTGGTCCGCCAGGGATGTGCTGGTCAGATCGAAGTGCATCCGGTTCTGGCCGGTCTTCCGCTCCTGGGCCGGCAGAAAACGGATGCGGAACCCGGTGTCGTCGTTCGGTACGAGCGCGACGGCGCCGTCACGCGGATCGTCGGCCGGCTTCCAGCCCAGGAGCCCGGACCAGAACTCCGCCAGTAGCACCGGCCGGCTCGCATCGAAGCAGACCGCGAACAGGTGACAGGCCATCGCTCCGCACATCTCCGTTCCGCTGACCGACCGCTGGGGCGGCGCCCCTGGGCCGGCGCGCGTCGAGCGGCAGCCTAGAGGTGACCCGGCCTCAGCCGCAGCCGGATTTTCTCCGGTCCGGGCGCCGACCCGCCGGCAGGGGCCCGGACAGCAGGGACCCGGACATGAGGGAGCCCGGCGCGCCGATCGGCGCACCGGGCGGGAAGAGCGGGATGACGCGCGTAGCGTGACCTATGCGGCGCTGGTGTGATGCCCCTGGACCGCCACCAGCGGCTCGCTGCTGGGGGCGGCGTGCCCGGCGTCGAGCGCGACCAGGACGTTGGTCAGCATGCCGCAGGACATGAACTCCGCGATGACGGACTCCTGAGCCTCGGTCAGCCGGGCCAGCAGGGCCCACAGTTCCTGCCACCACTGGAGTACCTCGCGCCGTATCTCCTCGTCGGAGCTGGCGGCGACATAGAGCTGCATCTGCATCATCAGCAGCTCGCGGTCCTCGGCGAACTGCGCGTAGGCCGCCTTCATGGCCTCCAGCGCCTCATAGCCGCTCAGACCCTGCGCGGCGTCGCGGAAGGCCTCGTAGGTGCGCTGGAAGCAGTGATGGCCCGTGGCGATGAAGATGTCCCGTTTCGTGGGATAGAGCCGGAAGAGATAGGGCTGTGACACGCCTACCGCGCGGGCGATGGAGTCGGTGGAGGTTCCGTACAGTCCGAACCGGGAGAATTCCTTTAAAGCCGCGCGCACGACGTCGGCTCGCCGCTGATCAGCGGTTTTTCTCATGGGGTGTCACCCTTTGGTGGAGGTGCCGGCAAGAAGGATGGAACCGCGGTAGACCTCTGCGCAGGCCGGCCGGGCCGAGGGGGAGCAGAACCGCGCAGCCGCCCCCTCGGGATGTGGTGGGAGGGGGCGGCGCGCGGCGGGGAGCCGCCGTCTCAGGTGCCGACGGCGGCCGAGGGCTGGTATTCCTGGTCTTCCGGGCTGCGCCCGGGCTCCTGTGCGCCGGTCTTCGCCGGCCCGGGGATGGCCAGGGCCGCGAAGGCGCCGGCCACCACGACGGCGACACCCACCCAGATGGCGGGGTGCAGGCCCGAGGCGAACTGCGCGGCGCTGCGATCGCTGCCGTGGGCCACGAAGACGCTGCTCAGTACGGCGATGCCCAGCGCGCCGCCGATCTCCCGGACGGTGGTGTTCGCGCCCGACGCCTTGCCCGCGTGCTCCCGGCTGACCGAGCCGAGCACCACCGCGGCGGTCGGCGCGAACACCAGGCCCATGCCGGCGCCGGCGATGACCATCGGGGCGGCCAGGTGGCTGTAGGGGGTGTTGTCGGTGGCCGCCAGGTTGATCCAGGCAAGGCCGCCGGCCTGGAGGAAGAGCCCGGCGGCCATCAGCCGTCCGCCGCCGACCCGGTCGGCGAGCAGCCCGGCGACCGGGGCGACGAACATCGGTACCAGGGTCCAGGTCAAGGTGAGCACACCGGCCCGCAGCGGCGTGCGCTCCGGGGCGATCTGCAGGAACTGCGAGAGCAGGAAGATCGAACCGAAGACGCCGAAGTACATGCTGGCCGACACGATGTTGCTCAGACTGAAGGCCCGCTTGCGGTAGAACGACAGCGGAAGCAGCGGGTGGGCGCTGCGGCGCTCCCAGCGGACGAAGGCGGTCAGCAGCACCACGCCGACGGCGAAGGCGGCCAGCACCCGCACCGAGGCCCAGCCGGCGGTGTCGCCGTGCACGATGCCCCATACGACGGCGAGCAGGCCGACCGCGGCCAGCACCATGCCCACCAGGTCGAGGCCGCCCTCGGGCAGCCGGCTCTCGTCGAGGGTGAGCAGCGCCAGCGGCACCGCGATCAGGCCGACCGGCACATTGATCCAGAAGATCCACTCCCAGGCGAGGCCGCCGACGACCGCGCCGCCGACCACCGGGCCGCAGGCGATGGCCGCGCCGCTGACCGCGGACCACAGGCCGAGCGCCAGGCCGCGCATGCGGTCCGGCACCGCCTGCGACAGCAGGGTGAGCGACAGCGGCATGACGGCGGCGGCGCCGAAGCCCTGGATCACCCGGGCGGTGATCAGCTGGTTGCTGGTGTCGGACAGGCCGCAGCCGATCGAGGCCAGCGTGAACAGCGCGATGCCGATGGTGAAGACCCGGCGCCGGCCGAAGCGGTCACCGAGGGCCGCACCGGTCAGCAGCAGGCAGGCGAAGCTGAGTACGTAGGCGTTGACGAACCACTGCAGCTGCTGGGTGTTGGCGTGCAGGTCCCCGGCGAGGGTGCGCAGTGCGGTGGACACGACCAGGTTGTCGAGCGCGACCATGAACATCGGGAGGCTGCACGCCACGATGGCCAGCCACAGCGGGACCCTGCGTCCTCCCGCCGCGGGGGAACCGCCGGTCGTGGCCGGCGAGGCGTCTGACGTTGTCATCGTTTTCTTCCTTGCTCGGGGGACGAGAAGAGCCGGGACGAACCGCTAGCGGCTGTGCGCCGCGCCGTCGCTCTTGTCCTGCTCGGCGAGGTGGAGACGCGCGTCGTCCCAGCTCACCGGGAGCTGTTCGACGGGGATCTCCCAGAAGGTGAAGGTGGAGGCCCGCATGGTCGACCGCAGGCCCGTCATGATGCCGCGGTGCGGCTCGGTCCCGGCGTACGCGTAGAGCGCGTCCTTGCTCTCCCAGGCGGACAGCGTCCAGAAGGTGCGCTTCATCGGCTGGGCGATGAGCGAGGCGCCCAGTGCGCCCGGAGCCGCGCGCACCTGCTTCCAGGCGGACAGCGCCTGGGCGAAGAAGCGGGGGACGTCCTTGAATGAGCGCACTTCGAGCCGCGACGCCATGACCAGCGCCTGAGTGTGCGGGGTGGCGGGGTTCGGGGCGGTCCAGGGCAGCGTTGGCACAGTTGACCTTCTCGGTGGTGCGCGCGAACCGGATGAAAATCGGACAAAAAGCGGCGATAAGGTGATGGCTATGGAAAGTAGTCGCCGCACCGCTTCCCATTACCTCGACTGGTGAGTTCTACTATCCATAATAGACAGTGCCACTCTCCAATGCCAGTGGTG
Source organism: Streptomyces polygonati (assembly GCF_042650325.1). NCBI lineage: Bacteria > Bacillati > Actinomycetota > Actinomycetes > Kitasatosporales > Streptomycetaceae > Streptomyces > Streptomyces polygonati. The sequence continues at coordinate 280,361 of NZ_JBHSBB010000001.1, read as the reverse complement.
AAGGGTAGGAACCCCAGCGCGATGCGTGTCTCCGAACTCAGTCGGCGCAGCGGCGTCTCCGTGGCGACGATCAAGTACTACATTCGGGAGGGACTCCTGCCCGCCGGACGTCCGACCGGCGTCAAACAGGCGGACTACGACGAGGACCACGTCCGCCGACTGCGGCTGATCCGGGCCCTGATCAGCGTGCGCGGACTGTCGGTCCACACCACGGCGGAGATCCTGCGGGCGATCGCCGACAGCGACGCGAACATCCACCACACCCTGGGACTGGTGATCGGCGCTCTCGACGCCGCGAGCGGGGAGCAGCACACCGAGCCGCCGCCGATGGCCGGCGAAGTGGACCTGCTGATCGAGGAGATGGGCTGGGTGGTGCACTCCTCTTCCACCGCTCCGCGGACGCTCGGCGAGGCCATCGCCAGCCTCAAGCAGCTCGACGTCGACCTGGACCGGCGGACTCTGCTGCCGTACGCCCGGCTGGCCGAGCAGATCGCTGCCCTGGACCTCGAACAGCTCGGCGACGCCGCCGAACCGCTCGAACTGGCCGAGCGCGCGGTGCTGATGACCGTGCTGTTCGAGCCGGCCCTGATGGCGCTGCGCCGGATGGCCCAGGAGCACCTGTCAGCGGCGAAGCACCACCCCCGCCCGTGAGGGGCGGTGCCCCGGATCCGCCGACCCCCGCCCGCCGCTACGCGCGGGGGAGTTCCCGCAGCAGCTGGGCGGCGGCCTCCATACCGGAGGAGAAGCCGGCCTCGTGGGAGCCGATCTGGTCGTAGTGCAGCTGCTTGGAGTGGAAGTAGGAGCCGGCCAGCTTCAGCCGGGTGCCCTCGTTGACCGTGTAGATGTCCTTCTGGAGGGTGCGCAGGTCCATGTCGATGACCGGGTGGTGGTACGTCAGCTCCCGGATGACGGAGTCCTCCCGGATCTCGCGCGGGTAGTCCATCGTCACGAAGTAGTCCCGGCGGGCGTTCAGCCGGTGCAGCCGGTTCATGTAGTAGGCGACGTACGGGCGGGTCTCGCCGTCCACCGCCACCTTGCCGTAGTTCCAGTTCTCCCAGCGCTCCCGGTCGTCGGGCATCACCGAGGTGTCGGTGTGCAGCACGATCGAGGAGGAGTTGTACCGCATCCTGCTCAGCGTCCGCTGCTGCACCGGGTCGGGGTTCTCCAGTAGTTCACGGGCCTGGTCGCCGTGCACGGCGAGCACCGCGTAGTCGAAGCGCTCCGGGCCCGACGCGGTCGCCACCACCACGCCGTCGTCCTCCTGCCGGACACCGGTCACCTTCTCGCCGAGCCGCAGCTTGGGGCTGATCGCGTCGAGCGCCTTGCGCACGTACGACACCGAGCCGCCGGTGACCGTGCGCCACTCCACCTGCTCGCCGCCCAGACCACCCTCGTCGTGGGCCATGAAGAAGGCGATCACGGTGGTGGCCGGCATCTCCCAGATCAGGTGGGCCGGCACCGACCAGACCGCGGTGGCCAGCAGGATCACATAGCCGTGCCGGAACTCCTCGCTGTAGCCGCCGCGGTCCAGGTACTCACCCAGCGGCATGTCGGTGAGCTTGCGCAGGAAGTCGTGCCGGCCCTGTGCGTGGAAGCGGCGCGCCTCGGCGCGGATCCGGAGGAACTCCGGTGGCAGTCCGGACGCGGCGGCCTGCTCGTCGGACATCGACATCTCCCGGGTGCTGAACTGCAGCCCGCTGTCGATGTCGAAGAAGGTGAAGCCGCCGTTGTGCCGCAGCGTGTCGACGTTCAACTCGTCGAAGAAGCGGGACATGTTGGGGTAGCTGGGCCGGTTGAACACCACGAACGCGGTGTCGATGCCCAGCACCTCCCCGCCCGGCTCCTCGACATGGACCGTGTTGGCGTGTCCACCGGCCCGGTCCTCCTCGTCGAAGAGGGTGATGTCGGCGTGCTGCCTGAGGTGGTAGGCGGCGGACAGGCCGGACACGCCGGCGCCGATGACGGCGACGGCGGGCAGCGGACCGGCATTGGGGGTCTGAGCGGACATGGCTGTCCCTTCGGTTCGGAATGGGGTTCGCGGAAGTGGTGGTGGCGGCGGTGATGCGGCGGCTCAGGTACGGGACGCGGGCAGGTCCCCCCGCTCGGCCAGCGGCAGCTGCCAGTGCGAGAACAGCCGGTGGTCGTAGTGGAACCGGCGCAGCACCCGCATCACCTCGTCGACCACCGCCTGGTCGGTGACCTGTTCCGTCGGCCGGCTCCAGCGGCGCAGCCGCTCCAGTTGGAGCAGCAGCAGCGCGCCGCTGGGCAGCGGGTCCTCCATCACGTCGTACGAGTGCACGAAGGTGTGCAGGCACGCGGCGGCGGCGTGCAGGACGCAGTACTCCTTGGCCAGTTCGAACAGCTCGGCCGACTGGGCGTAGGCCCGGCCCAGTCGCTCCCGCAGCGCGGTGGTCCGCTCCCGCAGCGGCCCGACCTGCGCCAGCAGTTCGCCGGCGACCGCGGCCGCGCGGGTCAGCCAGTCGCGCTCCTCCTCCTTGGCCGCCTCCGCCAGCTCCCGCAGCGCGGCCAGTGACCACGGGGCGGCCAGCAGCGCGTCGTCCAGCCCGCGGCTGTGCAACTCCTGCCGCCACGGCTCGAACAGCGGCAGCTCGCGGTCCATGCCGTAGAGCACCGGGACCCGCCGCTCGGCCGCCGCCCGCGGTTCCGGCCGGTCACCGGTCGCGGTGGCCAGCAGCCCGTCCAGCTGGGAGGCCAGCGCCTTGAGGTTGACCACGGTGTTGCCGTCGGCGAAGTTGGCCACCGGCAGGTCCCGCAGCATCTTCTGGTGGATGCCGTAGTGCGGATGGTCGCGCAGGTAGAACCTGGCCCCCAGGACCACATTGAGCTGCGAGACGGTCCGCTCCAGCAGTGTCGGCACGAAGTACTTCACCGCCGCCGACCAGGTCCCGGACTGCTCCGGCACCACCTGGAGACTGCGCACCGCGCCCAGGCACATCGCGTCGGCCACCATCAGGTCGGCGAAGCACTCGGTGATCTGCCGCCGGGAGTAGGGGATGTCGCTGACCGTCCGGTCGAAGACCCTGCGCTGCTCGGTGAAGTCCAGGGTGACCCGCAGCGCGGTGTCGGTGGCCGACAGGGCGATGGCGTTGATCAGCGCCCTGGCCACCTGCGAACTCTTCAGGGCGATCTCCAGGCCCTGTCCCTCGCGCCCCAGCCGGGCGCTCTCGGGGACGAAGACGCCGGCCAGCCTGAAGCCGCTCATGTCCAGCGCGCGCAGCCCGTGCAGCCGCTCGCGCGGCAGCTCGTCCACCGTGCCGGCCGGGACGGCGCGCTTGTCCAGTACGAACACCGAGTAACCGGCCGGGCCGCCCTTGGGATCGGTCCTGGCCAGCACGGTCAGCCCGTCGGCGACCCGGCCGTTGCCGATCAGCCACTTCTCGCCGGTCAGCAGATAACCGCCGCCGGCCGGTTCGGCGGCGGTCTCGTTGTTCAGCAGGTCGCTGCCGTGCATGCGCTCCGACAGCCCCCAGGCGTAGCGGGTGCCGTGCCGTATCGCGTCGACCATGGTCTGCCGCTGCGCGTCCGTGCCGGCGATCCAGGCCGGCATGAAGCTGAGGTTGGTGATGATCAGCGCCGTCGCGGTGGTCGGGTCGCGCCGCGCGATCAGCCGCAGCAGGTTGAACCCCACCTCCACATCACCGGCCCGCCCGCCCTGGGCGCGCGGTATCGCGTACTCGTGCACCCCCCAGCGCTGGAGCAGGTTGACGAAGGTGTACGGATACTCCTCGCGTTCGTCGAGGTCCAGCACCCGCGCGAACGACATCGGGACCGCCGTGTCGTGCGGGTCGCCCAAGTGGCGTTCCAGCCGGTCGGCCAGCTCGGTCAGATCGGGTTTCGGCACCGCTCCTCCAGGTCCTTTCGGTTCATCGGGCGGCTCAACGGCCGTGGGAGGGCAGCGCGGTGCCGGGACCGCCGGCCAGCCGTACCGGCACCGCGGAGAACAGCTGGTGGGCGCGGTGCAGACCGGCCGTGACGTCCAGCGCCGGATACAGCGCCTCGGCCTCGCGCCGCGGATCGACGCCCTCGGCCCGGGACAGCAGATAGGCCAGGCACGCCTCCAGCCAGCCGGTCTCGCCGGGCTTGCCGCCGTACAGCGGCACGTCCTGGTTGGCCCACCACAGCAGCAGGCAGCAGGAGGCGGCGTGCAGCCAGGCGAACCGCTCGGCCAGATCGGCCGGTTCGGGCCGGGCGGCGCCCTTCGGCCCGCCACCCGCCCGGCCGGCCGAGGCGCCCAGCCCGCGCAGCGCCTCCGCCAGCCGCCCGGCCCAGGGCGCGGCCCCGCCGCCGCCGTCGGCGAGCCCGGCGGCCACCACCAGGGCGCCGGCGGTCGCCAGATCCCGGCCGCGCGCGTTCAGGTCCAGCCGGGAGGGCTCGTACGGCGGCAGCGCGGAGTCCAGCGCGAACACCGTCCGCAGCGCCTCCTCGTCGGCCGGCGCGGACGCCGGGCCGGCCAGCGCCTCGGCGAGGGCCGGCAACTGTCCGGCGAACGACCGCAGATTGGCCAGCGCGCTGGTGTCGACCACCCGGACCAGCTCCGCGTCGCGGCGCGCCTTCTGGAAGACACCGGCGCCCGGCCCCTCGCCGCGCAGCACCGACCGGGTGGCCAGCACCCCGCTGAGCCGCCCCATCAGATCCTCGGTCGCCTCGGCCACCACATGCTTGGCGGCGCAGCCCCACACGCTGAACGTCTCCGGCGCCACATGCAGGCCCCGCGCCGCGGCCAGCGCGACCGCGTCGGCGGCCAGCAGCGCCGCCGAGGCCACTGCCAGCTCCCGGCGCGGGTAGGGCGCCTGGAGCAGCGGGGTGCGGCCCACCGTACGGTCCGCCGCGAAGTCGAGGGTGACCCGCAGCGCGGTGTCCGCGCAGCCCAGGCTGCCGGCCGTACTCATCACCCGGACGATCTGCTGGGCCCTGACCGCCGCCTCCAGCGCCTTGCCGGTCTGTCCGACCAGGGCGTCGGCCGGTACCGGGAACGCGGTGAAGTCCAGGTGGGCGAAGTCGATGCCGCGCATCCCGGTGGTCCTGACCGGTTCCCCCCGGTCCAGGCCGGAGCCGGCCGCCGACCCGGCCGGCAGGTCGAGCAGCACCGCCGAGAAGGCCGCCGGGCCGCGCTCGCCGGTCCTGGCCGCGACATAGGCCAGTTCGCAACGCTGCCCGAGCCCCACCATCCACTTGCGGCCGGACAGTGTCCAGCCCCCGCCGTCCGCCTCGGGCGTCAGCCGTGCGGTGTTGGCGAGCAGGTCGCTGCCGTGCTCGGCCTCCGACAGGGCGAAGCCGACCGCGCCGCCGTGCCGCAGCACCCGCGCCGCCTTCCGCTGCTGCTCGTCCGAGCCGTGCAGCAGCAGGCAGGTGAGCGCGGTGATGCCGAACATCGTGGCCGGCATGACGTTGAGGTCGCGCCGGGCGGCGGTGCGGACCAGCGTCAGGCTGTCCGCGAAGGTGGTGAACCGGCCGCCCAGCGACCGCGGCAGATAGTTGAGGTGGAAGCCCGCCGCCCGCAGGACCGCGGCCAGTTCGGTGGGGAACTCGTCCTGGTCGTCGCGGGCCACCGCCGCCGCGAAGCCCGCCGGGTTGCCGGCGTCCGAGGCGCTGCCCAGCAGCTGCTCCAGCTCCTCGGCCGCGGCCACCCCGTTCACAGCGCCGCCTCGGCCGAGCCGACCGCGGCCTGCTCCAGCGGAGCCGGCCGGTAGTCGGCCGCGGCGGCCGGGATGCGGACCCCCGCGGTGGCCAGCTGCGCCACCCGGGTGTGGAAGGCGGCGCCGGCCATCAGGTGGTGCGCCACGTCCGCCACCCGGCGGTTGCCCGGTGCCTTGAGGTAGCTGGCCGTCACCCAGTCGTTGAAGCTGCCCATCGCCGGGCCGCACCAGATCTGGTAGTCGCCGGTCCGGTCGGTCTGACCGGTCACCGCCCAGCGCGAGCCCAGGCCCAGATAGGAGCGGAACACCAGCGCCATCTGCCGCTTGGGGTTCTCCGCGGCGCGCACCAGCTGCTCGGGGTCGCGGCGCTCGAAGTACGCCGCGCAGTCCTGCCAGACCTCCGCCAGCGGCTTGCGGAAGATCCGGGTCTCCAACTGCTCCCGCTCGTCCGCCGGAAGCGCGTCCAGACCCGGATAGGCGCGGTACAGCTCGTACAGCCGCTTGGCCCGCATCGGGAACAGCGTGCCCTTCTTCAGCACCTGGAGCTCCACGCCCATCTCGAACATGTCGGCGGCCGGCGCCATCTCGCAGTCCGCGATGCCGGCCTCGGCGAGCATCGCCTTGGCCTTCTTGGACGTCCCCGACTCCACGCAGGACTGGTTCACCGAGCCGGTCACCACATACGCGGCGCCCATGGCGAACGCCGCCGACACCGCCAGCGGCGTGCCGAGGCCGCCGGCCGCGCCGACCCGGACGGCGCCTGGGTAGCGGTGCTCGTTCTGCACCATGTCGCGCAGCCGCAGCACGGTGGGCAGCAGCGCCGGCAGCGGCCGGCGGTCGGTGTGGCCGCCGGAGTCGGCCTCCACGGTGATGTCGTCGGCCATCGGCAGGTACTTGGCCAGATCCGCCTGCTCGGCGGTGATCAGGCCCTGGTCGAGCAGCGAGCTCACCAGCGTGGCCGGCGCGGGCCGCATGAAGCGCTCGGCGGTCTCGGTCCTGGACACCTTGGCGATGACGCGGTGCCCGGCCACCGGGCGGCCCGCCGCGTCCCGGGTCAGACCGCTGAGCCGGTAGCGGACCACGTGCGGGGTGAGGTCCATGTAGGCGGACGCCTCGACGCAGGCGACCCCGTAGCGCAGGAAGAGGTTGACGGCCTCGTGCTCCAGCCGCTCCTCGCTCGGGCTGTGGATGAGGTTGACCGCGTACGGCAGGCCGGGGATCTCGGCGGCGAACCGCCGCAGGGCCTCCTCGATGGACTCCGGCAGCTGGCCGCCGGCGCCGTACGACGCCAGGAAACCGGCCCGGGCCAGCGCGATCACCAGATCGGCCGAGGCGATGCCGCCGGCCATGGCGCCGGCCAGATAGGCGTAGCGCACACCGTGCGCGGCGCGGAACGCCGGGGAGCCGAGGCGGTCGGGCGGCAGCGCCGGCACGGCGGCCAGCAGCGGCAGGCCGGGCGCGGCGGCCGGGGCGCCGGAGACCGACACCCGTCCGCCGCTGACCGCGGCGATCCCCTCGGGAGTGCGGACGACGAAACAGGGCTGGTCCAGGTCGGCCAGCGACCGGTAGATACCGGCCGCGGTGGCCTCGGGGTACTGCTCTCCCCGCCACTGGAGCGGGGTGGTCGCGGTGTTCATGCTGATGACGTCTCCTAGGGCGTCGCGGGAGCGGTCGGTCACTGCGCCGAAGGTCACCCGGCAGGGCGGACCTCGACGGCCACGTCGATGAGCTCGTAGATGCGCAGCCCCGGCTTGGCCAGGTAGGCGTCGGCGATCAGCACCAGCCGCTGCTCGGTACGGCGGACCTCCTTGACGTGCACGTCGAAGCTGAGCTCGCCGTCCCCGCGCAGGATCTGGCCGCGGTACTTCCAGCTCGTCTCGACGTCGGTGGCGAGCGCGAAGCGGGGCCGCTCGATCCCCTCGGCCAGCCCCTGCTCCAGGACGAACAGCCGCATCGCCTGGAGGACGGCCTCCACGCCGAGCGAGCCGGGCATCACCGGGTCGCGGTGGAAGTGGCAGTCGAAGTACCACTCGTCGTCCCGGACCGCGCGGTAGCCGTGCAGATAGCCCGCGCCGTGCAGACCGCCGTCGGCCACCAGGTCCACCCGGTCGACCAGGTCGAAGTGGTCGCCGGGCAGCTTCAGCAGCCCGCCGGCCGGGTCGGTGAACGCCGCCGCGCCCGGGCCCAGCTCGATCCGCCGCACCCGCGCGGGGTCGGGCTTCTCGGTCTCCAGCCAGGACGGCACGAAGCTGCCGTTGTCCAGGCCGGTCTGGTTGGCCAGCGCCGCGTCGCTGAAGTAGCCGAACAGGGACTCGCCGACATAGAACACCTCGCCGTCGGCGGACAGTTCATAGGAGAACCGCTGCAGCACCGCGCCCGACACCGAACTGGTCATCAGCAGCTTGGAGTGGTGCCGGACGGTCTTGTCCCGCAGGTCCAGGTCCTTGACCAGGGTGGCGTGCCCGTCCAGGTTGCGGATCCGGTACTCGGTGGTGGGCTCGGCCAGCGTGGCCCCCAGGTAGTAGCCGAGCAGGATGGCGGCCTGCAGCGAGGTCTCCATCAGCACGGCGTTGGGCAGGTGGGGGTACGGGGTCTGCCGGTAGTACCAGGCGTCGGCCGGCGAGTCGTACTCGGTGACCATCTCCGAGCCGGGCGTCAGGTCCCCGCGGGTGCCGGACAGGCTCATGATGCGGTCCACGAACTGGAAGTCGCCGTTGGGGATGTAGGGCGCGCGCCGCTCGCCGTAGATGTCGAACTCCGGGCCCATGGCGGTACCGAGGTCGCCCTTGGCGGCGTGCGCCAGGTGCAGTTCGTTGATCATGGCCGGCTCGCCCCGCCGGTTGCGCCGGCCGAGGAAGACCGGCACCCCGCCGGCGCCCGGCCGGTACGGCGTGCCGGGCTTCTCGCGGACCTGGATGCCGAAGTTCCGCATCCGGATCACCGGCCGGTCCGCCAGATACACCAGCACGTCCGCGACCACCGACGGGCGCGGCAGCATCGTCAGCTCCATCACCTCGATCTCGTAGCGGATCGCGGAGTGCTCGGGTGTGATCTGGCCGCGGACCTGCACCTCGGTCTGCAGCCCGATGATGGTCTGGAACCGCGCGTCGGGCATCACCAGGTGCATGCCCTGGTGCAGCAGATACGTCTGGAGCGCCTGCACCGCGCCCTCGGCCACCATGGAGCCGGCCAGCACCGGGTCGTCGGAGAAGTGGCACTCGAAGTACCACGCGTGCGGGTCGAGGTGCTTGACGGCGCCGATCAGACCGATGCCGCGCGGGCCGCCGGTGCGGTCGACGGTCACCTCGTCGATCATCCGCAGCCGGGCGTCCGGCAGCCGCAGCGCCGGGTTCAGACCGGGGTCCTGCGCGTGCTCGGGGCCGAACACCTCGCCGGTCCGGCCCTGGGCCAGCAGCTCCAGGTGCTCGGCGGTCAGGTGGTCGCGGTCGGTGCGGGCCAGCGGCTTGAACCATGTGCGGGTCAGCGCGGCGCGCCGGGCCTTGTCCCGGTCGCTCTCCACCACGCCCAGCGGTGTGGCCAGTTCCTCGGCGCTGAAGAACCCGGCGCAGGCGTCCTTGAGTTCCAGGATCAGCTCGCCGTCGGCGTAGCAGAGGTAGCTGAAGAAGAACAGCGTGACATCGCCCTGCCGGACGAAGCGGTTGATCGAGATGTCGTAGCGCAGCGTCTGCCCGGTGCTCGGCAGGTCGCCGTGGAAGACCAGGGTGCTGTCCAGCAGCCGGTACATCCGCTCGCCCTTGTTGCGGAAGTCGATGCCGAGATAGCTGATCAGCAGCAGGTCGCACTGCCCGGCCTCGATCGCCACGGCCGGCGGCACCCCGCCGTCCACCGCGTACCAGGCGTCCTCGGGCACGTCGTACTCGGTGCGGATGAAGGACGGGCGGTAGTCGCCGGTCTCGGCGTCCAGTGCGGTGACGCGGGTGACGAAGTGGTACGGGGGAGCGGGCAGCCGGACGCGCTTGGCGTAGCCGTCGACCTCGGCGAAGCCGGGACCGAAGACCGCGGCCAGGCTGCCGGTGGCGAACTCCAGCAGATCCTGCTGGTCCCAGAGCACGCCGTCGGGCTTGACCCGCCCGGTGACGGGCGCGGCCGGGGAGGGCTGAGGAGGCTCGGACAGCGCGGTCGGCTCGGACGGTGCGGGCGCGGACACGGCCGGGGCCGGTGGCAGCGCGGCCGGCGGCCGCGGGCGCGCGAGGGCGGGTACGGGAGCCGCGGGGGCGGGCGGCGCGGCGGGGGAGGGGCCCAGCAGGGAGCGCATCGCGGACAGCGCGCTGTCCTGGAGGACCTGCTGAGTCTCCATCACCACCAGGTGGGTGTCGATCATCTGCCGGCGCACGTCGCGGACCAGCTCGGCGACGACCGACGGCACGCCGTCCGGGCCCGGCGCGGGCGGCGTGTCCGAGGTGTCCGGCCGGTCCGGTGTTTCCGACTGATCCCACTGGTCCGGCGTTCTCGGCGCGGCCGGCCGGCGGACCGCCGGGGCCGGGGGAGACGTGACCCGGCCGGACGCGGGCGGCGCGGTGGGGGCCGGCTGGGGGCCGGATTCGTGCACCGCCCAGGGCAGGAAGGAGACCGGCTCGCCGTCGAAGACGATGGCCTCGGGTTCGGCGAGTGAGGGGTCGGCGGGCATCTGCTCTCGTTCCTCCATGACGGCGGGTCGCTGCGGGACGGGCCGCGGCGGGTCGAAGCGGTCGTGGCCGCCCGACGGGCCGAGGGCCGCTGAGGTCAGGACCGGAGCGGCGGTACGGTCGGCGGGCGCCGTGCGCGGCGCGGCGGCGGCAGCGGCCAGCAGCGGACGGGCCCGCTCCGCCACGCGCTCCGGGATGGACTCGCCGCCGCCCACCGCGAAGGCGGGCCGGGCCGGGGCCGCGGCGGTCCGCGGCGCCGGTTCGCACAGCGCGGCCAGATCGACCGGCAGGCCGTGCGCGGCCAGCCGGGCGGCCAGCGCGGCCAGGCTGCGGACCGAGGACGTGCCGCGGCGGTCGACTCCGGCCGCCACGTGCGGGCGTCCGCCCAGGCTGTCGTGCACCCACCGGGTGCAGGTCGCGCCGGGGCCCACCTCGATGAAGTAGCGGTAGCCGCGGTCGTAGGCGGTCTCCACCAGCCGGGGGAAGTCGATGGTGTCGCGCAGCGTGCGGGCGATCCGCTCCGCCACGGTGGCCCGGTCCAGCGACCCGATCGGCGCGTAGTCGTAGGCGCTGAGCAGTTCCAGCCCGCCGGTGGAGCCGACCGGGTGGTCGTTGAGCTCGGCCAGGCCGGCCAGCTCGCCGTCCACCACCGGGCAGTGCATCACCGAGTTCACCGGCGACCTGGCCGCCGGGCAGCCCAGCTCGGCGATCAGCGCCTTGCACTGGGCCGGGTCGCCGGCGATCACCACCTCGGTCGGCGTGTTGACGTGGGTGAGGAACACCCGCTCGTACCGGGCGACCGCCGCGCGGACCCGTGGCGCGTCGGTGAGCAGCACATGGCAGGCCCACACCGCGTCGTCGGGAGTCCGCGGCGGCACGTCCCACAGCTCGCGGACGGTCAGCCGCGGACCGCACAGCCGGTCCTGGAACAGCGGGGTGCTGCTGATCCGGTCGTCCCGGCGCGCGGCGCGCTCCCAGCCGCCGGTGGCGAACAGCATGCTGCTCTCGCCCAGGCTGTAGCCGAACGCGCCGTGGGCCGGCACGCCGAGGATGTCGCGGACCAGGTCGGTGTAGAGGTTGGCGAAGGTGGTGCCGGTCGCCAGCATGAACGGCAGATCGTCACCGAGCCCGGCCTCCAGTCCCATCAGCTCGCGCCGCCCGGGGGTGACCTGGGTGCGCGGATAGAGGTCGGCCGCGCGGAACGTCCGGTCCGGCTCCGCCGCCTCCTCCTCGAACCGCGCGAGCAGCTCGGGGAAGGCCCGGAACAGGTCCTGGCCGAGCCCGGGATAGCTGTTGAACGCTCCCGGGTAGACCAGGGCGACCTTGGCGTCCGGCCCCAGCGGCTGCCCGGTGAAGAAGCTGCCGGCCGGAGTGCTCCACTCCTTGCCCGCCGCGTGCGCCGCGGGCAGGCCGCCCAGGGCCAGCTCCGCCTGCCGCAGCAGTTCCTCGCGGTCGGCCCCGACCAGGACCACCCGCAGTGTGCCGGGGGCCGGTGCGCGTCCGCCGCCGGGCAGCGCGTGCACGGCCTCGCGCGCCATGGCCCGGGCGTCGGCGCCGTCCCGCAACTCGTCGGCGCGGCTCCGGAGTTCGGCCAGCAGCCCGTCCACCGAGCCGCCCGCCAGCGGCAGCAGCAGGGGCCCGCCGGCCCGCTCCCAGCGCGGCCGGTGCGGCAGCTGCCGGGAGTGCTCGGCGGAGACGACCAGCTGGCCGTGCGCCCCGCTCTCGCCGATGAAGCTGACGGCGGCGTAGCGGCGGGCACCGCGGGTACGCCGCAGCCACGGCCGGGAGGCGTCCGGCACGTACAGGGACGAGGCGGCCAGCAGCGGCGCGGCCTCGTCGCCCGGGCGCTTCCAGGACGGGGTCCCCGGCAGGTAGCCGTGGTGGGCGCAGAGCACGGCCCGCAGCAGGCCGGCCATCTCGGCGGCGCCGCCGGTGTGCCCGAGGTGCGCCTTGGCGCTGCCCAGCGCGACACTGCCGGAGCCGGCCGGGTACACCTCGGCCAGCGCCCCGAGTTCGGCCAGGTCGGTGGCCGGGTGACCGGTGGCACCGGCCTCCAGGTAGCCGATGTCGGCCGCGGTGATGCCGGCCCGCGCCAGCGACTCGGCGGCGGCGTCGGCCAGCAGCGAGGCGTCGGGCCGCGGCAGCCCGCCGTCCGCGGCGGCGCCGTAGCGGACCGCGATCGACTCCAGCCGGGCGTAGGCGGGTCGCGCCGCGGCGCCCGGCCGGGTGACGACCACCGCGCCGGCGCCCTCACCGGTCCGGGAGCCGCCCTGGCCGGCGCCGAAGGCGAGGCCGCCCTCGGCCGGCCCGTCGCCGGCGCCCTGCCGGGCGGCGCGCAGCAGCAGGTTCTCCGGGGAGCCGGCCAGGTCGACGGAGCCGACCAGTACGGACTCCACGGTGTCGTCGAGCAGCAGCAGACGGGCCACCCGCAGCGCCTCAGCGGTGCCGGCGCCGTCGGCGGAGATGGTGAAGGACGGGCCGGTCAGGTTCCACAGCGAGGAGATCCGGCTGGTCATGATGTTGCCGATGTAGCTCAGTACCTCGTTGGCCACGATCGGCTGGTGCACTCCGTCACGGGCGATCCGGAACAGCTCGGCCCGCTGCTCGCCGGTGAGCGTCACCTCGGAGCCGTCGAAGACCGAGCGCAGGAAGGCGTCCAGGCCGTAGCGGGCCAGGTGCAGATGGGCGCTCGGCTCGATCTCCATGGCGATGACCACGCCGATCCGGCGCGGGGCGGGCGAGGTGCCGCCGGCGGCCGGAGTACGCGAGTAGCCGGCGTCGCGCAGCGCCTCGTCGGCCACCTTGGAGACCAGGGCGTGCTGGAGGTTGTAGTTGCGCAGGTCGGCCGGCGGGATGCGGTGGTCGATCGGGTCGACGGTGACGGTGTCGGCGAAGGCCCCGGTCGGGGTGGCCGCACCGGCCAGCGAGGCGGCGGCCAGCACTCCCTCGGCGGTCTGTTCCAGCCCGCGCCAGCGGCGGGCGGGCAGCGGCCCGTACGCGTCCCGCCCGTCGAACAGCGCGCGTTCGAAGGCGTCGGCGCTGTCCAGCGGCCCGAAGTGGGCGCCGATGCCGACCACGTCAAGCGCTTCCGTGGCCGCCGCCGCGCCGCCGTCCCCGGCCGCCGGGGCGGTCCCCGGGTCGGTCGGCAGGTCGGTCGGCGGGGAGGAGAGCACCACATGCGCGTTGGTGCCGCCGAAGCCGAACGCGGAGACCGCGGCCCGGCGGGTGGCGCCGCGCTGCGGCCAGTCCCGGCCGGTCCGGACGAAGATGTCGTCGCCCGCGCCGGCGCCGGGCGCCAGCGGGGTGGCGACGCCGGGCGTGGGCGGGATGTGGCCGTTCCGCATGGCCAGAATCACCTTGACCATGCTGCTCAGCCCGGCGACGGTCAGCAGGTGGCCGATGTTTCCCTTGACCGACCCGATCGGCGGCACCGGGCCGTGGGCGCCGAAGAAGCGCACCACCGAGTCCAGTTCGGTGCGGTCGCCGGCCGGGGTCCCGGTGGCGTGGCACTCCAGGTAGTCGATGTCGGAAGGCGCCACACCGGCCTGGGCGTAGGCGTGTTCGTACGCGCGCTGCTGGCCCTCGGGGTTGGGCAGCAGCAGGTGGCGGCCGGCGCCGTCGTTGGACAGGCCGATGCCGTCCACCACCGCGTAGATACGGTCGCCGTCGGCCACCGCGTCGGCCAGCCGGCGCACTGCCAGCATGCCGGCGCCCTGGCCGGTGAGGATGCCGCCGGACGCGGCGTCGAAGGGCTGGCTGAAGCCGTTCTCCGGGTAGGCGTGCAGGTCGGAGAAGGACAGGTGGATGAGGGTCGGGTCCGGCGCGCAGACCCCGCCGGCCAGCGCGAGGTCCGCTTGCCCGGAGTCGAGGTGGTCGCAGGCCAGCTTCAGCGCGTACAGCGCGGAGGAGCAGGCGGCGTCCAGCGCGTAGCGGGGACCGCCCAGGCCCAGCGCGGCGGCGGCCACCGCGGCCGGGGCGCCGCTGACCCTGATGTCCTCGGCGGCCGGGCCGTCCGCTGTCCACGCCGGGCCGGCGAGGGCGGGACCGGTGCCGGGCAGCCCCGCGGTCCGCAGCCCGTGGAGCACCGCCTGCTCGATCAGCGGCAGGCTGACCCGGGCCGAGGCCGGGGTCGGGAAGGAGTAGTTGCCCAGCACCAGGGCGGTGCGGGCCAGCAGCTCCGGCCGCTCGGCATGGCCGCTGTCGCGCAGTGCCTCGCGCCCGGTGTGCAGCGTCCAGTGGTAGAGGCGGTCGAGCCGGCCCAGGTAGTCCGCGTCGAGCCGGTAGCCGGCGGGGTCGAAGGCGAAGTCGGTGACGAAGCCGCCCCGCGCGCAGTAGATCCGGTGGTCCGGGTCGGCGTCGCCCGGCGGCGGCGCCGGTCCGAAGACCTCTTCGCCGCCCTCCCGGCGGCTGTCGACCCCGGCCCGCAGATTGTTCCAGAAGCCGGCCGGGGAGGCGGCACCCGGGAAAAGGCAGGAAAGGCCGACGATGGCGAACTTGCTCATGCGGACTGTGGTTCCCTCCAGGCTGGATGCCGGGGCCGGGCGCCGAAGCGCCCGGCCCCGGCCGGGCGGGTTCGTCAGCTGTTCACGAACTTGGCGGCCAACTGCGGTGCGGCGGCGAGCGATACACCGCTGAAGCGGGCCAGGACCCGCCCGTCGGGGGCGCACGCGGTCACCGTGAGCTTGGTGATCGCGGACCCCGTGTCGGCCGCGGGGTCCGCGGGCTCGACCACCACCAGGAAGGGGCCGCCGTCGGGCAGCGCCTCGTACAACCGGGCGTCGGCCACCCCCAGCGGAAGGCTGGCGGTGTTCCGGTGCAGCCGGTTCCAGACCAGCGCGGCCTGCAGCAGCAGGTCGGCGGTGCCGGGGCCGTACAGCGCCCCGCTGAACGCCCCGCCGGACGCCGGGGGTTCGGCGAGCTCGCAGCCCAGCACCAGCCGGACGCCGTCCTCGGCCGCCACCGTGCGGATGCCGCGCAGCGCGGGTCCGTGGAACAGCGTGCCGTCCTGGTAAAGCCCGGCCGCGTCGCGGCCGGCGCCCGGGGCGGGCAGGCCCGTCACCCGGGGCTGGTCGGGTCCGGCCCCGGTCAGCTCCAGCGTGGCCGAGTAGCGCGGGCGCGCGGCGCCCTCGGCGCCGACGGACTCGATGAGCACCTCGGCGCCCTCGCCGCCGGCGGTGGACCGGGCCCGCAGCCGCAGCCGGTCGTGCTCGTCCGCGCCGAGCACCACGCCCTTGAGCACTGCGAAGTCCCGCACCCGGCCGGCCGTCGCGCCGGTGATCCGCTCCACCGCGCCGATGGCCCAGCCCAGTGCCAGGGCGGCGGGCAGCACCGGCGTGTCGCCGATGACGTGATCGGTGACCAGCGGCGTGTCAGCCACCGCCGACAGCTCCCGCTCCACCTCGACCGGTGCGGCCGGTACGACCGCGGACCGCGACGACAGCGGGGTGGTCGGTCCGAGCACGGTCACCACGTCGCCGCCGCGGTCGGCGGCGAACTGCTCGGTGAACAGCCGCGGCCCGGTCCGGGCGCCGATCAGCGCGATGCCCCGCTCGGCGAAGACCTCCTTGATCTGCGGTGACACCATGCCGCTGTCCCAGGCGCCCCAGTTCACCGAGGTGACCCGGCTGTCGGGGTGCCGCAGCTTGAAGGACGAGGCCCAGGTGTTCAGCACCTCGTTGGCCATGGCGTAGTCGGACTGCCCGCGGTTGCCGAAGAAACCCGCCACCGACGAGAAGAGGACGATGTGCCGCAGCCGCTCCTCGGGCAGCGCCTGGACCACCGCCCGCAGCCCGTCCAGCTTGGGCGCGAACACCCGCTCGATCTCGGCGGCCTTCTTCTGCTCGATGAGCTGGTCGGCCAGCACTCCGGCTCCGTGCACCAGGCCGGTGACCCGGGCGGCGTAGGGGGCCAGTGCCGCCTTGACGGCGGCGGCGTCGGTGATGTCCACCGCCAGGTACTCGGCGGTGCCGCCGGCCGTGTGCACCTCGTCGAGGGTGTGCCGGATCTCGCGCACCGCCACCACCGCCTGGTACAGCTGCTCCACCCGCTTGGGCACCGGCTTCTCGCCCTGCTCGCGGAGGTGGGCGACGGCTGCGGCCTTCAGGTCGGCCGGGCCGTACAGTCCGGCCGCCCAGCTGGGTTCGTCCGACAGCGGGGTGCGGCCGAGCAGCAGCAGCCCGGTGCGGTAGCGGCCGGCCAGCTCCACCACGCAGCTCGCGGTGATGCCCCGGCCGCCGCCGGTGACCACCAGCAGATCGTCGGCGGTCGGCTCGGGCGGCAGCGTGCCGCCGTGTCCGGCGCGCTCGGCGAACGGCGTGTCGGCCAGCGACAGGGCGACCCGCCGGACACCGTCCCGGGCGACCTGCACCGGGCCGGCCGCCGCGTCGTGCAGCTCGGCGGTGACCAGTGCGGCGGCGCTGGCCGGGTCGAGGCCCGGCGCGAGGTCGACGCCCCGGCAGAACACCTCCGGCGCCTCGATGGCGAGCGTCTTGACCAGGCCGCCGTAACCACCGGCCGGGGCCAGCGACTCGGCGACACCGCGCAGACCGAAGGCGCCGTCCAGCGCGGTGACGGTGACGAAGGCGGTCCGGCCGGTCGCGGCGGCCGCGCGCAGCGGCGCCACCACGTGCTTGGCGATCAGCAGACCGTGCGCCAGACGTCGTACGCCGTCGCGCCAGTCCAGATCCTGCCGGGTGGCCGGCAGCAGCACGAGTCGCGGCTGACGATCGGTCACCTCGGCAATCCGGGCGGCCAGTTCGGCGGTGCCCCAGCCGGACAGCGGGTGGTCGGTGACGCCGGTCAGCCGCTCGGCCACCTCGGGCAGCCGCAGGACGGCGAGCTGCCACCCCTCGGCGGCCAGCCGCTCGGCGAGCGGCGGTACGAGCTCCCCGCCGTCGTCCACCAGCAGCGCGGTGGAGCCCTCGGGGAAGGCGCGGACGAGCCGGTCAGGCTCGGGCAGCGGCGTCAGTACCGCCTGGCCGCGACCGATCCCTGCCGCGTCCTCGTCGGCCGGTTCGGATAACGCGGCCGGCTCGGCGGGCGCGACCGTCGCCGACACGGCCGGCGCGGCGGCCGGAGCCGCTCCACTGAGACCGGTGATGAAGGTGGTGATGTCGTTGAGGGTGCGGAGTTCGGCGAGTTGTTCGGGTCCGGCGTGGGTGGTGGTGGGGAAGTGTTCTTGGAGGGTGCCCATGATTTCGACGCGTTTGATGGAGTCGATGCCGAGGTCGGCTTCGATGTCCATGGCGGGGTCGAGCATGTCGGTGGGGTAGCCGGTCTTTTCGGAGACGACTTGGAGGAGTGCGGTCTGCACGGCTGCGGCGTCGACCGTGGCGGGGGCTGGTGTGGTGGCGGGAGTTGCTCCGCTGAGGCGGGTGATGAAGGTGGTGATGTCGTTGAGGGTGCGGAGTTCGGCGAGTTGTTCGGGGCCGGCGTGGGTGGTGGTGGGGAAGTGTTCTTGGAGGGTGCCCATGATTTCGACGCGTTTGATGGAGTCGATGCCGAGGTCGGCTTCGATGTCCATGGCGGGGTCGAGCATGTCGGTGGGGTAGCCGGTCTTTTCGGAGACGACTTGGAGGAGTGCGGTCTGTACGGCTGCGGCGTCGACCGTGGCGGGGGCGGGTGTGGCGGTGCTGGTGGTTGTGGGGGTGGTGGTGATGTGGCGGGTGATGAAGGTGGTGATGTCGTTGAGGGTGCGGAGTTCGGCGAGTTGTTCGGGGCCGGCGTGGGTGGTGGTGGGGAAGTGTTCTTGGAGGGTGCCCATGATTTCGACGCGTTTGATGGAGTCGATGCCGAGGTCGGCTTCGATGTCCATGGCGGGGTCGAGCATGTCGGTGGGGTAGCCGGTCTTCTCGGACACGACCTGGAGCAGCGCCGTCTGCACCGCTGAGGCGTCCACCGCGGCCGGCGCCGGCGCGGGTGCGGGGGTGAGAGCGGCTGGAGCCTCCGGAGCAGGAGCCTTCAGCGCCGGGGCCTTGGGTGCCGGCGCCTTCGGCGCTGGGGCGGGCGGCGCGACCAGGGCCGCCGGAGCGGCCGGCAGTGCCGGGGCCGGTGTGTACCGCGGGGCCACGGCGGGCTGGGGCGGCAGGAAGGCGGCGGGTGCGAGCGGCGCGGCCGGCGGTGCGGCCGGTGCCGGTGCCGGCGCGGGCGCCGACCCGTACTCGAAACCGGCCAGCTCCCGCAGGATCTCGTTGGCCCGCAGATGCGTCCGGCCGATCGCCAGCCCGTGCTCCTTGACCGCGGAGACGCCGGGCATGACCTCGTGGACCTGGCCCTGGCCGACCGCCTGGGTCAGCAGTTCGGTCAGCTGGCGCACGCTGTCCAACTGCCTGTTGAGGTACTGGTCGTGCAGGGACAGATGGTCGGCGACCAGACTGTCCAGCCGCGTGGGCGAGGTGGGGCCGGCCGGCCCCGCGGAGGGTGTCTCCTCGGTCACGGTGAGCCTGTCTGAGAGTTCGGCGGACGGCGAGTGCGCCGCCGGGGCGGGTGTCCGCGGCGCCAGGGCGCCGACCGGGTCGGCCGGGCCGCCCCACGCGGCGGCGGGCACCGGAACCTGGACCGGCGCCGACACCGGCACCGGCGCTGGCGACGGCGCGGGCAGCGCCGCCGGCGGGCGGGGCGGCGGAGTGTCCGACCCGGCCCGCGCGCCGACTCCGGCCGGCACGGGCGCCGCGACCGCGGCGGGAGCGGGCGCGGGCAGCACCACGCGGTAGCCGTTGTCCAGCGCTTCCCGGTACTTGGCCTTGCGGGCGTCCGAGACGTAGTTGATGCCGTTGAGAGGAATGACCATCCCCTTGACCGGCGCTTCGGCCGGCGCCGCGGCGGTGTAGCGGTCGGCGGTCGCCAACGGCAGGCCCAGCACGGCGAGTTGCGCCACCGCACGCTTGAGCGCGAGGTCCGCGTCCTGGTTCGGGCCGGCGTCCAGCGACACGACGGTGTGCTCGCGGTCACCGAGGATGTCGCGCACCAGCCGGGCCAGCACGCCCCGGGGTCCGAACTCCACGAAGGTGCGGAAGCCCGCCGCGTACATCTCCTCCACCCGGTCGGCGAACGCGACCGGGTTGATCAGCTGCTCGGCCAGCACCCGGCGGTTCGCCTCGACGCTGTCGCCGTACGAGGCGCCGGGGGTGTTGGCGAACACCGTGCCGTGCGGCGCCCGGATCTCGGCGTTGTCGACGCCGCCGCGGAACGCTTCCACCGCGTGCGCCACGAACGGCGTGTGGAACGCCGCCGACACCGGCAGCCGCTTCGCCCGTACGCCCGCGGCCCCGGCCGCCGCCAGCAGCCGGTCCACCGAGGCGGTGGAGCCGCCGACTACGGTCTGCGCGGGGGCGTTGCGGTTGCAGACCGCCAGGTCCTCGATGCCGGCCATCAGCGCCAGCGTGTCCTGCTCGGACGCGCTGACCGCGGCCATCGCGCCCGCGTCGAAGCCCTCGATGTCCGGCGGCGCCATCGCCGCGCCGCGGGCCCGGGCCAGCGACAGGAAGGTCGCGTCGTCCACCGCGTCGGCCGCCCACAGCGCGGTCAGCTCACCGAAGCTGTGCCCGAGGAACCCCTCGGCGGCGAAGCCGAGTTCGCGCAGATAGCGGTAGTGGCCCATGGACAGCGCGCCGATGGCCGGCTGGGCGTACTCGGTGCGGCGCAGCGACTCCTCCTGCGCCTGCCGCTGCGCTTCGCCGAACGCCGGCGGCGGGAAGGCCACCCTGGACAGCGTCTCGGTACCCTGGAAGTACTGGTTGGCCTGGTCGAAGGCGGTCCGCAGCGGCGGCAGCGCCATCACGGCGGTACGGCCGGCGTCCACGTACTGGCTGCCCTGGCCGGCGAAGAGCGCCCCGATCCTGCCCGGGTCGGCGGCGCGGGCGCGGAAGTGGATGCCCCGGGGGTGGGTCCAGTGCGCCGCGTCCGGGCGGGCGCGCAGGCCCTCCAGAGCGAGCGCGCGCAACTCGTCCAACTGCTCGGCGCCATTGGCGGCCAGCGCGATCCTGGCGTGCCCGGACGGCGCCGGACCCTCGGCGGCGGGGGCGCCGGCGGCCAGCGCGGCCGTCAGCGCGGCGGTGTCCGGCGCGTGCCACAGGTGCACCGCGGCGACCGGCGCCACGCTGCGCACCTCGCTGTCGTCGCCGTACTCCTGGAGCACGCAGTGGAAGTTGGTGCCGCCGAAGCCGAACGACGAGATGGCCGCGCGCCGCTCCGGTCGCTCGGGGTCGCGGATCCAGGGCCGGCTGACGGTGTTGACGTAGAACGGGCTGTTGCCGAAGTCGATGGCCGGGTTGGGAGCGTCGACGTTGATGGTCGGCGGCAGCACCCGCTGGTGCAGGGCCATCGACAGCTTGATCAGACCGGCGGCGCCGGCCGCCGCCTTGGTGTGCCCGATCTGCGACTTGACGCTGCCGACCGCGGCGTACTGGCGCTGCTTGGTGCTGTCACCGACCACCTCGGCCAGCGCCGACAGCTCGGTGGCGTCACCGACCGCCGTGCCGGTGCCGTGCGCCTCGAACAGCTCGACCGAGCTGGGGGAGCAGTCGGCGTCCTCGTAGGCCCGGCGCAGGGCGACGGTCTGGCCCTCCTTGCGCGGCGCGTAGATGGACTTGAAGCGGCCGTCGCTGGAGGAGCCGATGCCGCGCAGCACCGCGTAGATCCGGTTGCCGTCGCGCTCGGCGTCGGCCAGCCGGCGCAGCGCCAGCATGCCGATGCCCTCGCCGATCAGGGTGCCGTCCGCGTCCTGGTCGAACGGCCGGATCCGGCCGGCCTTGGAGAAGGCGGGCGTCTTGCTGAAGCACAGGTACATGAAGATGGTGTTCTCGGCGTCGCAGCCGCCGGTCAGCATCGTGTCGGCGCGCCCTTCGAGCAGCTCGCTGACTGCGGCCTTCAGCGCGCCGAGCGAGCTGGCGCACGCCGCGTCGATGGTCATGTTGGTGCCGCCCAGGTCCAGCCGGTTGGCGATCCGGCCGGCCACCACATTGCCCAGCATGCCGGGGAAGGAGTTCTCCTCCCAGGGCGCGAAGGCGAGTTTGAACTTCTCCGCGATCTCCTCGGCGTCCCGGTCGGACAGACCGCAGCTGCGCACCACTTCCTTGATCACCGGCGTCTGGAGCCGGGCGGACAGCGGCTGGGTGAGCTGGTTGGCGCCGGTGATGCCGAGGATGACGCCGGTCCGGGCCGGGTCGTACCAGGACTGTCCCGCGTCGGCGTCCTTCAGTACGTCGCGGGCGACCACCAGGCTGAGCAGCTGGAGGACGTCGGTGACCTCCAGGGTGTTCGGCGGCAGGCCGAACTCCAGCGGGTTGAACGGCACGGTGGGCATGAAGCCGCCGCGCTTGGCGTAGGTCTTGTCGGGCGCGCTGGGATCGGGGTCGTAGTGCTCGTCCACGTCCCAGTGGCCGGCCGGCACGTCTTCGATGCAGTCGGCCGCCGATACGACATTGCTCCAGAACTCACGCAGGTTGGCGGACTTGGGGTAGAGCGCGGAGAGACCGACGATGGCTATGGGATCGCGCGCGAGCCGACGGTCGAGGTCGGCTCCCTGGTTACGGTTCACTGAGAAGCTCTCCTGCTTTCAGAAGCGGGGACCGGATCACGGGCGGGCGGCTGACAGCTCCTCGCCGGTCGTGCGCGGCGCCGGGACGCCGTCGGGGGCGTCGGCGAGCAGCGCGTGCGCGATGACCGCCGCCGAGTCGGAGCGGCTGAGCATGGTGTAGTGGTCGCCGGGGCACGGCAGTACGGTCAGGCCGCGGGCCGCCAGCTCCGGCCAGCCCAGGTCCGGGTCGCCGTGGATCAGGCTGCGTTCGGCCTTCAGCAGCACCAGCGGCAGGGCGGCCGGCCGCGGCCGGTGCGCCGCCGTCAGGCGGTTGTTGCGCAGCAGCCCGTCGACGAAGGTGTCGTAGAGCTTGCGCAGTCCGGGCAGCGAGGTGTCGGCCGGCAGCGCCCCGGCGCCGACGGATGCCTCCAGTACGGCGGCCAGGCCGGACTCCGGGCTGTGGCCGGCGTAGCGGTCGGGGGCGCCGGGCAGCTGCCGGCCGCGCTTGGCGCCCAGATACATGGCGAACCAGTCCAGCAGCATCGGCTGGTCCAGGTCGTCCTCGGCCGGGGTGTAGGCCTCGGTGGGGGCGATGCTGTCCAGCAGGACCAGCCGGCCGGGCAGCCGTCCCGCGGCCGGCAGCGTCGTCATGGTGTGCGCCACCACGCCCCCGAACGACCAGCCCGCCAGGGCGAACGAGCCGCCGGCCACCTCGGCGAGCAGCAGCTCCAGCAGCCGGGCGGCCAGGTCGTCCACGGTGGTGGACGGCTGGTCGCCGGTCAGCGCCGGCTCCCAGTACTCGGGCAGCGCGCTGAGGTCCAGCACCGTCAGACCGGTGCCCTCGGGCAGCGCCGCCGCGAGCGTCCGGTGGACGGTGGCGGGCAGCGCGCCCGGGTGGACCACGAAGACGGTGTGCCCGGCCGGTCCGGCCTCACGGAACCGGTGGACGACCCGGGGTGTGATTCTAGGCCGCGTCGGCACGCTGGGAGCTCTCCTCCGCTATGAACAGGGCGAGGTCCTTGATCGTCGGGTGGTACCACAGCGCCGTGGTGCCCAGTTCGAACCCGAGCCAGTTCTCCAACTCGCCGGCCAGGATCAGGGCCTCGGTCGAGTCCAGGTCAAGTTCGTCGAAGAACCGCTCAGGGGAGACTTCACTCTGATCCACGCCGAGGCGGTGGGCGATCTTCTCGATCAGCCAGTCCTGTGCGTCCTTCGCGGCGACAACAGCCATCGTCCGGACCTCCGGGGGAATATCTGCTGGTGGTCGGCCGCAAGCCTGCGGCCCGTGTGTTATGCGCAGCCGATACTAGAGGAGAAAAAGCAGAAATCCAGTGGCTCATGGCAAGTTGCGCTCGTTATTAACCTGAAGTTGCCGTAATTAGAATTTAGCAGTTAGTGGTCACTTAGTTTGGGTGCATCATTGCTGGCGTGTTAATCGGCAGGTCAAAAGATATGCGGCGAAGGGGGCGCAGTTATCCGGACCGGGTGTGCGCCCCCATCGGCCCGCCGGCCGCACCGGCAAGACGCGGAACCCGGTGAGGGCGGCTGCGGCGTGCCGCGCCGGGTTCGCCGCGGCTCTCCGCCGTACCCCGCCGACTCACGACGGCGATGACCCGACGACCCCTCGGACCACGGTGGTTGCTGACTCACGCGTCAGGTTCTCGGCTTCGCGGGCATCCCTCACGTCGAAGCGGAGAAAGAGGTCCTGGTGAATCTCCGGAATGCCGGGCGCCAGGAGAGCAAAACCATTATGCTCGTCGGCTCGACGACCGGCCGGCGCCGGCGGCGGGTGCGCGGGTGGCCCGCCGCCGGCTCGGCGGGACCGGCGGGCCGACCGCGGGGACGCGGCGACGACGGGCTCGGGCGTACCGCCCGGTATCCAGTGGCAATTCCCCCCGAAGCCGAAGCCGAAGCCGAAGCCGTACGGCAGCCAATGGCTGCCCTGGCGCATCGGAAGCCCGTAATAGTCGGGCCACCCGTCATCGGTCGTCCGCTCGGTGCCGGAGTATGTCGGCTTTCTGGAAAACAAACAGGGCGCGTGTGAAGGGCGGACCGAAACCGAAGACCATCCACGGCCCCGGCGCAGCCGTCGCGAACGGCGGAGCCGCCCCCGCGAAGTCCCCGACACCGGAACGGGGCCGGACGCCGCTCCTGGTCCGCCCAACTGATCGGCGGAACAGGGGACTTGAGGCGACGCGCCCCCGGCGGGGAACTGCGACGACCGGCCGTCGTGCGTATCCTGCGGCGGGAAGCGACGCGCCGACTGACGAGGGAAGACATGACGGAAAGACGCCCCTTCGGCACCCTGCTGCGCGATCTGCGGCAGCGCGCCCGCTGGACGATGGAGGAACTGGCCGAGGCGTCCGGGGTCAGCGCGCGGGCCATCAGCGACATGGAACGCGGTCACAGCCGCACGCCCCAGCAGCGCACGCTGACCGCCCTGGCCAAGGCGCTGCGGCTCTCGCCCGCCGACCACGCCGCCCTGGTCGAGGCCGCCCGCTCCGGCCGCGAGTGGGTTCCCTCACAACTCCCGCCGGACCTTCGCGGGTTTTGCGGTCGCCAGGCCGAGCTCGACCGGGCCCTGTCGCTGCTGGACCGGGTCGGGGCCCGGCCGCAGCACGTCGTGATCGGCGCGGTGGGCGGCATGGCCGGCATCGGCAAGACCACGCTGGCCGTCCACTGGGCACACCGCCTCGCCGGAGACTTCCCCGACGGCCAGCTCTACGTCAACCTGCGCGGCTTCGACCCCGCCGCCACCGTCATGGACCCCGCCGACGCCCTCACCGGTTTCCTGACCGCCCTCGGTGTCACCCCGCACGAACTGCCCGCCACGGTGGAGGGGAAGTCGGAGCTGCTGCGCGCCAAGCTGGACGGGCGCCGGGTCCTGCTGGTCCTGGACAACGCCCGCGACAGCGACCAGGTCCGCCCGCTGCTGCCGCGGACCCCGACCTGCCTGACCATCGTCACCAGCCGGAACAAGCTCACCGGCCTGTCCGTCGTGGAGGAGGCCGTCCCGATTCTCCTGGACGTCTGGACCCGGGAGGAAGCCGTCCACGCGCTGGGCCTGCGCATCGGCCAGGAGCGCTGCGCCGCCGAGCCGGCCGCCGCGGCCCGGATCGTCGAGCTGTGCGGACGCCTGCCGCTGGCCGTCGCCCTGGTGGCCGCCCGGCTGGACAGCGCGCCGCGACTCACCCTTGAGGCGGTCGCCCGCGAACTGCGTGAACTGGAGGGCGGCCTGGAAGCGTTCACCGACGCGGACACCATGGACGTGCGGGCCGCCTTCTCCTGGTCCTACACCGCGCTGGCCGCCGATACGGCCCGGCTCTTCCGGCTGCTGTCGGTACACCCCGGACCGGAGACATCCCTGCACGCGGCGGCCTCGCTGGCCGGTGAAACCCCCGTGCACACCCGCCGCCGGCTGCGTGAACTCGTCCACGCCAACCTGCTGTCGGAGACCCCCGACGGCCACTACACCCTGCACGACCTGGTGCGCGCCTACGCCGGCGAACTCGCCCACGGCGAGGACTCCACCTTGGCCGGGAACCCCGACGACACCCGCCAGGAAGCGTTCCGCCGCCTCCTCGACCACTATCTGCACACCGCCAGGGACGTCAACGACACCCTGGGCCACAGCATGACGATCATCCTCGACCTCCCCGCGCCGACCGAGGGCACCGTCGTCACCGAGATCACGACCCGCGACCAGGCCGTCGACTGGCGTGCCATGGAGTTCCCCGCCCTGGCCGCCGTCCAGCAGGCCACCATGAACGCCGGACTCTACGAGCAGGCGTGGCAGCTCGGCTGGACGGTCAAGCACTACCTCCCCGTACGCGGCCACTGGCACAGCACCGTCGAGATCATGGAACGGGCGTCACAGGCGGCCCGCACCGCGCGGGCCGAGCCCAAGTACGCAGCCGAACTGCGCCGCCAACTGGCCGCCTTCTACGCCCATCTCGGCCAGCACGAGAAGGCCGAGCAGATCCTGCTGGCCCTGCTGGACGAGCACGCGGCGTCGCACACCGAAACGGCCAGAACCCACCACGCCCTCGGCTACATCAACAATCTGCGCGGTGACCACCGCGCCGCCCTGGGCTACGGCCGGCAGGCCGTGCTCGCCTCCCGCGCCGACGGGGACCCCGCGACCGAGGCCCGGGACCTGAACGTCATGGGGTGGTGCCACATCGCGCTCGGCGAATACGCCGAAGGCCGGGCCCGCTGCGAGGAGGCGCTGTCCCTGCTGGCACCCGACGATCTCCTCGGCAACGCCAACACCTGGGACACCCTCGGCTACGCCCAGCACCACCTCGGCGAGTTCGATGAGGCCGTCCACTCCTACCGCCGCTCGCTGGATTTCTTCGGCAGGACCGGCTGGGGCCATGTGGAGGCCGAAGTCCACGACCACCTGGCCGAGACCCTTCACCGCCTCGGCCGCACCGCCGAAGCCCGCGCCGCCTGGACCACGGCCCTGGCCCTGCACCCCGACGAGAACAACCCGCAGGTCAAGGCGATCCACGCCCACCTCGCCGCCCTGGACCAGCTGTCCGCCTCGGCCGACCCGATGACGAACCAGCGCTCCGAGCCGTAAAGGACCCCGATCGACGGCGCGGGGTCCCGGTCACACCTCGAAGGCGTACGCCGCCCGTTCCCTGGCTGACCTCGGGGAAGAGGTCGCACTGCGTCGAGCCGGCCACCCGCCGGTCTGCCAGAATCGCCGCATGGCTGAGCACGACACCGAACACGGTTACCTGCTGGACAACCGGCAGTCCGAGGCGGGCATCCGCTTCGCCGCCCTCGCCGAACTCTTCGACCCGGTGACGTTCCGGCACGTCGACCGGCTGGGGATCGGTGCCGGCATGCGGTGCTGGGAGGTCGGTGCCGGGGGCGCGTCGGTGCCGCGCGGACTGGCCGAGCGGGTCGCCCCGACGGGTGCGGTGGTGGCCACCGACATCGACGTTTCCTGGACCCGCGACGTCGCCGGCGGTGTGATCGAGGTGCTGTCCCACGACGTCGCGGCCGACCCGCCGCCGCCCGGCGGCTTCGACCTCGTGCACGCCCGCCTGGTCCTCGTGCATGTCGCCGACCGCGCCGAGGCGCTGCGCCGGATGGTCCAGGCGCTGCGGCCCGGCGGCTGGCTGCTCCTGGAGGACGCCGATCCCGCGTTGCAGCCGCTGCTGTGCCCGGACGAGTCGGGTCCCGAACAGCGGCTCGCCAACCGTCTGCGGACCGGCTTCCGTACCTTGATGGCGGGGCGCGGCGCGGACCTCGCGTACGGCAGGACGCTGCCCAGGGTGCTGCGCGAAGCCGGTCTGGAGGATGTGGGGGCCGACGCGTACTTCCCGATCACCTCGCCGGCCTGTGCCGTGCTCGAGGACGCGACCGTGCGGCAGATCCGCCACCGCCTGGTGGGGGAGGGGCTGGCCACCGACGAGGAGGTCGACCGCCACTTGGCGAGCGTCGCCACCGGGCGGCTCGACCTGGCCACCGCCCCGCTGATCTCCGCGTGGGGACGCCGTCCGTAACCGGCCGGTCAGGGGTGACATATCCCACGGAGAGTGAACACAGCAGCGGTGAGGCACGTTGTATGTCCGGGGCCGTATCGGCCCCACCTGCTCGTCCGCTCATCCGCGCACCCGTTCATCAGCACGAAGGACTGTCATGACCCATCGCCCGTTCCGCTTCGGCGTCAGCCTGTTCACCGTCGGATCCCGCTCTGCCTGGCGCGCCCGCGCGCGCGAGGTGGAGGACCTGGGCTACGACGTACTGCAGGTGGCCGACCACCTGGGCGTGCCCGCGCCCTTCCCGGCGCTGGTGGCCGCCGCCGACGCGACGAGTATCCGGCTGGGCACATTCGTGCTCAATGCCGGCATTCTGAGTCCCGCCTACCTGGCGCGGGATGTCGCCGCCGTGCACCGCCTCACCGACGGGCGCCTCGAACTGGGGCTCGGTGCCGGTTACGTCCCCGCCGAGTTCGAGGCCGTGGGCCTGCCGTTCGGCACCGCGGGGGAGCGGCTGCGGAAGCTGGCGGCGACCCTGGCCGCGACGCGTGAACTGCTTGCCGCCGAGGCCGACAGTCCCCGGCCGCCGATCATGCTGGGCGGCGCCGGTGAACGCATGCTGGGGCTGGCCGGCCGCGAGGCCGACATCTTCAGCTTCTCCATCATGGCCGGGGTGACGCCGGGCGTCGCCCCGGAGGACGCGCTCGCCCGCCGCGTTCAGGTGCTTCGGGAGGCCGCCGGCGACCGCTTCGACGACATCGAGCTGAATCTGTTCGTCGCGGCGGTGGGGGAGAGCGTGGACAAGGTCGACCTCTCGATCATCCGCCAGGCCAGTGGCCTCGGCGACGACCAGCTCACCCAGCTGCCCGGCGTACTGGTCGGCTCGCCGTGGGAGATCGCGGACCGGCTGCTGCGCTACCGCGAGGAGTTCGGCGTCAGCTACGTCAGCGTCCTGGAGCCGCACATGGCCGCGTTCGCCGAGGTCATCAAGCACCTGCGCTGACACCCGGCGCCGGAAAGCGCGTGCCTGGCCGGTCCGGCCGGCCAGGCACACGGCCGTGCCGGGCTCGACCGCGGGCCGCTCCCGCTGGACCGCTGGCCGCCCCGCTGCTGAACGACCTGCCCGAAAGTGCGGGCGGGCGCTCCCTGCACGGGGAGGGGTGCCCGAAGCGGAGGCCGGGCGCTCAGACGGGCCCGGCGGCCGTGGCCGGCGGTGACGGGAGCTCCCCGGCGCGGTTCAGGCGGCGCAGCGCGAGCAGGCCGCCGATGCCCGGGACGACGGCCAGCGCGGTGGTCCGCGGGGCGGCGTGCGGGTCGCGGTGGGCGGCGAGGATGCCGAAGAGCCAGGCGCAGCCGTGGATCGGACCGGTCGCCCCGGCGACCGCCTGGTTGCCGGCGGTGGCCAGGTTGGCCAGCAGGATCGCGAGGGTGATGAGTTCGACGGCGGCCGAGACGCGCAGGAAACGGCGGGAGAGGTTCATCGGGTCACGCTCCGGTGGTGGAGCCGGGGCGGACGATCATCAGCACGGTGACCGTGGCCCACAGCAGGTTGAACACGCCGGTGAGCATCGCCAGGCGGGCGATGACGGCCCGGCCTGCGGCCGGTGCGGATCCGGTGCCCGGGTCCGGAACGGTGAGGCCGGCCAGGATCGCGTGCTGGGACGGCAGGACCAGCAGGCCCAGGACGAGCGCGGCCACCGCGGTGAGCAGGATCGAGACGATCAGCCAGACACTGCCCAGCACATGCATGACGCTGGCGGTGGCGAAGCCGAACACCGGCACCACGACGCCCAGTTCGGCGTACACCCGGCAGATCCGGTGCAGTACGCGGACGGTGGACAGGGCGGCGGGGGAGTCCCCGGCCCCGGCGGCCCGGCGGGCGGCGGCCGGGAACATGCTGGCCGCGACGGTCACCGGGCCGATGGCGATGATGGCGGCCAGCACATGGACCGCGAGCAGGAACTTGGTCATCGGACGACGCCCGCCCACCGATGGGCGTCCGCCGGGCCGGGCCCGGTCGGCGGCGCGAACTGAAAACGCATGAGGAGCTCTCTTCTCCGGTGCGGTCTCCTTGATCGGAAACCTCCGCGTTCACCGTAAGGACGGGCCCAGAGACGGCCAATGGGCCGGAACGACAGATAGCAACGGATTCTCGCCATGGGGCTGACCTGGGTAAACGTGATCCGTTGGGCAGAAGGAGCAGGGCTTGCCGCTGGCGCGAACAGCCCTATTGTTTGATCCATGCATACGGTTGCGGTCCTTGCCCTGGACCAGGTGGTGGCCTTCGACATGGCGGTCCCGATCGAGATCTTCGGCCGCGTACGCCTGCCCGACGGGCGCCGCCCGTACCGCATCAAGGTGTGCGCGCCGACGCCGGACGTGGCCGGCGAGGCCTTTGTCTTCCACGCGCCCTGGGGGCTGGACGCGCTCGCCGACGCCGACACGATCATCGTGCCCGGCAGCGCCGAACCCGCCGCGCCACCGCCCGCCCGGGTGCTGGAGGCGCTGCGGGAGGCAGCCGCCCGCGGCACCCGGATCGCCTCGGTCTGCTCGGGCGCCTTCGTCCTGGCGGCCACGGGACTGCTCGACGGCCTCGGCGCCACCACGCACTGGCTCGCCACCGACCTGCTCGCCGAGCTCCACCCCGAGGTGGATGTCCGCCCCAACGTCCTGTACGTCGACAACGGGCAGCTGCTGACCTCGGCGGGGGCCGCCGCCGGAGTGGATCTGTGCCTGCACATGGTCCGCCGGGATCTCGGGTCGGCGGTGGCCGCGGACATCGCCCGTCTGTCGGTGATGCCGCTGGAACGCGAGGGCGGCCAGGCGCAGTTCATCGTCCAGAAGCAGCCGCCGGTGCCCGCGGGCTCGGTGATCGAGCCGGTCCTGGTCTGGATCGAGGAGAACCTCGGACAGGAACTCACCCTGGAGGCGATGGCCGCCCGGTGCGCGATGAGTGAGCGGACCTTCAGCCGCCGCTTCCGCGAGCAGACCGGCACCACCCCTCTCCAGTGGGTGCTGCGCGCCCGCGTCCGCCGCGCCCAGTTCCTGCTGGAGACCACCGACCACTCGGTGGACCGCATCGCCGTCCAGTCCGGTTTCGGTTCCCCCACCGCCTTCCGCGAGCGCTTCCGGCGGGTCAGCGGCACCGCCCCCCACGCCTACCGCGCCTCTTTCCGCACCCCCGCACCCCGCACAGCGCCTGACGCCGAATCACTGAAGGCGCGAAGGCGTGAAGGCCTGAAGGCGTGAAGACCTGAAGTCCTGGAAACGGCAAGCCGGTTGCGGCACGGTGGCGATCGCAGGATCGTAGAGCCGGGCGGCATGTGAGGCGCCAAGACCGTCTCTTTATCGCACCGGACAAGGCGGAGATCGATTGGCCAGGCACGGGGGAAGCCGCTTACGTGGCCTCAAGAACGCGGTGGTCGGAGCGTCCGCGCGACGGGAGCGGATTCATGTCGGGGCATTTATGCTCCAGGTGACGGCGATGCTGGCCGTCGCTTACCCGATCGGGCGGATCGGTTGGGGGGACGCGAACCGGGTGGGATTGGTACTGGTCTTCCCCACGGTCGTCACCATGCGCTACGCGCTCCATTCGCTCCGCCACAAGTGGCCGGCCGTGACACTGGGTCTTTGTGCCGGAGCGGCAACGGGCATAGCAGTCTTCCGATTGACGGGCGGCGGCCCGACCGAATACTCCGCCGCGTATCTCATCGCCGCTTCGGCCGCGATCTGCGGGAATCTCGCTTTCGCGGGAGTGACGCGTCTGCCGCGCCGCCGGAAAATACGCCGATCGCTGCGCGCGGCACTGTCGGGGCTGCGCCGCGGCGGCTGACCAGCGCCCCGGCAACCGGCGGGGATTGCCGCGCATTTCCGCGACAAGCCTTCCGCCACTGCTCTACCCTCGGCAGGGGAGGGAGGGACGGCGCATCCTGACATCCGACAGCGCCGTGTCGGGGGATCGGCGGGGAGGCCGGGGGTGGTCGCCCTATGCCGCCGGGATTTCACGCTGTCCTACGATCGGTATGGGCTGGTTATGGAACACGCTGGCCAAGGGGATCCTCTGGCGAGGGGTGTACGACATCTTCGTCGCCGGGATCTGGCGGGATTTCTGGTGCGGATGGGTCTGGCGTGACGCGATAAAGGGTTTCCTCGTCCGCGATGTCTGCCGGGCCGGTTTCGGCCACTACGTGGGCAGGGAGTTCTTCGGCAGAGGAATCGGGCACTATCTCTGCCGTGAGTGGATCTGGCACGACGTCACTCGGCGGTTGCTCTTCCAGGACGTGTGCCGTACGGGCTTCGGTCATTACGTCGGCAGGGACTTCTTCGGCACCGCGATCGGCCACTACCTCTGCCGCGAGTGGATCTGGGGTGGGGCGATCAAGGTCGGCTTCTGGCGGGACGTCATCCAGGCGGGCATCCTCAAGGAGATCCTGGTCGCGGTCATCTCCACCCTCATCGTCTCGCTGGTGGTGAAGACCAAGTGACGTCGTGCCGGGGCCCGGCCGCCCCGGCGACCGCCGGTGCGCCGCGAGGTGCCCGCCGGCACGTGGCCGAGCGGCCTCGCCGGGAACGCCCGATCACGCTTCGCGAACCGCGTTGAGCCGGGCGGCCTGCCGGGTCAGGTGGTCGCGCTCCGGGAGGTTGGGGGCCTTTCGGGCCGCCTCGGCGTAGAGCCGTGCCGCCGTTTCCAGGTCGCCGGCGCGCTCGTGGAGGTGGGCCGCCACCGCGGTGTGGCGGGGCAGTGCGTCGTCCAGCGCGGCGAGTGCCGACAGGCCGGCCCGCGCTCCGTCGGCCTCGCCGACGGCGACCGCGCGGTTGAGCCGGACGACCTGGCTGTCGGTCAGGCGGGCGAGCTCGTCGTACCACTCGACGATCTGCACCCAGTCGGTCTCCTCCGTGGTGGGTGCGTCGGCGTGGAGCGCCGCGATGGCGGCCTGGGCCTGGTATTCGCCCAGGCGGTCGCGGGCGAGGGCCGCCTGGAGGATCTCGACGCCCTCCCCGATCGACTCGGTGTCCCAGCGGCCGCGGTCCTGCTCGGCCAGCGGCACCAGGCTGCCGTCGGGCGCCGTCCGGGCGGCACGCCGGGCGTGGTGGAGCAGCATGAGGGCGAGCAGCCCGGCCACCTCGGGACGGTCGATCACGGCCGCGAGTTGCCGGGTGAGCCGGATGGCCTCGGCGGCGAGGTCGACGTCGCCGGAATAGCCCTCGTTGAAGACCAGGTAGAGGACGCGCAGCACTGTGCCGACATCGCCGGGCCGGTCGAACCGCACACCGGAGACGGTGCGCTTGGCCCGGCTGATGCGCTGCGCCATGGTCGCCTCGGGCACCAGGTAGGCCTGGGCGATCTGGCGGGTGGTCAGCCCGCCGACGGCGCGCAGGGTGAGCGCGACCGCGGACGACGGCGTCAGCGAGGGGTGCGCGCACAGGAAGTAGAGCCGGAGCGTGTCGTCCACCGCGGACGCTGGACCGGGAGCGGGCTCCTCCTCGACGCGGTCCTCCCGCCTGCGCCGGGCGCTGTCCGCCCTGGCCGCGTCGAGGAACCGGCGCCAGGCCACGGTGACCAGCCATCCCTTCGGGTCGCGCGGCGGGTCGGCCGGCCAGCTGCGGACTGCCTCGACCAGCGCGTCCTGCACGGCGTCCTCGGCCGCCGCGAAGTCGGCGCCGCGGCGGACGAGGACGGCGAGCACACCCGGTGTGAGGCTCTTGAGCAGGGTCTCGTTCACCGCGGGGCTCACTCCGAGATGGTGGGTGGCGCGGTCAGGAAGGGGCGGACCTCGATCCACTCATGGATCGGGTCCCCGCCCGCCCCGGGCGCGGCCGACAGCTCCCCGGCCAGTTCGACGGCGCGCTCGTAGCTGTCGACGTCGATCGCGATCCAGCCCGCGATGAGATCCTTGGTCTCGGCGAACGGCCCGTCGGTGACCGGCGGCCGGCCCTCGCCGTCGTACCGGACGAACGTCCCTTCGGCGGCGAGCGCCTGACTGTCGACCAGCTCTCCGCCCGCTTCGAGCCGCGCCGCGAAGTCCTGCATGTAGCCGACGTGGTCCGTGATCTCCCGCGGTGTCCACTGGTGCATGGGCACGTTGTTGACCGGGTCCGGGGCGCCGCGGTAGTGCTTGAGCAGCAAGTACTTGGCCATGGTGTTTCTCCTCGGTGCTGGTGCGGCCCATTGTGGTCGCCTTCACAGCGGGGACGGAGCCGGCCGCGGCTTCTCGACATCTCCGCCCGGATCTTTTTCGGGCGCTCCCGGACGGGCCAGGTCCGAGGCGCGATGCGGGCTCAGCCGAAGTCGCCGAGCCGTACCGCGTCGGGGTCGGGTCCGCCGCGGAGCCCGGTGTCGATCGCGTCGACAGCCGCGACCTCGTCGGCCGTGAGGGCGAAGTCAAAGACGTCGAAGTTCTCCGCGATGCGCTGCGGGCGCACGGACTTCGGGATCGCGGACAGGCCGTGCTCCAGGTGCCAGCGCAGCACGACCTGGGCCGGCGTCCTGCCGTACCGGGCGGCTATCGCGGTGACGGTGGGGTGATCGAGCGGGTTCCTGGCCGCGTTGCGCCGGTCCTCCCAGTAGAGGTTCACCCCGCCCAGCGGGGACCACGCCTGGGTGACGACGCCGAGTTCGGCGTCGGCCTCGCGCAGTGCGCGCTGGGTGAAGTACGGATGGAGTTCGACCTGGTTGACCGCGGGGATCACCCCGCTGCGGTCGATGAGGCGGCGCAGGTGCTCGGGCTTGTGGTTGCACACGCCGATGGCGCGCACGCGGCCGTCGGCGAGCAGCTTCTCGGCGGCCCGGTAGGAGGCCGCCGTCTCGTCGAAGGAACTGGGCACCGGCCAGTGGAGCAGGTAGAGGTCCAGGTGGTCGAGGCCGAGGTTGGCCAGGCTGGTGTCGAAGGCGCGCAGGGTGCTGTCGTAGCCGTAGTCGGTCAGCCACAGCTTGGTGGTGACGAAGACCTCGTCGCGGTCGACGCCGGAGCGGGCGATGCCCTCGCCGACCTCCTTCTCGTTGAAGTACGCGGCGGCGGTGTCGATCAGGCGGTAGCCGCCGCGCAGCGCGGTGGCGACCGCGGCGGCGGTGTCCTGCGGGGTGCTCTGGTAGACGCCCAGGCCCAGGGCGGGCATCCGGACGCCGTTGTTCAGCGTGATCGTCGGGCTCTTGCCGGTCATGGCGGTCCTCACTCGGGAGACGTTCGGCCGGCCGGGGCGCGATGTCCTCGCGCCGGCCGGGCCCCGGGGGATCGGGGCACGCACCATGCAACGGCAGCCGGCCGCGCCGGGGGAGTCCTTGCTGTGAGGGGTACTGGCAGGGACCCCCACCCCGCGCGCCGGTCTGCCTACCCTGTCCTCATGGACAACCGGGACGCAGTCAGCGCATTCCTCCGCTCCCGACGCGACAGGATCACCGCCGGGCAGGCGGGCCTGCCGGCGTACGGCCAGCGGCGGGTGCCCGGACTGCGCAGGGGCGAGGTCGCGGCGCTCGCCGGGGTGAGCGTGGAGTACTACACACGTCTGGAGCGCGGCAATCTCCGAGGCGTCTCCGACAGCGTGCTGGACGCCCTCGCCCAGGCCCTGCGGCTCGACGACACCGAGCGCATGTACCTGTACGACCTCGCCCGCGCGGCGGGACCGGCGCCCGAGGCGCGGACCCGGCAGCGGACGGTCCGCCCGGCGGTGCGGCCGAGTGTGGCGCGGATCATCGAGGGGATACCGGAGCTGCCGGCCTGCGTGATGAACAACCGCCTCGACATACTGGCCGCCAACCCGCTGGGCCGGGCGCTGTACGCGCAGATGTACGCCGACCCGACCTGCGGGGCGAACGTCGCCCGGTTCGCGTTCTTCAACCCCGCGGCCAGGCTGTTCTACGTCGACTGGGAGCGGATGGCCGGCCTGGCCGTGGGCGCGCTGCGCATCGAGGCGGGCAGGCGTCCCTACGACCGGGAGCTGTCGAACCTGATCGGTGAACTCTCCACCCGCAGCGACGCCTTCCGCGTGATGTGGGGATCCCACGACGTGCATGTCTTCCGCGAGAGCACGAAACGCCTTCGCCATCCGGTCGTCGGCGACCTGGAACTCGACCAGGAGACGATGAGCCTGCCGGACGAGAGCGGCCTGAGCGTGGTCGTCTACAGCGCGCCCCCCGGAACCGCCGCCGCGGACGGCCTGAAGCTGCTCGCCAGCTGGTCCGCCACGGCGGGACAGGAGCGGGACACCGAATCCACCGGCTGACCGCCGGGCCCGGGTCTCGAAGGCGCCGGGTGGGTACGGAGGGCGGCCCCGGCGGTGCGTTCGACGGCGGTGGTGCGAGAGGTCGTCGGCGCCGACCGCCGCCGGGACGTCCGGGCGCGGGAAGGCGCAGAAGGCGCCCTCCAGCGTGGAGCAATCCGGTCCAGGGTTGACGACGGCCAGGGCCCGGGTGCGTGGGACTCGTCGGTCAGTGAACCGCGCGGCCCATGGCGGCCGGTGGCCACATGCCGGGCCGGGCGGACCGTGTCGACGCCAAGCCTCGGCGATCACGGTCGAGGTGAGGGGCACGGTCACCTCGTCCCCCTCACCGATGCCGACCGGGCGGTTCGGCCGCCTCCCGCGTGCGGGGCGCGGGGAAGGCCCGTTCAGCAGGCCATGTCGGCCCAGCTGTGCGACGGGAACGTACGGTTCCAGCCGTCGGCGGTGCGGGTGCTGGTGAGGATGTTCAGTTCACCCGTGTGCGGCGGATCGAGGATGGTGAAGCTGACCGTGACCGGGGCGCCGATCGGGCCGAAGGCGCCCGTGGTTCCCGGGATGTAGGTGGGCGCGGGGGAGTTGGGGTCGCTGTCCCGGATCCAGTAGCCCGTCCAGAAGGTGTTGCCGGCCACCGAGCTCCAGTCGTACGGCGCGCCGGCCGCCACGTTCACCGTCACCCGGTCGTACGGGACACCGGGGTGTATCAGCATGCCCTTGATGACCGTCGGCGCGGTGACACCGCAGGTCTGGGCGAAGGAGGTGGCCTGGAAGTTGGTGGAGACGCTCAGGTCCGGGGCGGGCGTCGGTGTCCCGGCGCAGCCGAGCAGCGGATTGTCGAAGTGGTCGGTGAAGCTGGTGCCGTCGGCGTAGATGACGTTCGAGGTGTAGACGAGATGGCCGCCGGTCACCGGGTAGGGAATGTCGAAGGTGAAGAAGACATTGTGCCGGGCGGGGTCGAAGTGGCCCACCACGTCGGTCGGGTCGACCGAGCCGGGAACGCTGTATTCGAGCCAGACCCAGTGGTCGGCCGGATCGTGCCCGGCCGCTTCCACGTTGACGGTGACGCGGTCGGTCGGCTCGAGGAGGGTGAAGCCGCCCGCGTGCACGACATCGGTCACACAGTGCTGGTCGGTGGAGGTGGCCAGCGGGCCGTCAAGACCGGCGTGCGCCGGGACCGCGCCGGCCAGGGCCAGACCCATGGCGCACAGCAGCGCCACGGCGCCGGCGGCCAGCCGGGTGCGGAGGGTCCGGCGCGTGGCGCCGGCGGCGCCGGGTACTGCCGCCGTACGGGTGCGGCCGGCCGCGCGGCTGCGCCCGCTCGGCGATCGGGTCCATCGTCCTGCCGATATCTTCTCCCCCTCGCGGCGGCGTCCACGAGGTCCGGGAACGTCTGCGCCGACCGGGTACACGCGTCCGGACCGGGCCCCGGTTCCCGGCACCGCCGGCCGGACGGAGTGCTGGCGGGGCGTCAGACGACCGGGCGCGCATGCGTGGCCGGCGGGGCGGCCGCGCGCAGGAGGGTGCCGGCTTGTTCCTCCATCAGCGCGACGGCCAGGAGTTCGCCGTCGGCCGCCCCGAATCGGGCCAGCGCCCGCTGGTGGAGGTCCCGGACGGCCTCGGCGATCGTGTGCGGGGTGCCCAGGTCGGCGGCCAGGGCCGTGATGGCGGAGAGCTGCTCGTGGATGTGGTCCAGGCCGAAGCTGGTCAGATAGTCGCCGGCGAGCAGCGCCGGCAGGTCGCGGCGGATGAACTCGCTGGAAGCCGGACTGTCGGCGAGCGTTTCGGTGAGGACGGTGAGGTCGATGCCGGCGCGCTCGCCCAGGAGAAGCGCTTCGGCGGTGGCGGCGGCCTGGCCGAACCAGAGCAGATTGACCAGCAGTTTGGCGGTGTAGCCGGTTCCGTATCCGCCGATGTGGGTGATCCGGTCGGCGACGGCCGACAGGAGCGGCCGGTGGCGGTCGACAAGCTCCGCCGGACCCCCCGCGAACAGCCGCAGCCGCCCGGCGGCGGCGTCATCGGGGGAACCGCCGATGGGTGCTTCGAGCACGCCGACGCCTCGGGCCAGCGCGCGTTCGCGGATCGGCGCGGAGGCGGCCGGCGTGCCGCTGCTGAGGTCGATCCAGACGGCTCCGGGCGCGAGAGCGTCGAGGACGGCGCCGTCGACCGCGTCGTCGACCGCTTCGGCGCCGGGCAGGACCGTCATCAGGACATCGGAGTCGGCCGCGGCGGCGGCTGCCGAGTCCACGCTCTCCGCCCCGAGCGCGCGCACCCTCTCCCGGCGCTCCGCGCACAGGTCGAAGGCACGTACGCGGTGCCCGGCGCGGCAGAGGTTGGCCGCTATCGGGAACCCCATACGGCCGATGCCTATCAATCCGATGGTGTGCACCGCGGAACAGTAACCCGACCGGGAAACGACACGAAGACGCCGTCGGCCGCGACCGCGCGGGCGCCGACCTGGGCTGCTCCCGCAGGGGCGGCGCCCGGGGCGGCACGGGCGCCGCGGCTACTCGAACCGCGCGGGGTCGCCCGCCCCGCGGCGGAGGATCTCCCGCCCGCCGTCGGAGAAGTCGACGACGGTGGTGGGCTCGGTGCCGCAGTCGCCCGAGTCGACGACGGCGTCCACCACATGGTCGAGCCGTTCCTTGATCTCCCAGCCCTGCGTCAGGGGCTCGGCCTCGTCGGGCAGCAGCAGCGTGCTGGAGACCAGCGGCTCACCGAGCTCGGCGAGCAGCGCCTGGGTCACCACGTGGTCCGGGATGCGGACGCCGACCGTCTTCTTCTTCGGGTGCAGCAACTGCCGCGGCACTTCCCGCGTCGCGGGCAGGATGAAGGTGTAACTGCCGGGCGTCGCCGCCTTGATCGCCCGGAACACGTCGTTGTCGATCTGCACGAACTGCCCGAGCTGGGCGAAGTTCTGGCACATCAGCGTGAAGTGGTGGCGGTCGTCCAGATTCCGGATCGACCGGATGCGGCCGATGCCGTCGCGGTTGCCCAGCCGGCAGCCCAGGGCGTAACACGAGTCCGTGGGGTACGCGACCAGTCCGCCGGCCCGGATGCTGTCGGCCACGGCGCCGATGATCCGGGGCTGGGGATTCTCGGGATGTACGTCGAAGTATCGGGCCATCGGCCCAGCTTAGGGCGTCGCCGGCCGCCTCCGACCGACCGGCGACACCGGTCTCCGCCGAAAGCGGCCCGCCGGCACCGCCGGTGGCGCCGCGCGGCCCCGCCGCCGGGGGGCACCGCGCCGGATCCGCCCCGGGGCGTTGCCGCTGTTGCGGGCCGGCACTACTGTGCCGGTTCACCGATGATGTTGGGGGAGACGTCGATGCGATCGATGGGGGTACCCGACGCCGCTCCGAGTGACGCTTCCGTGGTCCGTGTCCTCGACAGGGACCGCCGTCCGACCGGGGCCGGGTTCCTGACCGGCGAGCGCGACGTGGTCACCTGCGCCCATGTGGTGGCCGCCGCGCTGGGGCTGGCCGAAGACACCGTGGAGCAGTCCCCGGACCGGTTGTGGCTGGACTTCCCGCTGGCGGCGCCGGGCCGACCGGTGGAGGCCCGGATCGTGGCATGGGTACCCACCCGGGCGGACCGGACGGGGGACATCGCGGTTCTGCGACTGCTCACGGCTCCGCCGGCCGGCGCGCCCGAGGCCCGGCTGGTGGAGAACGGCGCCGCCGCCGAACTCCGTGTGCGGACCTTCGGCTTCCCGGACGGCTACGACGACGGAACGTTCAGCACCGGCGTCCTGCGCGGCCGGCAGGCCACCGGATGGTTCCAGTACGACACCGACCCGACCAGCCAGTACGAGGTGAAACGGGGCTTCTCGGGAGCGCCGGTGTGGGACCTGGACCTCGGCGGCGTGGTCGGCATGGTGGTCGGCACTGACTCCCACCCGGACCGGCGCTCGGCCTATCTGATCCCGACCGAGACCCTGTGCGACACCTGGCCCGCCCTGCGCAACGCCGCTCTGGCACGCGGTCCCTTCCGCGCCCTGAACGCCTTCCAGGAGAACGACGCCGAGCTGTTCCACGGCCGTGACGACGCCGCCCGCCGGATCGTCGACCGGATCGCGGTGGGCTCGGGCATCACCTTGGTAGGGCCTTCCGGAAGCGGCAAGTCCTCCCTGCTCCACGCCGGAGTGCTGCCCCGGCTGCGCGCTCGCGAGGACATCGCCGTCGCGGCACTGCGGCCCGGCAAGGCCGCGCTGGAAGCACTGGCGCTGGCCCTTCTCCCGCTGCTCGAACCCGGCACCACCGAAGTGGCGCGGCTGGCCGCGCAGCCGGGACTGACGCTGCTGCTGCGCGAGGGCGGGATGTCCGCCGTCGTGGAACGGACCCTGGCCGTCCAGGGGAAACACCGGCTGCTGCTCATCGTCGACCAGTTCGAGGAGGCGCTCGTCGGCTCGGCCGAAGCGGACCTCGACGCGTTCGCCGCGGCGCTCGGCCGGTGCCTGGCTCCCGGGTCCCGGCTGCAGGTCGTCCTCGCGCTGCGCGCCGACTTCTTCACCGCCGCCCTCAGCCACGCGGGGGTGGCGCCGCTGATCGACGACAGCCGGGTGTTCCCGCTGTCCCCGATGTCCGCCGACGAGGTACGCGCGGCGGTGGAAGGCCCGCTGGCCGGCCTCGCGGTGAGATACGAGCAGGGGCTGGTGAACCGGCTGCTGTCCGACCTGGGTCCCGATCCCACCCGGCTGCCGCTCCTGCAGTTCACCCTCACCGAGCTGTGGGAATGCCAGAAGATCACCAACGGGATCATCAGCCACGCCCACTACGACTCCCTCGGCGGCGTGGCCAGGACGCTGGCCAACCACGCCGAGAGGGTGTGGTCCTCGCTGCGGGAGGAGGACCGCCCGCACGCCCGCAGCCTCCTCGTCCAGCTCGTCCACCCCGGCGGCCCCGATACCTCCCCGACACGGCGCAGCGTGCCGCGCACCGATCTGACGCCCGAACAGTGGCGTGTCGCCCAGCGGCTGATGACCACCCGGCTGCTGGTGCCGGCCGAGGACCACCGCAGCGGCGACACACCGGTGGAGAGCGTGGAACTGGCCCACGAGACGCTGCTGGTCCAGTGGGGGCGGCTACGGGACTTCGTCAGCGCCGACGCGGGCTTCCGGAGCTGGCAGGAGGACCTGCGGCGGCGTATCGGCCGGTGGGACACCGACGGACGCGACACCGGACGCCTGCTGCGGGGCTCGGACCTGCGCGAAGCGCGGAACTGGCGCGGCGCCCGCCCGGACGAACTCAGTCCGGCCGAAAGGGTTTTCATCGACACGAGCGCCGCGGGCGCGCGCCGCCGCCTGCTGGTCGTCACCGCGATCACCGCGGCCGTCGCACTGATCGCGGCCACCGGTACCTTCGTCTGGCGGTACGAGGCCGAGACGAGAAGCAGCACCGAGTCGAGGAGCACCGCGGCCGATGTCCTCGTACAGCAGTCGCGTGACGCGCAGGCCAGCACTGCCCAGGGAGGCCCGTACGACGCTCTGCTGCTGGCCATGCGGGCCTTTCGCACGCGGGACACCGACGGCACCCGCAAGCTGCTCGCCGAGAACTACGCCCGCTACGGCTTCGCCGACCTCATCGCGCCGTTCTACCCGTCCGATACGGGTACGGCCTCGCTGACCGGGATCCCCACGCCGTCGGTCAGCGCCGACGGACGGGTGGTCGTCTCGCGGACCGCCACCGGTGAAGTGGTCGTATGGCGGCTGGGCCGGGGGCCCCTGCCGCCGCAGCACACCGGCCGCCACGACGACATCACGGCGGTCAGTCCCGACGGCTCGCTGATAGCCGTCACGAACTCCACCCAGCTGACCGGGAACAAACCGGCGGGCCCGGGGGGACCACCGGTCGTCCTCTACGACGTCGGCAGCCGCCGCGTGGTGCGTCAGCTGGCACCGCCCGCCGAGGGGGACCCGCTCCCCACCTTGCCCACCGGAGTGCTGGACCTCCCGGACCTCGGCACCCTGCCACCGGACTACCCACGGACCACGCAGTACGCGGCGCTGGCCTACGACCCCACCGGCAAGCGAATAGCCGCCGCGACGGGAATCTTCGGCTCGGGCGGCCGTCTCATCGTGTGGAACGCGGCGAGCGGCAGGATCGAGAAGATCCTCCCCGGTCCGGACACCTCGGTGAGCCAGCTCGCCTTCACCGCTGACGGGCAGGGTCTGCTCGCCGTGGGCAACGACCTCAGCGGCGGCCTGATCGGTGGAACGCTGTCCAGTCTGCTGACGACCTGGGATCTGACGAAGCCGCCCGCGAAGGGCCACGTGCTGTTCCGGCTGCCCTGGGAGAACAGCGAGGAGCTGATGGACCTCAGTCCGGACGGCGGCACGCTGGCCCTGGTCGAGAACTCCATCGACGGAACGCGGTCCAACGTCGCCGTCGCCCTCTACAGAATGCCGGGAGGCGAGCCCATCGGCCGCCCCCGGCCCTGGCGGGGCATCACATCGGTCGCCGGGGTCACGGTCACCGACAACGGGGGGCGCGTCGTCGTGTACGACATCCCGGGCCAGATCCTCGACACGACGCAGCCGCCCGGCAGCCCGGTGCTGGAGCTGCCCGGCAGGTGGCAGCGGATCGACACCTTCGGCCTCGGCGGCGGCACCACGGTGCTCATGGCCGACCTCGGACTCAGCCTCCTGGTCAGGGCGGACGGCGGCGGTGACCCGCTGCGCAGGGTCCCCGCGGCGACGGGGTCGGCCACGCCCCCGCCGGCCGGCGCCCCGAAGGAGTGGATGGCGGCCCTGTGCCGGATCCTGGGCGACCCGACGCTGCCGACCGCCGTCGAGCAGAAGATGCCGCCCGGCAGCTACCGGGGACCGCTGTGCTGACAACACCCGCCGACCGAAGGGAAGGCTGTGCCGGAGACCCACCTCGTGCGCATGCTGCTGGACGCTCCCGACCGTGATGACGCCGCCTTCGTCCTGGTGGAGGTGGACTCGTCGACATCCGGCATCCAGCGCGCGTCCCGCCCGGGGGACGTAGCGGCCACAGCCGTGCGATCGCTCGGGGAGAGCTTCGACCAGGTGCGCGCGGCGGCGGAGGCGGCCCTGAGCCGTCTCACCTCGCTGTCCGTGCGGCCGAGGACCGTCGAACTCGAACTCGGCGTGAAATTCAGCGCCGAGGCCGGCGCCGTCATCGCCAGGACGGCCGCCGAAGGGAATGTCGTGCTCAGACTGACCTGGGAAAACCCCGTCGGTCAGGCGGATTCCGGCCCGTAGCGGCTACCCGGACATCACGGCGGGCGCCCGGATCGTCGGCCGGAATAGCGGAGGGGACCCTTCGGTTATCCGGACGCCAGGGCGACGCACAGGCCCGGGCGAGCCCTGCATCCAGGACAGGAGAGCCGTCATGACCACGAGGTTCACCAGCTACCGACCCGACGGCGAGCCCACCGCCGACCGCTGGGCGGGCGCTCTGCACCTCTTCGACGACATCGGCGACGGCGTGCCGGTGATGGGTGAGGAGAGCGCCGCGCGGCGCTGGGAGCGCGCCGAGCTGCTGTTCGGGGAGAAGGGCTACGCGGAAGCGGCCAAGCTCCTGGTCGGCGTGGTCGCCGAATTCCCGGAGCACGTGGCCGCCCGGCTGCTGCTGGCGCGGGCCTACTACCACTCGGCCCAGTTGCGCCGCGCCGAGGCGGAGCTGCGCACGGTCATCGACCGCGATCCGGTCGAGCACTACGCGCACCTCATGCTGGGCCGCACCCTGGAGCGTCAGGGTCGGGCCGCTGAGGCCGCCCCGTGGCTGCGGATGGCGGGCGCGCTCTCCGGCGAGGCCGTCACCGGCTGAGGCCGCGCCAGGGGCTGTTCACCGTACCGGTGTCCCGTACCGACGCGGACCGTCAGACCTGCGGTGTCGTCTCCGCCGTCCGCCACAGATAGACGCACGCGAGCGTCCGGTACGGGCGCCACGGCTCCGCGATGCGCTCCAGCTCGGACGGGCCGGGCAGTTCCGGCAGTTCGTAGGCTCTCTCGACGGCGCGGCGGAGGCCGAGATCGCCGACCGGGAGGACGTCCGGCCGATTCAGATGGAACATCAGGAACATGTCGGCGGTCCAGGTGCCGATGCCCTTCACCGTGTCGAGCCGGGCGACCACGTCCTCGTCGGCCAGCTCGTGCATCCGTTCGAGGTCGATCTTCCCCGTGACGACGTGCTCGGCGAGGGAGCGCAGGGACGCCGTCTTCGCCCTGGACAGGCCGGTGGTCCTGAACAGCTCGTCGGCGTCGTCGTCGAGGACCTCCCGCGGCGTCGGCATGCGGCCGCCGAAGCGCCCCTTCAGCTTCTCGTACATCGACCGCGACGCGCCGGCCGAGATGTTCTGGCTGATGATCGCGCGCACCAGCACGCCGTAGCGGTCGGTCGGCCGGTTCGGGTCGGCGGCCTGTGCAGGATCGGGCGGCACCGCCGGCCGGGCCCCCGCGCGTACGACCTGGTCGATGACGGCACGCAGCACGGGGTCGGCGCGGCGCAGGTGCTCTTCCGGAGTCTTCGTGCTCTGCCGTGTCATGTCGTCGACGCTAGGCCCGGCGCACCGGGGTTGCCCGGGGATCGGGGCCATGGGAGTGCACGGGGTCGGCCGATCCCGCCCAGCACGGTGGCCCGGCGGGTACGAGGCCCCCGACCGGGCGGTCACCGCTCGGTGGACCGCTGGTCGCCGCCGCGCATCCGTCCGGGGTCCTCCGAGCGGATCGCGGTCAGGGAGGCCCGGTCGTCCGCGTCGATACGGCGGGCCTCGGCCGCGACCTCGCGCAGGCTGCCGGCCGGGATGACGACGGCGCCGGAGCTGTCGGCGTAGATGTAGTCGCCCGGCGTGACGCAGACACCGCCGACCTCGACGGGGACGTTCGCCGCCGAGGGGGTCACGGTGTCGCCGCCCCAGTGGGTGGCTTCGCCCGCGCACCAGGCCGTGAAGTCGTAGGAGGCGAGTTCGCCGAAGTCACGCAGCCGGCTGTCGGTGAGCACCCCGGCCAGGCCGTGATCCCGCAAGCGGGACAGCTTGGTGCCGCCGCCGTGCGAGACGTCCGGGTAGCCGCCGCTGGACAGCACGAGGACCTTGTCCCGCGGGGCGTCGCCGACAGCGCGGTA
Organism: Streptomyces polygonati; assembly: GCF_042650325.1. Lineage (NCBI taxonomy): Bacteria > Bacillati > Actinomycetota > Actinomycetes > Kitasatosporales > Streptomycetaceae > Streptomyces > Streptomyces polygonati. Next base: position 235,748 of record NZ_JBHSBB010000001.1, on the reverse strand, counting down.
GAACCATCCGCCGAATCCCAGCCCGTTGGTCTCGGTGAAGTCGCTGCGGTACGGCAGATAGGCGATCGTGACGGCCGGGCCGAACAGGGACCGTCCGGGGGTGGGACTGACCAGGCTCAGGATGTGCGCCCGGTGCTCGTGGAGGCGGCCCATCGCGTCCACCAGCGAGGCACAGGCCAGCCCTTCGACGAGCGCCCGCGGATCGGAGTTCTGCTCAGCAGCCATGCCGGTGTCTCCCTCTCGGCGGGTACTGATCGGCCCCCGGCCCGGCCGGCGCCCGGCCCGGCGCGAGGCGTGCCGCGCGGATCAGCGGTGCGCCACGAAGCGCTCGTCGCGGATCTCCAGCGCCTCGCGGTCCCACCGCGCGCACTCGGCGGCGGCCTCGTACGTACTCCGCAGGAAGTCCATCAGTACGCGGTCGGGATCGTCGGCGGTGCGTACGGCCTCGTAGGGGAGCAGGAACTCGCCCGCCTCCGCGTCGTACGCCGCGGCCGGGGGCCGCACCGGATACCGGGCGAAGTCCGCGGGCTCCGGGTAGGCGTAGGAGTAGAAGCTGCCCTCGGCCGAGCCGCCGGGCCAGAATCCGCAGCTGGACACCTCGTGCGAGTACGCCTCGACCATGACCCGGCGGGGCAGGTTCGGCGCGCCTCCCGGGTGCGGCGGCGCGGGCCGCCCGGAGAACCGGGTGACCGCGAGGTCCATCGCGCCCCAGAAGAAGTGCACCGGGCTGGCCTTCCCGACGAAGCCGGACCGGAACTCCGTCAGCACCCGCTGCACCGAGGTGAGTTGCCGCCAGAAGCGGTGGACCTCGTCGGGCTGGTAGGAGGCGTGCTCGGTGTCCTCGGGGAAGGGCACCGCGGACTCGACCTCGACCGGGACCGGCCGGATCGCCACCTCGATGCCGAGCGCTTCGAGTGCCGCCAGGGTCTCGCGGTAGAAGGCGGCCACCGGCTTCGGCTCCAGGGCCACCCGGCGCTCCCCGCCGTCGCTGGAGCGCACCCGCAGCTGATGGTCACGGAAGTCGAACTCCATCTCGAAGGTGCCCTCACCGTACGGAACGGCCGAGGTGGTCAGCCCCCGCGCGGACACGTACAGCGGCACCTGCCACCAGTGGTTGACCATCGGTGCCCGGGCCAGTCGGATCTTGCCCACGATCTGCGTCCACCGGTGCAGGGTCTCCCTGGTCGCGGTCCACTCGTCCAGGGGGGCGGCCGGCCAGGCCTCGAAGGCGGGCGACGGCGGCTGGTGGGTGCGAGGCATCGTGCGGTCCTCCGTTACCTCGGACGGCTGCCCTGATGGTGGCCGGCGGCGCCCGCTCCTGCTGACTGCCTGCGGTCACCGCTCGTGACGTCCCCCCGGTGACCGTTCCCGATACGGGTGGCAGCGCCGCCGCAGACCATGACTCGATTGTCCGGCCCCGCCCGGTGCCCCGCCAGTCGATCACCCGACTCCGGCACCGGTGAGCGTCTCCCGGGTCGCGTTCTCGCGGCGCGGGAGCAGCACCGGGGTGGCCAGCAGGAGGACTCCGGCGACCGCGATCGCGGTGCGCGGGCCCGTGACGGCGGCGAGCAGGCCCCACAGGGCGGTCAGGGCCGCGATGGCGGCGCTGCTGCTGATCGACCAGGCGGACAGCGTGCGCGCGACCCGGTCGGGATCGGCGTGGTCGAGCCGGTAGGTGGCCAGCAGCGGGTTGAACAGGCCGCAGCAGGTCACCAGGCCGAGCTGGACGGCGATGATGAGGACGATCCAGGGGACACCGGGCCGGGCGAACGCCAGTCCGACGGGCCAGCAGGCACGCAGCGCCCCGGCTACGAGCATCGTCCGGTGCCGCCCGAACCGCGCCGCGAGCCGGCTCGCGAGGCGCGAGCCGACGAGTCCGCCGACGCAAGGGGCCGCGAAGACAAGGCCGTACTGCCACGGTGCGAACCCCAGGCGGCCCAGCAGAAGTACGGCGAGCAGCGGCTCGGAGGCCATGATCAGGCCGTTGACCACGATCGCGTTGAAGAACAGCGGGCGCAGCGTGGGGTGGGCGAGGATGTCGCGCCAGCCGTCGAGCAGGTCACCCGCTCGCAGCCGCGGCGCGCCGGTCCGCACGGGGCGCGGCTCCGTCCCGCCGATGGCGCGGATGCCCAGTGCCGAGAGCAGGTAGCTGACGGCGTCCGCCACCACGGTCGTCACCGGGCCGAACAGCCCGATCGCGGCGCCGCCGAGCGGCGGTCCGACCGTGGTCGAGGTCCATGTCGTCGATTCCAACCGGCCGTTGGCCACCAGCAGGTCCCGCGGCGGGACGAGGGCCTTCAGATACGCACCGCTGGCCGCCTTGAAGGCGATGTCGGCCGCCGCGACGACGACGGAGACGACGAGGAGCTGGGCGAAGCCGAGCCGGCCGAGCGCGAAGGCGGCCGGGACGGTCATCAGCGCTCCGAACCGGGTCAGGTCCATCGCCACCATGACCGACCGCTTGTGCCGGAACTCCACCCAGGGACCGAGAGGCACCGCGACCAGGGCGCCCACCGCCCGCCCCGCGGCGGACAGCGCGGCCACCTGGGCCGGCCCGCAGTGCAGCACGAGGACCGCGATCAGGGGAAACGCGCCGAACCCGATTCCCGTGCCGTACGAGCTGACCGCGAACGCCGCCCACAGCCACCCGAACCGCCGCCCCAGCGCCCGCCTGCCCGTCATGTCCCACGCGCCTCTCACCGATCCGGACCACCGCAAGCCGATCACCGGCATCCAAGCGAGGAGGGGAGGGCGAGATCAAACAACCGGTCGGCCAGGAAGCACAACCGTTCGTTGTGCGGATACCGTGACCGGCGTGGATCTCGATGCCGTGCGCACCTTCGTGGCCGCCGCCGACGCGGGGCGGTTCCAGGACGCCGCCGCCGAGCTGTCGATCACCCAGCAGGCCGTCTCCAAACGCATCGCCACGCTGGAGAAGTCCCTCGGCGTGCGGCTGTTCACCCGCACCGCGCGGGGAGCGAAGCCCACCGTCGACGGGCAGGCGTTCCTGCCCCACGCCCGCGATCTGCTGCGGGCCGAGGAGCGGGCCGTCGCCGCCGTCCGTCCCGGCCGCCGCGCGCTGCGCGTCGATGTGATCGGCCGGCGGCTCGGCCCGGCCGGGCGACTGGGCGACTTCCACCGCGCGCACCCGGGGGTCGAACTCGACGTCGTGACCCTCCACGACGCCGACGCGGCCATCGACGCCATCCGGGCCGGCACGATCGACGCGTCCTTCCGCGCCGTCACCATGCCCGGCCGGCAACTCCCCGACGGCATCGGGGCGGTCCGGGCGTTCGACGAGCCGCTCCAGCTTCTCACCGGACCGGCCCACGCGTTCGCCGCCGCCCGTACGGTCGCACCCGCCGAACTCGCCGGGCACCGGATCTGGATGCCCGGCCTCGCCCCCGGAACGGAGTGGGCCGCCTACTACGCCGACCTCGCCGCCGCGTTCGCGCTCACCATCGAGATCACCGGCCCCGGCTTCGGCACCGAACCCTTGCTGGACACCATCGCCGGCTCCCGTTCGCTGGCGACCCTCGTCGGCGAGCGGACCCGCCTGGTCTGGCCCGCCGACCACGGCCTGCGGCGCATCGCCGTACGGGATCCGACGCCGGTCTACCCGCACTCCCTGCTGTGGCACCGCGACAACCCCCACCCGACCCTCGCCGCCCTCCGCGCCCACCTCCGCTCCGGGCGCCTCGGCCACTCCGACGCCGGGACCTGGACTCCGGCCTGGGCAGCCGGCTCGACGCCGCGCTCGACGCCGAGCGGGCCCGACCGGCCGAAGGCTGGCTGAAGCCTCTCACCCGCGCGTGGTAGCGCCCGGACTTCCTTTTCCGCAGCGCGAGGGGGGGCGCGTGCTCCGGGGAGGAGGTCGGGGGTTCATGCCGGAAGACGATCTTCGGCGTAGCCGGGTGGAAAGCCGTTGACGGAGCCGCGTGCCGTCTTTACTCCTGGAGGGAAGGAACGTTTCCGTTCTCGGAACAGGTTCGAAGCAGATTCTGAACAGGGGGGCCAGATGCCAGTCATAGCCGTCGACGTGCCGGCGTTGAAGGTGGTCGAGGAAGTCCCGGACCGTTGGTGTTACGCCGCGGTCGAGCAGGTGCTCCGGAAGGCGTTCAAGAAGCCGGACATCAGCCAGACCGAGATCGCGCACAACTGCTTCATCAGGGTCGCCGCCACCAGCACGACCACCTACAGCCACCTCGGCCGGATGCTTCAGTACGCCAAAACCGCCGTCTCCCAGGTCACCGGGAAGCCTCTCGATGTCGTCGAGAAGGACTGGCTCACCCTGCGTCCCTCGCTGGCGACCCTGGCGCCCTTCGGCGAACTCAACCTCGACAAGGACGGTCTGCGCGGGCTGCTGCGGGACAGCTGGGGGGAGTTCGACCGGAAGATCTTCACGACCGTGAACATCGGCTGCCCGCCGTCGGTGTTCGACGTCGCGCCCGAGATCGCCGAGGGAAAGCTGGTGGCCGCCGCGAACGACGTGCACTGGTACGTGATCTACGGCTACGACTACGACGAGGCGGCCGTGCATGACGACGAGGAGGCGAAGTACACCTACCTGGTCTACGACGTCCACGGCGGGGTGGCCAGCAGAGCGGCGGCCAAGGACTTCAACGAAAACCTCAGCGAGGTGCTGACCGTGACCGCGTAACGGCCCGCGCCGCCCCCGGGCTCCGGCGCGACGTAGCGGAGAGCGTCCGCTCCACGCGTTCGTCCTCACCGGGAGCCCGGGGGCGGTGGGACGCGGAGCCCGGGTCCGGCGGCCCGCTAAGGTCAGATCGCGGAGCCGTGGGAGCGGCGCGGCGGCACAGGTCCACCGGGCAGCTGGCCCGGGTGGTCGACAACGCCGGTCACCTCGCGTGCGACGGCGGTGGTGCGGCCGTAGCTCACGGTGCGGAACCCCAGGTAGGCGTATGTCCTGGGGTTCAGGATCAGATACTCGTGGTCCTGCTCGGAGAACCGGTAGTCGATGGCCGTCCCCCTGCGGCCCATCGCGTCCTTCACCGGACGGTCGACCAGGTCGGCGCCCGGGATCAGGGCCAGTGCCCTGAACAGCGCGGCGCCGATCCGCGGTGGGACGGCCGGCGCCTCCGCCAGGACCGTCATGATCTGCCTTGCCTGTGTCCGCGGATCGCGGCCCATCTTTCCCAGCAGGGCGTGCGGCTCGGTGGGCCACCGGGACAGCGCCCGGTACGACACGTCGGGGAACCCCACCCTCTCCAGCACCAGCTTCCGACCGGCGCCGTTGGTGACCATGAACTGCCTGCCGTCACCCCTCACCCAGGACGTCTTCTCGGCGCAAGTGGTCGGTGCGGGCCGCTCGTCGCAGGTGTAAGCGGTCACGTACGCCCACTGACGCGGGCCCGGCACCGCCGGGCTCAGCCTCTCCGCGTGCGCGGCCGCCATGGTCAGCACCGTCGCCGCGGTCGTCGGCCGCGCGGTGATGCCGGAGGGGCCGGCCGGGCCGGCCGGGCCGGGGAGGCTCAGCAGGACGCCGGAGGTGACCGCGGCGGCGGTGGCCGCGGCGACGACCGTACGTCGCACGGCCCGGTGGCCCGGGAGCCGACCGCGGGCGGGGCGGGCCGGGACGCCATCGGTTTCGGCCGCCACCGCGGCCATCAGCCTCCACCGGAGCGCGGCCAGCCGGGCGGCGTCGGGGGACGGGGCGTCGGCGCGCAGTTCGCGCACCGCGGTCAGTTCGATCGGCTCATCCATGGCTGCTCTCCTGCGTGTCTTCGGTCGTAAGGGTGGGATCGATGCCGCCGAGCGCCGTACGCATCTTCTTCCGAGCCCGGTTCAGGCGGGAGCGGACGGTGCCGAGGGGGATGCCGAGGGCCGTCGCCACCTCCTCGTAGGAGAAATCGGCCCAGGCGATCAGCAGGAGCACATGCCGGTCGCCGTCGTTGAGGGCGCGCAGTGCCGCGGCCAGTCGGGCGCTGGAGGCCGCCGCGACCACCTGGCCGTCCACCGCGTCGGACCATGACTCGGCGACCGGATCGACGCCGGTCCTGGCCATCGCCCGGTAGGCACGCAGCTCGGACCTGTGGTGCTTGCCGATGAGGTTGGCGGCGATGCCGTAGAGCCATGGCCGGGCCTCGGGCCGCGCGGTGTCGTACCGGTCGCGCTGCCGGAAGGCGATCAGGAAGGTCTCGCCGACCACGTCGTCGGCGAGGTGCTCGCCGAGCCGGCGCAGCACATAGCGGTGCAGGCCGGCCGCGTGGCGGTCGAAGAGCTGCGCGAACATCTCGGGTTCCGCCACCGACTTCGCGATGAGTTGCGCGTCGTCGTCGGCGGCCGCCGCTCTCGGGCTGGGCCCGACGGAGGCGATCACAGGGGACTCCGTTCTCCGGTGGAATCCTTCGAGCGCCCGTTTGACGCCCACCCTTTGTTGCCCGAAGCCGAGGAATGAGTTCGCGGCGGTCCCCGGCTCGATCCGCGCGGCCAGCACCCTCCAGATCCGGACGGTTTATCAATATTTGCTAAACTTGCCCCGATTCGCCGCGAGGCGGATCTCCGGCCCGAGCGGAGGACTCAGACTTCCATGCGCGTATTCGTCGCCGGTGCGACCGGTGCGGTCGGTCGACTGCTTGTTCCGCTGCTCCTGGACGCGGGGCACCAGGTCACCGGGATCTCCCGGTCGCCCGCCGGGGCCGAGCGGCTGCGGAGTCAAGGCGCGTCAGCCGTACAGGCGGACGTACTCGGCCGGGACACCCTGCGGCAGGTGGTGGCGAACGCCGCGCCCGACGCGGTGATCGACCAGCTCACCGACCTGTCGGACGCGGACGGGGAGGCGACGAACCGGCTGCGCCGGGAGGGGACGCGCAATCTGGTGGACGCGGCCGAGGCCGCCGGTGTGGCGAGGATCGTCGCCCAGTCGATCTCCTGGGCGTATGTGCCGGGCGAGCGGCCGGCCGACGAGACCGTGCCGCTCGATCTCGGCGCGCCGGAGCCGCGCGGAGCGATGGTGGACGGTATCCGGGCGCTGGAGGAGACGGCGGCCGAGCTGGAAACCGCCGTACTGCTGCGGTACGGCATCCTCTACGGCCCTGCCACCTGGTACGCGCCGGGCGGTCCGGCCGCCGCGGCGCTGTCCGGAGATCCGGCCGCCCGCTTCCTCGGGAGCGTCGAGGCGGATCTCTCGGTGATCTCGTTCCTGCATGTCGCCGACGCCGCCCGGGCCGCCCTGGAGGCCCTCGACTGGCCGGGCGGGCCGGTCAACATCGTGGACGACGAGCCCGCGCCGGGCCGCGAGTGGGTGCCGGTCCTGGCCGACGCCCTCGGGACGCCCGCGCCGGAGCCCGCGTCGGGTCGGCAGGGTTGGGCCAGGGGAGCCTCCAACGGCCTGGCCCGCTCGCGCGGTTGGCGGCCCGCCCACCCGACCTGGCGGTCGGGATTCGCGGCGCAACTCGCCTAGGCCTGTCGTTTGGATCTCCGCGGCGCCCGGCGAACGGATGCGATGCCGCTGGTCAGGGGCGTCCCGCCGAATGAGACACCAATTGGTGTCCATTGACACCCGGTTGCCCCTCCCCCCAAGATGTGCAGCATGCTCCCGACGCATCCGGGTGTGGAGTGCCGCTACGTGGACCTGCGGCGCACCAGCAGCGCCCTCTGTTGCTGACCACCCGCCGCTCACGGCCCACCGGCGTCTGACCGCCCCCGGCGGTACGGGCCGTCCGCCGTATCGCCGAGCCGCGCCCGCGGGTGGTGAGCCCGCCCCTCCGGAGCCCCGCCCGCCCTTCCCGCGCCGCCGTCGCCGCGCGGGGCAGCTCCGAGCTTCAGTGCGCCCTCTCGTCCTTCCCGGCCCAACGGGGCCCGGCGGTCGGCGGAAGCGGGGGCGCCCGATTCCGCGACCTCCCCCTGAAGCATGCCCCGGGAAACCTCCGCAGAAAGGGAGAACCATGTCCCGCAAGATCCACCTCGCCCTGCATCCCTACGGCGTCGGCGGCCCCGGCCAGCACGGCCTGTGGAAGGACCCCCGGGTCGCGAAGAACGCCAGCATCGACATCAACTACTACATCCGGCAGGCCCAGGCGGCCGAACACGCCCTGTTCGACGCCCTGTTCATCGTCGACAGCCAGTTCATCAACGCCACCTACCCGGCGCACTACCTCAACCGGCTGGAGCCGCTCACCCTGCTGTCGGCGGTCGCCACCCACACCAAGCACGTCGGTCTGGTCGCCACCGCGAGCTCGACGTACAACTCGCCGTTCAACCTCGCGCGCCGATTCGCCTCACTGGACCACATCAGCGGTGGCCGCGCCGGCTGGAACGTGGTGACCAGTTTCGACAGCGGCGCCGCCAGGAACTTCGGGCTCGACGAGCACCTGGACTACCCGACCCGCTACGGCCGCGCCCTGGAGTTCGTCCAGGTCGCCCGCGGCCTGTGGGACTCCTACGAGGACGACGCCTTCCCGGCCGACGCGGAGCGCGACGTCTTCCTCGACCCGGCCAAGCTGCACGCGCTCAACCACGCCGGCGAGCACCTCAAGGTCGCGGGCCCGCTCAACATCTCCCGCTCGCCGCAGGGCCAGCCGGTCATCTTCCAGGCCGGCGTCTCCGAGGAGGGCCGCGACCTCGCGGCGCGGGTCGCCGAGGGCATCTACGCGCCGGGCGGCTCACTCCAGCAGGCCCAGGACTACTACGCCGACATCAAGAGGCGCACCGCGTCCTACGGCCGCGACCCCGAGCACATCAAGATCTTCATCCACGGCAGCCCGGTCGTCGCCGCCACCGACGAGGCCGCCAGGCGCCGCGAGCGGGAGATCTTCGAGGAGGACGACGACTTCGACGGCAATCTGGCGCTGCTCGGCCGCTCCTTCGGGGCGTACGACTTCAGCCGGCACGACCTGGACGCGCCGTTCCCGGACGTCGCGCACCTGGCCGAGAAGGGCGGCCGTACCGGCGCCGCGAGGATCATCGCGCGGGCCGAGTCCGAGAAGCTGACGCTGCGCCAGGTGGTGGACTCGCTGCGGGAGTTCCGCCGCTCGCCGTTCGTCGGAGCGCCGAAGACCGTCGCCGACAGCATCGAGGAGTGGTTCGACGCCGCCACCTTCGACGGCATCAACCTCGCCTTCCGCACCGACGAGGACGTCGCGGCCTTCGTCGACGGCGTGGTCCCGATCCTGCGCGAGCGCGGGCTGTTCCGCACCGAGTACGAGTCCGACACCCTGCGCGGCAACCTCGGCCTGCCCGTCCCGCGCAACCAGTTCGCCCGCGAGCCCCAGCTCGCCGACGACTGAGGGCGGTGAAGCGGCGAGGCGCCGACGATCGACCACGCGTGTGATCAAAAGGCGGCACCCGGGCACGGTCAGCGGGTCGCCGGCCCAGCGCCCGGCTCCGGAGAGACGATGGCCGGGCGCGGCCTGAACCCCGGTGCGGACGGGCGACGGAGTCCGGGACCTTCGCGGCTGCGGGCGCCGGAGGCATTCCGGCCGCACCGACGACGGGAGGGCGATCGTGGCGCGGCGCTGGGAACGGAACGACGGACTCTCCCGGGCCGGGGAGTCCGGCGCGCGGCCCCCGGCGGGGGCGCCGACCGGTCTCCCCGCGCGGGCCTGGCGCGACGCGCTCCGACGGACCCCCGGGGAGTACAAGGCCGACAACCTCTCCGACTGGGCGGCCGCCCTGACCTACTACGGAGTGCTGGCGATCTTCCCGGCGCTGCTCGCCCTGGTGTCGATCCTCGGACTGCTGGGCAGCGCCAGCATCCGACCGCTGATCGACAACCTCGCCACGCTCGCGCCCGGCTCGGCCCGCGACATCATCACCGACGCGCTCAGACAACTGGAACACAACCGGGGCCAGGCACTCAGCGCACTGATCATCGGCACCCTGGCCGCGCTCTGGTCCGCCTCCGGCTACATCGCCGCGTTCATGCGCGCCTCGAACGCCGTGTACGACATCGGCGAGGGACGGCCGGTATGGAAGACGCTGCCGATCCGGTTCGGCGTCACGCTCGTCGTGCTGCTCCTGCTGGCCGCCATCGCTGTCGGCGTGGTGTTCACCGGCACGCTGGCCGACAGGACCGGGCACCTGCTGGGCATCGGCCAGAGTGGCGTGACCGCGTGGAACTTCGCCAAATGGCCGGTGATGGTCATCCTGTTCGCGCTGATCATCGCGCTGCTCTACTGGGCAGCGCCGAACGTCAGGCGCGGCTTCAGCTGGGTCACCCCCGGCAGCCTTCTCGCCGTCCTCATCTGGATCGTCATCTCCACGCTCTTCGCGCTCTACGTCGGGCACTTCGCCAGCTACAACAAGACCTACGGCAGTCTCGCCGCCGTGATCATCTTTCTCGTCTGGCTGTGGCTCTCCAACATCGCCATTCTGCTGGGCCTCGAGTTCAACACGGAACTCGAACGGGGCCGCGCCATCGAGTCCGGCCACCCGCCGGACCTGGAGCCCTATGTCGAACCGCGCGACACCCGGGGACTCTGAAGCCGCCGCGCGCGGGCCGCCACGGCACCGGTCGTCAGCCCCTCGCCGCACCGTCGTCGCGTCGGCTGTGGCGGAGCTGTCGCAGCCGAGCGGTCAGCACCCGGACCACCGGGGTCCGGTCCCTGTGCTCCCGCTCGTACCGCAGGACGAGCTCGGTCTCCTCCTTGGCCAGGCTCTGGGAGAACCCTTCGATCGCCAGCTTCGGAAGATGCTTGTAGTCCATTATGGGAAGTTCCCCTGTGGCCGGCCCCGGGCCCTCGCTGTCGAACAGCTCCACTGACATCACCTCGAAAGTCAACCGGTCGGCTGCCCCGACGGCGCGGCGGAAAACCCGTCGGACCAGCCACGGATCCGGGCGCCACGCCGCCGGACCGCGGCCGGTGTCCGGCGCCGGGCGGGGAAGACACCGGGGTGACCGCTTGTCACCCATGTCCTAGGGGACCGCATGGAGAGCAACGAGGCGCTGTACGGCGAGGTCGAACGCGAAGTGGAAGGCCGCGCGGACCGGTTGTGGGAGGTGGCGAGCCGGCTGCACGCGCACCCCGAACTCGCCCACGCCGAGCACGAGTCGGCCGCGCTGCTCACCGGCGAGCTGCGGGCCGGCGGCTTCGACGTGACCGAGGGCGTCGCGGGGATGCCGACGGCGTTCGTCGGCCGCGCCGGGGACGGGCGCAGGCCCGCGGTCGCGTTCCTGCTGGAATACGACGCCCTGCCGGAGCTGGGCCACGCCTGCGGGCACAACCTGATCGCGGCGGCCGGGCTGGGCGCGGCACTGGCCGTACGCGCGGTGACCGGCGCCGAGGACGGTACGGTGCTGGCCGTCGGCTCCCCGGCGGAGGAGGGCGACGGCGGCAAAGTCGCCGAGGTCGCGGCCGGAGTCTTCGACGAGGTGGACGCGGCGCTGATGATCCACCCCGGCGTGGAGGACCAAGTGTGGGCGCCGCTGACCGCCCAGGTCCCGGTCCGGGTGCGTTTCCATGGCCGGCCGGCCCACCCGACGGGCAATCCCGGCGAGGGGATCGACGCCCTCGCCGCCCTCATCGAGACCTTCAACATGCTCGGCGCCGTCGAACGCCGCTTCCCGCAGGGCTCCCATGTCCAGGGCATCATCACCGAGGGCGGCACCGCGACCAACATCGTCCCCGCCTTCGCCGAGGGCCTCTTCGGCTGCCGGGGGCTGACCACCGCGGCGCTGGACGACGTCGTCGCCGAAGTCACCCGGTGCGCCGGGGCCGCCGCGAGCGCCCTGGGGGCCCGGGTGGAGGTCGAGCGCGTCGGCACCGGCTACGAGCACTTCCGCAACAGCGAGCCGCTGTCCGCCCGCTTCGCCCACCACATCGCCCGCAGCGGCATCCAGCTGCGGGACCCCGATCCGCACACCCTCCTGGGCTCCTCCGACATCGGCGACGTCAGCGGGGTCGTCCCGGCCATCCACCCCTTCGTCGCCATCATGGACGCCGACGGCTCCGACCACACCGCCCGTTTCGCGCGGGCAGCGGCAAGCCCGCGCGGCCGCGCGGCGATGCTCGCCTCCGCGAAGGCACTGGCCTGCCTCGCCGTCGACATCCTGCACGACCCCGGGATCACAGCGGCGGCCTGGCAGTCCTTCCATGCCCAACAGGTGGCCGCCGGGCGCCCTTCGACCGGCTGACGTCCGATCCGCGGAGGGCGTCGGCGGCCGGACGCCGCCCCGCGGCCCGAACCGTGGGGGCAGTACGGTGCTGTGCGTACCCGACCGGAACGCCGGCGGCGGCCGCCCGGCGCCGCCGGCCCCGCGCCCGTGGCCGCCCAAGGAGACGCCCCATGAAGACGATCGTGATCGCCGGCGGCACTGACGGCATCGGGAGGGCGCTCGCCGCCGCCCGGCTCAGCGGCGGCGACACCGTCGTGGTCGTCGGTCGCGACGAGGTGAAGGGCAATGCGTTCCTGGACGCGGCCGAGGCAGCCGGCGCCCGGGAGCGGGCCCTGTTCGTCCCCGCCGATCTCAGCCTGCTGACCGAGAACGGACGGGTCGTCGAGACGCTGCGGGCGCGGTTCCCCGTGCTGGACGCCCTGGTGCTCTGCGCCCGGCACTACCGCAGCGTGCGCACCGAGACGGCCGACGGGCTGGAGGAGAACTTCGCGCTGTTCTACCTCAGCCGCTATCTGCTGGGCCACGGTCTCGTCGACGCGCTGACCGCCGCCGGGCAGCCGGTGGTCGTCAATGTGGCGGGCCCCGGCGCGAGCCTGCGCCTGGTGCGCTGGGACGACCTGGAACTGCGGCGCGGCTACCACGGCGGCGCCGCCCTCGGGCAGGGCGGCAAGCTCAACGATCTGCTCGGTGTCAGCTTCGCCGAGCGGTACGGAGCACGCGGGATCCGCTATGTCCTGATCCACCCGGGCGTCACGGCGACGAGCTTCTCCGGCGCGTACGACACCGAGACGCTCGGGCAGATCAGCGCGATGCGGCAGCGCGCGAAGCCCGTGGAGGCGGCCCTGCCGCCGATCGTCGCGGCCCTCGACAGGCCGCCCGCCGAGCCGTTGAGCGCCTTCGTCGAGGGTCGGCGGATCGGGGTGGAGGACACCTCCTTCGACCGGGACGCCGCCACCCGTCTCGATGCGCTCACCGAGCGGATCCTGCTGGAGCGCGGCGGACGGGCCGCGGCGTACCGGGGAGTCGACACGGCCTGAAACGGACCGGGTGCCGGGTGTGCGACAGTGCCGTCATGCTCATCGCGATGGCCGGTCTGCCCGCCGCCGGAAAGAGTTCGGTGGCGGAGAGACTGGGACGTACGCTGCCCGCCGCGACGGTGGCGGTCGACCCGGTCGAGGCGGCGATGCTGCGGGGCGGCGTGGAGCGCGGTCAGCCAACGGGCCTGGCGGCCTGCGTCGTTGCCGAGGCGGTGGCCGACGGTGTGCTGGCACTGGGCCAGAGCGTGATCATCGACGCGGTCAACGGGGTCGAGGCGGCCCGCCGGCAGTGGCGGACGCTGGCGGAACGCCACCGGGTGCCGGTGGCGTTCATCGAGGTGGTGTGCTCCGACCCGCGCGTGCATCGCCGACGGCTGGAAGGCCGGTCCCGGGGCATCACGGGCTTCGAGGAGCCGACCTGGGAAGCGGTCGGGCGCCGCCGAGCCGAGTACGAGCCCTGGACCGATCGCAGGCTGGTGCTCGACTCGGTCGCGGACCTGGCCTCGAATGTGACGAAGGCCCAGGAGTATCTGGCCGAGGCGGCACAGCCGCCGCGGTCCGCTTCCTGACGGCGAAGCCCCGCCGGTCCGGGAGCCGGTGGGTTACCGGTTTCGTGGTCCGGCGCCCGGGTCAGCGGCGCAGGGCGCGGCGGGCCAGCCAGTTGCCGAGGAACTGGCCGGCCTGGACGATGACGACGATGGTCGCCACGGTGATGTAGACCACCGGCCAGTTGTAGCGCTGCGAGCCATAGGTGATGGCGAAGTCGCCGAGGCCGCCGCCGCCGAAGAGCCCGGCCTGGGCGGACATGTCGACGACCGCGACGAAGATGAAGGTGTAGCCGAGGATCAGCGGGCCGAGCGCCTCGGGGATCAGCACCGTCACCAGGATGCCGACCGGCCGGGCGCCGGCCGCGCGGGCGGCCTCCACCACGCCGGGGTCGACGGTGAGCAGATTCTGCTCGACGATCCGGCTGATCGCGAACGCCGCCGACAGCGACAGCGCGAAGGTGACCGCGTTCGTACCGATCGTGGTGCCGATGGTGTGCAGCATCAGCGGCTGGATCGCGGTGATGAAGATGACGAAAGGGACCGGCCGCACGACATTGACCAGCACATTGACGGCCAGGAACACCGCCCGGTTGCCGAGCAGGTTGCCCGGGCGGGTGGCGTACAGCACCAGGCCGAGGAACAGCCCGAGCACACCACCGGCCAGCAGCGAGATGCTGACGATGTAGAAGGTCTGCCGGATCGCCTCCCGGTAGACCGGCAGATTGGTGACGAACTCGTGCATCTCAGGCTTCCTCCTCGACGAGGTCGACGCCGTCCGCGCGCAGCGCCGTGAGCGCGGTGTCAACGGCGCCGGGGGGACCGGTGAGTTCGAAGGTCAGGCTGCCGACCGGCCGTTCCTGAAGCTCGCTGATGCCGCCGAACACGATGTCCGCGGCCACTTGGTGGTCCAGGAAGGTGCGGGCCAGCCGGGTCTGGAGCCCGGCCTGGTCGCGCACCCTGATCGTGACCAGCCGTCCGGCGTGCCGGGCGCGCAGTCGGGCCAGCGTCTCCGGGGACGGGCGGTCGCGCAGCGTCGTGCGGACGAAGCGGGCGGCGGCCTCGGTCCGCGACTGGGCGAAGACGTCGTAGGCGCTGCCGGTTTCCACCACCCGGCCGGAGTCGAGCACGGCGACCCGGTCGGCGACCGAGCGGATGACGTCCAGCTCATGGGTGATGATCACGATGGTGACGCCGAGGTCGCGGTTGACCTGGCGCAGCAGCCCGAGCACCTCGCCGGTGGTCTCCGGGTCGAGGGCGCTGGTCGCCTCGTCGGCCAGCAGCAGCGACGGCTCGGTGGCCAGCGCGCGGGCGATGCCCACCCGCTGCTTCTGGCCGCCGGACAAATGCTCCGGGTGGTCGTGGGCGCGGTCCAGCAGCCCGACGAAGTCGAGCAGCCGTGCCACCCGGCGGTCGCGCTCGGGCTGCCGCACACCGGCGACCTTCAGCGGGTAGGCGACATTGCCGGCCACCGTGCGCGACCGGAAGAGGTTGAACTGCTGGAAGATCATCCCGATGTCGCGCCGGACCTCGCGCCGGCCGCGCTCGCCGAGCGCCGTCAGCTCGTGCGGGCCGACGTGGACCCGGCCCGAGGTCGGTGTCTCCAGTCCGTTGATCAGCCGCACCAGGGTGCTCTTGCCGGCTCCCGAGTGGCCGATGACGCCGAACACCTCGCCGCGGCGTATCTCCAGGCTGACGTCGTCGAGCGCCACCTGCGGCGCTGCCCGGCGGCCCCTGCCGGGGAAGGTCTTGCCGACGTGCTCGAAGCGTACGTGCACCGGTGCGGGCGCGGGGGTCGGCTGGCTGTCGGCGGGCATCGACTTCCTCACTCCGGGCCGGCCCGGCGGGACGATGCCGTCCGCCGGGCCGGCCTGCTCTGCTGAGCCCCGCCAGGGGGCGCGTCGGTCTGGGGCGTGCTGGTCGCGGGCGGGGGCCGGTTACTTCTTCGCCGCCTCGGCCTGCTGCTGGACGGTCGTCAGCTCGCTCTGGAGCTCGGCGGGCGCGGTGGTGCGGAACACCGCGGTGCCGCTGTTGGCCTGCTGGACGCCCTTCTCCACCGACGGGTCGTGGTAGAGCGCCGCGAGCTTGAGGTAGGTCGCGTCGTCCGCGTCCGCCTTGCGGGCCACGAAGATGTTCACATAGGGCGCGGCGCTGGAGCTGGACGGGTCGTCGTGGAAGATCGCCCGCGAGGTGGGGAGTTTGGCGCTGGTCGCGTAGTTGTTGTTCACGATCGCGGCGTCCACCGAGCCGTTCTGCAGCGCGCCGGCGGTCTGCGAGGCGTCGAGCGTGGTCACCCCCACCTTGTGGGTCGCTATGTCCGCGGTGGTGGAGAACGCGGTACCGCCGCCCTTCAGCGTGAGCAGCCCGGCGGACTGGAGCACCAGCAGGCCGCGTGCCTCATTGATCGCGTCGTTGGGGATCGCGACCTTCGCGCCGTCCGGCAGCGCGGCGGGGGAGCCGTACTTCAGCGAGTACAGCGGCAGCGGGTAGACCGCGGTCGCGCCGATCGGCTGGAGGTCGTCGTGCGCCGTGACGTTGTAGTTCGCCAGGTACTGGATGTGCTGGAACTCGTTGAGGTCGAGCTGCTTTTCCTTGAGCGCCGGGTTCGGCTGGCTGTAGTCGTTGAAGTTGACGAACTTCACGGTCACGCCGAGCTGCTTCTTGGCGAGGTCCGCGTAGGTCTTCCAGTACGGCTGGGAGGCGTCCACCACGCCGATGCGGATCGTCTCGGACCCGTCCGAACCGCCGCTGAACGACAGGACCAGGGCGACCACCACGGCGGCCACGACCACCACCGCCGCCGACACGATCCACACCACGCGCCGCCCACCGGGGCCGCGCGACGGAAGTCGCGGCTCGTCCGGAGACGGCTCGGGGGTTCCGTTCGACGAGGATGGCTCGGCCATGACAAGTACCTCCAGTTGTTCGGGAAAAGGCGGTTGCGGAGAAGACAGCGGCGACCGCCGGCGGGGCTCGCGCGCGCCTGGGCATACGGGAGCGGCGATCGGCTGCGGGATCGCGGGGAAAGAGGCGGGCACGGTCGCGCCGAGTCGCCGGGGAGCTCTCAGGCGGAGCGGTGGTACCTCAACGGGGGAGGCGACACAGGGAACTGGCGACCTGGACGTAGTCGACCGTTCGCCGACTCGTCAACAGGGCGGAACGCATGGCGGACACGCTAGCAGTCTCCCGATGGATGTTCGAGACGAATACGGGGAAGCGGCCGCGCGTGCGATCGGCCGTCTCCGCCGGGAGGCCGGGCGGCCGGACCCGCCGGCGGCGCTCCGGGCGCGGGGGGCGGGGCCCGCGCCCGGAGCGCTCAACAGGGCGTATTCACAGGCGATCTGGCGTGCCGTCAGCTCGCCTCGGTGTCAACGGGAGGACGTGAGCGCTCCGGAGAAGAAGGTGACCGGGCGATCGAGCCGCGCACCGTCGACCGTGATGTCCACCACCTCGTTGTAGAACGCGATCAGTTCGCGGATCGACGACACCGCGGGGAGCGGCTCCGGATAGCTCCAGGCGAGGTTCGGCGGGACATCCGCACCGGCGGCGGTGAGGGACCAGTACTCCGCCGTGCCCTTGTAGGGGCAGCCGGTGTGCAGGTCGGTAGGAGTCAGGAGGTCGAGGCGTACGTCCTCACGCGGGATGTAGTAGCGGATCGGCAGCCGGGTCTCGAAGAGGAGTACCGGCCGGTGCGTCTCGGCGATGAGCACGCCGTCGATCTCGACCCTCACATGGCGGGTGCTGGCGAGGGCGTCCACCCGCTTGTAGGGGTCGCGGGGGTGGATGAAGATCTCCTCGTCCTCTTCGTACCAGTGGTCGAGGCCGCGGTCCGCGCGCCGGAACCATTCGAAGGAGATGTAGCCGGACAGTTCGTCCACCGGGAACGTCCAGGCGGCGTTGGCGACGGTCCCGTCGTCCAGCACCAGGTCGTAGAAGGTGTCCGAGCCGCTGTGCGTCCCGCTGTCGGGGTCGGCCGCCGGGCGCAGCAGGTCGGTGCGGACGTCTTCGCGCGGGAAGGCGTAGAGCGGTACGGGCAGGCCGGGTTCCCACACCAGGATGGGCCTGCTGCTGTCGACGACGGTGACGCCGCCTTTGGTGCCGCGCACACGGCGCTCGCTCGGCTCCCAGGTGAGGGTGTCGCCCGGGACCGGATGCCCGCGTTCGACGGTGAGGGTCCGGGCCGGAGCGGAGGCGTGGGCTGCCGTCCCGGTCGCCTTCGTCCCGGGTGCGGTGCTCATCGGGCCACCTCCGCGATGTAGGGGCGGCCCTCGCGCCACGCGGCCACCTGCTCGGGACGGCCGAAGACCTGGAGGTACTCCTGGACGTTGCCCGACGCCTGCTCCCACACCGAGACGGGTTCGAAGTCCGACTCGTCGGGATCGGCGAACGGCGGCAGCGGCTCGACCACGGTGTCCAGGTCGGGATAGAGGAACACCGCGGACGAGCGGCGGGTCACCGTGCCGCCGGACACGACGCGGTGGCGGCCCGGACGCAGCCGCCCCTCGGTCCAGTTGGCGAGCAGCGAGCCGGTGAACACCTGGAGGGCGCCGGGCAGGATGGGCACCGACTGCCAGCTGCCGTCCGGGCGTTGGCCCTGGAGTCCGGCGTAGTCGCCCTCCTGGTGCAGGACGGTGACGACCGAACCGTCCGCGTGTTCCAGGAGCAGCAGCTTCTCCTGGTCGGCGGCGGTGTCGGTGTGCGTCCAGGTCGGGTAGTCGTTCACCAGGAAGGTGGAGTAGCCGTTGTCGCCGAGCGGGAAGGTCGCGGCGGGCACCCCGAGGACCTTCGCGTAGAGGGCGACCACCCGGTGGCCCACCTCGGTGACGGCGTCGCGGTAGCGGAAGGCGCGTTCCCGCAGGCCCGGCTCCTGCTCCGGCCAGACATTGACGTGGGAGAAGAGGTCGGCCTGCTCGGGGGTCAGGCCCGCCGCGAGCGCGTCGTCGGCGTTGTCGTACTGGCCGATGTTGATGCGTTCCAGCTCCAGCCGGCCGAAGTCGTCGGGCCACTGGCGCCAGCCGCGGTACGGGTGGCCGGTGGGGCTGGCCAGCTTCTCCTTCTCCTCGCGCGGCAGGGCGAGGACTCGGCCGACGCTCCGGTGGAAGTCGTCGATGATCTCCTGCGGCACGCCGTGGTTGACGACCTGGACGATGCCGATCTGCTCGGCGGCGGCGCGGACGGCGGCGAGCAGATCGTCGGGGGCGTCGTCGCTGAGCGCGAGTTCGAGGTCGATGACGGGGATCTGTACGGTCACGGGGGTCTCTGCGGTCACGGTGATGTCTCCTGCGCGGTGGTGGGGCGGGACAACCGGTACGGAATGCGGACGGTCAGGGCAGCAGGCCGCGGAGCAGCGCGGCGAGGGCGGCCGGGCCCGGTTCGACGGTGGAGATCTCGCCCGTGGCCGCCTCGGTGGTGAAGCGGGCGACGGCCTTGTCGTCCAGCGGTCCGCCCTCGGTGCGGACCAGCAACGGGGCGGGGACGGCGGCGAGTCGGGCCCAGAGGGCGTCGTCGTCGAGGTCGGTGGGCGCGTCGTCCGGGAGGCTGCCGAGGTGGTGCCGCCAGGTCCACCGCCCGTCGTCGCCCTCGACCGTCTCCTGCCGGGCGGTACGCGCGGTGGCGGGAGCGGCGGAATCGGGGCCGACCCGGGCCGCCAGCCAGTCGTGGGCCTCGTCCTGACCGGCGAAGTCGGGGCTGGGCGTGGGCCAGGGGCGGTCCGGGGCCGTGAGCGCGCCGGGCAGGGTGTCGACCAGCACCACGCGGCCGAACTGGGTCGGCGCCTTGGCCGCCGCCGCGATCGCGACGAGCGCGCCGAGCCCTCGGCCCACCACGGGGACGCCGGCGGGGGCGAAGGAGTGCGCGGCCTCGGCGACCGCTCCGGCCAGCCGCCGCGGCCGGTAGTCGCCGCGCCCGCGCCAGTTGGACCGGCCGTGGCCCGGCAGGTCCACGGCGACGGCGGGCCGGTCGACCGCCGGCAGTACGTCGTCCCAGGACCGCGCGCTCGATCCGGCCTCGTGCAGCAGCACCAGCTGGGGGAGGCCGGTCTGCCAGAACACGCCGCTGACGTGGCCGCCCGCCGGGGTGCTGACCCAGCGGCGCTGGACCGGCGGTGGCGCGGCGCCCTCGGGGAGTCCGGCGAGGAGGTCGGCGAACTCGATCGGTGTGGCGTCGGTGAGGGATCGGGACATGGAGACTCCCTGGGGTCGGCACAGGTGGCGGCGTGCTGGGTCGGCTTTCGTGGGCGGTATCGGTCGTGGTGCCGGCCGGGTCAGGGGCCGGGGCGGGGCGCGGCGGCCGGGGCTGCCCTGGCCTCGGTCCCGGCCCCTGACCCGGCCTCGGTCCGGGGGCGCCAGACGGGGAGGTCCGTGACATCGAGGTGGCAGCGCACGACATGGCCGGCGCCGACCGTGCGCTCCGGTGGCGCGGTCTCGGCGCACAGTCCGCCGATACGGGACGGGCAGCGGTCGGCGAACCGGCAGCCGTCGGCTTCGGGTGCGGGGCCGGGCGGCGCGGAGGCGGAGTCCGCGGGACCGGGGACCCGGGAGGCCGCGGCGACGAGGACCGCCGTATAGGGATGGGACGGTCCGCGCAGCACATCGGCGGCGGGGCCGTTCTCCACCACCTGCCCCCGGTACATCACCGCGACCCGGTCGGCGAGATAGCCGACGACCGCGAGGTCGTGGGAGATGAACAGATACGAGGTGCCGGTCCGGTCGCGCTGCTGGGCGAGCAGCTCCACCACCGACGCCTGCACGCTGGCGTCGAGCGAGGACACCGGCTCGTCGCAGACCACGAGTTCGGGGGAGCCGGCGAAACTGCGGGCGATCGCGACCCGCTGCTTCTGCCCGCCGGAGAGCTGGTCGGGTCTGCGGTCGAGCAGGTCCGCGTCGATCCGGGTGCGTTCGGCGAGCCGGTCGAGCGAGCCCGGGCCCTCGGGGCCCGCCAGGGTGGTCAACGCCCTGGTGAGCGCGGTCCGCACGGTGTGACGGGGGTTCAAGGTGGCGTTCGGGTTCTGGAAGACCATCTGCACCCGGCGCAGATCCTGCGGGCTGCGGCGGCCGACGGTCGGCGCCAGCGCCCGCCCGTGCAGCAGCAGTTCGCCGGAGCCGGCGGGCCCGAGGCCGGCCACCGCGCGGGCCAGCGTGGTCTTGCCGCTGCCGGACTCACCGACCAGGCCCAGTACTTCGCCCTGACGCACCGTCAGAGAGACCTGGTCGACGGCGACCGTGCGACCGTAGGACCGGACGAGATCACGTACTTCCAGCAGCACCGGCCGCTCGCCGGGGGCGGCGGAAAGCCCGCCGGACGACGCCGCGCCGGGCGGTGCCCCAGCGGTGGCGGACTCCGGCCCCGGTCCGGGACGCAGGCACCGCACGAGGCGGCCGGGGACGGCCTCCGGGTCCAGTACGGGCTCCGCCGCCCGGCAGTCGTCCGCCGCGCGCGGGCAGCGCGGTGCGAAGGAGCACCCCGGCTCGGCGGCGCCGAGCCGGGGCAGCCGCCCGGGAATCGGCCGCAGCGGCCGGTCCGCGCGGGTGACGCCGAGCCGCGGCACCGCGGCGAGCAGCGCGGACGTGTAGGGGTGCGCGGGATCGTCCAGCACCGGACGTACGTCGCCGGTCTCGACGAGCCGGCCGGCGTAGAGCACCCCGACGCGGTCGCACAGCCGGCCGACCAGACCCAGGTCGTGGCTGACGAAGACCACCGCGGCCCGCAGCTCACCGCGCAACTCGGCCAGCAGGGAGAGGACTTCGTGCTCCACCGAGGCGTCCAGGCCCGTGGTCGGTTCGTCCAGGACGAGCAGCTGGGGCTGGACGGCGAGGGCGGCGGCGATTCCGACCCGCTGCTGCTGGCCGCCGGAGAGCTGGTGCGGGTAGCGCCGCACCAGGGCCTGCGGGTCGGGCAGCCTGACCTGGCGCAGCAGTTCGACGGTCCGGGCTGACGCCTGGGCGCGGGTCAGCCCGCGCTGCCGCAGGATCTCGTCGAGTTGGGCGCCGATCCGCATGGTGGGGTCGAGCGAGCCGGCCGCGTCCTGGTGCACGAACGCCAAGGCGGTGGAGCGCCAGCGGCGCAGCGCCCGCGCGTCCAGCCCCAGCACCTCCGTGCCGCCCACCCGGACCGAGCCGCCCAACACCCGGCCACCCGGGGCGAGATGGTGCGCGAGCGCGTAGGCCAGGGTGGACTTGCCGCAGCCGGACTCGCCCACCAGGCCGAAGATCTCGCCGGGGGCGACGGAGAAGCTGATGTCGTGCAGCACCTGGGCGGGGCCGTCGGGGGTGTCGTAGGCGACGCTCAGCCCGGTGACGTCGAGCCCGGTGACCTGGAGCCCGGGGGCGGTGGACGCGGTCGCGTCGGGCCCGGCGGTGCCGAGCCCGCCTGTGTTGCCGGTCGGCCTGCTCATACGGCGCTCTCCTCCTTCCCGCTACCGGAGATGTCGGACCTGCTCCTGACCGAGTCGGCGACCAGCGCGACGCCCACCACCAGCGAGGCGATCGCCAGGGCCGGGGAGAGCACCGTCCAGGGCGCGTTCTCCAGCCAGACGCGGTTGTCGTTGATGGAAGAGCCCCACTCCGGCGAGCCGGGCGGCTGCCCGAGGCCGAGGAAGGACAGCGTCGCCGCGGCGAACACCGCGTCGCCGAGCCGTGAGGTGGCCTCCACCAGCACCGTTCCGCGGACATTGGGCAGGATCTCGCGCAGCAGCAGCGACCAGCCGGGCTCGCCGCGCAGTCTGGCGGCCTCGACATACGGTTTCTCCCGCTCGACCAGCGTCGCGGCCCGCACACTGCGGGCGACCAGCGGAACGAAGGTCACGGCGATCACCACCAGCACCACGGTCACCGAGTGGCCGAGCAGCGCCACGAAGAGCACCGCGGCGATGATCGCCGGGAAGACCGCGATCGCGTCCACCAGCCGCATCACCACCTCGTCCAGCCAGCCGCCGCGCGCGCCCACGGTCAGCCCGACCGCGGTGCCGACGACGACCGCCAGCGCGGTGGCGGCGGGCGCCACCTCCATCACCGGCCGGGACCCGGCCAGCATCCGGGACAGCACGTCCCGCCCGAACTGGTCGGTGCCCAGCCAGTGGGCGCCGCTGGGCCCGAGGAAACGGTCCTGCGGCAGCTGCGCGTCGGGGGCGTACGGCACCAACCGCGGCCACGCCAGCGCCACCACCACCCACAGCGCGACCACGGCGCCCCCGCCGAGCAGCGGCAGCGGCGGCCGCCGGCGCCGTACCGGCGCCCGCCCGACCCGTAGGCGCCCGGCGGCTTCCGACACGGTCATGCCGCCTCCCCCAGCCGTACCCGCGGGTCGAGCAGCCGGTAGACGACATCGGCCAGCAGCACGACGAGCATGTAGAGCACGCCCAGCACCATGGCGGTGGCCTGGAGCGTCGGTACGTCCTTGGCGGTCGCGGACTGGAGCAACAAGGCGCCCACACCCGGGTAGTTGAAGAGCAGCTCCACCACCACGACGCCGCCCATCAGATATTGCAGCTGCACGCCGAGCGCGCTGGTCGCCGGGACCACCGCGTTGCGCAGCACATGCCGCAGCACGACCCGTGAGCCGCTGAAGCCGCGCAGCCGGGCGGCCCTGACGTGCGGGCTGTCCAGCACCGCGATGGTGCCCGCCCGGACATGCCGGGAGACATAGCCCAGGCAGACCAGGACCAGGGCCGCCACCGGCAGCGCGAAGTGCCGGAGCGTCGCCCAGAGGCCGCCGTGCCCGGGATCGGTCTGCGCGGAGGCCGGCAGCCAGTGCGCCCGCACCGAGAAGACCAGCAGCAGCACGATCCCGGTGACGAACTCCGGGGTGGCGCCCAGCGCCAGGCCCACGGTGCTGATCACCCGATCCAGCGGCCGGCCGTGCCGCAGCCCGGCGAGGACACCGAGGCCGAGCGCGACCGGGACCAGCACCGCGAAGGCGGTCAGCGCGAGCGGCAGCGTGTGGTCGAGCCGGCCGAGGAGCAGCCCGCGCACGGGCGTGTGCAGGATGTAGGAGGTGCCCCAGTCACCGGTGAGGAATCGGCCGAGCCAGTGTCCGTACTGCGCCACCAGCGGCTGATCCAGGCCCAGTTGGCGGTCCAGCTGGCGTACGGACGCGTCGCTGGCCTCGCGGCCGAGGACGACCCGGCCGACATCGCCGGGCAGGATCCGGGTGGCGGCGAACACCACGAAGGACAGCACCAGCAAGGTCACCGGGACGGCTGCCAGCCTCCGCAGCAGGAAGTGCCTCATCGGTCGTCTCCCCTCAGACCTGGGAGACCGAGCTGAAGTCCACGAACTGGCTGGGATGGGCCTCGATGCCGCGGAACTTCCTGCCGTTGTAGGCGCGCACGGCGCCCGACCAGTAGCTGACGATGATGGGCACGTCCTCGTTCAGGGCCCGGGCGATGATCTCCGCCTGCGCCTTGCGCTCGTCCTCGGTGGTCGCCGCGTCGTAGGCGTCGGCGGCGGCGTCCAGCGCCTTGTTGCTGTACTTCGAGCCGTTCCAGACGGCGCCGGTCTTGACCATCGGGGTGATGAACTGGCTCGGCACCGGGCGTCCGGCCCAGCCGACGAGATTGGCGGTGGTGAAGAGCCAGGGCGAGTCCTTGGCCTGGTCGCCGCCGTAGAAGGCGCTGGAGGACCGCTGGTCGAGGTCCACGGTGATGCCGACCGCCTTCAGCTGGCTCTGGATCGTGACCGCGTAGTCCTTGCTCGGCGGGTCGAAGGTGAGGGTGAAGCGCAGCTTGTCGACCCCGGCCGCGGCCAGCAGTCGGGCGACCTTCGCCTTGTCCTGGGCGCGCTGCGGGAGGTCCTTCGGGGCGGCCGGGAAGGCGGGCGCCAGCAGGTGATCGTTGCCGAGGTCGCCGAGCCCGGCGCCGATGCTCGCCTTGACGGCGGGCCGGTCCAGGGCGAAGGCGACCGCCTGCCGGACCTCCTTGCGGTCGAAGGGCGCCTTGTCGACCCGGAGGGTGAGCACGGTGACCCCGGTGCCGCCGACCTGGTCGACGGTGATGCCGCCGCCGGACGCGAGCGGCTCGACCAGCGTCGCCTGGCTGAGCAGCTGCGCGTCGATGCTGCCGCTCTGCAGCGCGACCAGGTCCGACTGCTCGTCGGCGTAGAAGGTGACGTCGACGCCGTCGAGATAGGGCTTGGGAGCGTCCCAGTAGGCGGGGTTGCGGGTGAGGGTGGCGCCCCTGGACACGTCGTAGGAGGCGAGGAGGAAGGGGCCGGTGCCGATGGCCTTCTTGGTGAAGCTCCCGGCGTAGTCCTTCTTGAGGATCACGGCGTTGTAGTTGCCGGCCGAGACCAGGTAGGGGAAGTCGGAGAACGGCCGCTTGAGGGTGAAGACGACGGTGGCGGCGTCGGGGGCGCTGACGCCGCCCGGTTCGAGGATGGTGGAGAAGACCGACAGCGCCGAGGAGTTGTTCTTCGGGTCGAGCAGCCGGTCGAAGGTCGCCTTCACCGCCGCGGAGTCCAGCGGGGTGCCGTCGGAGAAGGTGACGCCCTTGCGGAGGGTGAAGGTCCACGCGGCGCCCCTGGCATCGGACTTCCAGCCGGTGGCGAGCTTCGGCACCAGCTTGAAGTCCTTGTCCAGCCAGATCAGGTACTCCGCGACCAGCTGGATCAGGGCGACCGAGGTGCCGTCGTAGGCCGTCACCGGGTCGACGGCGGTGGGTGGTGGCGGCGAGCCGGCCCGCAGGGTGCCGCCGGGTCTGACCGGACCGCCGCTGTCCTTGGCGGCGGGTGCGCCGGCCGGCTCGTGCGTGCCCGAGCCGCACGCGGCGAGCAGCGTGGCGAGCGCCCCGCCGGCGCCGGCGGCCAGCAGGCCGCGGCGGGAGAGGTGCGGCAGGGCGTCCTGCCAGCGTTGCGGGTGCGCGGCGTTCTCGGGCATGGGTTGGTGTCTCCAGGAAGGCAGGGCGGCCGGCTCGAAGAACGCACCCGGCGACAGGACCGGTACGGGGGCTGGGACCGCGGGCGGAAGGCAGCTGGGCAGGTGCGCGGCCCGCTGTGTGCGGGGGCGCCTGATCTCAAGTGCGGTGCGCTGGAGCTGTTCGCGGGATCCGTCGGCCAGGCCGTTCGCGGGATCCGTTCCCGCGAAGAGCGGGAAGCCGCGGCGGGCGGCGAAGCCTCAGGACGGGCTCAGGAGCCGGGACACACACTCGCGCCGACGCGCACGAGGTCCACGTGGAGCCTCCGGGTCAGTGCTGGGGTCCTGGGCACCCGCCCATTGAAGCAGCGGGGCCGGGGCCTCACAACGGCCGCTGTGTTTCAGATTCGAGACGCAATCCGCTCGCCCGCCGCGACCGCTCACGTACGCTGAGCCCATGACCGCCGCAGCGAGCCCCGCGGGTGCCCTCTCCGAGTGTTGTCGCCGCCCCGTGGACGAGCGGACCGGGCGGCACCAACACGCGGGGCACGGGGGCAGTCGATCATGCAGTCGGAACGCACCTTCAACGACGGCCCCCCGGCGGGGAGTCCCGGCGGCCGATACGTCTTATCGGTCGAGGAACTGCTGCGCCGCGCGCGCGACCGCCTGGTCCGGCTGACACCCCAGCAGGCGGCCGACGAGCAGCGGGAGGGCGACGCGCTGCTGGTGGACATCCGCTCCGAGATGCTGCGCCGTGCCCAGGGCGAGATCCCGGGCTCGCTGGTCCTGGAGCGGAACGTACTGGAGTGGCGGCTCGACCCGCTGAGCCACTGGCGGATCGACGAGGCCGCCGACCACTCCCTGCGGGTGGTCGTGGTCTGCCCGCAGGGCTACATGTCCAGCCTCGCCGCCGCCACACTCCAGGACCTGGGGATGTACCGGGCCACCGATCTCGACGGCGGATTCGAGGCCTGGGCGGCAGCCGGGCTCCCGGTGACCCCCGGCCCGACGATGCCCGGATCGTATGTCGACCCCTCGCCGGCCGCCACGATCAGCCTGGACCCGGTGGGCCAGCGGATCCTGGTGGCTGGCACCCCGATCCCGCTGACCCGCCTGGAGTTCCGCCTGGTCAGCGAGCTGCTGCGCGGCAACGGACGAGTGGTCAGCCGCGCGGAGCTGCGGGCGAGCATCGGTGAGTGGGCCGGCAGCCGCAGCCGCTCGGTGGATCTCCATATGCACCGCATCCGGCGCAAACTCGAACCGCACACGACGACGCTGCTCACCACCGAACGCGGCGTCGGCTTCCGGCTGCGCGTCCTGCCGTGCCCGTAGGGCTGCCCCGTCAGGAGGCCGGGGACTCCCAGACCGACTCGGACAGCGGGCGCCACTTCTCGTCGGACTCGGCCAGGGCCTCGGCGGCGGCAGCGGCGTACTGGACGGCGTCGCGCCCGAGCAGCAGCCGGACCGGGGCGTCGGGGCGGCCGGCGAGTTCCACGACGGTCCGCGCGACCCGGTCGGGGTCGGCGGCGTTGGCCGCCACCGTCTCCTGGGCGCGGTTGCGGATCATGTCGGCGAAGACGCCGACCGTCTGCTGGTAGGGCTCGCTGATCGGCGGGACGGTCATGGAGGAGCCGGCCCAGTCGGTGCGCATACCGCCGGGTTCCAGGACCGTGACCTTGACCCCGAAGGGGGCCACTTCCTGGGCGAGGACGGTGGAGAAGCCGCCGACGGCCCACTTGGCGCTCTGGTAGGCGGCCAGCCCGACGGTGCCGATCCGGCCGCCGAGGGTGGAGACCTGGATGATGTGGCCCGCGCCCTGCCGGCGCAGGACGGGGACCACTGCCCTGGTCACATGGACGACGCCGTAGAAATTGGTGTCGATCTGCGCGCGGAAGTCCTCGGTGGTGACGTCCTCGACCGATGCCAGGTCGCCGTAGCCGGCGTTGTTGACGACGACGTCGAGGCGTCCGAAGTGCTCCAGCCCTTCCCTTACGGCGCC
Source organism: Streptomyces polygonati (assembly GCF_042650325.1). Taxonomy (NCBI): domain Bacteria; kingdom Bacillati; phylum Actinomycetota; class Actinomycetes; order Kitasatosporales; family Streptomycetaceae; genus Streptomyces; species Streptomyces polygonati. The sequence goes on along the minus strand of NZ_JBHSBB010000001.1, from coordinate 208,247 downwards.
GCGCACGGCCTCTTCGTCGGTGACGTCGAGCGCGACGGGAAGGACGCGGTCGCCGTACCGCGCGACGAGGTCGTCGAGCGTTGCCGCCTTGCGGGCGGTGGCGACGACCCGGTCGCCGGCGTCGAGGGCCGCGACGACGACGGAGCGGCCCAGACCGCGGGAGCTTCCGGTGACGAACCAGACCTTGGACATGAGGGAACTCGATTCTTGTGCCGGGCAAACGGGCCGACGGCCCTTAAAGACCGGTGGTCTCTTGTGGTTCCAGGCTAAGATACCGCCGGTCTGAAGTCAAGGTTCCGCCTGTACGATGGACCCATGGCCACCTTCCAGCGCGCGAACAGCGCCGAGCAGCGGGAGATCCGGCGGCAGGAGATCCTCGACACGGCCGCCGCCATGCTCGATGCGATGCCGGTCGGCGCCCTCAGCCTCAACGAGCTGAGCCGCAGGGTCGGACTGGCCAAGTCCAATGTGCTGCGCTACTACGAATCGCGCGAAGCGGTGCTCCTGGAGCTGCTTTCGCGCGCCTGGGAGCGGTGGGGGGCGGAACTGCCCGGTCTGCTGGCCGCGGGCGTCGACCCCGGGGCGCCGGCGAGCGAACGGGTCGAGCGGTTCGCGGCGGTCGTCGCCGCCTCCCTGGCCGATCGCCCGGTGCTGTGCGACCTGCTCAGCGCGCAGGCCGGGGTGCTGGAGCACAACGTGTCCGCGGAGGTCGCCGCGCACTACAAGAGGGCCGCCGTGGCCAACGTCGTGGCGACCGCCACCGCCCTCCGCGCCTGCCTGCCCGAACTGGACGACCGGGACCGCCAGCAGCTGGTCGCGGCGATGATCATGATGGTCGGAGCGGTGTGGACCCATACCCGCCCGTCCCCGGCGATGCTTGCCGCCTACGAGGCCGACCCCTCCCTCACCGCGTACGCGATGGACTTCACCACCTCCCTGCGTCAGGTGCTGACCACGCTCGCCGCGGGCACCCTGGCCGTCGCGGCGTCCTCGGCGCGCTGACCGGCCGCCCGGGATTCCGCTGTTGCCCGGCTGTGACAGCCGGGGCAGGACTGTGACGGCGGGTCGTACAACAGCTGGCCGGGCCGACAGGTCCAACCGGGTGAGGGAACGAACAGGTGCACTCAACGGGGAGAAGACAATGGCTCGGACGGATGGGAAGGCGCGCCGGATCAGCCGGCTCGGGGGAGTCGCGGCCGTGGCGACGGCGGGTGTGGTGGCACTGGGGGTGGCCGCGCCCGGCGCTTCGGCGGCGCCGGTGTCCCGGGTGGCCCGCGCTTCGGCCGCGCGGGCGCCGTACAACGGTGTCTGTGGGGCGGGTTACACGGTCGTCAACTTCGCGCCGGTCGGCTCGGTGGGGATGGCGTACCTGACGTGGAACGCGAGCACCGGCTACAACTGCGTGGTGGAGATACGCGACACACCGGGCGACCCGGTGCTGATGGCGGTCGGCATCGCCAAGGACGAGATCCGCGACAACAACGACGTCGGCTACTACCGCTCCTACGCCGGGCCGCTGTACGAGGCCGGCCGGGGCATGTGCGTGAACTGGTGGGGAAGCATCGGCACTGCCTCGTTCGTCGAGTGGCAAACCAACTGCGGCTGAGCCGGTCCGGCCGCCGCGGGCAGGGCGCGCGCGGCGGCCGGACGGGTCCGCGGCGGTCGGGAGGCGGGGATATTACCTTGCGTTGCGACTGAAGAATCATTTCCTCACCGGGTAATTCGCGCTATTGAGGTAATTTCCGGCAGCGCGATAGGGCGGCCTTGAACTGGGGGTATCACTCCCGGTGAAGGATTATTCGCCCGAACCCGGGAGCAGTCATGCGAGGGCACTTCAAGGCATTCTTGGTGACGTGTGCGGTGGTCGCGCCGAGTCTGGCACTGGCCGGGCCGGCCCAGGCGACCGTGTGCGCGGGCCAGAGATCGAGCGCCGGCCCGGTCTCGGTGACCGCGTGCGTGGCGAAGTCCTTGGGCAAGGGGACCGTCTCGGCCAAGATCGAAAAAAGCCGGAGCGGAGCGCGGTCGCTGACGGTGCACTGGAGGTATTCGGTCTCGAACCGTGGCGCGCACGACAAGCCGGTGGGGTGGGTGCCGTCGAACTGGGCGGTCAGTTACGCCACCGTGCGGGCGGCGACGACCTACGGGACGCTGAAGTCGGGCATCGGCACCGACTGCGTCCGGCTGGAGCTGTATGTGGAATCGGGCGGGGCGAAGGGGCGGACGGTGTCGAACTACACCTGCCAGAAGAGCGCCTGACCGGGATCGCCGCCCAGCGGGCGGGCCAGTGGGGCGGGCCGGTCCGGGTGCGGGCGCCGCGTCAGTCGGGGAAGCGGCCGCACAGCCAGTTGCCTGGTTCCGCCGGGTCGTCGCTGGTCCAGAACTGGCGCCACAGCAGGGCGAATTCCTCGCGGCTGAGCTGGCCGTCGCCGTTCGGGTCGAGCAGTTCGAAGATGCCCGTGGTGTCCACGGGCTGCCCGCTCCAGGTCTCGACGAGCCTGCGGTGCTCCGCCGGGGAGATACGGCCGTCGCCATTGGCGTCCACGGCCTCGAAGACGGTGTCGGCGGTCGCGGTCACGTCCGCCGCCATGGCGGGCAGCCTGTCGACGAGCAGCAGCATTTCGCCCAGGTCGACCGTGCCGTCCCCGCTGGCGTCCCCGGTTTCCAGCAGCGCCGCCCACCAGCCCATCAGTAACGTCTCCACCCGCGCGCGCAGTTCCGTGCCGGGGCCCACTCGGGGCAGCCGGCTCCAGCGGGCGACGAGCGCCCTGAAGTCCTCCTCGCGCAGGTAGCCGTCACCGTCCGCGTCGAACGCGGCGAACATCCCCTTGAGCTTGCGCTCCTGAAACGTACTGGCCATGAGCGGCCTCCCTCGACGCCGAACCGCACCATGAACCGCCCAGGACCGCCCCGGGGGTTGGCGGACAGCGGGTAACTGTAGGCCGGGGCGCGCCCGCGCATCCACGGGCACATCTGTACGAAGGGTCACCTATCGGGCGAGGGTGCGGGGCGCGCGGGACGCCGGAGTCGGTGCGGGGCTCAACGTCGGGCAGGTCGTGCGCCTTCGTCAGCCCCGCGGGCTCAGCCCCGCCACGGTCAGCCGGAACAGCCGGTCCGCCTGTCCGGCGGGGTCGGGATGGTGCTCGGTGGCCAGGGCGATGCCGACGACCAGCGTGATCAGATCGGTGACGGTGACGCTCGCCGCCACCGCGCCGTCCCGCACGGCGCGGTCGAGCAGCGGGGCTCCCGCCGTCTCCAGCGCGGCCGCGCAGCAGTTGTCGTGCACCGGGTCGGGCTCGGACCCGTCGTAGGCCAGCGCGGCGGCCAGCCCCCGCGCGGAGGCGGAGTACGCGACGACGTCGCTCAGCCATTCCAGCAATGCGTCCCTGCTGTCGTCCTCGCCGGTCAGGTCGCGGGCGCGGGCGCTCAGGGCCTCGATCCGGTTCCGGGACACCGCCTCCAGCAGGGCGCGGCGGGTGGGGAAGTGCCGGCGGACGGTGGCCGAGCCGACCCCCGCGGTGCGGGCGATCTGCTCCAGGGAAGCGTCGGCCCCGTGGGCCGCCACCTCCTGCTCGGCCACGGCGAGGATGCGCGCGTAGTTGCGCCGGGCGTCGGCGCGTTGGCGGTCTGGCATGGCGTCACCTCGGACTTTGTTAAATGGCGGGCCCCGCCGTATCGTACCGGAGAGAAAACGGCGGGCCCCGCCGTTTCGTCCCTCAGCGCCCCCGGGGAGCACGCATGTCCACAGACTCCGCGCCCGTCCTTGTCACCGGCACCACCGGCCGGCAGGGCGGTGCCACCGCCCGCGCCCTGCTCGCGGCCGGTGTTCCCGTCCGCGCCCTGGTACGTGACCCGGACTCCGCCCGGGCCAGGGCCGTGGAGGCACTCGGTATCGAGCTGGCCACCGGTGATCTCCGCGACCGGGACTCCGTGGTACGGGCCGCCGAAGGCGCCCGCGCGGTCTTCTCCGTGCAGATGCCCGCTATGACCGAGGAGGGCTTCGACTTCGAAGGCGAGGTGACCCAGGCCGTCAACCTCATCGAGGGTGCCAAGGCGGCCGGGGTCGTACAGTTCGTGCACACCTCCGTCTCCGGCGCGGGGCAGCACACCGAAGTCCCCGGCTGGGCCGAGGGCCGCTGGGCGTCGATGGAGCCCACCCTGGGCGCCAAGAGCGCGATCCAGGACCGGGTCCGCCGGGCCGGCTTCCCCCACTGGACACTGATCAAGCCGGCCTTCTTCATGGAGAACTTCCTCCCCTCCATGGCGTTCCTCTTCCCGCGCGGAATCGAGGGCGGCATCGTGAGCATCCTCAAACCCGCGACCCAGGTGTCCCTGGTCGCGGTGGACGACATCGGCTCGGCCGCCGCGGCGGCCATCACCGCGCCGGAGCGGTTCGACGGCGTCGAGCTGGAGCTGGCGAGCGACTACCTGTCGATGACCCGGATCGCCGACGTCCTCTCCCGGACGCTGGGAACACGGCTGCCGGCGCCGGACATGACCGAGGAGCAGGCCCTCGCCGCGGGCATGCCGCCGATGGGCGCCTCGCACGAGTGGATGAACGTGGCCGGCCAGCCGGCCCGCCCCGAGTACGCCAGGGACCTCGGCATCCCGCTCACCACCTTCGAGGAGTGGGCGCGCGACCACCTGCGGGCCACCGCCTGACAGGGCTCCGGGCCCGGTCCGGTCCGCCGGAGTCGGCGGCCGTCCCGGGCCCGTCGGTTCACCGGGCCCGTCTGTCCCCCGGCGGCGTCAGGACCGCAGGTTGGCGGCCGTCCAGCCGGAGGTGGCCGGCCAGGGGACCGACGGATCGGCCGAGTCGGCGGAGGTGTCCGGCGACCAGGTGAACATGGCCGTCTGCCCGCCCCCGTAGTCGAAGAAGACGGACGGTTCGTCGCGTCCGTCACCGTTGAGATCGCTGGGACCCGCCGGGATCAGGGCGAGCCACCACCAACCGGTGGCGGTGTACCAGGACAGGGCCGGGCCGGCCAGCGTGCCGTCGCCGTTGCCCGGCCAGACGAACAGGCCGACCGCGCTCCCCCGGTCCGGATAGCCGTAGAAGGCGGCGATGTCCTGGTGGCCGTCCCCGTTGAAGTCCCCGACGCCCGCCGGGACCAGCTGCTGCGCCGTCCAGCCGCTTCCCGCGAAGAACTCCGAGGTGGGCGAGGCGAGTGTTCCGTCGCCGGTGCCGAACCACGTGTAGATGCCGACCTCGCCGGGCCCGTAGTCGAGGAAGACGGCGAAGTCGCTCCGCCCGTCGCCGTTGAAGTCCCCGCTGCCGACGGGGGTGATGCCGTGACCGCCCCAGCCGGAGCCGGCGTACCAGGCGAGTTGGCCGCTGTTGAGGCCCCCGGCGGGGTTCCCGGACCAGATGACGGCGGCGAGCGCGTTGCCCCGGTCGGGGTAGCGGTAGAGCGCGGCGATGTCCGGGATCCCGTCGCCGTTGTAGTCGCCGACGCCGACCGGGATCAGACAGGTGCCGTCCATGCCGGTGTCGACCGTCTCGGTGGCGGGGTCCCCGAAGGACCCGTCGGCGTTCGCGAACCAGACGAACGTACGGACCACGTTGCCGTCGTAGCGGTAGAAGGCCGCGATGTCGGTGCGACCGTCCTTGTCGAAGTCGGCGGCGCCCGCCGGGATCAGGCGGCCTCCCTCCCAGCCGCTGGCGTTGTACCAGGCCAGATAGGGCGACTGGAGCGTGCCGTCGCCGTTCCCTGGCCAGATGAACAGTCCGACCGCGTTGCCCCGGTCCGGATAGACGTAGAACGACGCCTTGTCCTGGTGGCCGTCCCCGGTGAAGTCGCCGCGGAAGGTGGCCATCGGCTGCCGGCAGCCCTGCTGGTAGCTCACCCCCGGCACGCGCGGGCACTGGTCGGTGGCGTCGGGCACACCGTCGCCGTCGCTGTCCGTCGGGGTGGGAGCCGGCGGCGGATCGGCGACACCGCCGGTCAGATCCTTGAAGTGGATGTACTGGAACGTGCCCGCGCCGACCGTCCGGGTGCTGTATGTCCCGTCGTCGCCGATCACGCCGTTGTGGTTGGAGTCGGTCCCGTTGTACTCCTCGACGGTGACCTGGCCGCCGCCGACCGCCGCGACCCAGGCGACGTGGTTGGCCGAAGCGGCCACCGCGCCGACCGCCGGCGTGCTGTTCACGGCGTAGCCGCGGTCGCGGGCATCGGTCGTCCAGCCGGACGCGTTGTCGTGGAACGGCATGGTGAAACCGTTCGCACTGCTCAGGCGCCAGGCGACGAAGCTCGTGCACTCGCGGTTGTACTCGCCCCAGCTGTCGAAGGTCGAGTCCATCGGCGCGTTGCGCCATCGCGCCGGATAGTCGTCCCCCAGCGCTCCGCTGACGGCGGGTCGCACGACGGCCCGGGCGGCCGGCGAGAGCGCCGCGCAGGCGGCCAGGGTCGCGAGCACGGTGAGGACCGTGAGGACGGCTGTACGCCGCCGCCGTGAGCGGACGGGGCGCGGACCGGACGGCGCGGATCTTCGTAACCAGGGCATGCCGGGACACCTCTTTCGACGGGGATGCCGAACTGACGACACGTCATCGTCCGAGGTCGTCGGGCGCTCTGTACAGAACATCCCCCGAAAATGGGCACAGCGGACTTCCGCGGCTACATCCGGATGACTACCCGGCCCGCGCTCCGCCGCTGCCGCGAGCCGTCCCCGGAGCGGATTCCGGCGCGGCCCCGGCGGATCCCCCGGTTCGCCGATCCCGGAGGCCCGGGCGAGACCGCCGGCTGGACGGCGGTCAGCCGCGGATGAAGGGTTTGTCGTACGGGGCGCTGTTCCGCGCGGCGACGACCTGCTCGGCGACCGGGCCGATCGGTACGCGCAGCGGGACGGTGGGCTGCTCCACGAGGTCGGCGAGCGCCGCGGCGACCTGCTCGGGGCTGATCATGATCTTGGCCGGGGGAGTCACCCCGACGGCGAAGAAGGGCGCGTAGGGGTCGTCGGGCAGCTTGTAGGTGGTGATGTCGTCCAGGGCGCCCGAGCTGACCGGGCCGGGCTGGGCGAGGGTGACGTCGATGCCGAAGCCGGCCAGCTCGATCGCCAGTGCCTCCGCCAGGGCTTCGAGGGCCCACTTCGAGGCGGAGTAGGCGGCGGTGCCCGGCTGCACGACCCGGCCGGACGCGCTGGAGACGAACAGCAGCCGGCCCTTGTTGCGCCGGCGCAGTTGCGGGAGGACGGCCTGGGCGACGCGGATCGCCCCGACGGTGTTGTGGACGAGAAGGCGTTCGATCTCGTCGGTCGGGCTGGCCTCGACCGCCGCCGAGAAGATGGTGCCGGCGTTCGAGACCAGCGTGTCGATCTCGCCGGCCTGCTCGATCGCGGCGTCGACACTGGCCTGGTCGGTCACGTCCAGCCGCAGCCGCCGGTCGACGTCGAGGCCGTCCAGCGAGCGGGGATCGCGCGCGGTGGCGACGACACGGTGGCCGCGCCTGGCCAGTTCGGCGGCGGCGGCTCGACCGACACCCTTGGAAGCGCCGGTGATCAGGATGGAGGACATGGCTGCGCGGCTCCTTGTTCGCTGCTGGTTCTCGGTTAGCGGAGGGTCCTCGCCGGGTGCGAACACCCCTCGCCCGAGTAAGTTCGCTTTCCGAACCCACTGATGCGGGTTACCGTAGCACCGTGAGTCAGAAAAGCGAATCGACCAATCTGGGCGCCCCCCGGGTCTGCTCCATCGCTGACGCGCTCCAGGTCGTCGGGGAGCGGTGGAGCCTGCTCGTGCTCCGGGAGCTGGGTTTCGGCGTCCACCGCTTCAAGGACATCCAGGTCAACACCGGCGCCCCGCGGGAGACCCTGGCGCTGCGACTGCGCACCCTCGAGGGGGCCGGGGTCATCGAACGGCGGCGGTACAGCGACCGGCCGCCCCGGGACGAGTACGTGCTGACCGCCGCCGGCCGGGATCTGACCCCGGTCCTCGCCTCTCTGCGTGTGTGGGGCGAGCGCCATGTCACCCCCGCCCTCGCCACGCGAGCGGACGGCGGCCCCGCGGACGGCGATCAGCCGTTGCCGTAGATCCGTTCCGGCCGCACCAGGACGGCCGCGCGGCGTTCCGCGGCTATGACCCGGTCGTACTCGTCCCAGTTCTCATGGCTGCCGCCGGCGGCGGCGTAGATCTCGCGGAAGAGCAGGCGCCGGCCGTCCGGGTCGAATGCCGGATGCGGGTCGTCGGGTCCGACGAGTTCGGCCACTCCCTCCGCGCTCGCCCACTTCCCTCCGGATCGCGCGGTCAGGGTGAGCGCGGGGCGCACCCTGAGGTTGGCCAGTTTCACCTTGCCGTACGTCACGAACGCCACGATGTCCGCGCCCGAGAGCGGGTGCGGCATGACGGCGAGATTGACCACCGACGACTGGATGGTCCGGTCGGCGCGCACGGTGGACACCACACCGAGGCCCCGCTCGGAGCGGGCGAGATCCGCGAAATCGCGCAGCGTCGTCATTCCGGGCACGCTAGCAGCCAAGGTCAGGAAAACGAACTGACCCACGCCGGGACGCGCCGCGCGGTCTGTTCCCGCCCGGCCGCGTCCGTGACGCGCCGCACCTGCCGCCGCCTCGCCCGGGCCTGCCCGGTGGCCCCGAATGTCCTCTTCAAACCGGTATTCATCATTCCGTGATCGTTTAGTGATCGATTGTGATCTTCGATCATGCAACCTTCCGTTTCGGCCGCGTGTCGGACCTCTCGGTAATGTTGATGTAAGCGCCTGGCGCGTCTGTGAGGAAATGCCCACGTGGCCGCACCAGGTCGGCTCGCTCCGCGAGCCCGTCGCCGGGCCGACATGCCCCTGCTCGGTGGTATACGACCGCCGCTCGCAGCCCTGCTCGTCCTGCTGATCGCGGTCTCCGCCGTGACCGCCCTGGTCCTGGGCCGGGTGGAGCGGTCGGATGTGCCCCGAGCCACCGAATTGTCCGAGCAGCACATCGCCGAGGACGGCGCGACGGCGCTGCGGGCCGCCCTGGACGAGTCGTCCGGCGACCTGCGGCGCGAGGCCGCGATGTTCAACGCGGCGGCGCGTCCCGCGGCGCCCGACCAATTCCTCGGCACCCTCGGCAGCGTCTACCACAAGTGGCGCGGCACGGCCGTGGTCGACCTGGGCAGCGGCGAACTGCTGGCCAGCCGCGGCGAGACGGTGCCGCTGTCCCGGGTGGACCTGCGCGACCTCGGCGCCGGGCTCGCGCCGCGGCTGGTCACCACCAAATCCGGTACGACCCGGCTGCTGAACTTCGCGCTGCTGGCGGGCCAAAGCGACCGGCAGGAACTCCTGATCGCCTCGGACTCCCTGGACCTGCCGGCCATCGCGGTCACCGCCCACCGGACCCTGGAAGTGGTGGACGCCTCGGGGGCGGTGCTCGCCGCCACCGGACCGGGCACCGGCGACGACGCCGTCCACCGGCTGGCGGTGACGGCCGTCCGCACCGAGAAGGGCCACGGCCCGTCGGAGAGCGCCAAGGCCGGCGGGTTCGACGCCGCGAGCGGTTTTCTGCTGGGCCGGGCCGACCACACCGAGCGGACGGTGGCCGGTTACGCGGCGCTGTCGTCCTCGGCGGACGACACGGCGAGCGGGTCCGCCCGGCTCGGTCTGACCGTGCTCACCACGCTGCCGGTCGACCGCAGCACCGCGGCGGTCGACCACCGCCTGTTCGCGGTCGCCGCCGCGGCCGTACTGCTGGCCATCGCGGTGGCCGTCAGCATCGTGTTCCACCGCACCCTGCAGCGTCCGCTGCTGGTGCTGCACCGGGAGGCCCGGCGACTGGCCGCCGGCGACTTCGCCCGGCCGGTGCCCGCCCTCCGGTTCGGTGAGCCGGCGCTGATCGCCGCCGCGCTGGAGTCGCTGCGCAAACAGCTGCTCGGCGTGCCGGTGCTCTCCGGGCGCGCGGTGAGCCGGCGTCAGCAGGACCGTACGGGCATCCGCACGGTGCTGGTGCTGTGCGCCGTGCTGATGCTGGCGTGGTCGGTGCCGCTGCTCCTGCTGGTGAACCGCGCGGGCCCGCACACGGCGGTGCCCCGGCAGCTGGTCGCCGACGAGCGGGACCGCACGGTGACCAGCGCGGCGCGGGTCCGCGAGGGCCTCAACGAGGGCTATGCCGACCTCGCCTCGCTGGCCTCGGCGCTGCGCCAGGACCCGGGTGACGCGCAGACCCGCAAGCTGCTGGGCAGCACCATCGCGGAGCACGGCCGCTACCGCTCGCTCTACGTCGTCGACAAGCACGGCGCGGTGCTGATCAGGGTCGGCGGCTCGCCCTGGACACCGACCGACGCCCGCACCAGGCAGGGACTGGGGCTGGTCGACCGTTCGCGCCCGGTGCCGGTGATCGCCGCGCGGGCGCCCGTGGCCGGCGGGGACGGCCGCACGGTGGTCGGCGAGTTCGACATCGCCTTCCTCAACGGCATCCTGAACCGCCCCGGAATGGGCCACGTCTGGCTCGTGGACAAGGACCAGAAGGTCATCGCCTCCAACACCGGCTACCTGGCCTTCCAGTCGCTGCCCGACCACCGCTCCGCCGACGTGGCCCGCTCGGCGGAGAGCACCCCGATCAGCACCCTGCTCGGCGGCCGCAAACCGGCCCTCACGGCCGCGGCGCCCATCCTGCCGCGGGGCGAGGCGGCCACCTTCGCCCGCTGGCACGTCGTCGCGGCGGAGCCCGCGTCCTGGCTCAGCCTGCCGGAGAACGACGCGCAGAGCCGCACCATGCTGGCCGGACTGCTCGGCCTGGCCGCCGCCACCGTGTGCCTGGGCTGGCTGCACATCCTGGTGGTACGCCCGCTGCGGGCGCTGACCCGGGACGCCGAGGCACTGGTGGCCGGGGACCGCAGGACCGTGCGGTTCCCGGCCCAGAACGACGAGGTGGGATCGGTGGTCCGCAGCCTGGAACTCATCAGGCAGCGGCTGGCGGCGCTGCCGTCCCCGCCGGCCGCGTCCGCGCCGCCCCCCGGCGGCGAGGACACCGACGCGGACACCTCCCGCACCGGCGGCGCGGTCCGCGCCGCCGCCCCTTCCGAAAGCCCGAGGGACTGACACCGCCGTGCTCTTCCTGTACTGCGTGCTCGTGGTCTGCTGCGCCGCCCTGCTCGTCGCCGGCGTCGTCGAGCAGCGCCGGCACCTGACCAACCTGGAACAGATACCCGCCCGGGTGCTGGTCAACGGCATCCGCGGCAAGTCCTCCATCACCCGACTGTGCGCGGGCGCGCTGCGCGGCGGCGGCCTGGTGACGGTCGCCAAGACCACCGGCACCGCGGCCCGCTTCATCCACCCCGACGCCACCGAGGAGCCGGTCTACCGCAAGTTCGGCATCGCCAACGTGGTCGAGCAGATCGGCATCGTCCGGCGCGCGGCCACCTACCGTCCCGACGCCCTGGTCATCGAGTGCATGGCGGTGATGCCGGCGCTCCAGGAGATCAACCAGACCAAGCTGATCCGCTCCACCATCGGCGTCCTGTGCAACGTCCGCGAGGACCACCTGGCCGAGATGGGCCCGACCCTGGACGACGTGGCGCGGTCGCTGTCGCGGTCCATGCCGGTCGGCGGGATCTGCGTGACCGCCGAGCGCGACCGGTTCGCGATCCTCCAGCAGGAGGCCGACGCCCGGAACTGCGAGCTGGTCTACGCCGACCCCGACACGGTCAGCGACGAGGAGTTGCGCGGCTTCTCCTGGTTCACCTTCAAGGAGAACGTGGCCATCGCACTCAAGGTCGCCGACCTGTTGGGAGTGGAGCGCGGTGTCGCGCTGCGGGGGATGTACGACGCCCCGCCGGACCCGGGCGTGCTCTCGGTGGAGCGCTACACGACCCCCGACGGCAAGCGGCTGCGGTTCGCCAACGTCTTCGCTGCCAACGACCCCGAGTCGACGCTGATGAACGTCAACCAGCTGCTGTCGCTCGGCGCGATCCACCGCCCGCTGAACGTCGTCATCAACTGCCGCCCGGACCGGGTCGAGCGCAACGGCCAGATGGGCGCGATCGTGCCCGACCTCGACCCCGACACCCTCTTCCTGATCGGCCATCCCACCAAGAGCGCCCGCGACGGCATCCCGCCGCACTGGAACGGGCGCGTGGTGGACCTCGGCGGCGACCGCCGCGACGCCGCCGGGCTCACCGCCGAACTGCTCGCCGAACTGGCCCCCGACTCCTCGATGGTCGCCATCGGCAACATCCACGGCCAGGGCGAGCTGCTGCTGGAGCACCTGGCCGAACTCCCGCCGGACACCGGCTCCGCAGACCCGGTCCCGGCGGCACTCGGCGAATCACCGGAACCGTACGCACCGTCCGAACCGTACGCACCGTCCGAACCGTACGCACCGTACGGACCATCCGATCCGTCCGATTCCTACGCCTTCACCCCCGAGCCGTACGGATACCCCGCGCCCCACGGGCAGCAGGGCGAGCCGTGGCCCGGCGCGTTCGTACCCGGGCAGACGTCCGACCCCCCTGCCCATCCCTTCGACGACCCGGCGCCGCCGTACGGCGCCCGCCGGCCTGGAGACTCCCTGTGATCCCCGCCGTCCTCACCCCGGAGATCGCCGCCATCGGCATCGCCATCGGGCTGCTCTTCTCCCTGGTGTGCTACCTGACCACCAACCTCTCGCCGGGCGGCATGATCACCCCCGGCTGGCTCGCGCTGACCATGGTCGAGGACCTCAAACGGGCGGCGCTGGTGCTCGGCGTGACCGTGCTGACCTATCTGGCCACACGGCTGCTGCAGAAGAACGTGATCCTCTACGGCAAGCGGCTGTTCGCCGCAGTGGTGCTGACCGCGGTCGTCATCCAGGCCGGGGTGTACCTGGTGCTCCAGACGCAGTACCCGCTGCTCTACGCCAACGAGACGCTCGGCTTCATCGTGCCGGGACTGATCGCCTACCAGCTCGAACGTCAGCCCAAGGGCGCGACGTTGCTGTCGGTGTCCACCGTCACCCTCGCGAACTACGTCGTGCTGATGGCGGGGCTGCTGCTCGGCGTCATGCCGACGTCGTGACCGTGCCGACGCGGGGCGCCGCGGGCGCCGACCGGAAAGGACCCCCTATGACCCCGTCCTCCGTTCCGCCGCGCGGCAAGCCGCGCAGGACCGGCCGGACCGTGCTGCACGGCGTGGTGCTGGTGTCCCTGCTGGCCACCAGCGGCTATCTGACCGTACGGCTGAAGGACAAGGAGGCGCACGCGCAGCTGCCCGACCTGGCCCGGTCCTCCCGGCCCGTCGCGGTCGGCGCGCCCTCCGCGGCCCGGCCGGCCGCCGGGGTGGTGACGTACAGCAGGCTGCAGAACCCGGCCCGCACGGTGGTGCGGGACACCGACGGCGCCGTGGCCGCCACCTTCACCGACGGGGCGCGCACCGCTGTGCTGACCGGGCCCAGTCGCACCTTCGCCGAGCCGCGCACCACCGCGGCGAAGGTGGTCACCGACAACTGGGTGCGGCTGCTGCCGCAGGCCTGGTCCAAGGGCGCCGAGCGCAGCTCGTGGTTCCGCACCTGGTTCGCCCGCTACCGCGGCTCGACCGCCGACGACCTGTTCGCGGTCGCCTTCCAGTACGGCGACGGGGCGCGACCCGCGAAGGACTCCGACGGCCTGCGCTACCGCGGCGACGCGGACTTCGGGCCGATCAGCGACAACATCCGCTACGACCTGCGCCTGGAGCAGTCCGACTTCTACGACTACCTCGGCGAGGCGTTCCAATTCCGCAACGGGACGGTGGAGTACCCGGAGCCGGCGAAGATCCACTCCCTGGACTGCTCCGGCTTCGTCCGCATGGTCTTCGGCTACCGCAGCGGCTACCACCTCAAGCCGACCGACGACGCGAGCGGCACCGGCCTGCCCCGCACCGCCTACGGCATCGGCGCGAGCCATTCCGGGGTCGACATCCTGCCGCTGCGCCGGACCGGCAGCACGCTGCCCCTGGAGATGTACGCCCGCGCCACCGACCTCGACAAGCTCCAGCCGGGCGACCTCCTCTTCTGGAAACTCGACCGCCGCACCGGCGCCCGCCTCGACCACACCGGCATCTACCTGGGCCTGGACACCGACGGCCACCCCCGCTTCCTGTCCAGCCGCAAGGAGGCGAACGGCCCGACCATGGGCGATGTGGGCGGTGCGGCACGGCTGGACGGCGACGGCATGTACGCCAAGTACCTCACCAACGCCAAGCGCCTCTGAGCCCGGAGCCGGGTGCGGTCGGCGGGTCCCGGCGCGGCGGCGGTGGCGGCGGCGGTGGCCTCAGGCCGGCCGGTCGCTCGCCGGTCCCGGCCCGGCACCGGCCTCCAGGGCGAGCCATACGCGGTCGCGGGTGAGGGGGAGTTCGGTGAACCGGACGCCGGTCGCGTCGCGCAGGGCGTTGGCGTAGGCCGGGGCGACGGGGTTGAAGGGGCTCTCGCTCATGGACTTGGCGCCGAGGGGGCCGATGGCGTCGGCGGTTTCCGCGAAGTGGACCTCGGTGCGGGGGACGTCGGCAAAGGCGGGCAGGCGGTAGCGGCGGAATGTCGACGTGGTGACCTCGCCGTGCTCGTCGAGGCGGACGTTCTCGAAGAGGGTGGCGCCCAGGGCCTGGGCGACACCGCCCTCGACCTGGCCGCGGCACTGCATGGGGTTCATGACCTGGCCGGCGTCGGCGGCGTGCACGCTGCGCAGGATCCGGACCTCCCCGGTGCCGGGGTCCACGGCGAGGCGGAACCACTGGGCGTTGAAGGCGACGGAGCGCGGGGTGCCGCCGAAGTGGCCGTCGGCGGCGAGTTCGACCCCGGCCGCGCGGGCCGCCGCGTGCAGATCCTTGAGCGGGACACGACCGCCCTCGTCGCCGTGCTCCACGGCTTCCTCGGACAACCGGCAGGCCGAGCGGGCCACGCCCAGGTGGACGGCGGCGAAGTCCAGCAGCACGTCGGCCAGGGCGCGTGCGGCGCGCAGCGTGGCCTTGCCCGCGACGACCACGCCGGTGGAGGCGAAGGCGCCGGTGTCGTGCCGGACGACGTCGGTGTCGGACTGGCGGACGGTGATCCGGTCGACGCCGGTGGCGAGTTCACCCGCCGCGATCTGCCGGTGGACGGTGGTGGTGCCGTTGCCGAACTCGGCGGTGCCGACGGCCAGGTCGAAGGTCCCGTCGGGCAGCAGGGCGGCACGGGCGTCGGCGATGTGGCCGCCCGGCGGCCCGGTGGCGATCATGGCCAGCGCCGCGCCCTCGCCGACGAGCCAGCCGGCAGGGGCCGGGGCGGCGGGCTCGGCCCGGGCGCGGCGCACGACGTCCAGGCACTGGTCGAGTCCGTAGCTGGCGATGTGCAGGTCCTCCTCCTCGCCGCTCGCGGTGATCATGGGCTCGCCGGGGCCGATGATGTTCTTCGCCTTCAGCTCCAGCGGGTCCATGCCGATACGGCGGGCCAGCTCGTCCAGCGCCGATTCCATGGCGAACATGACCTGCCCGAGGCCGTAGCCGCGGAAGGCGCCAGCCGGGACGGTGTGGGTGTAGACGGCGAAGCCGTCGGCCTTCTTGTTCGGACAGCGGTACACCGACAGGGACTCGCTGCACGCGTGGAACATCACCGCCGGGCCGTGATTGCCGTACGCGCCCGTGTTGGACACCACCCGCAGCTCCAGTGCGGTCAGCGTGCCGTCCCGGCGCGCGCCGGCCTTGACCCGGACGGTGAAGGGATGCCGGGTGGTGGCCCCGTAGAACTGCTCGGCGCGGGTGTACTCCAGCTTCACCGGCCGGCCCAGCCGCAGCACCGCGAGCGCGACGATGTCCTCGACCAGCATCTCCTGCTTGCCGCCGAAGCCGCCGCCGACCCGGCCCGCGACCACCCGCACCCGCTCCGGCGGCAGGTCGTACAGGGCGCACAGCGCGCGCCGGGTCAGGAAGGGGGTCTGGGTGCTGGTGCGCACGGTCAGCCGGCCCTCCTCCATCCAGGCGACCGCGCCATGGGTCTCCAGGCTGGCGTGCTGGACGCGCTGGGTGCGGAAGGTCTCCTCGTAGATCTCGTCGGCCGCGGCGAAGCCCGCCTCCACGTCGCCGACTTCGCCGTGGGTCTCGCCCGCCACATTGTCGCGCGGGCGGGAGATCCGGGCCCGTACGGCGTCCTTGGCGTGGACGACCGGGGCGCCCGGTCGCATCGCCTCCTCCGGGTCGAGCACGGCGGGCCGTACGTCGTAGGTGATCGCGATACGGCGGCAGCCCTCCTCGGCGGCGGCCTCGGTGTCCGCCACGACGGCCGCCACGCGCTGGCCCACGTAGCGGACGGTGTCGTCCAGCACGCGGGTGTCCGCCGGATCCTCCTCAGGATGCTCGTGGCGAGCGGTGGAGAAGTGCCGTTCGGGCGCGTCGTGATGGGTGAGAACGGCGTGCACCCCGGGGACGCGCAGCGCGGCCGCGGTGTCGACGGCCACGATCCTGGCGTGCGCGTGCGGGGAGCGCAGCAGCTTCATGTGCAGCAGCCCCGGCACATCGATGTCGAAGGTGAAGCGGGCGGTTCCGGTGACCACCTGCGGCCCGGCGGGAGCGGGCAGGCTGCGGCCGACCGCGTCGCCCGCGCCGGGCGCCTCGGCGTGCTTGACGCCGCGGATCGCGTCCTCGATGGCGCGGTAGCCGGTGCAGCGGCACAGATTGCCCTTCAACGCGCGCGGCAGATCGTCGAGTTGCTCGTCGTCCAGCGCGGCCGCGGTCATCAGCAGGCCCGCCGTGCAGAAGCCGCACTGGAAGCCCTGCGCGTCCAGGAACCTCTGCTGGACGGGATGGAGTTCACCGCCCGTCGGGGCCAGGCCCTCGACCGTGGTGACCGTGCGGCCATCGGCGCGGAAGGCCGGATACAGGCAGCTGTGCACGGGCTCGCCGTCGACCTGGACGGTGCAGGCGCCGCAGTCGCCCGCGTCGCATCCCTTCTTCACCCCGTACCAGCCGCGGTCGCGCAGATAGGTGCGCAGGCACTGGCCCGCGCGCGGTTCGGCGTCGAAGGGCGCGCCGTTGACCAGGACCGAGAAACTCATCGTCCGCCGTCCTCGCCCAGCTCGGTACGGATCTCCTCGGCCAGTCGCAAGGTCATGTGCCGTCGCCACCGCGGCAGCCCGTGGATGTCGTCGAACCACTCGTCCTCGGCGACGGCGGACGTGATGGCCGCGCTGAGATCCGCTGCGGAGGGCGGCAGCGGGAAGCGCAGCCGCACCGGACGTACGGTCGAGGCGGTGACGGTGACCGCTACCGAGCGGTCCCGCGGGTCCAGCGTGCCGATGACCAGCACGCCCGAGCGTCCGAGCCCGTAGAGCGACGCCTGCCGGAAAGCGGTCCGGCTGCCCAGCGCACGTCCGGGCAGGGTCACCGAGCGCAGCAGCTCTCCCTCGGCCAGATCTTTGCGTCCCGCGCCGGTGACGAAGTCCGTGACGGGGACCCGGCGTGGTGTGCCGTCCTGGGCGAGCAGCAGGCACACCCCGTCCAGGGCGGCGGTGAGGGAGATCATCGGGCCCGCGGGCAGCGCGTTGCAGAGATTCCCGCCGACCGTGGCCATGTTCCAGATCTTGAACGAGGCGAGGAACGCCCGGCAGCACTGCTCGAACAGCGGCGCCGACCGGGCGTCGAACGCCTGGCCGAAGCGGGACAGCTGCGCGATCGTGCAGGTCGCCGCGATCTCCAGCGAACCGTCGTCCAGCACCCGCGCCGGCACCCAGCCGGTCCGGCTGAGGTCGACCAGCCGCCGCAGCTGCGGCTGCGGCTCGGAGAACAGATACGTCCCGCCGCCGAGCCAGGCGTCTCCGGCTCGCCACGGCTCGGGGTGCCGAGCGTCCCGGATCTCCGTCACCGTGTTCAGGTCCATGACTCAGTCAAACAAACCGGACCCGCCCGGGACCACTGGCACAGGACACAGAACCGTCGCGCGGCGGCTGGAGGATCGAACGAGAGGCGTGCCATCCGGCCTGACGGGTGGTGACGCCGAAGGCGCCGTGTCCGTCATGAGGCGGGCGCGGGTGCGGATTCCGGCGCCGACTCCCGATCCGCCTCACGGTGGGCCGCGTCGACGACCGCGTCGAGGAGTCCGGGAAACGCGCGCTCCAGGTCGGCGCGACGCAGGGTGTTCATCTTCAGCGTGCCCTCGTAGTGCTGCCAGATGATTCCCGCCTGTCGCAGTGCCTTGAAGTGGTGTGTGCCGGTGGACCGGCTGACGCTGATGTCGAAGGTCCCACACGCCACGTCCCGGTCGCTGTGGGCGAGCTGCCGGACGATGCTGCGCCGCACCGGGTCGGCCAGTGCGTCCAGCAGGCCCTGCAAGGTGATGTTCTCGGCGGCGAGATGGTCGGTGATCCGTCCGGTGCTGTCTGCGGTCACGTGGCCCGTCCTTCATCGTGCTCACTCGGCAGGACCATCTTACGAGAATGGTCGAAGGTTGACAGCCATCAAATTTGACGACCATCATCATAAGCGGTTCGGTGGACGCCGGGCGGGCTTCCCCCGCCGCGGCTGACAGGAGTCCGCGGTCGTTCCTCGGCCCACCGAGAATCCTCCGGAGGAGAGAGCGATGCCCGGCGCCGAGTCCGATGTGATGGGATTACCCACGGGTGCGGCACCCGCCCGGCGGGGCGTGCCATCAGGCCTGAAGCTGACCGCCCTCGCCACCGGTTTTGTCATGGCCGCATTGGATGTGACGGTCGTCAACGTCGCGGGGGCCGCGATCCAGGAGCACCTGGACGCCTCGCTGTCCGAGCTCACCTGGATCGTGGACGGTTATGTGCTGGTCTTCGGCTCGCTGCTGCTGCTGGCCGGCGGCCTGGCGAACCGCGTCGGCGCGAAAACCGTCTATCTGTGGGGCATGGCGGTCTTCTTCGTCGCCTCTCTCGGTTGCGCGCTCGCGCCGAACGCCGGGGTGCTCATCGCCGCCCGCCTCGTGCAGGGCGCCGGCGCCGCGCTGTTCATGCCGAGTTCGCTGTCCCTCCTGGTGTCCGCCTTTCCGGAAAAGCGGCAGCGCACCCGGATGCTCGGCCTCTGGTCCGCGATCGTGTCCACCTCCGCCGGGCTGGGACCCACGGCAGGCGGCCTGTTGGTGAGCGCGTTCGGCTGGCGGAGCATCTTTCTGCTCAACCTGCCGATCGGCGTCGTCGGCATGCTGATGACCAGGCGCTACATCGATCCGTCCGGGGTCCGTACCGGCAAACCGGCCGTGCCCGGCCATGCCCTGTGGATCGTGGCGCTCGCCGCACTGAGCTTCGCGCTCATCGAGGGGCCGCGACTCGGCTGGGGGGTCGGCCCGGTGCTGACCGCGTACGCCGTGGTGGCGGTCGCCGCGGGACTGCTGGTGGTACGCGAACGACGCGCCGACGATCCCGTGATGCCGTGGGAGCTGTTCCGCCGGCCGAGTTTCGCCGGTGCGAACCTGGTGGGCTTCTTCTTCAACTTCGCGCTCTACGGAAGCATGTTCATGCTCGGCCTGTACCTGCAGCACGCCCGCGGGGCGTCCCCGCTTCAGGCCGGGCTCGAACTGCTGCCGATGACCATCTGGTTCCCGCTGGCCAACATCGTCTACTCGCGGATCTCCGGGCGGTTCTCCAACGGCGCACTGCTCACGGTCTTCCTGCTGATCGCCGGCGTCGCGTCGCTGACGATGGTCGGCGTGTCGTCCGCAACGCCCTTCTGGGTACTGGCTTCGGCCGTCGGCGTCGCCAACATCGGTGCGGGCGTCATCTCCCCCGGAATGACCGCCGTCCTGGTGGACGCCGCCGGGGCCGAGCACGCGAACGTGGCCGGGTCGGTGCTCAACGCCAACCGTCAACTCGGCACGCTGGTGGGCATCGCCATGATGAGCATCGTGCTCGCCGGCGTCCCGGACTGGAGCCGTGGCCCTGCCGTGTCCTTCCTGCTCATCGGCATCGCCTATCTCGCCGGCGCGGCAGCCGCCTGGTTGCTGATCGCCCGGTCCGAACGCGTCGGTGCCGCTGTCAGCGGCAAGGTGACCGCCCGGGTCTGACCCTTCGCCGGCTGTGGGATGTCCGGTACCGGTGGGGCTGCCGCCGAGATCCCGTGTCAACCGCGCTGTCCGGTTGGCCCCATGTCGGGCAAGCTGTTCACACTGCCGCCGATGTATCCCAGCTCACCGAGGAGCCGCCATGTCCGGGACCTTCCGCCTCGATCCGGCGAAGACCGCGCTCGTCCTGATCGAATACCAGAATGAGTTCGCCAGCGAAGGCGGGGTGCTGCACGACGCCGTGGCCGGGGTGATGGCGAAGACCGGGATGCTGGCGAACACCGTGGCGCTGGCCGGCGCCGCCCGCGCCGCCGGCGTCACCATCATGCACGCGCCGATCACCTTCGCCCCCGGCTACGGCGAACTGTCGCGTCACCCGTACGGGATCCTCAAGGGGGTCGTGGACGGCTCGGCCTTCGTCAAGAACACCTGGGGTGCCACCATCGTGGACGAACTCACCCCGGCCGAGGGCGACATCGTGATCGAGGGCAAGCGCGGCCTCGACACCTTCGCGAGCACCAACCTCGACTTCATCCTGCGGAGCAAGGGCATCGACACGATCATCCTCGGTGGCTTCCTCACCAACTGCTGTGTCGAGTCGACGATGCGCACGGGATACGAGCACGGCTTCCGTGTCATCACGCTGCCCGACTGCGTGGCCGGCACCTCCCAGGAGGAGCACGACAACGCGATCACCTACGACTTCCCGATGTTCTCCCTGCCCATGACCTCGGCCGAGGTGATCGCCGCCCTCTGACCGGGCCGGCGAGTCCGACGTCCCGAGGTGCCGGGCCGGACGGGGATCGCGTCAGGAAGGGACCCTGGGCGATCCCCGTTCACCGACCGGCGGGTGACTACCAGCTGGACTTTCGTACGCCGGGCAGATGTCCGGCGTGCGCGTGCTCGCGCAGGCCGATCCGGGAGAGGCCGAAGGTGCGCAGATAGCCGCGCGGGCGGCCGTCCACCGCGTCGCGGTTGCGGACCCGGGTGGCGCTGGCGTCACGGGGCTGGCGGCGCAGCTCGCGCTGCGCGGCGGCCCGGTCCTCCTCGCTGGTGGCGGGTGAGCTGACGAGGCGTTTGAGTTCGGCGCGCCGCTCTGCGTAGCGGGCCACGGTGTCGCGGCGCCGGTCGTTCTTCGCGATCTTGCTCTTCTTGGCCATGGTGCCCTTCAGATCGTGTAGCCACGGGCGCGGATCAGCCCGACGGCGCGGTCGATGCCGATGCGGTCGACCGTCTTGATCCCCTTGGCGCTGAGAGTGAGGCGCACATGGCGGCGCTCGCCGGGCAGCCAGTACCGCTTGGACTGGACATTGGGGTCGAAGCGGCGCGCGGTGCGCCGGTGCGAGTGCGAGATGTGGTTGCCGAACCCGGGCTTGCGGCCGGTCAGCTGGCAGTGGGCGGACATACGCGCCTTCCTGTGACGGGGGACTGCGCCGCACCATACCGAGAAGCGTTTTCATTTCCAAGTGGGTGTGCGCCGAAGGTGGCCCGGCGGTCAGCGGCGGCGAGGAGTGGGTTTGAAAATGAAAACCGTAATCGTATAGTGGGGCGCATGGCCCGCAACGAAGTGCGTCCGATCATCAAGCTCCGCTCCACCGCCGGCACCGGGTACACCTACGTGACCCGCAAGAACCGCCGCAACGACCCCGATCGCATGGTGCTGCGCAAGTACGACCCGGTGGCCCGACGGCACGTCGACTTCCGCGAAGAACGCTGACCCCGGACGTCCGAGCCGGGCCGACCACCTGACCGGAACGTCCCACGACACCCCGGGACCCGAACCGGACCCGCGCCCACCAGACAAGGAAACCCCGTGAAACCCGACATCCACCCGGCCTACGGCCCCGTTGTCTTCCGCGACCGATCGGCCGGCTTCGCCTTCCTCACCCGCTCCACCATGACCAGCGCCACGACGGTCGTATGGGAGGACGGCCGGACCTACCCCGTCGTCGATGTGGAGACCTCCTCCGCGAGCCATCCCTTCTACACCGGCACCGCCCGCGTGCTCGACACTGCCGGACGCGTCGAACGCTTCGAGCGCCGCTACGGCCGTCGCGGGGCGAAGTGATGGCGGAGTGCGGGAAGCTCCCCGTCGTCGTGGTGGCCGGACTGCACGCGCCGGCCCGGCAGGCGGTCGTCGAACGGCTGCTGAACAGGGTCCCCGGGAGCGTGGCCCTGCACCACGACCTGTCGGTCGCCGACGCGGGCATCGTGCGGCGGACCGTGCGCGACGCGAGCGGCGTCCTCTCACGCGGTGAGACGCCGCTGGTCGACGACTGCGCGTGCTGCGCGCTGCGCGAGGACCTGGTCCCGGAACTGGAACGCCTGGCGGCGAGCGGGCTGACCCGGCTGGCCGTGGTCGAACTGTGGGACTCCGTCGAGCCGCAGGCGATGGCCGAGATCATCGCCGACCGGGGAGCCGCCTTCCTGGACCTCACCAATGTGATGACCGCTGTCGACCCCTCGCTCGTCATGGCCCTGCTGAGCAACGGCGACGATCTGCGCCGGGCCGGCATCGCGGCGGCGCGCGAGGACGCGCGGACGGTGGGGGACACCTGGGCGCGCCAAGTGGAGTACTCGCCGGTCCTGGCACTCCTGCCCGGCGCTGAAGCGACCGACGAGGACACAGCGCTGCTCGCTCAACTGCACCCCACGGCCCGGCAGGTGGACGCCGACAGCCCGGAACTGGCCACGGAGGCCTTCGCCGGGTTCGACGTCCCGGCGGCAGCGGCCGCCCAGCACCCCGCGAGTTCCCGGCTGCCACAGGAAGCGGACGAGGCCGGCGTGTCCACCATGGTCTGGCACCGGCGGCGCCCCTTTCATCCCCAGCGCCTCTACGACGCATTGGAGGAACTCGTCTGCGCCGCGACGCGCAGCCGGGGACGTTTCTGGCTCGCCGACCGCCCCGACGCCCTGCTGGCCTGGGAGGCCGCCGGCGGCGCGCTCTGCGTGGAAAGCGCCGGTCCCTGGCTCGCGTCGCTTCCCGACGCGGCCTGGGAGATGGAGCCTCCTGTCCGCAGGGCCGCGGCGGCACTGGACTGGCACGCCGAACACGGCGACCGCTGCCAGCACCTGGTGTTCACCTCGCCCGGCCTCGACCGCGACGGACTGGCGGCACTGCTGGAGTCCTGCCTGCTCACCGACGCCGAATACGCCGGCGGGCCGACATCATGGAGTCGTCTTCCGACCGCCTTCGACGAGTTCCTCGACCCGGTCTCCTGAGCGGTCCCGCCCACCGGTGACCGACCGGACGGGTGCCGGGACGGCCGGGACGGACGCGGCATACGTCCCTCCCGGCCGTCAGGGGATCAGGCGGGCGGCTCCGCGCGGACGGTGCGGGCGGCTGTGACCAGGTTTTCCGGTGATGCCCTGGTTTCGGGCCAGTCGCGGGTTTTGAGGCCGCAGTCGGGGTTGACCCAGAGGCGGTCGGCGGGGATGGCGGTGAGGCCCTTGCGGAGGAGGTCGGCGATCTCGTCGGTGGTGGGGACGCGGGGGGAATGGATGTCGTAGACGCCGGGGCCGGCGGCGCGGGGGTAGCCGGCGGTGGCGAGTTCGCCGGCGGCCTGCATGCGGGAGCGGGCGGCTTCCAGGCTGATGACCTCGTCGCGCAGGGCGAGGGCGACCTGGCGGGCGGTGTCGCCGGCCAGGATCGGCGGGCGTACGTAGCGGGTGCCGTAGGACTGGACCCAGCCGTGGCGGGTGGCCAGGTAGCCGGTGAGGCGTTCGGCGAAGTACTGGACCGTGTCGCTGCGTTCGGGTTCGCCGTGGACCAGGACGTCGAGTCCGGCGTGTTCCTGGAAGGCGATCATCTCGGCGATGGCGGTCTCGATGCGCTGTTCGTAGCCGGCTGTGCCGGTGCGGCCGGTGCGTAGGTCGGCGCGGGCGGCGCGCAGGTCGGGGGTCTGCGGGAAGGACCCGATGGTGGTGGTCGGCAGCGGCGGCAGTCCGAGCCGGGCGCGCTGGGCGGCGGCGCGCTCCTCGTACGGCCGGGAGCGGTGTGCGTCGGCGGCGGTGACGGCGGCGGTACGGGCCCCTACCGCCGGATCACGGGTGATGGGGGAGTTCGCGCGGGCGGCGAGAGCGGCGCGGTTGGCGGCGATCTCCGCAGCGATGGTGTCGGTGCCCCGGGTCAGTCCCCTGGCCAGGGTAACGATCTCGGCGGTCTTCTGCCGCGCTAAGGACAGCCAGCGCAGGATCTGGGGGTCGATGTCGCCTTCGGGAGCGGTGTCGAGGGGGACATGCAGCAGGGAGCAGGAAGCGGACACATCGACCTGGCCGGCCAGGCCGAGGAGGGTGGCGAGGGTGGCCAGCGGGTTCTCATAGTCGTTGATCCAGATGTTGCGGCCGTCCACCACCCCGCCCACCAGCCGCTTGCCGGGCAGCCCGCCGACCGTCGCCAGGTCGTCGAGATTGGCGACGAGCACCGGCCGGGCGTTGTGCCCGAGCATCAGCGCCTCGGTCAGTTCGGCGACCCGCCGGGCGGAGTCGGCGGCGAAGACGGTGTCGGGGCCCAGCTCCGGCACGAGGTAGTGGTAGTTGGTGTCGAACCACTTGGTCATCTCCAGCGGCGCCACCTCCTGGGTACCGCGCGCCATGGCGAAGTAGCCGTCCAGCGCGTCCCTTTCGACCGCCGCGCGGTGCCGCGCCGGGATCGCGCCCACCATGACGCTGGTGTCCAGCACATGGTCGTCATAGGAGAAGTCGCCGGTCGGCACCTCGCCGAGGCCGGCCTCCGCGAGCCGCCGCCAGTTGGCCCGGCGCAGGCCGGCCGCCGTCCTGCGGAGTGTGCCGGCGGTGATCCGGCCCTTCCAGTACCCCTCGACGGCCTTCTTCAGCTCCCGGTCGGCGCCCTGCCGGGGGTAGTCGTACACCCCTCTTACGACACCCTGTCTGGCGGACAGGGCGAACCAGCTGCACCACCACCCTGAGGGGTGGGCCATCGCCCCGGCGTCACCCCGGCCGGAGGAGCCGGGGCCGGACACCACCCGCTACGCTCTGGCGCCGGACGACGCGAGGACCGTGGCGCACTGCACATGGACGGAGAGGCGGGCGGACGCGATGGCACCGGCCAGGCGCGGAGGCGGCTGTCTCACCGCCGTGGGGGTGATTCCGCTGGTCGTCGCGGTCGCCGTGCTGGCCGTGGTGGGGGTCGGCCGGATCGTCATCTCCGTGCACGAACACACCGCGCGCGGAGACCTGGACCGGCGCGCCCGGTCGTACGCGGACGCGCTGGGCGACTCCTACGCCCAAGGACGCACGGGGGCGGCGGAGTTCGAGGCCCTCGCGCGAAGGGTGGGCGGCGGCCGGATCGGCGGGGTGTCCGTCGCCACGTCGGCCGGCGGCACCGTGGTGAACTTCATGGGCGACCGGAGGTACTCCACGCCCGGCAACGGCTGGGGAGGGTCCGTCGTCGTCTGCTATCGGGTCACCCTCAGCGGTTCCATGCGGGAACCCGTCCCGCTCCGAACCGTGACCTGCTGAACGAGTGACCGGACCCTGCCGATTCAGGGAGTCGTCGTCGCGGTGGAGTGCGCGCCCGGGGCGGCGGACGCGGGAGCGTAGTGCGGGTGCAGCGACGCGGAAAGCGGGGCCAGCGACTGGCACATCGAGGCCGGGAAAGCGGGCTCCTTGCGCTGGACGGCCCGGCAGCCTCCGGCCGCGCCCTCGGCGATCGGCGCCCAGCCGGTGCTCTTCGCCTCGAAGAACCAGCGGTCGCCCAGCCGGGACGAGCAGCCGGGCTCGGACGAGCCGGCGCAGGCAGCCCCGGTGCGCCAGGAGAAGTCAAGCACCAGCCACTTCCCTTCGCAGTCCTCCGCGTCCCGGAGCGTGTGCTCGGGCGCGTCGACCGCGATCAACGCCTGGTCGTAGGAGGCGGGAGTGCAGCCGGTGGCCGGCGGTCGGCAGCCCAAGCGCCCGCACAGGCGCAGGGCCGGCGACTTGGCACCCTCGGCGGTGAACTGCGTGAAGTGGTCGACGACCACCTCGCGGTCGCCCAGGGGCCCCGGCAGCCGGACCCGCACGGTGGCCGTAGTCTCCTCGATGCACCCGGAACGCTTGTCCGACGACGGCGTGGAGAGGGTGACCTGCACCTGTACGGTGTTCTGCACCGGGTCGGTGAGCACCGCCTTGAGGTCGCGCACACAGGGCCGCTTGCCGCTGGGCACCTGCGCGTCGAGGACCAGCGTGCGGCCGTCCCCGGTCAGACGGGCTCCGGTGATCGCGGAGGGCTCCGTCGTCTCCCACGGGATCGGTCCGGTCGCCGTCGGCGGCGCTTGCTCCCCCTGGCCGGCCACGCGTGTCCCGCACGCGCCGAGGAACAGGACGGCGAGGGCGCAGAGCACAGCGGCCACGGCTGCGCCGCGCCTTCCACATGATCGCAAGAGCGCTCGATCTCCCCGTACCGCACCGACGTTGCTCCTGGTCAATATAGTCCTCGGCCGGACAGGGCACGGTGAGCGCCCGCGACGGCCACCGGCTACCGGCCGCCTCAAGCCGTACGGGGCCCCGGACCGAAGTCCGGGGCCCCGCGGTGGAGATGGGCGACTGCCGGCAGGCAGACTCAGGACCTGTCAGGACCTGTCAGGATCTGTCGGGACCCGTCAGGAGCCGGCACCTCCGGTGATCACGAACTGTGAGCCCGGTTCGACCAGGATGTTGCCGTCGGCCGAGTTGGTGATGGTCACGTTCGACAGCGTCGCGCTGCCGCGGGCGCCGCTGTGGGCCCGGATGCCCGCGCCGTTGTTGGACTTGTCGATCTTCACATTGCTGACCACGACGCCCGGCATGTTGCCGCCGCCGGTCTTGAACTGGATGCCGTCGTAGGTCGAGTCGTAGATGTCGGTGTCCCGGATGGTGACGCCGGTGATGTCGCGGCTCGACGCGAAGAGCGTGATGGCACCGAACTCCTGGGCCTCGCCCCAGAAGGCGCCGCCCGTCCGGTAGAGGGCGTTGTTGGCGACCAGGGTCTGCCCGGAGAAGGGCAGCGGGTCGTGATCGGTCGCCAGCATGATGCCGGGGTAGTTCATCGTGTCGTAGACCAGGTTGTTCTCGATGGTGTTGCCGTAACCGCCGTAGATGGCGATGCCGTTGGCCCGCCAGGGCAGCTGGATGGTGTTGTTGACGAAGTGGTTGTCGTGCGCGATGTCGACTGAGGTGTCCTTCACGTACCTGCTGGCCCACACCGCCAGCGAGTCGTCCCCGGTGGTGCGGAAGGAGGAGTTGAACACCTTCGAATTCCGGGTGCCGTTGGTGAAGTTGATGCCGTCGGCATAGGTGTCGCGGATGCGCATGCCGCTGAACTGCAGCCCGTCCGCCGGACCCCACAGGGCGGGGATGTTGTCGTAGTCGCGGCCGACCCACACGCCCACGTTGGCGTGCTCGATCCAGACGTTGCTGATCTGGGTGTTCCGGCCGAACCGGCCGTTGAGGCCCACGCCGCCCTCGTCGTTGCCGTCTCCGCCGCGAATACGGCCGGAACCGAAGATGGCGATGTCGGAGATCTGCGTGTTGTCGTCGATGTCGAAGCCGAAGTTGCCCTCGTGCGGGTGGTTGATGCCGCCCGCGTCCTGCGGCTCGGTCAGGGTGTACAGCTGGGAGTACCACATGCCCGCGCCACGGATCGTGACGTTGCTGATGCCCACCTGGTTGTACTGGCCGCGGTTCAGCGGGTCGTCGGTCAGGATCTTCTGCTCCTGCCGCCACTGGCCCGGCGGGATCCACACGCAGCTGATGGCGCCCGTCTGATCGGCCGTCACCGCCCGCTGGATGGCCGCCGTGTCGTCGATCCCGTCGTCCGGCACCGCGCCGTACGCGGTGATCGAGGTGCACTCGGCCGGCTTGCTCGACGGGGGCGCCACCTGCTCCAGGTCGACCAGGTCGATGATGTAGAACGACGCGGTGTCGGTGGCGTCACGCTGCAACCGGAAGGTGGTGCCCGCCGGATAGGTGGTGCTCAGCAGCGCGTTGGACTCGTCGAACAGCCGCCGGGCGTCGGCCTGCGGCGCGTTGGTCAGCGCCTCGGGGCCGTCGGTGTTGCCGTACAGCCAGCTGTGCTTCGAGGAGAGGGTGAGCTTGCGGACGAAGCTGTTGTTGACATAGAGGCTGATGGTGGCGTCGATGCCGCCGCCCGCTGCCGCGTCGGGGATGGAGTTGCGCACCACGATGGAGTTGGTCGGGACCGTCGAGGTGAACTGCACATACTGACCGGTGGAGTTGAGCCGCACCGACTTGCGGCCGGAGGACTCGGTGGCGAAGTTGGTGTGGCCGAAGGTGCGTTCCTGATCGGCTGTCAGCAGCGTGCCCTGGTACGTGCCGGCTTCGGCCTCGTACTCGGTGAACGGGACCGCTGCCCCGCGGCCGACCACGATCGCCTGCGAGAAGGTGTTGTTGGTCTCGTTGGTCTCGGTGACGACCCCGGTCGCGTCGGCCGTGGCGACGATGGTGGCGCCGCCGCTGGTGGCGGTCCAGGTGCCGCTGACGTTCACGGTCGTCGTCGAACCGGCCGCGATCGAGGGCGTGTTGGTGTTGAGCGTGGTGCCGGCCACCGTCAGCCGGGTGACCGTGGTGGCGCCGGAGGCGGTGGTGCCCCGGTTGTGCACACCGACGGTGAAGGAGACCGCCGCACCGACCGCCGGGTTCGACGGGCTGGAACTGACGCTGAGCACCTGGAGATCGGGACCGGGGCTCTGGGCGACCACCAACTGGGTGGGCGCGGTGAGGCTGTTGTTGGCGTTGTTCTGCTCGATGATCGTGTCGGACGGGTCCACCGCGGCCGTGACGGCGTAACTGCCCATCGCTCGCGTCCCGGTGGCGACCGACACCGTGGTCGAGGCGCCGGCGGCGAGCGCGCCGACCGAGGCGCTGCCGGCGACGATGCCGCCCACACTGACGTTCACGGTGGTGGCGGCGGAGGCCGCCGACCCGATGTTCTTCACGGTCGCGCTCACCGTGGTGCTGTCGGTCTCCACCGGAGCGGCCGGGGACCAGGACAGCGCGGTGACGGTCAGGTCGGGGTTGGGCGCCGGTATCCCGACGACCTGGATCTCGGCGACCTGGCCGCCGGGCGCGCCGGAGTTGCTGGCGAACTTCAGCTGCACGTCGGCGGCCCGGCCGCTGACCGGAATCCGTACCGAGTTCTGGTTGCCGGACGGGCTGAAGGTGTAGGTGGCGGCGCCGGCCAGTGAGGTGAAGCCGCTGCCGGCCTGCCCCCGGCCGAGGACCTGGATGTTCTGCGTCCGGGCGCCCCAGGCGCCGTCGGGGTTGAGCTTGACCACGACGGAAGTGAGGTCGGCGTCCGCGCCGAGCTTCGTGGTCAGCGTCGACGGGAAGCCGTTGGACTCCCAGTAGGTGCTGATCTGGCCGTCGTTGGCGTTGGCCGCCACGAAGGACTGGGTCGTGGAGGACGCCTCGATCGGCTTGCCGTGCGCGAGGTCGGTGCCGTTGCCGTCACCCGGGTCGCCGCCCGGACCGCCGCCGGGGTCCGTGGTGTCCGTGCCGTAGATCTCGAACTCGGAGATCTGCGCGGCGGGCCAGCCGGTGTTGCCGGTGATGTTCAGCTTCAGGTAACGGGCGCTGGCGGCAGTGAAGTTGATGGTCACGGTGTTGGCCGTGCCCGGCGCGAACGCCCGGCCCTGCGAGGCGGCCAGGGTGCTGAAGCTGGTCCCGTCGGCGCTGCCCTGCACGCTGAGCGTCTCGGTCCGCGCTTCCCACGAGGCCGGCAGCTTGAGCACCACCTGGTCGACGGTCGCGCTGTGTCCGAGGTCGACCTGGAGTCCCTGCGGGAAGACGTTCGTCGGGCCTTCCCAGTAGGAACCCTGGTTGCCGTCGGTGACGTTGGCCGCCGGGTAGCCCCCGGTGGAGCCGCCCGCCGAAGCGCTCTTGCCCAGCGCCAGGTTGGGTCGGTCGGCGGCCCCTGCGGAGGCGGCGAGGGGAGAGAGGCCGAGGGCGATCAGACCGGCCGCCAGCACGCCGGTCATCAGGCGTCTGAGCTGCTTGCGTTTCATGGTCTCCTCTGTTCTTTCCGGAACGAGAGAGCGGGTGGGGGGAGGACTCCGGGCCCTGTCGGCAGCGGTTCGCGCAGCACTGGGCATGGCGCGGGGGCGGCCCATGCGACGAAGTTGCAAACAGCAGCAAATAAATGTGGAGGTCTTGGCCATGTTTTTGCGAGTCAAAGGTTGCAATCATGTATCCACTTTGTCAACGGTTTACGCACGGCTGGCGAGTTGTTGACATAACCGGCCCGGTCGGGGCCACCGGGGGCAGCGGAGGAGGCGATGCGAGCAGGTGTCAGCGGGCCGCTGCGGTCGGCCGGGTCCACCGCGCGGGCCGCCGGACGACCGGGCGTCCGGTCAGCGGGCGGATGCCGGGGAGCTGCCGAGGCCGGCGGCGACCGCGAGCCGCAACCTGTCCTGGTCCGCGCTGCCGGGTGGCGCGGTCAGCATCACGATCTTGAGCTCGGAGTCGCCGTCCGTCAGGACGTCGCAGTCCACTTCCACCGGCCCGACGACGGGATGCCCGATCGTCTTGCGGTCCTCGCGGTGCGCGGCCACCGCGCCGCTCGCCCACAGCCGGGCGAAGGTCCGGTTGCCCGCGGTGAGCACCCGGATCAGCTCCGCCAAGTCCGCGTCCTGCGGGAAACGACCGGTCGCCCGGCGCAGATCGGACACGATCGCGAGGTCCGAGCCCTCGGTGTCGGCCACGGACACCGGCCACAAGGCGATGCGGACGTGGTCGGAGCCGACCGGGAATCTCTCACGGGCGAAGTTGCGCAGCTCCGGCGGCGAGGCCGAGGGGTCACCGAGGAGCGCCGCCCAGCCGGGATTCCACCAGAGCAGCTGCCAGTGCGCGGCGAACACCGCGACCGCCACGTCTCCGAGCCGGTCCAGTACCCGCCGCACGCCCGGCGGGACACGGTCGGGCACCGGTCCGTGCCGCGGGGGGACCAGCCCGGCCAGGAGGTGGAGATGGTCGCGTTCGGCGTCGGTCAGCCGCAAGGCGTGCGCGAGGGAGGCGACCACCTGCGCCGAGGGTGCCGTGGCCCGCCCCTGCTCCAGGCGCACCACGTAATCGACCGACACACCGGCGCGTTCGGCGAGTTCCTCGCGGCGCAGCCCGGTCGCACGGCGTGCCCGGCCCGCCGGCAGCCCCACGGCCGAGGGGGACAGCCGCTCGCGCCAGGCGCGGATCGTCGCGCCCAGCCCCAGCCCGTCCTTCGCCGCCATGCCTTCCATCCTGCCGCATGCCCCGGCCCCCTTCCTCCCTCGTGATGCCTTTTCGTCCCCGCACCGTGGTACTGCCGTTCCTACGGTCGAGGCGTCCCTGGCAGAGCCCCGCCGCGGTGGGGACGATCGGGACATGACCACCACACTGATCACCGGAGCCAACAAGGGACTCGGTTACGAGACAGCCCGCCGCCTCGTCGAACACGGCCACACCGTGATCGTGGGGGCCCGCGATCCGGAGCGGGGCGCCGCGGCGGCCGCCGCGCTCGGCGCGCGGTTCGTCCGTATCGACGTCACCGACGACGCCTCCGTCGCGGCCGCGGCGATCGACATCGCCGAACACGAGGGCGTCGTCGACGTCCTGGTCAACAACGCCGGTGTGCACGGTCCGCACGGCGATCCCGCCGACCTGACCGGCGCGGACGCGCTCGGCGTCTTCGACGTCAACGTCCTCGGCGTGGTCCGGACGACCACCGCCTTTCTGCCGCTGCTGCGCCGGTCCCCGGACCCGGTGATCATCAATGTCAGCAGCGGGATGGGCTCGCTCGCCATCACCCACGACCCGTCGCGGACCGAGTCCTCGGTGATCGCGCCGCTCTACACCGCGTCCAAGGCGGCCCTCACCATGCTGACCACCCAGTACGCGAAGGGGCTGAAGGACATCCGCGTCAACGCCGCCGATCCCGGCTACACGGCGACCGATCTCAACGGCCACAGCGGCCCCCAGTCCGTCACCGAGGGCACGGACGCGATCGTCCGCCTCGCGACGGAAGGGCCCGGCGCGGGCACGGGCCGTTTCATCGACCGCGCCGGAACGATCGACTGGTCCTGAACCCGGCGTCCACAGGCCGACCGGCCAGCCGCCGGTCCGGGACGGCCCGACGAAAACCTGTGCGTATCTCCACCGGCGGTGCGCCACACTGCCCGGATGGAAGCTGGCGGGTCGGCGGATCTGGTCGGGCTGCTCGCCCGGGCCGACGGCGACCCCGGGCGGGCCGCCGGGCTGGTCGCGTCCGAGCAGCCGGGCGGCCGCCGGTCCCGGCCGCGTGGGTGAGGACGCACGGCCCGCGGCGTCGGGATCGGCCGGTGGGGGCGGTGAACGCCGTGTGCCTCACCCCGGCGGACCCTGCCGGCAACCGGCGTCAGACGAGCGGCCTGACCCAGCGGCTCCACTGCTCTTCGGGCCGGTAGCCGGCGGCACGCCAGGCTTGCCGGCCGGGTTCGTTGCGGTCCAGGACCATCGCGTCGGACCGGCGGCCGCCGAGTGCCGCGAAGCGTTCGTGGGCGGCGGCCAGCAGCGCGGTGGCGATGCCCTGACGGCGATGGTCCGGATCGACGGCCAAGCGGTACAGGTGGCAGCGCCACCCGTCGAAGCCGGCGATGACCGTACCGACGATGGTCCCTTCCCGTTCGGCCACCAGCAGGGCCTCCGGGTCGCGGACGAGGAGGCGGGTGACCCCGTCCGCGTCATCCGTGATGCTGGCGCCCTCGGCGGACCGGGCCCAGAAGGCCAGCAACTCGGGGACCTCCGCGATGTTCGCGGTGCGGATCTTGATGCTGCTCACCAGGACTGTCTAGCAGGAGCGACACCGACAGGGCGGAGGATTCCGGTCAGGGGAGGGCGGTGAAGGTCGCCTCGTAGATGTAGCCGGGCATGGCGGGAGTCCAGCCGAAGCCGTTTCCCACGGAGACCGTTCCGGTGGCTCCGTCGGGGTGGTCGAGCCCGGACATGACGTAGCTGATGGAGTAGGCGGCCGGAGCCGAACCCTCCCACTCGTAGCAGTCGAGGTACACGGGATTCTCGGCGAACTCCTCGACGACCGTGGGGGTGTCGGTCGTGAGGTAGATGTGGCGGATGTACTGCGGAAGGACGCTGTAGTCCTGGCAGATGACCTCCGACAGCCGGGTGTCGGCCGAGGCGGTGGCCGCCGGGACGACCAGCGGGACGCTGATGGCCGCGACGGCGGCGAGTAAGAGGGCGGATCGGCGCATGGTCGGCTCCCTGGGACGGGGGGTGGGGCCACCTATGCTCACAGGTGCGCCATCGGCGGCGCACGACGCATTCGGGCCCATTTCGGCGGCGCCGCCGGGGTCGGCGGGCCGCCTGAGGAACTGCGTCTCGCGGCGGCGCGTGTCCGCCCCGCCCCGGGACTCGTTGGCGTCGCGGGACGCGTGTGCGGCCCGCCACCTGGAGGAGCCGATGACCGATGGCCGATGAGCGCATGCTGACGTGGAGCGTCGAGGAGAGCGGGGGATTCGAGAGCTCCTGGGTCGTAACCGGGCCCGGCACGCTGACCGCCCGTGGCCGGGCGGTCGGCGTGCGGCCCGAGCCGTACTGGATCGAGTACGTCCTGGAGACCGGCCGGGACTGTGCCACCCGGCGGCTGCGGGTCACCGCCGAGGACGCCTCGGGCACGCGGCGGCTGGATCTGCGGTGCGAGGGCGGGCGCTGGACGGCGGACGGCCGTCCGCTGCCGGAGCTGGACGGGGCGGTCGACTGCGACCTGGGCCGGTCCCCGCTGACCAACACCATGCCGGTACTGCGGCACCGACTGCACCGGGAGCCGGGCGAGTTCGACTTCCTGATGGCGTTCGTGCCGGTGCCCGGGCTGAACGTCAGGGCCTCGCGTCAGCGCTACACCCATCTGGGCCGGACGGACGGCGGCGGGCGGGTGCGCTACGCGTCCGGTGACTTCCGCAGCGACCTGGAGTTCGACCAGGACGGGCTGGTGCTGGTCTACCCGGGAATAGCCCGCCGGCTGCCGTAGCGCCGTAGCGCACAACCGCTGGTCCGCGGCCCCCTCGCACCCCGTCGCCGCCCACTGATCGCCGGTGGATAGTCGCTCGATAGTCCGCGCCACTGCACTGGTGAGCGTGAACACCGGGCGGCTGGTCCGTCCGGAGGCAGCGAGAGGGAGGTGGACGATGACAACAGCGGTGCGTATGGACGGCGACTTCAGCGGAACCCTTGTGGTGCCGGGCAGCCCGGACTACGACCGGGCCCGGCGGGTGTGGAACGGCATGTTCGACCGCCGTCCCGTGGCCATCGCCCGGTGCCGGGACGCCCGGGATGTGAGTACGGCGCTGCGCTTCGCCACCCGGGCCGGACTGCCGGTCACCGTGCGGGGCGGCGGGCACAACGTGGCGGGGACCGCCGTCGCCGACGACGCCCTGATGATCGACCTGTCGCCGATGAACGAGGTGGCCGTCGACCCGGCGGACGCGCTCGTCCGGGCCGGCGGCGGGTGCCTGCTGCGCGACGTCGACGCGGCGACCACCCGGTACGCACTGGCCTGCCCGGCCGGCGTCGTCTCGCACACCGGGCTCGGCGGGCTGGCGCTCGGCGGCGGTTACGGCTGGCTGGCCCGCAAATGGGGGCTCACCTGCGACCACCTGGTGTCCGCCGAAGTCGTACTGGCCGACGGTACGGTCGTGGAGGCCACCGAGGACAGTGACCCCGACCTGCTGTGGGCCCTGCGCGGCGGCGGTGGCAACTTCGGCGTCGTCACCCGGTTCACTCTGCGGCTCAGGCCGGTCGGGCCGGTCTACTTCCGGCGCGCGGTGTACGGGCTGTCCCAGGCGGGTCCGGTGCTCGCCGCGTACCAGGCGTTCGCCGAGCAGCAGTCGGACGACCTGCACGCGGTCGGTTCCATCCACCACGCGAGCGCGGGCGGCTGGGTGCCCGAGGCGCTGGACGGACAGCCCGCGCTGTTCCTGTCCGCCGCCTTCCTCGGGGATCCGGCCGAGGGGCCGGAGTACACCGACGGGCTGTTCGAGGCGGTCGCCCCGGCGGCTTCCACCCTCGACCTGCTGGACTACCGGACGCTCCAGTCGCTCGGCGACACCTCGGAGCCGCACGGCAACCGCTACTACACCAAGTCCGGCTATCTGACCGAGATATCCGGCGCCGCGGCCGAACTGGCCGGCGCCGGCGAGGAGAACCCTTCCTCCCGCTCCTCGATCGACTTCGAGTTCCTGCGCGGCGCCATCACCGGATCCGGCGCCGACCGGTCCGCCTTCCCCAACCGGGAGGCGCCCTACATCTGCACCGCGTCCGCGCAGTGGGTCGACCCCGGCGCCGACGCGCCCAACATCGCCTGGGCCCGCCGCAGTCTGGACCGGCTGGGCGAATGGAACCAGGGCGGCGCCTACGTCAACTACCTCCAGGACACCGGGGTCTCCCAGGTGGTCGACACCTACGGTGTGCGGCGCTACCGCCGCCTCGCCGAGGTCAAGCGCCGGTACGACCCCGAGAACCTCTTCCGCGGCAATCAGAATGTCCGTCCTTCGCGCTGACGCGACGGGAAAAGGAGAGAACAGCATGCTCAAGAACCTCTACACCGAGCCGGTTTCGTACCAGAAGTCCCCGGGGACCTGGGGCGGCGAACCGGAGGCCTTTCTCGCGTCGCTGCGTTCCCCCTGGTACGGCCTGATCGCTGATCTGGAGGACCTGGTCCTCCGCTCCACGGTGGAATACGCGCACGGCCGCGGTCTGCGGGCGATGTACCTTCCGATGACCACCCGGACGATCACCTGCCCGACGGGTCTCGGCAGCGATTCCGAGCCGGTGCCGGTGACGGTCGGCGGAGTCGACACCTATCTCCCCGATTCCCTCCAGTTCCTGCTCGAATACGGCTGCCGCCTCGCCCCGGGCGGCTGCTACAACATCATGCCGTCCTTCCGCGGCGAACTGCCGGACCAGACCCACCTCAACCAGTTCGTGCACAGCGAGGCGGAGATCCCCGGCGGCCTGGAGGAGCTCATCGAGTACGTCGAGGGATATGTCCGCCACCTGGCCGGGGCGTTCCTGGGCTCGTACGGCGGCAGACTGCGGGAATGGACCGGTGATGTCTCCCACCTGGAGCGGATGGCCGCCCACCACACCCCGTTCGAGCGGCTGACCTTCGACGAGGCAGCCCGGCTGCTGCGGCACGACGAGGGCACGATCCGGGACGAGGGGGAATGGCGGACCCTCACCAAGCGCGGTGAGCGCCTGCTGATGGACCGGGTCAGCGAATTCGTCTGGGTGACGCATTTCGACCATCTGTCGAATCCCTTCTACCAGGCCTTCTCCGACAGCGGTCAGCGCTCCGCGAACAACGCCGATCTGCTGTTCGGTATGGGCGAGGTCGTCGGTTCCGGCGAGCGCCACACCGGGAGCACGGACATCCGCAAGGCACTCGCCATGCACGACGTACCGGAAGGCGATTACGCCTGGTACGTCCGTATGAAGGAGGAATTCCCCATGCGCACCTCCGGTTTCGGCATGGGAGTGGAGCGTTTCCTGATGTGGGCACTGGGCCACGACGACATCCGGGACATTCCCCTGATCTCCCGGGTGGGCGAGGAGAAGAAGTGGCCCAGCAGCGTCTACCGCCCGTGAACTGAGGAGTTCGGACATGCCGAAGATACTGTTCGCCAATCCCAACAGCCGCGCCATGGTCGCGCGGCCCGAGGACATACCGCCGGACGTACGGCCGTTCTACGACGCGATCGGCGACCGTCTGCTGTGGACGCTGGAGCGCGGCGACCTGGCCGTCATCCCCGGGGCGGTCAACAAGGAATTCCTGTCCTATCTCGCCGCCACCCTGGGCCTGCTGCCCGAGGAGTTCACCGTCCTCAGCCTGCGCGACTACGGCGGCGCCGGCTGGTACCCGGGCGACCGGCCCGAACTGGTGGCCGAACTGCGCTCCAGAATCGAGGAGAGCGGACTGGGCGCGGACCAGTGGACGGCCAGCTGCTATCTGCACGACCGGGACATCGCCGGCTGGCAGCGGGCGCTGGGGCTGGACATCGAACTGGCCGGGCCGTTCGCCCAGAACATGGTCGAACTGGTCAACACCAAGTCAGTCTTCCGCGCGATCGCCCTGGCCTCCGGGGTGCCGGTGCCCGAGGGACTGGTGGCCGACCCGGGGGAGGAGCTGGTGGACGCGGTGACCGGACTGCTGCCCCGCACCGGCTCGGTGATCGTCAAGCAGGACCAGAACTCCGGTGGCGACGGCAACGTCCTGATCACCACGGACCCCGACGTGGTGGGGCTCGGCGCCTATCAGGTGCTGCGGCTCGACCGCGCCGACCGGGCGGCCGTGCACGAGGCGCTGGACGGGATCGGGCTGGCCACCCCGCCCAGTCTGCCCCGCTACACCTGCGCGGCCCGGATCATCGTCGAGGTCTACCACCCGCACTCCACCACCTTGTCGTCCGAGGTGTACGTGCCCGCCTGCACCGCCCCGGTCCTGATGAACTACGGCTACATGCGGATGGAACCGGTCTGGAAGGGCTACGTCTTCCCGCCGCAGGACATGCCCGGCCCGCTGCACGCGGAACTGTGCGCGCACAGCCAGCAGATCGCGATACTCGCCCAACGGCTGGGGTATCAGGGGTTGATGAACATCGACGCGGTGGTGGACCCCGCCGGCCGGATGCTGTTCACCGAGTTCAACGGCCGGGCCGGCGGCGCCACCAATATCGACGTCATCGCCCGCCGGCTGGTCGGCCAGGACTACATGCGCTCGCATGTGGTGATGTCGCACAACTCGCTGCCGGCCCGGAGCCTGGCCGGCCTGCTCGACCACCTCTCCGGTCAGGACATGCTCTTCGCGCCGGACCGGGGCAGCGGTGTCGTGGTGGCCACCGACAGCTCGACGACCACCGGCACGGTGGAGATCGTCTCCTTCGGCACCGACCGCCGGGAGGCGGAACAGCTCGAAACGCAGGTGGAGGAGTATCTGCGGGGCGTCGGCGTATGACCGGCCACGGGCGCGGAGCCGGAGCGGCCTCCCCGACTCCCGCGCCGGACCGCGCCCGTGGCCGCACCACCGCACCACCGCACCACGTCCGCGTACGCCACGGCGCCGCGGACACCGACAGGAGGAAGAGATGCGCATCGGAATACTCGGCTGGGACCGGGAGGAAACCGAATCGGTCGGACTGCTGGCGCTCGGCACCCGCCTGGGCCATGACGTCACGTTGTTCACCCTCGACGACATCGAGCTGACCGACACCCCGGCCGGCCCCGAGGCGTATGCGCTGGGCGGTCCGGTCCGCCGCTTCGACGCCGTCCTGTCGCGCGCGGAGTTACGCCCCGGCAGCTTCCAGGCGGACCAGGAGAGATACGCGCTGCTGTCCGAGACGCCGGGCGTGATCATGATCGACCCGGCCGCCACCTACCTGGCCACCGAGAACAAACTGCAGAGCATGCTGCGGCTGGGCGCGGCCGGCCTGCCGATCGCGCCGACCCGCTCCTGCGCGAGCCGCGCCGATGTCGCCGACGCGCTGGCGCGGTGGGGGACCGTCGTGCTCAAGCCGTCCTTCGGCTACGGCGGGACCGACGTCGAACGCGTCCACGGGATGGAACAGGACCGCGACACCGTCGACCGGCTGCTCGCCGCCTATCCGGTGCTGCTCTGCCAGCCGTACCTGCCCCACCCCGAAGGGGACGTCCGGATCACCCTGGTCGGCGACGAGGCGGTGCTCAACTGCCGCCGCGTGCCGCCGGGCGGGGACCGCTGGCGGGCCAATGTGATGCAGGGCGCCCGGTCGGTGCCCTTCGAGCCGACCGGGGAACTGCTGGAGACCTCCCGGCGGGCCGCGCGGGTGATGGGACTGACCATCGCCGCGCTGGACTTCCTGCCCACTCCGGACGGCTACCGGATCATCGAGATCAACAACACCCCGGGCTGGTACTTCGTCCCGGAGGAGGAGCAGGAGCGGATCGCCAAGTCCGTCTACCGGCTGGTGGAGCACACCGTGCCGGGACGGGAGGACTCGCCGCATGACTGACACGGCGCAGCAGCAGGAGGACGCGGTGTCCGTCGCCGAAGCGCCCGGCAGGTGGGCCAAGAGCTGGCAGGACGCCAAGGAGTTACCCCGGGCGATCAAGCTCGCCCTCGGCTCGGTGTTCGTGATGAACGCCGCGACCTATGTGGCCTTCCCGCTGCTGGCGGTGAAGCTCACCACGGTCGACCACGCCACGACCGCGCAGACCGGCGCCGCCCTGACGGTCTTCCTGCTGGCCGCGCGGCTGATCCCGGTGGTGGCCGGTCCGCTGGCCGACCGCTACGACCCGCGGATGATCATGGGCGCCGGAGCGGTGGTCCGGGGTGTCGGCTTCATCGGACTGGGCCTGTGCGACAGCCTGGGCCTGCTGCTGGTGGCGGCGTTCTTCGCCGGGGCCGGCGCGATCTACGAGGCCCCGGTCAGCGCGCTGCTGGCCGCTCAGCCGGAACCCACCAGGTCGCGCGCCTTCGTGCTGGAGAACGCGCTGCTCAACGCGGGTGTGATCGGCGGCCCGGCGCTGGCCGCCGGACTGCTGGTGATGGGCACCCGGGCGCCGTTCGTGGCCAGCGGCGTGCTGTTCGTCCTGATGGTCGGGGTGGTCCGGCAGATGAGGACCGGCCCGGGCGCCGGGGACGGCGCGGGGGAGCCGGCGGGCGAGGCGGCCCACAGCGTGCTCGGGCACGTCAAGGTGGTGCTGACCAATCGCTGGTTCGTCGTCTTCTGGGTGCTCATGCTGCCCTGGTGGTTCCTGTTCACCCAGCTCGGTGTGGCCATCCCGCTGCGTTCGGAGGCGCTGGCCGGCACCGGCTGGATCAGTGTGCTCTATCTGGGCAACGGCGTCACCGGCATGGTCAGCATCGGCTTCGTGAAGGCGCTGAGCGACCGGCTGGGCCCGCGGCTGATGCCCGCGTTCGGCTATGTCATGGTCGCCGTCGGCTTCGGCTCGGCGACGTTCAGCCGGTCGCCGTGGTGGCTGCTCGGCTGCATCGTGGTCTACACCGTCGGCGAGACCGCGATCCTCTTCTCCACCCAGCTGATCCTCGCCTCCTTCGCCGAAGGCTCCACCCGCGCCAGTTACTTCGGCATTTACGCGGGGTCCTGGGCGCTGGGCGGCACCTTCGGGAACTTCTTCGGCAGCCGGGTGGCCGCCGACCCGCTGAGCAACACTCCCTGGCTGGTCTTCGGCGCTGTCGGGCTGGCGGCAGCCGCCGTGTCGGCCCTCACCTTCACCCGCCGGCAGGTGCGCGTACGCGACTGACCGGAACGTCAACCGGCTCCACCCGACAGGAGGTACCCATCATGGAAAACGGGACGTTCGTCTCGCTGATGTCCGCGCTGGACGCGTCCGCCGCGACCTATCGCGTGATCGACCACGAGGCGGAGGGCCGCACCGACCGGGCCAGCGTGCTGCGGGGGCACGAACTGGCCAAGGCGGCCAAGTGCATGGTGGTCCAGGTGCGCGGCAAGGGCAATCCGGGGCCGACGGTGCTGGCCGTCGTGCCGGGCGACCGGCGGGTGGACTTCCGCAAGGTGAAGCGGCTGTTCGGCGGCGCGGACGCGTCACTGGCCGAACGGTCGGTGGCCGAGGCGCTGACCGGCTGCGTCAGCGGGTGCGTCATCCCGTTCTCCTTCGACGGCAGCCTCGATGTGGTGGTGGACCCGGAACTGCTGGTGCACGACGAGATCTTCTTCAACGCGGCGCGGCTCGACCAGTCGATCGCGCTGGGCACCGAGCACTATCTCGCGCTGAGCCGGCCGCTGATCGAACCGATCACCAAATAGCCGCCGGTCACCGGTCCGGCGCGGTGCCCGCTCCCGCGACCGGACCGGTGACCGGACCACGTACGTCCGCCGCCCGGCCCACCGCCGGGCGCGCGGGCGTTCCGGCGTCGGCGGTCCCCTGCGCGGCGGGCCCGGTGGCGCGGGCGCCGGGCGCCCCGCTCTGGCGCCGGGAGCGGTAGGCCCTGGCCTTCGTGCGGTTGCCGCACTCCGCCATCTGGCACCACAGGCCCGACCTGTTCTTGGAGTGGTCGTAGAACGCCCACCGGCAGTCCTCGGCCGGGCACACCTTCAGCCGCTGCCAGCTGCCGTCCGCCGCGCCGCGACCGACGACGGCCAGCAGGCGGCCCAGCGCCGCGTACACCGGCGCGCCGCCCAGCGGGGCCAGCTCCTGCGAGCCGTCCGCCCGGAAACGCAGCCGGACCACGGCGTCGGCCGCCAGGTCGTCCAGTACCCGGGCGGCGCCGGGCGGCATCGGCTGCCCGGAGTGGGTGGCGGCCAAGGCCCGCAGCGACTCGCGCACCTCGACGGCGCGACGGCGTGCCCCGTCGTCGACCGGCTCCCCGGCCGCGATCAGATCCTGTTCCAGCAGCCAGCCGCGCAGGCCAGCCGGGGTGTCCAGGGCGTCCCTGCCCAGCTCCAGGTCCCAGGTGTTGATGAACTGCCGCACCATCTCCATTGATCCCGGAGCCTCTTGGCGCTTCATAACCCCCGCCTTCCGTTGACTAACCATCAAAACGTTTAGTAGGTTACGTGTTATCGGAGTGATGGACAACCGGATCGAGGGATCGGCCCGCGCTCGGCCGAGGAAGAGGCGGTATGTACCGCGACCGGCACACACACGCACGGCGCACCGGGCGGTCCGTCCCGGTCGCCTCGCGTCGGCGTGGCGTCGCCGCCGCGGTGGTCGCGACAGCGCTGTGGGGAGTGGGCGGCACCGTGGCCGGCGTGCTCTTCCAGCACGGCGCGGCTCCGATGGAGGTCGTCACCGTACGCACCTGGGTGGCGCTGGCCGGACTGCTCCTGGTCACCGCCGTCCGCCGTCCGCCGCGCCCGGCCGGTGTCCGCCCCCTGCTGCCGGTGACCGGGTTCGGCCTGGCCGTGGCGGCGTCCAACGCCGCGCTGTTCCTGGCGATCGACCAACTGCCGGTGGCCGTGGCGCTGGTGCTGCAGAATCTCGCCCCCGCGTTCGTCGTGGGCTGGCTGATGGTCTCGGCGCGTACGGTGCCGCGGCCGGCCATCGTCATCGGTCTGCTGGCGGCGCTGGCCGGGGTGGCCCTGGTGGTGCGGCTGCCGACGGCCGGGATGTCGGGCGGCAGCGCCCTGGGCGTCGGCCTGGGGCTGGCGGCGGCCGCCGGAGTGGCCGCCTTCTCGGTGCTGGGCGGCCAGGCGGCCCGCGCCACCGGAGCGCTCACCGCGAACACCGGGGCCTTCGTGGTGTCCGGCGCCGTCTGGCTGGTGTGGCAGCTCCCGCACGGCATACCGGCGTTGTGCCGGCAGCCGGCCCTGCTGGCCGGATCGGTCGGGATAGGCGTACTCGGCACCTTCGCGCCGTTCCTGCTCTACGCCTGGGCCTCGGCGCGGCTCGGTCCGCAGACCACCGCCGTCATCATCTCCCTGGAACCGCTGTTCGGGGCGCTGGCGGCCTGGGTCTGGCTGGGGCAGACCATCAGCGTGATCCAGATCATCGGCGGCGTCGTCCTGCTGGGCGCTGTCGTCTTCCTGCAGTCCGCCGGTGTCGTGCGCGGCCCCCGCGCCGCCGCCCGGCCGCCGGTCCGGTCCCACAGCGGTCCGGCGGCGCCGGTCCCGCACGTCCCTGCCCCGCTCCCGGTCCGGAACCGGACTTGTGGACCCCGGGAAGGCACCGGACCCCTGACCACTGTTCGCAGCGACGCGACGGGATCATCGTTATGAATCTTCGGTTACTCGGCCCGCTGGAAGTCGACGCGGACGGCGCTCCGGTACGGGTCGGCGGTCCCCGCCAGCAGATCGTGCTGTCCGTCCTCGCGCTGGCCGCGAACCATGTCATCCCGTGGGACCGGCTGATCGGCGCCGTCTGGGACGACACGCCGCCGTCCACCGCGCGATCCCAGATCCACATCTGCATCTCCGCGCTGCGCCGCACGCTGACCCCGGGACAGGCCACCATCGCCACCCGCTCCCCGGGATACATGCTGACCGTGCCGGACGAGGCGCTCGACGCCCACACCTTCCACCACCTGGTCGCCGACGCCCGCACGGCGGTCGGCCGTGACGAGCCCCGGCTGGCGGCCGACCAGCTTCGCCAGGCGCTCGCGCTGTGGCGCGGTCCCGCCCTGGCCGGCATCCCCAGCCGGGTCGTCCAGGCCGGGGCGGCCGAGCTGGAGGAGGCCCGGCTGTCGGCGACCGAGGAGCGGATACGCCTCGACCTGCATCTGGGCAGGCACCACGAACTCACCGGCGAACT
The DNA here is from genome assembly GCF_042650325.1 of Streptomyces polygonati. NCBI lineage: Bacteria > Bacillati > Actinomycetota > Actinomycetes > Kitasatosporales > Streptomycetaceae > Streptomyces > Streptomyces polygonati. The sequence goes on along the minus strand of NZ_JBHSBB010000001.1, from coordinate 165,107 downwards.
CACCGCCCTGGCCGTCGAGGAGCCGTTCCGGGAGCGGATACAGGAGCACCTGATGCTGGCGCTCTACCGGTCCGGCCGGCAGGTCGACGCGCTGGACTCCTACCGCAGGGTACGGACCCGGTTCATCGACGAACTCGGCATCGAGCCCAGCGAGGAACTCCAGCGCCTGCACCACGACATCCTCACCCGCGACTCCCGGCTGGACCCGCCGGCGCCGCTGCCGCAGGACCGCTCGGCCCGCCCCGAGCGCGTCGCCCTCGTCATGGTGCCCCGCCAACTCCCCGCCGACCTGCCGGACTTCACCGGACGGCGGCCGGAGCTCTCGCAGATCCGCGACTTCCTGCTGGCCGGCCACGACGGTGCGGACGGCTCGCAGGGCCCCGACGACCGGTCCGGTCCGCGCACGGTCGCCATCAGCGGCCAGGGCGGCGTCGGCAAGACGAGCCTGGCGGTACGGGCCGCGCACGAGGCGTCCGCCGCCTACCCCGACGGCCAGCTCTTCGCCGACCTCGGCGACTTCCCCGACCTGGCCGAGAGCGCCCACGAGGTGCGGGCCCGCTTCCTGCGGGCGCTGGGCATGAGCGGCGCGGGCATACCCGACGACCTGGAGGAGCGCGCCGAGCTCTACCGCAGCAGGCTCGCGCGGGCCCGCGCGCTGATCGTGCTCGACAACGCCGCCAGCGAGAAGCAGGTCGCCGCCCTCTCACCGGGCTGCGGCGGCTGCGCGGTGATCACCACCAGCCGGTCCCGTGCCACCGGCCTGCCCGGCGCGTGCCAACTCGACCTGGACGTCTTCGACCTCGCACGGTCCACCGAACTGCTGACCATGATCATCGGAGCCGACCGGACCACCGCCGAACCGGAGTCGGTCGAGGCGCTGGCCCGGCGCTGCGGCGGCCTCCCGCTGGCCCTGCGGATCGCCGGGGCCCGGCTGGCGGCCCGCCGGCACTGGCCGGTCGGCCGGCTCGTCGAGCGGCTCGACGACGAGCGGCACACGCTGGGCGAACTGGTCCACGGCAATCTCGAGGTCCGCGGCTGCCTGCGCGAGTCCTATGTCGCGCTCGACCCGGCCGCCCGGCAGCTCTTCCGTCGCCTGGCGCTGCTGCGCGCCCCCGACTTCCCCGCCTGGGTGGCCTCCACCCTGTGCCCGCGCGGCATGCTGGACGCGGAGGACCTGCTGGAGGAACTGGTCGACGCGCGCCTGCTGGAGGCGTCCGACGGCGCCCCTTCCAGAGCCGCCCGCTACCGCTTCCACCAGCTGGTCCGCGTCTTCGCCCGGGAGCGGCTCGACGCCGAGGAGCCGGCCGAGGAACAGCGGCCCGCGCTGGCCAGGACACTGGGCGCGTGGCTCTCGCTGGCCGGCGAGGCGCACCGCCGGGAGTACGGCGGCGACTATCTCACCCTGCACGGCCCCGCCGTCCGGGCGGTGCTGCCGGACCCGGTGCGCGACCGCCTGCTGGTGCAGCCCATGGTCTGGCTGGAGGGCGAGCGGCAGTCGCTGACCACCGGGGTCCGGCAGGCCGCCGAGTACGACCTGCCGGAGCTGTGCTGGGACCTGGCCCTGGCCGCCACCACCCTGTTCAAGGCCCGCGGCTACACCGCCGACTGGCGGGAGACCGCGCGCACCGCAGCCACCGCCGCACGGCGGGCCGATCTGCGGCGCGGCGCGGCGGCCAGCCACTACTCGCTCGGCTGCCTCGACCTCACCCAGGAGCGCCGGGACAGCGCGAAGCGGCATCTGGACGCGGCCCTGGAGCTGTTCACGGCGCTCGGCGACGAGCACGGCGCCGGACTCGTCCAGCGCTCCCTCGGCCAGTTCGACCGGCTGACCGGGCAGACGGAGACGGCCTACCGGCGGTGGTCGACCGCGCTGGGCTCGCTGCGCCGGGTCGGCGACCCGATCGGCGAGGCGTACGTCCTGCGCGACATCGCCGAGGCGCGGACGGCGGCCGGGCAGTACCAGCCGGCCCGCAAGGCACTGGTGAGGGCGCTGAGTCTGTGCCGCCGGGCCGGTTCCTACCGCGCCGAGGCGCAGGTGCGCTGCCAGTTCGGGGATCTGCACCTGCGGACCGGCCGGATCGACGCGGCCGAGCGCGGCTTCCACTGGGCGCTGCGGATCGCCCGCGACGACCGGGACAGCGTGGGCGAGGCCCGCGCGCTGCACGGCCTCGGCCTGGTCCGCCGCCGCCAGCACCGTTACGTCCAGGCGAGCACCGCACTCGAACAGGCCCTGCGGGTCACCCGGATGGCCGGTGACCGGCACCTGGAGAGCCAGGTACTGCTCGCGCTGGGCGCCGGTCCGGCGCCGGAGAACCCCCGGGCGGGCGACCCGAGAAGCGGCACCGGCGAACCGCCCGCCGCGCCCAGGGCGCCGCGTTCCCCGGCCGTCGCGTCATCGAGCCTGGGAGAGCGGTTATGCGTCCAGCCGGCTCTGTATGCCTGACCACCGAGGACACCGAGGACGCCTTCGACTTCCTCGACCCGTCCGCGGTGACCCGTGCGGCACTGGCCCTCGCCGGCCGGGCGGGCGGCGAAACGCCGCCGGTCGTGCGGCTGCACCTGGCCGCGAACGAACTGCGGCTGTCCGACCGGCCGCAGCGGCAGCAGGTGATCCTGCCCGCCTCCGACGTCCTGCGGCTGTGGACCGCCTGCCTGTGCGCCGCCGCCGCGCGCGCCCTCACCACTCCCGGCGTGGTGACGGCCGGCATCGTCGGGCCGGCCGCGGCCGATCACGCGTATCTCGCGCTGCTCGGCAGGATGCTGCCCGACCTCAGCCATGTGGCGCTCTACGACGACCGGTCGGCCCCGGCCCCGGCCTCGCGTGGACCCGCGCCGCATGCCGCGCGCCGGGCGGCGCCGCGCTCCGGGGCGGCCCTGTCGCCGGCCTCCGGCATCCGGGAGGCCCTGCTCGGCGCCGACCTGGTGATCCTGAGCTCGCAGGCCGACGCGGTGGTGTACGAGTGGCTCTCGCGCGGCGCCGTCCTGGTCAACGCGACCGGCCGCCAGCTGGCCCGCGAGATCTACGAACGCGCCGACCGGCTCGTGGTGGACGACCCCGGCCTGCGACCGGCCGGCCCCGGGCCGGCCCGCGGGCCCGCGGCGCCACCGGTCGACCTGCGGGACGTACTGTCCGGCCCGGTCCCCGAGCGGCGGCCGATGGACGAGACGGTCCTGGTGGACCTGTACGGGGTCGGTACGTACAACAACCGGTTCACCGTGGAGCTGTGCCGGGCGGCGCTCGCCCTGGGACTGGGCCGGCCCTGCCGCCGGTAACCCCTTCCGCCCCGCCTTCTCGCGCGCACCCGTGGCCGCCCGGCCGTCTTTCGAGTCGCCGGCCGCCTCCCGGCCGTGTGCCGACATACCGCCGCCCCGGTGACCCCTTTCGCGCCTCGATCGTTCACGGATAGCTCACGGATAGTCCGCTTCCGTCGAATGGTGATGCCGCCACCGGCAAGAAGCCCTGAGCGCCGCCGGGCGCGGCCACCCAGTCGTTCGCTCCCGCCACATCCATCGCAGGGGAGGTCATGGCATGTCCATGATCGACGAAAAGCAGCTGTCCGTCTTCCGGCCCGCGGGGACCCCCGACGGACTGGAAGAGCTCCGCACCCTGGTCAACACCGCCATCGACACGCTCCGCGACGCTCACCTGGTGCGCCGGGGCCCGGTGCTGCCCGGCGGCCCGCCGGCCGCGGCCGCCGCGGCCCGGGAGGCGCTGGCCGGGCCGCTGTTGCCGAGCGTGCCGGAACCGGCCGGCGATGTCTTCCGCGGACTCATCGAGGCGTACGCCCAGTGGTCGGTGGACATCACCCACCCGGCCGCCGTGGCCCGGATGCAGTGCCCGCCCACCACCGTCGCCGTAGCGGCCGAACTGGTCGCGGCGACGCTCAACCAGTCGCTGCACGCGTGGGAGAGCGGCCCCTTCGCCCTGGAACTCGAGCGGTACGTGGTGCGGGAGCTGGCCGCACTGGCCGGCTACGGTCCGCAGGCCGGCGGCACCCTCACCGCCGGGGGCAGCATCTCGAACCTGATGGCCGTACTGGCCGCCCGCGACAACATCCTGGGCGACGGCTCGGGCCGCACCCCCTTCGCCGCCGGGCTGGCCGCCGCCAGCCGCCGTCCCGTGGTGCTCTGCTCGGACGCCACCCACTTCTCGATCGGCCGGGCCCTGGGCATCACCGGTCTCGGCGAGGACGCCGTACTGGCCGCGCCCGCCGACACCGCCGGACGGCTGATCCCCGGGGAACTCGACCGTCTGCTGGGCGAACTGCCGGACGACATCGCGCCGGTGGCGGTGATCGCCTGCGCCGGCTCCACCGACGAGGGCTGGACCGACCGGCTGCCGGAACTGGCCGAGGTCGCCCACCGGCACGGCGTCTGGCTGCACGCGGACGCCGCGTACGGCGGCGGGGCGCTGATGTCCCCGCGGCTGCGCGGCCTTCTCGACGGCATCGCCCAAGCCGACTCGATCACGCTGGACCTGCACAAATTCGGCTGGACCCCGGCCTCGACCGGGGTGTTCCTCGTCCGGGACGCCGCCTCGCTGACCCCGCTCGCGCAGCAGACGACGACCCTCAACGCGGTGGACGACAAGGAGGCCGGCTACTTCGGACTCTACGGAAGCTCCGTCCAGGCCACCCGCCGCGCCGACGCCCTCAAAGTGGCCGTGACCATGCGCGCGTACGGCAAGGACGGCATGGCCGCCCTGGTGGACCGCTGCCACGACCTCGCGCTGCACGCGGCCGGCCGCATCGCCGCCGAGCCGCGCCTGCACCTGGCCGTGACCCCGCTGCTCAGCACCGTGCTGTTCCGCTACCTGCCCGACTCCGCGCCCGAGGCGACGAGCGAGGACGTCGACGCGTTCAACGGCGCGCTGCGCCGCCGGCTGATGGCGGACGGCACGGCGCTGCTGGCCCGTACCCGGGTGGCCCAGCCGGACGGCGCACGGCCGGTCTTCCTCAAGCTCATGATGCTCAACCCGGGGACCGCGCCCGAGGCAGTGGACCAGGTGCTCGACGCGATCGTCAGCACGGCGCGCGCGCTCGACGCAGAGGCGGCGGCGGACCCCGGACAGGGGGATACGACGGCCGGCGAGCGCCTGGCGGCCGCGGCGGACCGGGAGGCGTGAGACATGACGTTCCCCGTCCGGCGTGACCGCCCGACCGGTGAAGACCGAGACACCCTCACCGCCCCTTTCGCGACACCCGCGCCACCCGTCCCGTCCGCGCCGCCGATCGCCGCGGCTCCGGACCGGGGTGTCAGGGACTCGATGCCGGCCCTGCCCCCGATCGGCGCGCTGCCGCTGACCTTCCTGACCGGCAAGCCGCACACCGGCCAGCGGCCACTGCACCTCAGCCCCACCGCCCACCTGCTGAACGCGCTGGCCTCGATGGCCCTCGGGCTGGCGGTGAGCGGACTGGGGCTCGCGCTGGGAGGCGGCTGGCTCACGCTGCTCCTGCCCGGCTGGGCCATGACCCTGCACGGCATGCGCAACCTGCGCATGATGGTCTTCCACCAGTGCGCGCACCGCAATATGTGGGCCAGACCCCGGCTGGACCGGATGGTCGGCACGGCGGTCTGCGGGCTGCTGATGATCCAGCACTTCACCGAGTACAGCTCCGAACACGTCAGCGACCACCACGCGCTGCACCACATGACGCTGCGCGACCCCACCGTGCAGGCCTTCCTGGTGAGCCTGGACCTGCGCCCGGGCATGACCCGGCGGCAGATGTGGCGCCGGGTCACCGGAAAGCTGGTGTCGCCGGTCTTTCATCTGCGCTTCCTGCGCTCCCGGGCGCAGTCCTGGTACGGCTCGGCGAGCGCCGCCGAACGGGCCGTCGCCGGCCTGGCGCTGGCGGTCGTGGCAGGCGCCGCGTGGTGGCTGCACGACTGGACGTTCCTGCTGGTCGCCTGGGTGCTGCCGCTCACCGTCTTCTACCAGATCAGCAACACCCTGCGGCTGTGCGTGAAGCACACCTTCCCGGCCCCTGACGCGCCCGACCGCCGGGGCAAGGCGTACTTCGCCGGTCTGACCAACGCGATCTTCCTGGGCGAGCCGGCGCCCGCCCGCGGCCTGCGCGGGACGGCCTTCCTGACGGCCTGGACCCGCTGGTGGACCCGGATGCTGGTGGTGCACTTCCCGGCGCGCTATCTCGTCCTCACCGGCGACACCGTGTGCCACGACTTCCACCACCGGCGCCCGATGAGCCGCCGGTGGGCCGACTACATCTTCGAGCGCGCCGCCGACGACCGCTCAGGACACCGCGGCTGGCCCGCGTACCGCGAGGTGTGGGGGCTCGGGCCGGCCATCAGCAGCGTCTTCGACTCGCTGTCGGCCGCCGACCCCGCCGAATACGACATCGGGCGGCTGTCCGAGGTGAGCCGGCGCAAGCTCTACGCCGCCTTCGACGACTGACCGCGCCGGCCGGGCCAGGGCGCCGCCGCCCCTCGGCCGTCCCCCGCTCCCGCACCGCCCGTCCGGGCACCGCCCGCTACCGACGAGGAGAACCGCCATGGGCACTCCACCTTCCAGCGCCCCGCGTACCGTGATCATCGGTGTGGCCGAGAGCGACGCCCACGCCGTGGCCAACCGGCTGATCGAGATGCAGTTGCGCGCGCACGGCCTCGACGTCGTCAACCTCGGCGTCTGCACCCCGCTGTCCGACTTCGCCCGCGCGTACGCCGAACACCCCGGCGCCGAGGCGGTCGTCATCGGCAGTGTCAACGGCCACGCGTACGACGACCTGCGGGAACTGCCCTCCTTACGGGCCGGCGGAGCGCTGTGCTGCCCGGTCGTCGTGGGCGGCAATCTGTCGGTGGGCAGCCACAAGGACGAGGACGACGACGAACGGCGGCTGCGCGCCCTGGGCGTGGACCACGTGCTGACCGACGCCACCCAACTCCTGCTGCTGCTGGACGTCCTGGACGGCGCGCGCCACGGCTCCCTGTCCCACTCCAGGTGAGGAGGACCCACCGTGTCCTGGCTCGACGCACTTGAGGTGGCGCCCGAGGTCGCCGCCGAACTGCCCGACGCCGGTGAGGTGACCGCGTACCTGCGCGGGAGCGCCAAGCCGCGGGTGGCCGAGGTGCTGGCGCAGGCCGAGCGGGAGGACCGCACGCTGATCCAGCCCCGCTGCGGGGTCGGCGGCCATCAGGAGATGCTGGCCCTGCTGCGGGCGCTGGAGGACGGCGCGCGGCCCGGAGTGCTGACGGTGACCATCGACTCCTACACCCGGCTGGCCCGGTTCGCCGCCGCCCGGCGGCTGCTGGAGGCCGATCCGAGCCGGCTCAACGGCTATCCGCTGGTGGCCCACGGCTGGCGGCGCGGACGCGAACTGGACCGCGCGGTCGCCGTGCCGCTGGAGATCCGCCACGGCTCGCCGGACACCCAGGACCTGTTCGCGGTGGCGGTCGCCTCCGGCATCACCTCCTTCGAGGGCGGCGGCATCGCCTACAACCTCCCGTACTCCAAGGACGTCCCGCTGACCCGGTCGCTGCGCGGCTGGCAGAACGTGGACGCCGCCTGCGGGGAGTTGGCGCGCGACGGGGTGATCGTCGACCGGGAGCTGTTCGGGACGCTCACCGCCGTCCTCGTGCCGCCGTCGATCAGCCTCGCCGTCACCCTGCTGGAAGCGGTGTCCGCCGCCCGCCAAGGGGTGCGGTGCATCTCGGTGGCCTATCCGCAGGGCGGGGAGGCGCACCAGGACATCGCAGCGCTGCGCTCGATACGGGAGCTGGCACACCGCTATCTGCCCGCGTCGGTGCGGGTGTATCCGGTGCTGCACCAGTTCATGGGCGTCTTCCCCCGGCATCCGGCCGCGGCCGGCGCCCTGATCCGCTACGGGGGGCTGGTCGCCCGGCTCGGCCGGGCCACCAAGGTGATCAACAAGACCGACCAGGAGGCAGTCGGCATCCCCGACGCGGCCGCCAACATCCGCGGCGTGCGCACGGTGGCGCGCGGACTGGCCGACGCGGCGGGCCCGGTGCCCCTGGACGAGTCGCGGGTGGGCGAGGAGATGTACTGGATGCAGCGCGAGGTGGACGAACTGGTCGGCCCGGTGCTCGAAGGCGACTGCCTGCCCGACGACATCGCGGCCGCCTTCCGGGCCGGCACCCTGGACATCCCCTTCAGCGCGAGCGGGCACGCCCGGTCGGCCGTCCTGCCCAAGCGCGACGCCCACGGCGCCATCCGCTATCTCGACGCAGGCGGGCTGCCGTTCTCCGCGCCGACCCTGCGCTTCCACGCCCGGCGACTGGCCGGGCAGCCGCGCGAGCGCGACCTGATCGAGAGCCTCAGCGCCGACATCAACTACTTCCTCACCACGGACGTCCGGTCGGCCGCCGGGATCGTCAGGCCGCGTACCCGTCGCACCACCGTCAGCGCACATCCCAGGCATATGTGAGGACGAGAGCCGCCATGGAATTCTCCGTAGTCGAACCGACCGTCACCGAGAACATCACCGAGAACATCACCGAGACCCGCACCGGCACCCGGACCGCGCCCGGCGGCGACCCCGGCATCCCGCCGGCCGCCCGGCCCGGCCGCCCCGACCCGAAGCCGGACCCGGAGCGGGCCGCCGCGATCCGGCGGCGCGACCGTGCCCACGTCTTCCACGCGTGGGCCGCCCAGAAGCACATCGATCCACTGCCGGTCGCGGGCGGCGCCGGATCGTACTTCTGGGACTACGAAGGCAACTCCTACCTCGACTTCTCCTCCCAGTTCGTCAACCTCAACATCGGGCACGCCCACCCGCGCGTGGTCGCCGCCGTCCGCGATCAGGCCGAGCGACTGTGCACGATCGCACCGCACTTCACCACCGAGCCACGCGCCGAGGCGGCCCGGCTGATCGCCGGACTCGCGCCCGGCGACCTCAACCGCGTCTTCTTCACCAACGGCGGCACCGAGGCCAACGAGCACGCGGTACGGATGGCCAGGACCGCCACCGGACGGCCCAAGATCCTCAGCGCCTACCGCTCCTACCACGGCGCGACCGCGACCGCGCTCAATCTCACCGGCGACCCCCGGCGCTGGTCGGCCGACAGCGGCAGCGCCGGCGTGACGCACTTCTTCGGCCCTTATCCCTACCGCTCGGCCTTCCACGCCGACTCACCCGAGCAGGAATGCGAACGCGCCCTGGCGCACCTGGACCTGACCATCCGGATGGAGGGGCCGGCCACCATCGCCGCCGTGCTGCTGGAGACGGTGATCGGCACCGGCGGCGTCCTGGTGCCGCCCGACGGCTATCTGGCCGGGGTCCGCCGGATCTGCGACGAGTACGGCATCCTCATGATCACCGACGAGGTGATGGTGGGCTTCGGCCGTACGGGTGAATGGTTCGCGGTCGGGCACTGGGACGTCGTGCCCGACCTGCTCACCTTCGCCAAGGGCGTGAACAGCGGCTACGTCCCCCTCGGCGGGGTCGTCGTCTCCGACCGGGTGGCCGCGGTGTTCGACCACCGGCCCTATCCCGGCGGGCTGACCTATTCCGGGCATCCGCTCGGCTGCGCGGCGGCCGTGGCCACCATCGGGGCCATGCGCGACGAAGGCATGGTGGAGCACGCCGCGTGGCTCGGTGAGCAGGTGCTCGGCCCCGGTCTGCGGGACATCGCCGCGCGCCACCCGGCGGTGGGGGAGGTGCGCGGACTCGGCGTGTTCTGGGCGCTCGAACTGGTCAAGGACCGCGGAACACGGGAGATGCTCGTCCCCTACGCCGCCTCACCCGCCGAGTCCACACCGGTCACCGAGGTGATGGCGGCGTGCCGGAAGGCGGGCCTGTGGCCGTTCGCCAACTACAACCGCATTCACGTGGTGCCGCCGTGCAACCTCAGCGCGGCCGAGGCGGCCGAGGGCCTCGCCATCCTGGACGGCGCCCTGACGGCCGCCGACGCCTACACCACCGAAGGCGCGAGCTGACGAACCGGGCCGCGGTCGGCCCACCGCTGGTGCGCCCCTCCCCTTGTGGACATAAACTCACTATCGGTACATATTGTCCTCGGACGACTGGGCGGTGATGCTCGGATGGCGAAGCTACTGTTCGCAATGACCGGAACGGCGTACTGGACACTCAAGGACGGCAGCAGGTACGCGACGGGCTACTGGGCGGAGGAGTTCGCGGCTCCGTACAAAGCGTTCACGGACGCCGGTCACCAGGTGGTCGTCGCCACCCCGGGCGGGGTCGTACCGACCGTCGACATGATGAGCCTGCGCCCGGAGATGGCGGGCAGCGCGCAGACCGCCCTGGACCTGGAGGCGATCATCCGCTCCGCGGAGGAGATGCGACGGCCGATCCAGCTGGCCGACGCCCGCCCGGAGGACTACGACGCGGTCTACTTCCCCGGCGGCCACGGGCCGATGGAGGACCTGTCCGTCAACGCCGACGCCGGCCGGCTGCTGACCACGGCACTGGCCTCGGGCAAACCCCTCGCCGTGGTCTGCCACGCCCCGGCCGCGATGCTGGCCACCCGGGTGCACGGCGTGACGCCCTTCGCGGGCTACCGGGTGTCGGCCTTCACCAACGAGGAGGAGGAAGCCGTCGGACTGGCGCCCAGGGCCCGCTGGCTGCTGGAGGACGAGCTGAGGGAGCTGGGCGTCGACTTCACCCGCGGCGAGGCCTGGAAGCCGTACACCGTGGTGGACCGCAATCTCTACACGGGGCAGAACCCCGCGTCGGCGGCCGAACTGGCCGAACGGCTGCTCAAGGTGCTGCCGTAGCGGGCGGTCGCGGGGGACGAGGACGAAGTGCCGGTGCCACGAGGGTGGCACCGGCACTCATCCGGTCCGTGTCACCGGCCGGTCACCAGATGGTGGTGAAGGCGAGCCGCACCTGCTCGTCGGGGACGGTGGTCGCGCCGTTCTTGATCAGGGCGATCTCGTCGGTGGTCAGCGAGCGGTCGTAGACGCGCACGTCGTCCATGGCCCCCTTGAACAACTGGGCGAGGTCGGGGCGGGCGCCGATGTGGAGGGTGAAGGCGTCGGCGGGTGTGGCGTAGGTCTCCGAGGCATTGATGCTGCTGCCCGCCTCGGCGGTGGCGGAGACCGCGGTCCCGCCGTCGACGGAGAGCAGGAGCTGGCCGGCCTGGCGGCGGAAGACCACGTAGTGCCAGCCGCCGTCGTTGTACGCGGACGCGGTGCTCACCGCGAAGGTGCCGCCGGGGGTGCCGTGCTGCGGGTCGGGGGCGGTGGTGATGGCGCCGGTGATCCTGCCGCCCGCGGGGTCGGCCCGCAGCCAGAACTGGGGGGCGGCGTCCTGCCCGTATCCCCACACGATCGGGTCGTAGCCGCTGGTTCCGGTGTAGTTGATCCAGGCCGCGACGGTGAAGTCCGAGGCGCCCAGCCGCAGGTTCCTGGGGCAGTTGACGATCCGCACGTAGTCGTCGACGCCGTCGAGGTTCAGGGCCGGGTGGGAGCCGCGGGTGGTGAGGGTGGCCTTTCCGTTGACCACTCCGTTGTCGCCGTTGCCGGTGCCGTCACTGGTCTGCTGGATGAGCTCCTCGGTGTTGTCGTCGAGCTGCTGGGTGGTGAACGAGGTGAAGTAGACATTGCTGTGCGGGGTGTTGGTGGCCGTCTCGTAGACCAGGCCGATCTGCCCGGAGGACATCAGGGTCAGGTCGGAGTAGCCGGTACGGCCCTTGTTGATCAGCGTGCCCGAGGTGGTCCAGGTGGCGCCCTCGTCGGTGGAGGTCCGGATGGACATGGCCTGGCGGTCACCGGACTCCGAGCCGGCCCGGGAGGGGCCGGAGAAGAGCATCCGGCCGGCGCCGTTCGCACCGGGATCCGACACGGTGAGCAGCGAGCCGGAGACGGGCGGACTGACCAGGTCGGGAACGGGGGTGAACGCGTCGTCCCCGTTCACGAAGCTCACGCCGCCGTCCTGGCTGACCCCCGCGAGCCGCAGATCGTGCGTTTCGCAGACCTTGTTGCCGCGCGCGTTGACGTAGACCGAGCCGTCGGCGCGCTCGGCCAGGGTCGGCTCACCGGCTCCCCACTGTCCGGCCGGCGGGTCCCAGACGGCTCCCCTCGTCCAGTCGGCACCGCCGTCGTCGCTGTAGTAGAGCTGTATGCCGGGCTGCTTGACGATGCCGTCGCCTGGGGTGGAGTCGTCCGCGGGGGTGTGGTCGCCCGCCACGACCATCCGGCCGGCGTGCGGCCCGTGCCGGAGCTCGATGGCGTGGCCCGGACCTGTCGACACCCAGCTCCACAGCGGTGTGGCGGGGGCCGTGGGCGAGGGAGGAACACCGTCGATGAAGGACCCGGAGCTCCAGTTGACGCCGTAGTCGGTGGAGAAGATCGAGTGCAGGGTGCGGGGACCGCGGGTGAGCGTGCCGTCGCAGTCGGCGCCCACGGTGTTGTAGGCGAACATCACGGTGATCCGCACCGGATCGGTCGAACCGTTCGGCGGGACATGGACCATGGGCACGATGTTCTGGAACTCGCCGCAGTCGTTCACGCCGCGCAGCCGCTGGAGCGGGTAGTCGTCCCAGCTGATCCCGCCGTCGTCGGACCTCTTCATCACCAGGTCGACATCGCCCACGTCACCGCAGTTGTCGACCCGGCCCTCGGCGAAGGCCAGGAGTTCCTTCGGATGCTGCGGGTTGGGGACGCTGATGATCGACGGGATCCGATAGCACGCGATGCCGTCGGTGTTGACCGCGAACGGCTGACCGACCTTCTGCGAGGGCGCCGGAGCGGGTGTCACGGCGTGCGCGGGACTCGCGCCGGCCAGGACGGCCCAGACCGTCGCCGCCAGCGCGAGTGCCCACGCCAGCGGCGCCGTTCCGGTTCCGCCTCTGCCACGTTGGGTGTGATGGATCATGCACGGAACGTACCGAGCCGCCGTTGGGGGAGGCAATCATTCCGCTGGGCCCCGACACGGCGGGCCGGCCGGTGCGGCCGGCCCGCCGTGCCAGGACCCCGATCACGCCGCTCGCTCAGGGCAGTTGGACCGGGGCGGCCAGATAGGACTGCGTACGGGTCACCCAGTAGTCGAAGTCGGCGGGGTGGATCTGATTGCCGCCCACCATCTCGGGCACTCCGTAGGTCCCCGTGCCGGTGCCCGCGCCGAAGAGGATCGCCACCACGCCGGCGGCCGCCGCCTCCGGGATGTGCGAGCCCCACGAGACGGTGCCGCCCTTCACCGTGACCTTCGGGTCGCTTCCCGGATTGCTGCTGTAGAAGGCCAGGTTGTTGCCGCTGGAGGTGAAGGAGTCGCCGTAGAAGAAGGTGGCCGCCGAGTCCTCGTTCTGCTCCGCGCTCTGGTTGTCCAGGTCGGGAAAGCGGCCGGAGGCGTTCCAGTACGTCGGGCTCGGTGTCAGCGCGGAGTTGAGGTGGCCGACCGGGATCTGCCACAGGACCGCGGGCAGGCCGAGCGATTGGCGGATCGTCTGCACATAGAGCAGGTAGTTGCTCCAGTGCGCCGCGTTCAGGTACCGGATGTCGGCGGCCGGGTTGGGGTCGCGCAGCACGCCGAAGTCCTGCCCCCACTGGTCGAAGGCGGCGAAGTCCGCGTGGTAGCCGACATCGGCGGTCTTGGCGAAGTTCGCCACCTGCGTCGCGGTGGCGGCCACCGACTGGCGGCCGGCCGTCCAGCCCTGGGTGTCGGTGTCCTTGAGCGCGTCGCGCACCGCCCAGTCGTTGATCTGCCAGCCGACGAAGGCCGGCGGATCGTACTTCTTGATCGTGTAGTTGATCGCCTCGACCAGGCCCTTGAGGTTGTTGCCGAACGCCGGGTCGCTGCCGCCGGCCAGCACGCCCGAGGAGTACGCGGCGGAGGTGGCGGCCGGGATCCGGCTTGCGTCGTTCCCGTAACTCGCCGCGTAGTTCTGCTGCAGATAGCCGAGCATGTCGGGCTCGATGACCCAGCCGACCGGTTTGCCGGGGGCCGCGGTGGCGGCCGCCGAGGCCGCGTTCCTCAGCGCCTGGAAGTAGGTGGTCAGCCAGCCGCCGCTCTGCATGTTGGTGAAGTCGACGGAGGTGCCGTCGATATTGCCGTTCATGCCGTAGTCGACCAGGACCGGGGTCATGCCGAACTGCTCGGAGTGCGTGACCATCGTGGTCGTCGTGGCGGCCCAGTTGGGGAAGTCCCCGCCGATCAGGTACTCGTAGCCGTAGTCCGGCAGCTTGCCGTGCGACTTGAGGGTGGTGAAGAAGGAGTCCACCGTGCTGCCGGGGGTGTAGACGCTGCCGATCGACAGGTAGGAGGGGTGCCAGGAGGAGGGCCCGCCACCGCCCGGGCCGGTCGGGGTGGGAGTCGGCGTGGGCGTCGGCGTCTGAGTGGGGCTGGGAGTGGGTGTCGGGGTGGGTGTCGGCGTGGGGGTGGATGTCGCGCCGCCCGGGCCGGTGAGCACGACGTCGTCGGCGTGGTAGGTGCCCTGCGCGTACCAGCCGTGCAGGTAGAGCGTGACGGTGGTGGCCGAGGCGGTGGTGGTGAACGAGGTGGACAGCTGCTGCCAGCTCGTCGCGGACGGCGTCCAGGTCGAGGTGTAGCCGTCGGCGCCGAGGTAGACGTACGCGCCCTGCACGTAGGCCGACAGGGTGTACGTCGCGTTGGGCTGCACGGCGACGGTCTGGACGCACTGCGCGGTGTCCGAGGCCGTCGCCGCCCCGGCGAGGGAGTGGGAGCCGGAGTGGGCCGGCGTGCCGACCACGCTTCCCGTACCCGCGTCGCAGGTCCATCCGGACAACGAGCCGGTCTCGAAACCGCCGTTGACCACCAGGTTCGTGTCGGCCGCGTGGGCACCGCCGCCGAGCGCGACGAGGCCGGCGACGCCCAGCGCGGTGGCGGCCAGGAGGGCGACTGCCCGGCGTGGGGGGTGAAGGCGGTGCCGGTCTGCTGACATGGACGGCGGCTCCTAGGTGGACGGCCCGAGGGTCGGTCGACGAGGTCGTGCCGTACGGCGCCGCGGTGCCGTGCCCGGGCATCGCTGACGCGCACACATCAAAGATTGGTACAGACCAATCAGGGTTGTCAACCACTCGCGCGTTCCACGGCGGGGCCCAGTCGGCGCAGGATGGGCTGGGCCCCGGCGGGCCTGACCGGTCAGGACTGCGACCGGAGGATCACCTGTTGGAGTTCGGCGGTGCACATCATGTAGCCGTCCGGGGTCGGCAGGCGTTCGAGGTAGTGGGCGAGGTCGGCGCCCAGCGCGAACACCCGGACCGGGGTGCCCGCGGCGCGCGCGGCCTCCACCACCCTGCGCACGCCGTCCATGACGGCCGGGTGCCGGGTCTGGTAGGAGTCGGCCACCAGGTGGTTGCTCCGGTCCGCGGCGAGATAGAACTGCACCAGGTCCTTGGTGCCGACGAACAGCTCGCTGGCGCCCGCCGCGCAGATCGCCGCGGTGGCGTGCACCGCCGCCGGCATCTCGATGAACGCGGACAGGGGCACGTCGGCCGGCAACTCCAGGTGCGCCCTGAGCTGGACGAACTCCTCCTCGTCGTTCAGGAACGGAACGGAGAGGTGCACCCGGTCCGCGTCGTCGCCGAGCCGCTCGCGCAGGGACCCGAGCATGACGTGCAGCGCGTCCCGGTAGGCGGTCGAGCCGAGCAGCCAGCGCGCGCCGTGCAGGCCGAGCTCGGGATTCGGCTCGACGGCGACCGGGGCCAGCTCGGTGACGCCGGCCGCGTGGTCGGACCGGAGGTCGAGAAGCCGCAGGACGAGGCGCTGGTCGGGCAGCAGTGCCTCCAGGTAGGTGCACAGCCGGTCCGCGACGGCGCGTCCGTAGGCCGCGATGTCGGCGGGGCCGCCGTCCAGGGAGTCGAGCGGGCGCAGGCCCGCCGCCAGGCACAGGAACTCCTCCCGGATGAAGAAGGACTCGACCCGCTTCGCGTTCGGCCCGGACGAGTTGATGGTGCGGATGTCCTGGAGGTCCGCGATGACCGCGCACGCCGAGCCGAGATCGTCCGGCGAGGGGATCCCGTCGCCCGCGATCCGCTCCCCGGCACGCGGGTCGGACCCGACGACGATCGACTGGCTCTCCAGGTGCAGCGTCACCTCGCCGACCAGGTCGGCGAGATCCGCCTGGTCGACGCGGAGTACGGGGATTCCCCTGCCGCGGCAGATGGACTGCATATGGCCGGTCAGCCCGCCGGCGCCGCAGACGACGGCGCGCGCCGCCACGATCGCTTCGTACAGGCCCGCTTCGAGCGAAGGGGCGACGAGGATGGATCCGTCGAGTGGACTTCTTGTGCGGTTACAGGTACCTCGTAAGACACTCTGCGTACCACCGGTCAGTAGGAATCCCTGGATCCGTCGCCCGTTCAACTATTCCCCCAGATGATCGGCGTTCGCTATTCCCAATTGCCGACGCAGCTGCCGTGGCGTCACGGAGACGTCGGTGAGTCGTTCGACGGCTGCCCGGTTGACGACCGTCCTGATCAGGCGATCGGGCCGGGAAGCTCCTGTCGGAGGGGTCGGAAGTCCGCCCATGGACCGGATACAGGCTTCCAGCCGGGAATCGAGCGATTCCCGCTCGCTTCGATCACGGGCGGCCAACCTTCTCACCTCCATGACCACAGCCTCCTCGAATCCGAACCGGGCCGCTTCCTCCGTATTGCTGAAATGACCATGGTATTCAGCCACGCTTTGCGCCATATCGCCGTCGAGCAGTTCCAGTTGTTCGATCACCCGGGCGGCGACCGCGATGGACTGGTTCTTGATCGCGGCGAGATTGAAGGAGAAAGCGCCCGTCCGGCCGTTCCGGACGATCTCGTCGCCCTCGCGCAGCACACCGACCGCGGAGACCGGGCCGGCCGGCTCCCCGCCGGGGCCCAGCAGCGTCCCGCGCTCGTCGACCTCCAGGCCGCGTCCGGTGCGCTCGTGCGGGACCGCGATCCCGCGCCGGACGAGATTGCGCCAGAGCGGCTGGCCGACCCTGCTGTAGTCCGACTCCCGGCCGAAGTTGGAGACCACCAGGTCGGCCTCGATGGTGAGCCGCTCCTCCGGGGCCGCGACCGAGACGGCCAGTCGCCCCGAGCCGGTCGGCGCGACCTCCTTCACCTGGCCCACCACCAGCTTCACCGAGCCGTCCGCCGGCCGCATCGCGCGCTCGATGATCGCCATCGTGTACTCCACGGCGCCGACCCGGGACGCCGCTATGGCCGTACCGAACTCGTCCAGCAGACGGCGCAGTTCGGCGGTGGGAATCCGTTCGATGGCCTCGGGGAGGTGCGGCTCCCACGCCTTGGCCACCCGCTCCGCGACCACCACCGGATGGACGTCGGGGTGGTCCCGCGCGACCGCCCCGCAGGCCGCCTCCCACTCGGTCCGGACCCGGGCGAGGAACTCCTCACGATCCCGGTACGGCTCCAGCAGGCCCTTCGGGCAGGGCAGTCGCAGCACCCCGTGCTCGTGGCCGACCGGATACGTGCGGAACATCGTCCCGGTCTTGGAGATCAGATGGATCCGTCCGGTGTGGCCGCGGCGCAGCAGGAAGCCCGCCGAGTCGTACGCGCTCAGCACCGATCCGACGATCGCCACGGTGGCCTCGGGCGGGAGCGCCATGAGCTTGCGGATGCCGGCCGCGGAGTACGGGTCCCTCACGAAGGAGGGGTGCGCGTGGACCCGGGCGGCGAAGGGCGGCTCCCTGAGTTCGAGACCGGTCGCGAGCACGACGTGTTCGGCGAACAGCACGGTCGTTTCCCGGTCCGGATCTGTCCCCGTCCCCGGATCCGTCCCCGGGCCCGGCTCACGCTCCTGCCCGGCCGCGGGAACACCGGCGAATGCCTGACGGATCGTCACCTCAACCCCGTCGGGGCGTACTTCCATGTCGACCGCCTCGCCGTCCGCCTCGACGAGCACCACGCCGGGACAGGCTTCCCGGCTGGCCTCGGCCAGCCGGTCGACCAGGTAGTCCTGGAAGATCCGCCGGGGCGCCGGACCCGCCTCGGCGAATTCGAGTTCGGCCCAGGGCGCCGGCCAGTCCCGGCGGTCGGCCTCGAGATTGGCCCAGCGTACGAAGTCGAGGACGTCCTCGCGGAACACCGACATCCGGCCCGCCTGGATGTTGAAAACGTGGTCCCAGGGGTTGCCGTCCCGGTGGTAGGCGACTCCCGCCGACCGGTAGTCCGGACGCCGTTCGAGGAGGACGATCTCCAGTGGGCCGCGTGCGAAGCGGAGCAGCCTGATCGCCGTGGCCGTCCCGGCCAGGCCCGCGCCGACGATGAGCACTCTTGGGTGTATTCCTGCTCGACTCATGGTGATTCCTCCCCCTGGAGCGATGGGAACCCGGCTCTGGCTGAGGCGATTCGTCCTTTTACCGGGGCGGATCATCGGCAATGCGGACGCGGATTGTCCGGGCACAAGGCTAGGGCGTTTCTTCCGGGTTATCGTGCGGACCGGATAAAAATGACCGCGATGTGGAGCGCGGCACGGCGGATGACCGCCTCTTGTCGTATCGCATTGCCGGGCCGTGCGCTCGGAGGCGGGGCGGCCGGGTCGGGACGTCGGCTCGACCACTCCTGACCGGCCGCGACGATCCCGCACGGTCGATGACGCGGACCCCGATCGCCTCATTACCACCCGTAGGTGCGGTCGGCTGAGCGGATGTGGTCACCGCGGAACATCCCGACCGTCCCCGTCGACTCCACCGTCCTGATGGAGGCCGGTGAGGCGTCGAACCGGCCATAGGTGCCCGAGGTCCTGGGGACGGTGGCCGTCTCCGGAATGACCACGGCCGCCAGTTCGGCTACTGGGTCGAGGGGGACGACGAACTTCCCCGACCGGCGGCGCCTTCGGCTACTTCGAGGTGACCGCCGATGTCCATACGGCGGAGGGCAATTTCGACGTCGTCGGCAACAATATGCCGGTCTTCTTCGTGCGTGACCGCATGAAGTTCCCCGACTTCATCCACTCGCGGGAGCGTACGCCGGACAGCGGCCCGCGCAGCAACAACATGCGGTGGGACTTCTCTCCGCTCTCACCCGAGTCGGCCCGTCAGGTGCTGATCCTGATGAGCGACCTGGGCACGTCCAACAGCTACGGCGGCCCCAAGGCCGACGGGCAGCGCTCCCGCGACCCGAGCCGGCCGGCGGCGCCGGCCGCCGCGCCGGGTGAGCCGAACGCGGGGCGCGATCAGACGCATCCCGTGGCGAGGGCGTCCTCGACCACCGTCTCCTCCATGCCCAACAGGAACGACTCCATCTCCTCACGGGAGATCAGCGATGTGTCGGCCGTGATCGCCAGCTTCACCTCTCCCGGTTCGTCGTTCACATTGACGGCGAAGCTGACGTTCGCGCGCGGTGAGAACTCGTCCGGCCAGACGAGCCTGGTCCGTTCACGCGCCCGGGCCAGCGGGGGCGCTTCGCCGTCCTCGGCGGCCGGGCGGAACAGCTCCGGCTCCCGGGTGTCATTGTAGAAGCACGAGTGGTCGGCCATGTCGGGCAGCCGGCCGCGCAGTTCCTCGATGTCCCGGTCCAACAGCCGCTTGTCGTAGGAGGCGTAGCGGTACGCGCTCAGCGCACCCGTCTGCACCCATCGCACCAGGGCCCCGAAATCCTCGTATCCGGTGCGCAGTTGGAAGAGCCCCTCCTGGGCCACCGTGGTGATCGTCTGCGACATGCCCGGCAGGAAGCGGTTGCTGACCACCACCTGGAGCAGCGGCTCCGCCGACCGGCTCAGCCGCGCGGTCTGCTGGGCGGCCGCGGCGAGCAGCACCGACGAGCCGCTCACCCCGCGCGCCGCGGCGACATGGTCGACCGCCGGCAGCAGTGCGGGGGAGTGGAGCATCGCGTAGGGCGACCGCGGGTCCGCCGCCTGCTCGCCACGCGGTGGGAACAGCGTGCGCGGCCCCTCGCTGAGCTTGGTGATCCAGTAGCGGCGGGAGGCGGCGTCCCGTTTCCGGCCACGCTCCGACTGCTGATAGGCGGCCTCGTCCAGTGGCTGGGTCGCCGGGAACAACTCCCGCAGCCGCTGCGGCGACACGCCGTCCAGCATCATCACCACATCCCGGGCCAGGCGCCGCAACCCGCCACCGTCGACCGCCGTGTGCGACAGCACCATCGCGTAGTGCCGCACCAGACCGTCCGCCTCGACCAGACCGATACGCAGCGGCCACTCCTTCGCGCAGTCGAAGGGCAGGCCCGCCAACTCGGCCAGCAGTTCGGCGCCCACCCGCTCGGTGTCCTCGCGCGCACTGGTGCGCACCGTCACCGGAAAGCGGCCGGCCGCGTCCAGGATCTGGGTCAGCCCGCCCGAAGTCTCCGGCTGCAACCGGGTCCGCAGCGACTCGTGCAACTGCGCCGCGTGCGCCAGCGCCTCCAGCACGGCCGCGCGCGGCCGGGGGGAGGGGAGTTCGAAGCCGACCCTCACGTTGTAGAAGGCGGCGTCGTGGCCGAGGACCAGTACCGCGTCCCAGATCGCCTGCTGCCCCCAGGTCGCCGGGGCCCGCCCGGACCGCGCGGCGGATACGTCCAGGTGCAGTAATTCCCGCTCGCTCATCGACAACTCCTCATGTGGAGGCCCGAGTTCCCAGTCTCGCCGACAGACGACGGTGCCCGGAAGTATGCCGCTTCGCCCGCCCGGCACACCCCCGTTCGGCCGATCCGGACCCCGCTCCGCACCCCACCGGTTTTTCTACGCCCGCCGGGGTGCGCCGTCTGCCCGTCGGCGTAGGCGCTCCGGCAACCGGGCGCGAGCCGCTCGGCCGGGGGCGGGCCACGGCGCTGCTGCCCGCACCGCGCGGACCGGTGCGGACCGCCACCCTTCCCGGCGGAGCCTCGGCGGTGGGTAGGTTCGTACCGCGACTCTCGCACCGCGTTCGGCCGGCCCGCGCCGGAGTCGGCCTTCCGGGGGCGGCGTCGGCGCGGCCCGACACACCATCACACCATGACGCGCGGAAGGAGACCGCTCCGGTGACCCAGGAGAACGCCGCCCCGGCAGAGGCGCTGCACCGGGCTGAGCGACTGAGCGAGCAGGTGTACCGCAAGCTGCGCGCCGGCCTGCGCGTGGACGCCGAGGCCGTGGAGCTGGCGTGTCTGCTGCTGGACTGGGGCCACACCGCCGACATCGTCCGGGAACTCGTCGTCCGGCGGCCGGCGGACATCCCGGAAGCGGAGATGGCCGAGCTGGCGGCGAAGCTGCTCCGGGCCGTCGCGTTCGATCCGGGGTTCGCGCTCGCTCCCGGGCGCCTTCCTGTCCTGGAGGAGGCGGTGCGCGGGGTGGCGGCGGATTTCGCGGGGAGCGGAGTCGTCGACGGTCTGCACATCGTTTTGTCGACGGACGGCGGCCCCCGCGCCCTGCTGGCCTTGGGGGACGGCACCCTGCTCAGCTCGGGGAACGGCCTGGCTCCCTCGGCGGGGGACGATCCGGTGCGGGCCCTGGTCGAGGTCGCGGAGGAAGTGCAGGCAGAGGTGGCGGACCGATTCCGGCTGGTCTGGCCGGTCTGCGACCGGCACGGCCTGGGCCTGCGCCCGGTGGCGGAGGCAGCCGCCGCCCACTGGCGCTGCGGCGGCGGTCCCGCCGCGCACTTCGAAGGGCCGGTGGGCGGCTTGACCGCGGTGCAGCAGCGCCGCTGAGCTTTCCGGCCAGGACGGCGTCCGCCGGAAGCCGGTCCCGGCCGTCCCGAGCCCGCGTCCGGCCGGACCCCACTACGTTCGTGTTCTGTAAGATCTCCGGCCGCGCCCGGCGCACCGAAACGGACCAAGCTGAGGGACGGACGCGCGGATGCCGCGCGGCAGACGTACCGGTGCGGAGAACGGAGCGAACATGGTGGTCCGCGCGATCGGTGGGATCGTCCTCCTCGTGCTCGGCGTGGTCTGGACCGCGCAGGGCACCGGCGCGATGAGCGGTTCCGGCATGTCCGGCCATGGCCAGTACGCGGTGCTGGGTGTGGTGATCGCGCTGATCGGCCTCTTCCTTCTGGTCCAGGCCTGGCGGGTCCGTAACCGCGGCCTGCGCCGGCACCCCTGAGCGGCCGGCGGATCGCCGGGAGGACAGACAGCGCGTACCCGGGCGCGGGACCCGCTCCCGCTCAACGCCACCGGGCCGAGTGAGCTCCCGGCCCCCGGCGACGACCCGCACCGGGGCAGCCAAGAACGGTGGCCCGGCACGCGTCCGACACCCCGGCCCCGGTAGCGGGAAGCACCGCGTCCGCCACCGGCGGCCTGGACCGGAACGTGCTGACCTGGGCCGATCCTCCGCTAAGTCGGAAACCCACCGGTATCCACGGGCCTGCGGCGCCTCCCGCGCACCGTCACGCCTCGACAGCGGCGCCGCCCGCTTCCTGATCGACTTCATCAACCGAACACATACCTGAAATCGAAACTCGCTTGTCTACAGACTATTGACGCTGCACACCCCCGATGCTTCACTTCCCGGCGAGAGAGCGCTCTCTGCACGAGGACCAGCCGTACCTCCCACCCCACCACACACCAGGGAGAGCTATGTCCGTCACCCCGAACCGCCGTTCCGTACTGCGCGGCGCGGCCGTCGCCGCCGCGTCCCTGCCGCTGATCGGCAGCCTTTCCGCCGGGTCCGCCTTCGCCTCGGCGCCCGCCCGAAGAGCCCATCCGCTGGGCGCGAACGTCCTTGTCTTCGACCCCTCCATGAGCGACGCCGCGATCCAGGCCCAGGTCGACGCCGTGTTCACCACGCAGCAGTCGAACCAGTTCGGCGCCGAGCGGTACGCCCTGGCCTTCAAGCCGGGTACCTACAATGTCGACATCAATGTCGGGTTCTACACGCATGTACTCGGGCTCGGCGACAGCCCTGACGATGTGGTGATCAATGGTCATGTCACGGTCGACGCCCAGTGGCTGGGGGGCAACGGCACGCAGAACTTCTGGCGCTCGGCCGAGAACCTGTGCATCGTCCCGCCGGACGGACTGGAGCGCTGGGCGGTCGCCCAGGCGGGTCCGATGCGCCGCGCGCACATCAAGGGCAATATGACGCTGTGGCCCAGCCCGCCCGGCAACCAGTGGTCCAGCGGCGGATTCCTGGCCGACAGTGTGGTGGACGGCCAGATCGACTCCGGCTCGCAGCAGCAGTGGCTGTCCCGCAACGACACCTTCGGCAGCTGGACCGGCAACAACTGGAACATGGTCTTCGTCGGCACCGACAACGCTCCCGCCCAGCACTTCCCCAACCCGTCCTACACCGTGGTCGACCGGACCCCGGTCGTCCGGGAGAAGCCGTTCCTCACCATCGCCCGGGACGGCTCCTACAGCGTCTTCGTGCCCGCGCTCCGCGAGCACTCCACCGGGACGACCTGGGCCTCCCACCACCGGGCCGCCGGACACAGCATCCCGCTGTCCCGCTTCCACGTGGCCCAGCCGGGCGACTCCGCCGCCACCATCAACCAGGCCCTCGACCACGGCCTGCACCTCCTGCTCACCCCCGGCGTCTACCGCCTGTCCTCCCCCCTGCGTGTGACGCGCCCGGGCACCGTGGTGCTCGGCCTGGGTCTGGCCACCCTCCAGGCCACCCACCGCAACTCGCTGATCGAGGTCGCCGACGTCGGTGGCGTCTCCATCGCGGGTGTGCTCCTCGAGGCCGCCTCGGCCAACTCCCCGTTCCTGCTCCGGGTCGGCCACGGCCGCAGCCGGATCCGGCACGCCGAGGACCCGACCGTGCTCTTCGACGTCTACGCCCGCATCGGTGGCGCCATCGCCGGCAGCGCCACCGTCAGCGTCCAGATCGACAGCAACGACGTGATCTGCGACAACATCTGGCTCTGGCGCGCCGACCACGGCAACGACGGCAGCGTCGGCTGGTCGGTCAACCCGGCCGACACCGGCTTCCTCGTCAACGGCGACCGGGTCACCGCCTACGGCCTCGCGGTCGAGCACTACCAGAAGTACGAGGTGCTCTGGAACGGTAACCACGGCCGCACCTACTTCTTCCAGAACGAGCACCCCTACGACGTCCCCACCCAGGCCGCCTGGGTGCACGGCAGCACCAAGGGCTACGCCGCCTACAAGGTCGCCGACCGGGTCACGGACCACCTGGCCTGGGGACTGGGCAGCTACTGCGTGTTCAATCTGGAGGCCAACATCTACACCGACCGGGCCTACGAAGTCCCCGACACCCCCGGCGTGGTCTTCACCGACCTGATGACCGCCTGCCTCAACGACGCGGCCGGCGGGGGCATCCTGCACGCCATCAACAACAGCGGCGATCCGGTGCAGAACGGCTTCGGCCTCTACTACATGAACCGGTACGCGAACGGCGTCGCGACCGTCTGACGCCGAGCCGCTGTCCGGCCGGTCACTCGCAGGTAACGACGGTGGCCGATGGTTCCACCGGGGCGGGCCGCCTGGGAAGGCGCCCCGCCCCGAGGGCCAGCGAACGCCGACGCTGGTGATGCCCCGGCGGGCGATGCCCGCCGGGGTCAGCGCCAGTTGGCGGAGCGCGTCCCCGCCGAGGACCAGCGCTCGCTGTGCGAGGCGCCGAACAGCCGTCCCTCGACCTCGTTCAGAGCCCGCCGCACCCCGCCGAGGACGATCGCCCGCCCGCCGAGCGCGGCCAGCGTCAGCCGCGGCGCCGGTGCGGCGAACCGCCGGTCGTACAGCTCCAGCGTCCGCTCCTCGATGGCCGGCATCAGCCGCTCCGCGACCTCGGCCGACAGGCCGCAGATCACCACGAGTTCGGGGTCGAGAAAGGTGGCCAGCATCGCCACCGGGCGGGCCACGATCGAACCGAGCCGGTCCACGATCCGCCGCGCGACCGGATCGCCCGCGTCGCAGGCCGCGAAGACCATCTCGGTGGTGACCCGGTCCGGATCGCCGTCCGCGAGCCGCACCAGCCGCCGGTCGTCCGCCGCTCCGGAAGCCGCGCTCGCCGTCGCCCGCGCCCTTCCGACCGCCTCCGCGCCCAACCGCGCGGCCTTGCGGGCGACCCCGCCGGCCGGACCCATCCCGGCCAGGAGATTCAGCGCGGTCATCTCACCGGCGACGCCATTGCTGCCGTGCACCAGGCGGCCGTTGACGATCAGCCCGGCGCCGAAGCCGTTCTCGCACACGTCGAGCAGCACCGCGTTCTCCAGGCCCCGCGCGGCGCCCTGCCAGTGCTCGCCGATCATCGCCAGATTGGCGTCGTTCTCCGCGACCACCGGCCAGGGCAGCACGTGGTCCAGCTCGGCGATCACCCCCCGGGCGCCGGCCCGGTGCCGTGCGGCGGTGTCCGGGGCGTACGCGTGCGACCGCACCGGCGCCGGGACGCTCACGCACACCTGCCAGACGGACCCGGGCCCGATCCCGGCGAGCGCGACGACATCGTGTGCGACGGCCGGGCCGTGCACCGTGACCTGCGACCTCAGGCTCGGATCGGTGGCGACCTCCCGGGCCAGCTCGCCGCACACCCGGCCGGTCAGATCGGCCACGGCCGCGATGACCCGGCTCTCGCGGATGTCCAGCGAGAGCACGAACCCGGCCCGGGGGTCGGTCCGGTAGCGCCGGGCCGGCCGGCCCGGCTGGGCGTCCTGCGCGGTGTCACTGGGCATCTCGACCGCCAGCCCCTGCGCTATCAGCCAGTCGCAGGTGATGTGCACGGTCGGCCGGGACAGTCCGGTCGCCGTCATCAGGTCGCCGGCCGTACTGGACTCGCGGTCCCGCATCGCGTCGTAGACCGCGGCGGCGTTCATCCACCGGATCTGGGCCGCTGACGGAGTGCTGGTGCGGCTCGACACCTCGGTCCCCCCTCGGTCCGGCGAACCCGCGGGGTCGACACCGCGTGAGCGCGCTCCCAGAAGGTACCAAGCCGCACCTCACCATGGCCGGGGTGCGTTCGGCCAAGCTTTTCCGGCCGCGGCGCCCCGGTTCCGGCCGCGCGGCCGGCACCGCGGTGCTGCCTCAGCCGCCGGAGCCCAGCAATTCGCTGATGAGCGCGGCGACTTGCGCGGTCTCGATGAGGAAGCCGTCGTGCCCGTAACGGGATTCGATGATCCGCAGCCGGTCCGCGCCCGGGATGCCGGCCGCCAGCCGCGCCTGCTGCGCGAGGGGATAGAGCCGGTCCGAGTCGACGCCCGCCACCAGCGTCCGCGCGGTCACCCGGCGCAGCGCCGCCGCGACGCCGCCGCGGCCGCGGCCGATGTCGTGGCCGTTCATCGCCTCGGTGAGGGTGACATAGCTGCCGGCGTCGAACCGGCGTACCAACTTGGCGGCGTGGTGGTCGAGATAGGACTCCACCTGATAGCGGCCGCCGCGCCGGGTGTCCTCGCCCCGCTGCGGCAGATGGCCGAAACGGGTCTGCAGTTCGGGTTCGCTGCGGTAGGTCACCTGGGCCAGTCGGCGGGCCAGGCCGAGCCCGGTGTGCGGGCCGCGTCCGGCGCCGGCCTCGTAGTAGTCCCCGTCACGCCAGGCGGGATCGGAGCGGATGGCCCCGAGCTGGATGCCGGCCCAGGCGATCTGCTCGGCGCTGGCGGTGGCGGTGGTGGCGAGGAGCAGCAGCGCGCCCGTACGGTCCGGGTAGGACACCGCCCATTCCAGGGCCCGCATCCCGCCCATCGAGCCGCCGACGACCAGCGCCCAGCGCCGCAGGCCCAGCGCGTCCGCCAGATCCGCCTCCGCGAGGACTTGGTCGCGCTGGGTCAGACAGGGGAAGGAGCCGCCCCAGCGCCTCCGGTCCGGCCGCAGCGAGGAAGGCCCCGTGGTGCCCTGGCAGCCGCCCAGCACATTGGGCGCGATGACGAACCAGCGGTCGGTGTCCAGCGCCCGCCCCGGGCCGATCAGCCCGTCCCACCACCCGGCGGTCGGGTGCCCGGGGCCCGCCGGGCCGGCGGCATGGCTGTCGCCGGTGAGCGCGTGCAGCACCAGGACCGCGTTGGACGCGTCGGCGGCGAGCCGACCCCATGTCTCGTAGGCGATCCGCACGCCGGGCAGCTCGCCGGACACCTCCAGCGGCAGCGGCTTGGGCGGAAAGTGCCAGAACCGCCGCCCCGGGGGGTCCCCCTCCCGCCAGGCCCCGGAGGCCGGCGGGAGGGGGACCTCGGCGGTCGGGTGCACGCTCAAGCCGCGCCCTTGGCCGCGCGGAACCCGGCCTCCAGGTCCGCCTTGAGGTCGGCCACGTTCTCGATGCCGACCGACAGCCGCACCAGGCCGGGAGCGGCACCGGTGGCCGCCAACTGCTCCTCGTCCAGCTGGCTGTGGGTGGTGGAGGCGGGGTGGATGATCAGGCTGCGTACGTCCCCGATGTTCGCCAGATGGCTGAACAGCTCGACGGCGTCCACGAAGCGCTTGCCCGCCTCGACCCCGTCGCGCAGCTCGAACGCCACGATCGCGCCCGCACCGCGCGGCAGATAGCGCTGCCCGGCCTCGTACCACCGGTTGGAGGGCAGCCCCGCGTAGTGGACGGCCGCCACCTCGTCGCGCTGCTCCAGCCATTCCGCGATGGCCTGCGCGTTCGCGGAGTGCCGCTCGATGCGCAGGCTGAGCGTCTCGACGCCTTGCAGCAGCAGG
This sequence comes from Streptomyces polygonati, assembly GCF_042650325.1. Taxonomy (NCBI): domain Bacteria; kingdom Bacillati; phylum Actinomycetota; class Actinomycetes; order Kitasatosporales; family Streptomycetaceae; genus Streptomyces; species Streptomyces polygonati. Next base: position 137,725 of record NZ_JBHSBB010000001.1, on the reverse strand, counting down.
AAGGCCGAGTGCGGCGAGAGCGCGGGGCCGATGTCGCGCAGCAGCTGCACCCGCAGCTTGATGGCGTAGGCGCTCGGGCCCAGCGCGGGCCAGTAGCGCAGCCCGTGGTAGCTCGGGTCGGGCTCGTTGAAGTCCGGGAAACGCTCGGCGTGCTGCCCGAAGTCGAAGGTGCCGCCGTCGACCACGACGCCCGCGATGGTGGTGCCGTGCCCGCCGAGGAACTTGGTGGCGGAGTGGACGACGATGTCGGCGCCGTGCTCGAACGGCCGCAGCAGGTAGGGGGTCGGGACCGTGTTGTCCACGATCAGGGGGACGCCCGCCTCATGGGCGACGTCCGCCACCGCCCGGATGTCCAGCACGTCGCCGCGCGGATTGCCGAGCGTCTCGGCGAACAGCGCTTTGGTAGTGGGCCGGATCGCCGCCCGCCACGCCTCGAAGTCGTCGGGGTCCTCGACGAAGGACACCTCGATGCCGAACTTCGGCAGCGTGTGGCGGAAGAGGTTGTACGTGCCCCCGTACAGCGAGGCGCTGGAGACGATGTGGTCACCGGAACTCGCCAGGTTCAGGATCGCCAGCGTCTCCGCGGCCTGCCCCGAGGACAGCGCCACCGCGGCGACACCGCCCTCCAGCGCGGCGACGCGCTGCTCGAAGACGTCCTGGGTGGGGTTGTGGATGCGGGTGTAGATGTTGCCCGGCTCGGCCAGCGAGAACAGGTCCGCGGCGTGCTGGGTGTCGCGGAAGACGAACGAGCTCGTCTGGTAGATCGGCACCGCGCGGGCGCCGGTCGTCGGGTCCGGCGCGGCCCCGGCGTGGATCTGCTTGGTCTCGAACGACCAGGCCGAGGTGTCGGGCCCGGCGGGGGCTTCCTCGGGGGTGTGGCCACCGGAGACGGAGTCGATGGGCTGGCTCATGGTGCTCCCTTGAACGGACGTGCGGGGGAGTGGCGGTGCGCGGTCGCGGGCATCGTGAGGAGCCCGCCGGGGGCGCGGCGCGAGGGGAGATGATCGGCGGCCGGAAAAGGCGGCAGGGCGCCGGGAACGCGGCGTCAGCGCTGAGCGCGACAACCCGTGCTGGTGACACGCCCGTAGTCCACGTGGCGACGGGTCACAAGCGGTGTCATACCGCCAGGAAATCACAGACCGCGCCGGGTGCACCACACCCGGCGCGGTGCTCGTACGAATGAAACACAGGAAAGGGCCGCTCCGGGCGCGGAGCCCGGGGTCACCTCCGGCCGGCGTCACGGCGTGGTCGGCGGTCCGGCCGCCGCACGCGCGGTGGCTCCCCCCGCGGCGGCTTCCGGCTTCGGCGGCCGCCGTCCCAGCTGTGCGCGTGCCGCATCTCCCAGGGCGCCTGCGGGAGGATCTCACCGGTCTCCAGCAGCGACTTGAGGTTCGCCGCACGGCCGGCCGGCCCTGCGAGATGCCGTTGAACATCTCCAGGTCGGGGAGGTTCTCGTGGGTCACGGTGAGCCGGACGATGTCCTGGTGCGACTCGCACGATGAAGGTGACGGCCGACCGCGTCGGGGGCTCGGCCTCGACCACCCGGCCGCGCCGTACGATCGTCACGAGGCTGGCCCGCTCCAGGATGTCCGGATGCCGGGTCGCCGACCGGCCTGCCGTGTCCAGCCGTTGGCACAGCTCGCGCGGTGGCGCGTCAGGCGTGCGGGACGACGGCGACCGGGGCCGAGGAGTGGTGCAGGGCGGCGTGGGTCAGCGGGCCGATGTGCGAGCCGAGTGCGGAGCCGCGGGTGCGACGGCCGACGACCAGGAGCGAGGCGCCGGACGAGGCCTCGATCAGAAGCGGAGCCGTGCCGCCCAGTCGGATGTCGGTGGTCACCCGGACATCGGGGAACTTCTCCCGCCATGGCAGCAGCCTCTGCGCCAGGGTCTGCGCGACGTTGGCCGCCAGATCGAGACCGAGGTCCGCCGGGACTTCCACGGGTGCGTAACCGTAGATCGCCGGTGGGGACCAGCTGTGGACGACGCGCAGCGGGACGCTCCGCCGGGCCGCGGCGTCGAAGGCGAACGCGATCACCGCGTCGCCGGGGCGCTCCAGGTCGAGGCCGAGCACGACCGCGCCGTCCCCGGTCGGTTTCGACGGCTCGCCTTCCTCGTGCGGTCGCTGTCCGGCCCCGGCCGGCCCACCGGCCCGCAGGAGTACGACCGGCCGGGTGGCGGCCGCCACGACCGCGAGCGAGACCGAGCCGAAGGCGAATCCGGCCAGGGTGCCCAGACCGCGTGATCCCAGCACGAGGAGTTCGGCCTCCGCGGCCGCGGACAGCAGCGTCGGAGCCGCCCGGCCGGCGATCCGGTCGGCGGTGATCGGCAGTCCGGGGTAGCGGCGCCGCAACGCGGCCGATGCCTCGCGCGGTATCCGCTCGGCCCATTGACGCGTCAGGTCGGCGTCGGCCAGTGACCCACGGGTGTCGTAGTCATAGGGCTGCCATTCCCAGGCGTGCACCAGGCGGAGCGGCAGCCCGCGGCTCTCGGCCTCGCGGGCCGCCCAGTCGGCCGCGGACAGACTTTCGGGCGAACCATCCAGACCTGCGACAACGGTACGCATCATGACAGTGGCCTCCTTCAGGCGTTTCGCTCCCAGCCTCGCGGCCGGTGCCGCACGGGAGGAGGGGCCGTCGGTCCATTCCCGGGGGGCCGACCGGCCCCCCGGGCCTGATCGCCAGGACCCGGACGCCCCGTGCGGTTGCGCTGTCCAGGTGAACGGCGTGCCGGGCGCGGCGGCTTGGGGCGCGGCCGAGCTGGCGGCAGCCCGGCCGGTGGCTTTCCTGTACTCGACATCCGGCCGTCCGCACGGGAGCACTCCGATCATGACCGCACTGCCGCCGCCGCCCGCTCCGTCCCTCGAACCCGCCGCGCGGGCCTTGGCGGAGGCGGCCTTTCCCCATCCGAGAAGCTACGAGCTGCCGCCCGGGACGGGACGGGACCGCCTCGTCGGGCTCCAGAGCGGTCAGGGCGTCGGGAAACCGGAGGTCGACGAGACCTGGGTGACCGTCGACGCCGGCCGCTACGGGCAGGTCCGTACGCGGATCGTCCGCCCCCGGGGCGCGGACGGCGAACTGCCCGTGGTGCTCTTCCTGCACGGCGGGGGCTGGGTCTTCGGCGACGAGACCACCCACGACCGCCTGGTGCGCGAACTCGCCGCCGGAGCCGGCGCCGCCGTGGTGTTCCCGCTCTTCGACCGGGCGCCCGAGGCGAAATACCCCACCCAGATCGAGCAGAACTACGCGGTGGGCGAATGGATCCGCCGGCGCGGCGGCGAATACCGCCTGGACACCGCGCGTATCGCCGTCGCGGGGGATTCGGCCGGCGGGAACATGGCCACGGTCTTCGCCCTGATGGCCGGGGAGCGCGGCGGCATTCCGCTCGCGGCCCAGATTCTGCTCTATCCGGTCACCAATGCCGACTTCACCACAGCCTCCTACCGGCAATTCGCCGACGGCTACTACCTCACCCGCGCCGGCATGGCCTGGTTCTGGGACCAGTACACCAGCGATCCCCGGCAGCGCGCCGAGCCGTACGCCGCTCCGCTGCTGGCGAGCGCGGACCGGCTCGGTCGGCTGCCCATGACATTGGTCGTCACCGGTGAGGCCGATGTGCTGCGGGATGAAGGTGAGGCATACGCGGCCCGCCTGCGGGAGGCCGGCGTGAGCGTCACGGCGGTCCGCGTCCAGGGCACGGTGCACGACTTCCTCATGCTCGACAGCCTCCGCGACACCCGGGCCGCGAACGTCGCCAGGAAACTCGCGGTCGACGCCATCGGCGAGGCCTTCCTGATCTAGCGATCGGCGGCGGTGTCCGCCTCGGAAGCGCGGCCCGGGCGAAAGTGGCCCGGTGGTCGTGGCGTGTCTGAAAACTACCGAGTCGCGAGAGGCTGCTGCGGCAGTTCTTTGATGTCGAACATGCTGTTATCAGAGTCCACTGACAGAAATCCGACTTAGGATGGCGCTCCACCGGCTGCGGAACGCGCACGTCAGAGCGGCCTTCGGTGTCGCCGGTGTGTCCGGCCGGGCGCGCGATCCGGCGCGGCCGGCGGGCGGCGAACCGCTCAACGTCCCTCTATGAGGAATTTTCGCTGGAACTATTCCACATGGGGCACAACATGCCTATGGTTCAGGACACCCGGCGAGGAAGCCGTAGGCGCCCTTCCGGGCCGCGGCGGGCCTTGCCCGTTCCGATCGTGAGAAGGACCGCGCCATGTACATCGACGTTCACGGGCACGTCACCGCCCCCGACAAGCTCTACGCGTACAAAGCCGGCTTGCTGTCCCATCGCGGAGCCCACGGGCACGGCCACTCGGGGGTGACCATGGAGCACGTCGTCGAGGCGCTGAACGCGCCGCACCCGAGTTTCGGCAAGGTCTCCCACCTGGAGCACCTGGACCAGGCCGGGGTGGACATCCAGTTCATATCGCCGCGGCCGTTCCAGATGATGCACAGCGAGAGCCCGGCCAAGCTGGTCGAGTGGTTCACCGCGGAGACCAATGACGTCATCGCGCTGTGCTGCGAGGCGGACAGCCGCTTCCGGGGCGTGGCGGGCATGCCGCAGTCGATGGAGCTGGACCCGGCCGAGTGGACCAGGGAACTGCGCCGCTGCGTCAACGATCTGGGCTTCGTCGGCGCGACCTTGAACACCGATCCCTACGAAGGGCTGCGCCAGCCGCCGGCCATCGGCGACCGCTTCTGGTACCCGGTGTGGGAGGCGCTGTGCGAACTCGACGTGCCGGCCATCATCCACTCGGCGGCCTGCCGGCCCCCGGCCCGGGAGAGCTACTCGCTGCACTTCGTGCAGGAGGAGACGCTCGCGGTGGCCGGGCTGCTGCAGTCGAAGGTGCTCGACGACTTCCCCGATCTGAAGATCGTGGTGTCGCACGGCGGCGGCGCGATCCCGTACCAGAAGGGCCGCTTCTACCCGGCGGCGCTCAGGGCGGGCACCACCTTCGAGGAGCGGCTGCGCAAGCTGCACTACGACACCTGCCTCTACACCCGTGACTCGATCGAGTTCCTGCTGCGCACCGTCGGGGTGGACCGCTGCCTGTTCGGCACCGAGAAGCCGGGCACCGGATCGGTCAAGGACCCGGAGACCGGCCGCTGGATCGACGACATCCATCTGCTGATCGAGGACATCGACTGGCTGACCGACGCCGACCGCAAGGCGCTGTTCGAGACGAACGCCGCCGAACTGTTCCGTATCGAGGTCTGACCGATGGCCGATCTCGTACTGGGCGTGGGCACCTCCCACGGCCCCCTGCTGAACACCGCGCCGGCGGACTGGGGACTGCGCGCCAGGGCCGACCGCGCCAACAAGGCACTGGTCTACCGGGGCGCGGAATACCCCTACGACGAACTGCTGGCGCTGCGCGCCCCCGGCTTCGCCGCCGAGTGCGCGCCGGACGAGCGCGACCGCCGCCACGCCGCCTGCCGCGCCGACATCGAGGAGCTGGGCCGGCGGATCGACGCGGCCGAGCTGGACGCCCTGGTGGTGGTGAGCAGCGACCACAAGGAGGTCTTCGGTGACGAGCTGCTGCCGCAGTTCGCCTTCTACTGGGGCGAGACCATGCGGCACGAGCCCTTCACCCAGGAGCAGCTGGACCGGATGAAGCCCGGTCTGGCCGTCGCCGAGGTGGCCAACGTGCCGGCGGTGAGCACCGTCCGGCCGGGCCACCCGGTGCTGGCACGGCATCTGATCGAGCGGACCTCGGCGGCCGGCTTCGACCCGGCCGCCTCCAGGGAGCTGCCGCCCGGCGAATGGCGCAACTCGGGGATCCCGCACGGCTGGGGCTTCGTCTTCGAGCAGCTGCTCGGCGGCGACCCGTCCCGTATCCCGCCCACGGTGCCGGTCTTCGTCAACACCTTCTGGGAGCCGAACCCGCCGTCTGCCGCCCGCTGCTTCGACTTCGGGGTGGCGCTGGGCGAGGCGATCCGGAGCTTCCCCGAGCCGCTGCGGGTCGGCGTCGTCGCCTCCGGCGGGCTGAGCCACTTCGTGGTGGACGAGGAGCTGGACCGTGCCTTCATCGCTGCACTGACCAGCCGGGACACCGACCACCTGCGCTCCTTGCCGGACGCCGTACTGCGGTCCGGGACCTCGGAGATGCGCAACTGGATCGTGGTGGCCGGCGCGTTGCGGTCCTCGTCGCTCACCGCCGAACTGGTCGGCTACGAGCCCTGCTACCGCGCCGAGGCCGGCACCGGCTGCGCGATGGCCTTCATGACCTGGCAGGACGACCGAGGGCAGGCGGCGCGATGACGACGACCGACGAAACGCCGGAGACCGGCCCGGCGCCCGGCCCGGAGACCGCCGATGCGGACGGCGTGCTGGAACGGCTGCGGGCGCTGGACTCCTGTGCGATCTCCGACGCGCTGGACGCCTACGGCCTGTCCACCGTGGTGCTCGGCCCCCGCCCGGTCTGGCCGGTGGACCGCGTGGTGGCCGGCCGGGTGCGTACCGTCCAGGTGGGACCGCGCCGCGGCGACCGCCCGGCCGGCCATGTCGGTGCCGCGGCGGTGGACACCTCGGGACCGCAGGACGTGCTGGTCGTCGCCAACGGCGGGCGGCTGGACGTGTCCTGCTGGGGCGGCATCCTCAGCCGGGCGGCCGTCGCCCGGGGCATCGCCGGAGTGCTGGTGGACGGCGCCTGCCGGGACGCCGCCGAGAGCGGCGACCTCGGACTGCCGGTGTTCGCCCGGGCGGTCGTACCGGTCAGCGCACGCGGCCGGGTGGTCCAGCACGCGATGGACGAGCCGGTCACCTTCGGCGACGTCACCGTGCGGCCGGGCGACTACGTGATCGCCGACGGCAACGGCGTCGCCTTCGTACCGGGCCCCGACGCCCCGCGGATCGTCGCCTTCGCCGAACGCATCGTGGCCCGCGAGAGCGCCATGGCCGACGCCGTCGACCAGGGACGACCGGTCTCCGAGGTCATGCACGACAGCCAATTCCCCGCCACCACAGAGGAGTCCGGATCGTGACCGGCGAACCCAACGCCCCGGAGCCCGCCGAGCCCGCGCACCCGCTGCGCGGCTACTCCACCGCCACCGTCGCCGACGCCCTGGACCGCGTCGGCCGGGAGGGCTGCCTGCTCGGCATCGGCCCGCTGGCCGACGGCACCGCGGTCTTCGGACGCGCGTACACCGTCTCCTACGTCGCCGCCGGGCATCCGGCCGGCACGGTGGGCGACTACCTGGACGACGTCAAGCCCGGCGAGGTGGCCGTGCTCGACAACTCCGGCCGCACCGACTGCACGGTGTGGGGCGACATCCTCACCGCGATGGCCGACAACCGCCGGATCGCCGGCACCGTGATCGACGGCGTCTGCCGGGACGTACGGCGCGCCCTCGACCTGAACTATCCGCTGTTCACCCGGGGCCGCTACATGCGCACCGGCAAGGACCGGGTCGAGGTCCGCGATGTGCAGTGCCCGGTGGGGATCGGCGGCGTCCAGGTGCTGCCCGGCCAGCTGATCATCGCCGACGACGACGGCGTGGTCGCCGTGCCGCCCGATGTCGAGGACGAGGTGGCGGAGATCTGCCGGACCATCCACGAACGCGAGTCGCGCATCGTCGAGGACGTGATCGCCGGCCGCTCGCTGGCCGCCGCCCGCGCCGCGCACGGCTACCACCTGCTGCAAAGGAGCCAGGCATGACGACCGTCGCATCCCAGGACTTCGACTCCGCCGCCTTCCTGCGGCTGGGGACGGCGACGCTCTACGAGGCGTCCAAGCTCAACTGCTTCCTGCCGCCGCGCATCCGGCCGGTCTGGGCGGGCGCCGCCGTGGTCGGCCGGGCCCTGCCGGTCACCACCGGGCCGGCCGACAACCTGCCGCTGCACATCGCGCTCGAACTGGCCCGGCCCGGCGATGTGCTGGTGGTCGACGGCCGCCAGGAGGCCTGCGGCTACTGGGGCGAGGTGCTCAGCGCGGCGGCCGCGGCGCGCGGCGTGCTGGGGCTGGTCATCGACGGCGGGGTGCGCGACACCGACCAGCTGCGCGAGCGCGGCTTCCCGGTCTTCAGCTCCTCGGTCGCGGTGCGCACCACCGTCAAGGACGACGCGGGAACGGTCGGCGACCCGATCACGCTCGGCGGTGTCCCGGTCGCCCGCGGCGATCTGGTGGTGGCCGACGCCGACGGGGTCGTGGTGATCCCGCGGCTGTCGGCCGACGCGGTGCTCGCGGCCGGGCTGGCCCGCGAAGCCGCCGAGGCCGGTTATCTCAGCCGGATCGCCGAGGGTGAACTCACCCTGGACATCTACGGCTTCCGACCGGCCGGCACGGACTGAGCGCCATGACAGAACTGGCCGTCTTCGAGGCCCGGCAGCTGCTGGTCCGGCAGGTCCGGCTGGAAGCCGCGGGCGTGGTCTCGCTGACCCTGGTCGATCCGGACGGCGGTGAGCTGCCGGCCTGGGCGCCGGGCGCGCACATCGACCTGCGGCTGCCCAGCGGGGCGGTCCGGCAGTACTCGCTGTGCGGGCCGCCGGACGACCCGTACTCCTGGACCGTCGCGGTGCTCCGCGAGGAGCGCGGCCGGGGCGGGTCGGCCGAGGTGCACGACTCGGCACTGGTCGGGCGCACGCTCCAGGTGCGCGGCCCGCGCAACCACTTCGCCCTGGTGGACGCGCCGCACTACCTCTTCCTGGCCGGAGGGATCGGTGTCACACCGATCCTGGCGATGGTCCGCCGGGTCGCGGCGGCCGGCGCCTCCTGGGAACTGCACTACGGCGGACGCTCGCGGGCCGGCATGGCCTTCACCGGGGCGCTCACCGATGTCGACGCGGACCGGGTGCACATCGTGCCGCAGGACGAGCGGGGCCTGCTGCCGCTCGCCGAGCTGGTGGAGGGCGCGCCCGAGGGCACCGCCGTCTACTGCTGCGGCCCCGAGGGCATGGTCGAGGCCGCGACCCGGGCGTGCGCGGCCCTGCGGCCGGGGGCCCTGCACATCGAGCGGTTCGGCGCGCCGCCGGGCGCCGCGCCCGCCGCTGCGGGACCGCCGCGGGGGGCGAGCGGATTCACCGTGGAACTGCGGCACAGCGGGCTGACGCTGGCGGTGCCGCCGGACCGGACGCTGCTGGACGTGGTCCGCGAGGTCGCACCGGACGTGGGGTTCTCCTGCGAGGAGGGCTACTGCGGATCCTGCGAGACCAGGGTGCTGGCCGGAGTCCCCGAGCACCACGACAGCGTGCTCTCCGACGAGGAGCGCAAACGCGGCGACACGATGATGATCTGCGTCGGGCGGTCGGCCTCGGAGCTGCTCGTACTCGACCTGTAGATCCCCTTGGTCCCCCTCACCCCCTCACTCCCTTCTCCCTCCTTCGCACCCTTTCTTTCCCGCACCCCTTTTCTCCCGCTTCACGACACCACGACGACAGATCCGAGGAGCCGCAATGTCTATGAGGGCGACCACGCCGGACCGCCTCAGGGGCCCGACCGCAGATCCGGTGGACCAGCCGTCGGGTGACTCCGCCGTCCAGCTCCGACTGACCGGCCTGACCCGGACGTTCAACGAGGTCACCGCCGTCGACCACATCGACCTCGATGTGCGGAAGGGGGAGATCTTCGCGCTGCTGGGCCCCAGCGGCTGCGGCAAGAGCACCACGCTGCGGATGGTGGCCGGCCTGGAGAAGATCGACGACGGCTCGATCACCATGGGCGAGCGCACCCTGGCCGACGTCCAGCAGGGCACCTTCCTGCCGTCGGAGAAGCGCGACCTCGCGATGGTCTTCCAGTCCTACGCGATCTGGCCGCACATGACGGTGGCCCAGAACGTCGCCTTCCCGCTGCGGATGCGCCGTGTCAAGCGCGCCGAGCGCCGCCGCCGGGTCGAGGAGATCCTCGCGGTCACCGGCCTGGAGGCGATGGCCGACCGGCCGGCCACCCTGCTGTCCGGCGGCCAGCAGCAGCGCGTCGCGCTGGCCAGGGCGCTGGTCTACACCCCCGACCTGCTGCTGCTCGACGAGCCGCTGTCCAACCTGGACGCCAAGCTGCGCACCCAGATGCGGCGCGAGATCCGCCGGCTCAACCAGGAACTCGGCATCACCATGCTCTTCGTCACCCACGACCAGTACGAGGCGCTGTCCATGGCCGACCGGCTCGCGGTGATGAACAAGGGCAGGATCGAGCAGATAGGCCGGCCCACCGACCTCTACGAGCGCCCAAAGACCCCCTTTGTGCGGGACTTCCTCGGCCGGCTGATCGTGGTCGAGGGCGTCCTCGACGGCGACCCGGCCGAGCGCCGGGTGCTGCTCGACCAGGGCGGCCGGCGGGTCGGCCTGATCGCGGGTGTGGAACCGCCGGCCGGACTGAAGAACGGCGACCGGGTGGGCGTGCACCTGCGGCCCGAGGACGTGGACATCAAGCGGCGCCCGCCGGGAGAGCCGGCGCCCAACCAGGTGGCCGCCCGGGTGGTGTCGTCGGTCTACCTCGGCGACAGCTTCGAGTACGTCCTCGACATCGCCAGCTCCCAGGTGCTGCTCGACGCCCCGCGCCGGGTCGTCCACCAGCCCGGGGATGAGGTCGTCATCGAGGTCGACCCCCAGCGCACCATGGTGTGGCCGCTGTGACCGGCCTGCTGCCGCTCGCCCCGGACGACGCCGAGCAGGCGGCGCCGGGCGCGGTCCGCCGGCTGATCCGGGCCCGGCGCTCCAGCGGCTCCAAACTGACCGGCGTCGTCGTGCTGCTGCTGGTGGCCGCGGTCACCGTGATCCCCATCGTGCTGCTGCTGGTCAACAGCCTCAACACGGCGGGCCCCGGCGACCCGACCCACTACGGCTTCGAGAACTGGCGCACCGCCTTCGGCGACAGCGCGCTGTGGCGTTCCGGCTGGAACACCGTGCGGCTGGCCGTGCCCCGGGTGCTGATCGGGATGGTGATCGCCACCGTCATCTCCTGGCTGATCGCCAGGACCGACATGCCCGGCGGCAAGATCGTCGAGGTCTTCCTCTGGTTCGCCTTCTTCATCCCGCCGCTGTCCATGACGCTCGGCTGGATCCTGCTGCTCGACCCGGCCAACGGCGCGGTCAACCAGCTGATCCGGGAGATACCGGGGCTGGGCGGCGTCACCAACGGGCCGTTCAACATCTACAGCTACTGGGGCATCATCTGGGACCACCTGACCACCACCACGGTGCCCATCATGGTGATCCTGCTGGTGCCGGCCTTCCGCCGGATGAGCCGGTCGATGGAGGAGGCCGCGCAGATCTGCGGGGCCAGCCGGCTGCGCACCCTGGTGATGATCACCATCCCGGTGATGCGCCCGGCCATCATCGCGGCCGCGCTGCTCAGCTTCGTCTACTCGCTGAAGACCTTCGAGATCGAGCTGCTGCTCGGCACGCCGATCGGCCTGAACGTGTACTCCACCCAGATCTACAACTGGCTGGAGAACTCCCCGCCGGAGTTCGGCGTCGCGACCGCGCTGGGCTCGGTGTTCATCCCGATCCTGATCATGCTGGCCATCATGCAGCGGCTCGCCACCCGCAACCGCAGCTACATCACGGTCGGCGCGCACACCTTCAACGACGAGCCGATCCGGCTCGGCCGGGTGCGCCGCTGGGTGGTCGCCGGCGGGATGGGCCTGTACACCTTCATCGCGGTGGTGCTCCCGATGGGGGCCATCGTGGTCGGCTCGCTGATGCGGCGGTTCGGCTTCTTCCAGCTCGCCCACCCCTTCACCACCGCCCACTGGTCGGCGCTGTTCGAGGACAACCTGTTCGCCTCCTCGGTGCGCAACACCCTGCTCATCGGGCTGTTCGCCACTCTGATCGGCGGCGTGGTCTACTTCGCGGTCGCCTTCGCCGTCGTCCGCAGCCAGCTCCCCACCCGGGGCGGCATCGACCTGATGGCATGGCTGCCGGCCGCCGTACCGGGCATGCTGCTGGGCCTCGGACTGCTCTGGGTCTACCTGGGCACGCCACTGCGCACGGTGCTCTACGGCAATCTCTTCGGCCTGGTCCTGGCCCTGGTCATCAGCCATATGGCCACCGGCACGCAGCAGTTGAAGGCCGCGCTGCTGCAGATCAGTCCGGACCTGGACCGCGCGGCCCGGATCTGCGGGGCCAGCCAGATCCGCTCCTACTTCCACATCCTGCTGCCGCTGCTGGGACCCTCGATGGCCGCGGCCGCGATCCTCACCTTCAACGCCGCCGTCAGCGACGTCAGCACGGTGGTGCTGCTCAGCAGCAACGACTCGAGACCGCTGTCCCTGCTGCTGCTGGAGTACAGCACCAGCGGCGCGCTCGAACAGGCCTCGGTCCTGGGCGTGCTGATGAGCGTGATCACCGTCGGAGTCGCCCTGCTGGCCCGCGCCGTCACCAGCGGCCGGCTGCGCAGACCCACGACCCGCCGCGCGCGGACCACCGGCAGCGTCCCCCCTTCACCGCGCTCCACTACGAAAGCAGGTGCGTCATCAAGAGAAACATCGCTCACCGCAACTGGAAGCTGATCTGCGCCGGCACCGCCGTCGCCTTCGTGGCAACCGCCTGCGGATCGAGTTCCGGCTCGGGCTCCGACTCCTCGGCCCTGGGCAGCGACACCTCGGCCAAGGTCAACGCCCTGTGCCCGGCGCCCAACGGCGCGCTGGCCGCGGCGGCGAAGAAGGAGGGCAAGGTCGTCATGTCCGGCTCGCCCACCGACACCATCCGGCAGCAGCTGCCGGCCGCGTTCCAGAAGACGTACGGCGTCACGCTCGACTACATCGGCACCTCCGGCAAGGACAACGCCGCCAAGCTCCAGTCGGAGCGCAAGGCCGGCATCTACTCGCAGGACGTGTTCGTCGGCGGCGCCGACACCATGGCCAACAGCTACCAGAAGCAGGGCTGGCTGGAGCCGCTCCCGCAGGTGCTGACCCCGCAGGAGCTGGCCCCCACCGGCTGGCAGGGCGGCAAGGTCCCGTACGTGGACCCGACCAGCGAGATCCTCAGCATCAGCAAGTACGTCAGCGTGCCGATCGTGATCAACACCGACAAGGTCAAGCCGGGCGAGATCAAGACCTGGAAGGACCTGCTCGACCCCAAGTGGAAGGGCAAGATCGCCACCATCGACCCGCGTACCCCGGGCGGCGCGGTCTACAACGTCGGCATGTTCCAGTCCGACCCGAGCTACGGCGACGCGTTCGTCAAGCAGCTCTACAAGGACCAGAAGCCGGTGCTGATCACCGACTCCCGGCAGGGCACCGACGACCTGGCCCGCGGCAAGTACGCGGTCGCGCTGGCGGTCGGCCAGCTGGACGTCAGCAAGGCGATGTCCGACGGGCTGCCGATCCAGGTGGTCTCGCCCGATCTGGAGCAGACCACCAGCGGCTTCGGCTTCCTGGGCGTCTCCAACAAGCCGCCGCACCCGAACGCCGCGAAGCTGCTCGCCCAGTGGCTGGCCTGCCCGGACGGCAACAAGGCGTGGAACACCGCCTACGACAGCGTCAGCACCCGGACCGACGTCACGCCGCCGTCCGACCTGCCGGACTGGACCATCCCGAAGCCCGGCAAGACCTACTTCGACACCAACTCGTGGGACTTCCTGACCAAGGGCACGAAGCAGGCGACCGCCCTGATCAAGAGCCTGATCGGCAACAACTGACCCGTCGCGGGTGGCAGTCGGCCGGCCTTCCCGGCCGGTCCGGCCGCACCTTCCGGCGATCCAGCGAGGAGACATCAGATGACGGTGGCCGAAACCGAGCTGCCCACGATCAAGCGTCCGACGGCCTACGACCAGTGGCTGGCGGACGAGGGGCTCAAGGTCGTGTCGGGCCTGTTCATCGAGGACCTGAACACCGTTGAGCTGGGCGACTGGGCCCGGCGCGGCTGCCGCGCCGCGGTGGCCCGGCTGGAGGGCGCGGAGGACGTCAACGACGCGCACATCATCGAGCTGGCCCCCGGCGGGGAGACCGCGCCGGAACGCCACCTCTACGAGGAGATCACCTACGTCGTGTCCGGCCGCGGCCTGACCCGGGTGTGGAACTCCGCCGGGGACCGTTCCGAGTTCGAGTGGAACGCCGGCAGCGTCTTCTCGGTGCCGCTCAACGCCTATGCCCAGCACTTCAACAGCAGCGGGTCGCAGCCCGCCCGCTTCTACACCGTGACCAGCGCCCCGCTGGTGATGCGGCTCTTCCACAACCGCTCGTTCGTCTACGACTGCGACTTCGACTTCACCGACCGCTTCGGGGCCGGCAAGGACGACTTCAGCGGCGCCGGCACCGCGTACCAGAACCGGGTCTGGGAGAGCCGGTTCATCCCCGACGCGGCGGACATCGAGCTGAAGTCCTGGGACGCGCGGGGCGCCGGCGGCAGCAATGTGATGCTGGAGATCGCGGACAACAGCCTGTGCGGCCATGTCTCGCAGTTCCCGGTCGGCACCTACAAGAAGGCCCACCGGCACAACGCCGGCGCCCATGTGATCATCCTCGGCGGCACCGGCTTCTCGCTGCTGTGGCGGGACGGCGAACCGGTCCGCAAGGTGGACTGGAAGGCCGGCTCGATCGTGGTGCCGCCCGAGCAGTGGTTCCACCAGCACTTCAACAGCGGCCCGACCCCGGCCCGCTACCTGGCGCTGCGCTGGGGCAGCAAGAAGTACCCGATGTTCCGGCAGTTCCTCATCGACCGCCCCACCACCGAGGGCGGCGACCAGATCGAGTACCGGGACGAGGACCCCTCGGTGCGCGCCACCTTCGAGGCCGAACTGGCCCGGCACGGCGCGACCAGCCGGATGGACGACGTCTACGCCCGGGCCGCCCGCCCGAGCCGGTGAAGGAGGCGGGATGGTCGCCCTGGAACGCAGCTTCGACGAGGACTTCCACGTCGCGGCCGACGCGTCGACGCTGTCGGTCGACTTCTGGAGCTATCTGAACGCGCTCCAGGCCCGCCTCGGCTGGGGCCCGGCCGACGACCGGACCTGGGTCTATCTGGAGGAACTGGAGCGCGACATCGAGCCGCTCATCGAGACCCTGCCCGGCGGCGACGCCGAGCCGTATCTGCGCCGGCTGGCGGACAGCTGGGCGGCGCACGGCGGGCAAGGGGAGCGCGACGACCTCCGACGGGGTGTGGCCGCCATGCTGCGGCAGGCCCTGCGGAATCAACAGGAGCATGATCATGATCAGTGAAGCCGAGAACGAATTCCTGACCCGCGTCGGTCCGGGCACCCCGGCGGGAGACCTGCTGCGCCGCTACTGGCAGCCGGTCGCCGTCACCGCCGACCTGTCCCCGGACAAGCGCACCAAGCGCATCCGGGTGCTGGGCGAGGACCTGGTGCTCTATCTGACCGACGAGAACACCTACGCCCTGGTCGCCGAGTCCTGCGCGCACCGGCGGGTCTCGCTGTACTACGGCTTCGTGGAGGGCTGCGAGATCCGCTGCCCCTACCACGGCTGGAAGTACGACAGCACCGGCCAGTGCGTCGAGCAGCCCTTCGAGCAGGAGAACCGGCGGGCCCGCGAGCGCGCCCGGATCGCCGGATACCCGGTCCGCGCCTACCGCGGCATCGTCTTCGCGTACATGGGGCCCGGCGAGCCGCCCGTGCTGCCGCAGTGGGACGTGCTCGACCGGCGTGACGGCCACCTGACGCTGTTCGTGGAGAAGGACCTGCGCTGCAACTGGCTGCAGCCGATGGAGAACGCCGTGGACACGGTGCACACCTTCTGGCTGCACGGCCACACCATGCACGTGAAGGGCATCGACCGGGGCAGCTACTACTACCGCCCGATCGAGAAGTACTCCTTCGAGCAGTTCGAGTGGGGCATCATCAAGCGCCGCGTGTACCGCGACACCACCGGGGCGGTGGAGGAGGAGACCGGGCACCCGCTGGTCTTCCCCAACATCCTGCGGCTGCCGGAGGGCCCGTTGCAGGCCATGCACTGGCGGGTGCCGGTGGACGACGAGCACACCATGCTGATCCGGGCCGGCCTGCGGCCCGACAAGCCGGGCGAGGAGCGGGTGCACGACGAGGAGCCCAGCGTGGTCCGCCTCCCCTCGGAGATGACCGCCGACGGCGACCACGCGATGGACACCTTCACCAGCCAGGACCGGATGGCCTGGGAGACACAGGGCGCCGTCTACGACCGCACCAAGGAGATGCTCGGCGCGGAGGACAAGGGCATCGCGATGTACCGGCGGCTGCTGCGGCAGCAGATCGAGCTGGTGCAGGCCGGTGCGGACCCGATGGCGCTGATCCGCGACCCCGACCGGGCCAAGGTCACCTTCGACGTGTCCCAGGGCCAGGCGCGGGTGGCCGTGGCCGAGGGCAGGGTGTGATGGCGCCGGCGGCCGAGCGCGTCGCGGCGGCCTGCCGTGTCCTCGGCCGCCTGGGGCTGACCCGCGAACCGGCCGGCCATGTCAGCATGCGGCTGCCCGACGGGACGGTGGCGGTCAAGGCCAGGGGACCGGCCGAGTCCGGCCTGCGCTTCGCCGAGGCCGAGGACGTGGTGATCGTCGATCCGGACGGGGCACTGGTCTCCGGCGCCCCGGGCCTGCGGCCCCCGCAGGAGGTCGCCATCCACCTCGCGGTCTACCGGGCCCGCCCGGACGTCGGCGGTGTGGCGCACGTCCACCCGCTGATGCCGGTGCTCTTCGGCATCTGCGACGTCCCGCTGCTGCCGCTGATCGGGGCCTACGACCCCTACGCGGCGCGGCTGCTGGCGCGCGGGGTGCCGACCTATCAGCGCGGTGTACTGGTGGCGGACCGCGAGCTGGGTGACGAACTGGCCGCCGTGCTGGGGGCGAGTGGTGCCTGCCTGATGCGCGGCCACGGTGTGACGACCGCGGGCGCGACCCCGGAGGAGGCGGCGCTGAACGTCATCAAGCTCAGCGAGCTGGCCGAGCTGAACTTCCGGGCCCGGCAGCTCGGGCAGCCGCGGCCGATCGATCCCGCCGACCGGGCGGCCGTGGTCGGGACCGGCCGGACCCGGCCGGAGCTGATCGACTCCACCTGGCGGTTCTACCTCCGGCTGGCGAACGAGGCGGCGGGGGAGCGATGAGCGGGATGTCAGAGACCGGGACGCAGACCGAGCCCGGGACCGGCGCCGGCCGTTCGCCGGGCGGCGACCACGGCCACCGGCACGAGCACAGCCATGGTCACGACCACGAGCACAGCGCGGACATCTGGTCCGACGACCCGGACCACCCGCTGTGGGAACGCGACCAGATCGTCCTCACCAGCGCCGGCATCGACATCGGCTCGGCCACCAGCCAGCTGCTGCTGTCGCGGCTGACGCTGCGCCGGCTGGGGCGGGAGATGTCCAGCGCCTTCGCGGTGGTGGACAAGCGGATCGTCTACGAGTCGCCGGTCGCCCTGACGCCCTACGCCGACGGGCTGCGGATCGACGGCGAGCGGCTGAAGGCCGTCATGGACGGGGCGCTGGCGGAAGCCGGCGTCACGGCCGACGCGGTGGACACCGGCGCCGTCATCCTCACCGGCGAGGCGACCCGCCGTGTCAACGCCCCTGCGATCGCCGAGCTGTTCGCGGCCCGGACCGGCCGCTTCATCTGCGCGGCGGCCGGGCACGGCATGGAGGCGGTGCTGGCCGCCCACGGATCGGGAGCGGTGGCCAGGAGCGAGGGCGGCGGCCGGGTGCTCGACATCGACGTCGGCGGCGGCACCACCAAGCTCGCGGTGGCCGAGTCCGGCGCCGTACGCGCCACCGCCGCGCTGCACCTGGGCGGACGCCTGATCGTGCTCGACGACTCCGGGCGGATCGTCCGGCTCGAGCCGGCGGGCAAGCGGCTGGCGGCGGCGCTCGGCCGGGACTGGTCGCTCGGAGATGCCCCCTCGGCCGCCGAACTGACCGCACTCGCTGGGCTGATGGCCGATTCCGTCCTCGCGGCGGTGCTCGGCGGGCCGCTCCCGGCCGGCGGTCTCGACTGGATCGGGCTCACCGAACCGCTGGCCGAGCGGGGTCCCTACGACGCCGTGCTGTTCTCCGGCGGTGTCGCCGAGTACGTCTACGGCCGCGAGACCCGGGAGTTCGGCGATCTGGGTCCGCTGTTCGGCCGCGCGCTCGCCGAGCGGACCGGACGGCTGCCCGGCCCGGTGGAGGACTGCGGGCGGGCGATCAGGGCCACGGTGCTGGGAGCCTCGCAGTACACCGTGCAGGTGAGCGGGAACACCGTCGGCGTCAGCGACCCGGCCCTCCTGCCGCTGCGCAATCTGCGGGTGGTCCGGCCCGAGGTCGAGCTGGGCGGGACGGTCGATCCGGAGCTGGTCGCGGCCGCCGTCCGGCGGCGGCTCGCGCAGTTGGACGCGGACCCGGCCGACCCGTTGGCCTTCGCCTTCCGCTGGAGCGGGCTGCCGACCTTCCGGCGGCTGGACGCCTTCGTCGCGGGCATCCGGCGCGGCCTGGCCGGGCGGATCGCCTCGGGCCTGCCGCTGTGCCTGCTCTTCGACGGCGACATCGCCAGGACCGTCGGCTGCCTGCTGCTCGATCAGGGGGTGACGTCACCCGTGGTCGCGGTGGACGGCATTACCGTCTCCGAACTCGACTACGTCGATGTCGGGGCGGTGCTCGCGAAGTCGGGGACCGTCCCGGTCTCGCTCAAGTCGCTGGTGTTCGCGCTGTGAACGGCGGCTCGGCAGGTGCCAGGCCGCCGCCGCGGCGGGTGGAACGGCGCTCAGGCCGTCTCGTTGAGCGCCTCGCGCATCGACGCCTGCGCCTGGACCACCAGCGGAGCCAGCGCCCTGGCCTGCTCCGGGGTCTCCAGCCGGGACCGCGGCACAGCCACCGCGATGGCCGCCAGTGGATAGCCGATCAGGTCGTAGATCGCCATCCCCACCGCGCTGATGCTCGTCTCGCCCTCGCCGAAGTTGACCGCGTAGCCGGCACCCCGGATCTCGTTCAGCTCGGACTCCAACTCGCCCCAGGTGGAGATGGAGTGGGGAGTGCGGGTGTCCAACCGCCGGGTGGGGTAGCGGCGGCCCAGGTCGCTGCTCGGCAGCGCGGCCAGGATCGCCTTGCCGCCGGCCGTGCAGTGGGCCGGCAGCACGATCCCGGTGCGGGTCGCCACGCGCACCGCCCGGGAGCCTTCGACGCAGTCTATGAAACGGACGGAATCGCCTTCCAGCAGCAGCAGGCTGGCCGTCTCCTGGGTCTGCTCGCTGAGCCGCTCCAGCACCGGCCTGGCCGCGTGCCGGATGTCGACCCGGCCGATCGCCGCGAGGCCGATCTCCAGCAGGGCGCGTCCGGGGCGGTAGACGCCGTTGGGCTTGTCCTGCATCACGAAGCTCTGCCGGCGCAGCGCGGTCAGCAGCCGGTGCGCGGTGGATCGGGCGACGCCCAGCGCCTCTGCGGCCTCGGCGACGCGCAGCGCGCGCCGCTCACCGATGAGATGCAGCAGCTGAAGGGCGTTGTCGACCGATGACAGGCCCGCCTGCGGTTCGTACGCGGCGGGCGGGTGGGGGTCATCGTGGGCTGGGTTCTTCATACCGGAATAGTAGCGCCATCTCTTTCAAGGCGCGGAATAATCACTAAGGTTGGACTATGACATTCGTCGCGAATCATCGTGAGCTGCCCGTACTCGTGCTCGGAGGCGGCCCGGTCGGCGTCACCGCGGCATGGGCACTTGCCCGAGCCGGCGTGGACGTGCACGTCATCGAGCGCGAGCCGGAGCCGCGCACCGACTGGCGCGCCTCGACGTTCCACCCGCCGACGCTCGAACTGCTCGACGAACTCGGCCTGTCGGCGCAGATGCACGCCGAGGGGCTGACGGTTCCGCGCTACCAGTACCGCGACCGGCGCTCGGGGCTGGTCGCGGAATTCGACTTCACCCTGCTCAAGGAGGAGACGAAGTTCCCGCACCGGCTGCAGCTCAACCAGCAGCACCTGGTGCGGATGCTGGTGGAGCGGCTGGCCGACGCCCCGAACGTCACGATGCACTACGGCATCACCGCCGACGCGATCCGTACCGGTGACGAGGGCGTGGTGGTGGAGGGCCGCGGCCCGTCCGGCGAGGTGAGCCTGCGCGGCAGCTTCCTCATCGCGGCCGACGGCGCCAGCAGCACCGCCCGCGGCCTGCTGGGCGCGCGGTTCGAGGGGTTCACCTACCCCGAGCGGTTCCTGATCGCCAGCACCTCGGCCGACTTCCGCGCGCTCATCCCGGACATCGCCGACGTCAACTACGTGGCCGACCCCGACGAATGGCTCTTCCTGCTGCGCACCGCCGAGTCCTGGCGCGCGGTGTACCCGGTGCCGGCCGAGCAGACCTACGAGCAGGCCACCGACGCCGCCGAGATGCAGGCCCGGCTCCAGGGGATCTCCCCGCTGCCGGCCGGCTACCCGATCATCGACTACCAGATCTACAACGTGCACCAGCGGGTGGCGGACTCCTTCGTCTTCGGCCCCTGCGCGCTGATAGGCGACGCGGCCCACATCAACAGCCCGCTCGGCGGGGTGGGACTCAACAGCGGCATCCACGACGGCGTCGACCTGGCCCGCCGGCTGGTCCGCGTCCTGCACGACGGCGCCGACGAGGCGGCCGAACTGGCGGCCTTCAACTTCGTACGGCGGCAGGTGGCCGTCGAGTACGTACAGGCCGACACCAAGCGGAACACCGAGCGGATCAGCGAGCGCGACGAGGCCAAACGGAAGGCCAACCAGGAGGAGATGCGCGCCATCGCCGCCGACCCCGACCGGGCGCGGGCCTGGTGCAGGCGCGCCTCACTGCTCGAATCGGTGGCCCGCTTCGGGATCGGGCTGCCGGCCGAGGAGGTGGACCGCCGCATCGGCGCGGCGGCCGACCCGGCGATATGAGCGCACCGTTGCCGCCGCGCCCGGCCGGGCGCGGCGCGAGCGAAAGAGGACCCATGACGTACGACAGCACCACACCCGCCCGGCCCGGTGCGGAATCCGCCCCCCTGGCGCAGTCCGTGGCCCCGGCCGCACCCACGGCGCCTGCGGCGGCCCCGGCCGCGGCCCCGGCTCCGGCGGAGACCCGGCTCGCGGAGGACTCCCAACTGGCGTCCTTCTACGCGGACCTGGCCGCCGTCGACCTGCACCCGCTGTGGACCATCACCCGCGATCTGCTCCCGCCCTCGCCCCGCCCGCGCTCGGTCCCCTGGCTGTGGAGTGCCCCGGTGCTGACCGAACTCGCCGAACAGGCGCTGCGGTTGGTGCCCGTCGAGCGCGGCGGCGAACGCCGGGTGCTCAGCCTCGGCAATCCGGGACTCGGCGGACTGCCCTATGTGGCGGGCACGTTGTGGGGCGCGATCCAGTGCCTCGGCCAGGGCGAGACGGCGCCGGCCCACCGGCACACCCCCGGCGCCATCCGCTTCATCCTCTCCGGGGACGGCGTGGCGACCACCGTCGACGGCGATGTGTGCGACATGCACCCCGGCGACCTGGTGCTCACCCCGTCGTGGAACTGGCACGACCACAGCAGTACCGGCGACGGCCCGATGCTCTGGTTCGACGGGCTCGACCTGCCGATGATCGAGGCGCTGGACGCGGTGTTCTTCGAGCCCTACCCCGACCTGCGGCAGCCGGACGAGTCCCCGCACAACCGGTCCGAGACGTCGGCCGGACCCGGCCCGCGCTTCGTCAGCGGCGCGGTCCGCGACGTGCTGGACGCCGAGCCGTCCCCGCTGCTGGTCTACCGATGGGCCGACACCGACCGGGAGTTGTCCCGGCTGGCAGCCGAGAGCGGCGACTGTCTGGTCAGCCTGGAATTCGTCAATCCGCAGACCGGTGCCAGCGTGCTGCCGACGATGAACTGCGGCATGCACCGGCTGACGCCCGGGGCGACGACACAACCGGTCCGCCGCACCGGCAACACCGTCTTCGTCGTCCACCGGGGAGCGGGCTCCTCGGTGATCGAAGGGCAGTGGTTCGACTGGTCGGCCGGCGACATGTTCGTCGTCCCGTCCTGGGCCGCCGTCGAGCACGCCAGCGCCGCCGGCGCCGACTTGTTCAGCATCGGCGACAGCCCGGTGCTGCGGGCTCTCGGCATCTACCGCGAGCTGACCCTGGACGCCCCGCAACCGGTCACCGGCGTCTTCACCCCGGCAACGCCGACCGCCCCCGCGGCGGTCCTCACGGATCTGGACACGGTGCGCGCATGAGACTCGCCCTCTTCGACGACAACCGGCTCGGCGTCGTCACCGGTGACGCCCTGGTGGACGTGACCCACGCGCTGCCCTGGCCGCACGACCCCGATCCGCTGCTGGCCGGCTGGTGGCGCCGGCTGTGCCGGGACTTCGCCGAACTCGCCCCCGCCCTGCGGGCGGCGGCCGACGCCGGTCCCGAACTGCCGCTGGAATCCGTCCTGCTGGGAGCGCCGGTGCTGGCCCCCACCAAGATCATCGCCTCGGCCAGCAACTACCAGGCCCATGTGGACGAGATGCACGCCGTCCAGCACCGCACGCTGGGGCAGGTCGAGTCGTGGATGATGAACTTCGACATCTTCCTCAAGGCGCCGTCCTCCATCGTCGGACCGCAGGGCCCGATCGTGCTCCCGCGCCCGGTGCTCGACGAAGGCAGCGAGATCCACCACGAATCCGAGCTGGTCGTGGTGATCGGCGCCGGCGGCAAGGACATCGCGGTCGAGGACGCCCTGGACCATGTGCTCGGCTACACCATCGGCCTGGACATCACCGTCCGCAGCGCGGCCGACCGGTCGCGCCGCAAGAGCTACGACACCTTCAGCCCGCTGGGCCCCTGGCTCACCACCGGCGACGAGGCGGGCGACCCGGCCGACTTCGACATCCGGCTGACCTGCAACGGCGAACTCCGCCAGGCGGTCAACACCGCGGCACTGATCACCCCGGTCCCGCAGATCATCGCCTACGCCTCGCGCATGATGACCCTCAACCCCGGCGATGTGATCTTCACCGGCGCCCCGCCCGGCGTCGGCCCGATCCTGCCCGGCGACACCCTCGACACCTCGATCAGCCGGCTCGGGACCATGCGGATGGCGGTGGAGGCGGAACGGACCGCCGTGTCCGGCTGAGGCGCCGGCCGGCGGGGCAGCGGCCGGATCACCTGCTGATGCCCCTCCGGCCTCAGCGCTGGTGATAGACGAGCAGGGCGACGTCGTCCTCGTGGTGGTCCTTGCCGAGCAGGGCGGCGCAGACATGCTCGACGACGGCTTCGGGGTCGAGCCCGACGGCGGCGGACAGCGCCGCGGCGGCGCGTTCGATGCCGGTGGTGAGGATCTCGCGGCGGCGTTCGACCAACCCGTCGGTGTAGAGCAGCAGATGGGAGCCCGCCGGGATCGCCGCGGTGGTCTCCGGGCGCTCGCCCCCGGTACGCACGGCCAGCGGCAGGGACCGGGCGTGTTCGAGCCACTGGACGGTCCCGTCGGGCGCGGCGACGAGGGCGGGGGGGTGCCCGGCGCTGCTGTACCGCACGGTCGCGGTGGCCGGATCGATCACCGCGCAGAAGACGGTGCTGCAGTACGCGCCCGGCAGCAGTGCGCCGAACCGGTCCAGGGCCGCGAGCACCCGGGCCGGGCCGTTGTTCTCCAGCAGCAACGCCCGGGCAGCACTGCGCAGTTGGCCCATGGTGGTGGCCGCGGGCAGGCCGCGGCCGACGACGTCGCCGACCATCACCCCGTAGCGGCGCCCCGGCAGTTCCACCACGTCGTACCAGTCGCCCCCCACTTCCAGGGTGGAACTGGCGGGGTCGTAGCGGACGGCGAACCCGGGGGGCAGCTCGGCCGGCCCGAGGATCGCCCGTTGGAGAGCCAGGGCGACCTGGCGCTGCTCGTCGTTCGCCCGGGCCCGGCCCAGCGCGCGCTGCAGATGGCCGGTGAGCTGGACCATCAAGGTGCGGTCCGCGACCGGGAACGGGCGGGCGCGGCCGAACTCCAGCCAGAGCAGCGCCTGTTCGAGCCCGTCGTACAGCGGCGCGCCCACCGCGGTCACCGCGGCGCCGTCGGGCGAGGACGGCGCGGGACCGTCGTCGGTGCGGGTGAACAGGCGCCCGGTGCGGGCGAAGTCCGCGACACCGGCCGGCGGCAGCGCGGCGCCCGACGGCGGCGTGGACCCTGTCGTGGCGGTGGTTTCGGCGGTCTCGGCGCTCTCCGGGGTGCCGGGGTCGTTCCAGCGCAGCAGGGACACCCGCTCGGCCTGCCAGCAGTCGCGGAATTCGGCCAGGCCCACCGTCAGCACCTCGGCGCCGTCGTCGAGTCCGGTGAGCAGTCCGGCCAGACGGGCCACGGCGGCGTCGCGTTCGGCGGTCAGATGCTGGGCGGTGACGTCGCGCAGGGTGCCGACCAGCAGCCGCTCGCCGTCGTCCCGGCGTCCCGGACCGCCGTGGTCCCGCAGCGAGTCGAGGGACACCTCGACCCACAGCCGGCGCCCGTCGCGGTGCCACAGCGGCAGCACGAAGCGACCGCGGCCGTCCGCGCGTACGGTGGCCAGCGCGGCTTCGACGAGGGCGAAGCCGTCCGGATCCTGCCCGGCGGTGGGCCACCAGGGGTGGGGGACCGGCCAGGGCAGCTGCGGGGCCTCGTAGCCGAGCAGTTGGGTGAAGGCGTCGTTGATCTCGATCACGCTGAGGTCGGGCCCGGCCACGAAGAAGCCGTCCTGCATGGCGTTGACCAGCGCGGTGCGCCAGGCGGACTCGTGGTTGCGCAGCCGGGCCAGGTCGAGATTGGAGCGGACCCGGGCCAGCAGGTCGGTCGAGGAGAAGGGTTTGGCCAGGTAGTCGTCGGCGCCCGCGGCGAGACCCTCGACAGCGGCTTCCTCGCCGGCGCGGGCGGAGAGGAACACCACCGGGGTGCGGGCGGTGGCGGGGTCGGCGCGCAGCGCGCGCAGCAGCGCGAAGCCGTCCAGGCCGGGCATCATGACGTCGGTGAGTACGAGGTCGGGGCGCAGCAGACGGGCCTGGCGCAGCGCCTCGTGGCCGTCGGCCGCGACCGCGACCGTGTAGCCGGGCGCCAGCAGCCCGGCCAGATAGACCCGCAGATCGGCGTTGTCCTCCGCGATGAGTACGCTGCCGCCGCCGGGCGGAACCGGCGGCGTGGGACCGCTCCCGCCGGAGCGGGCGGGGGCACTCCACTGGAGGGCTTCGGCGACGTAGTCCTCGGCGCGGCCGCCGCCCGGGGTGCGCTGGGCGGGCGCCGCGGCGATCCGGGCCGGGACGCGCACGGTGAGGGTCGTGCCGCCGCCCGGCCGGCTGACCGCCACCGCGGTGCCGTCGTGCAGCGCGGCCAGTTCCCGTACCAGCGCCAGTCCGATGCCCGAGCCCTCGTGGGAGCGTCCGCGTACCCCGCGCACCTGCCGGAAGCGCTCGAAGACGTGGGGGAGTTCGTCCGCCGGTATCCCGACCCCGGTGTCGCTCACCTCCAGCACCACGCTGTCGCCCGTACCCGGGTCAGTGCCTGCCCCGGTGCCGGTGGCGGTACCGGAGCCGGCGCCACCGCCGGTGATCCGGAGACTGATCCGGATCTCTCCTTCCAGGGTGAACTTCACCGCGTTGGACAGCAGATTGAGCACGATGCGTTCCCACAGGTCGGGATCGACCAGCACCGGTCTCGGGTCCGCCGGGCAGTCGATGGTGAAGCGGAGCCGCGCGCGGTCCGCGGCCGGCGCGAAGGATTCCGCTATTCCCCGGGTGAGCGCGCCGAGTTCGACCGCGACCGGTTCCGGACGCAGCCGGCCGTCCTCGATGCGGCTGAAGTCGAGCAGGGTGTCGACCAGGCGCCGCAGCCGGGCGGCGTTGCGGTCGATGATCTCCACCCGCTCGCGCTGGGCGGGCGCCAGCGGCTGCCGTTCGTCGGCGAGCGCGTCCTGGGCCGGTCCGGTGATCAGGGTCAGCGGAGTGCGCAGCTCGTGGCTGACACCGGTGAAGAACTTCGTCCTGGCCCGGTCGAGTCCGGCCAGTTCCTCGGCGCGGCGCAGCTGCGCGGCCTGGGCCTCGGCGTCGGTGACCGCCGCCGTCAGGTGGTTGGCCGACAGCTTCAGGAACCCCCGGTAGGCGTCGTCCAGCGGCAGGTGGGGGCTGACGCCGAGGATCACCGCGCCGCGCGGCCGGTCGCCCTCGGTGGCGGCGAGCGGCATGACCACGGCGATGTCGGCGGGCGCGTCGCCGCCCGGGTCCGCGCCGGGGAGCACCCGGCCGCGCAGCCGCTCGGCCAGGCCGGTGCGCGTCCCCGCGACACCCTCGGTGACGGCCCGCCGGATCCACTCGCCGTCGGCGTCCGCGGCTGCCGCCGTCCCCGCCGACACCTCACGCGGCAGCGGCCCCGGGCCGCCCGGGCCCGGCTCCGCCAGCCCGAACGAGGCCACCGCCCGGGCCCGGCCGCCGTCGCCCCCGCCGTCACCCCCGTCGTCGTCCAGCAGGTAGACGACGCCGAAGGGCACGTCCTCGCGGTGGGCGCCGAGTACGCGCGCCGCGGCGGCGCACGCCAGCCGCGGATCGGAGACCTGGCCGGACCGGACCTCGCCGAGTTCCCGCAGTGTGCGCAGCCGGCGGCGGGCGAGTACCTGGCCGGTGGTCTCGGTGACGACGGTGAGCACCCCTCCCACCCCGCCGCCGGAGGCCGGGATCGCGCTGTAGGCGAAGGTGAAGTAGACCGCCTCGTCGGCGGTGTGCCGCCGCAGCGCGAGCCGGAGGTCCTCGTGGTAAGTCGACTCGCCGTGCCGCATCACCTTGGTGATCATGCCGCCGACCACCGGCCACGCGTCGGACCAGACCTCCTCGCAGCGCAGGCCCAGCGCGGGGTGTTTGGGGCCCAGGATCGGGACGAACGCGTCGTTGTAGACCATCGCCAGCTCCGGTCCCCACATGACGAGCATGGGGAAGGGGGAGTTCAGGCACAGGCCCACGACGGTACGCAGCTCCGGGCGCCAGTCCTCGACCGGGCCGAGTACGGTCGCGGGCCACGCGGTGTCCGCCATCAGCCGGCTCACCGCGCTGTCCGGGTCGGCCGCCAGCAGCTCCGGCGGGAATCGCGGTCGGACCGGGCGCGCGGGCCCGTCGTACGGGCTCCCAGCCACCACCGCACCCGCCTCCCGCTCGTCGCCGTATCCTCGGTGTTCCGGTCCGTCCCGCCCCCGGCCGGCGGCAGGCGGGGGAAGGCGACCCCGGTCGAGCCAACAGGGACGAGCCTCTTTTGGCAACCCGCCGACGGTCGCGCGAGCGGATCGCCTACCCGGGCGGGCGGTCGGCGCCGTCCGCCTTCCCGGACGCCCCATGCCGAAGCCGAAGCGCTCCGGCGGCGGCCCGGGGCAGGAAGAACAGGCGGGCGCGCTTTTCGGGGAGGTCGATCTCCGGGCCGGGTTCGAAGCCGGTGCGGCGCAGCCGTTCGATCGACTTCTCGTTGCGGGTGTCCGGCTCGGCGACGATCCGGTGAACCGCCGGGT
This sequence comes from Streptomyces polygonati, assembly GCF_042650325.1. NCBI lineage: Bacteria > Bacillati > Actinomycetota > Actinomycetes > Kitasatosporales > Streptomycetaceae > Streptomyces > Streptomyces polygonati. The sequence continues at coordinate 110,445 of NZ_JBHSBB010000001.1, read as the reverse complement.
CGGCCAGCAGGAAGCCGAGCAGGACCGCCATCAGGCTGCTGGTGTGGCCGGGCCGCGGGGCGCCCTGGGCGGGGGCGGTCAGCAGGTGGATGCCGAGATCCCCGGGTTCGACCCGGTAGAACCCGCCGAGCGGGTCGTGCTCGGGTCGGTAGGTCTGGAGGAGCGCGACGGGGGAGTGGTCGAGGAGTACGAGATAGGCGTGATGGGTGGTCAGCGAGTCGACGAACTCGTAGATCTCCTGGACCTGCCGGCGGCTGTGGCCGACCATGCCCCAGAACCTGCTGCGTTCCTCGGCGACCCAGCCGTGCACCACTTCGGCGTCGCCCGCCGGGTCCAGCGGACGGATCAGCACGCGGCCGAAGCCCGGGACGGTCTGTTCATGGCTCGCTCCGGTCGCGGCGCGGTGGTCGGTCGTCATTCGCCCTCCTTGCTGAGCAGGTTCCAGTCGGTGATCACCGGGACGAGTCCGCCGCGCAGCCAGCGCGGGAGCTGGTCGCGGCGGTGCGGATCGCCGGGCACGCCGCTCGCGCCGAAGGGGACCACCCAGAGGCTGTCGTCGCGGCGGGCGAGATCCCAGACGTAGCGTGCCGCCGAGGCGCGGGCGCTGAGGTCGGTGACGCCCGGGACGCTGGAGGTGGACAGGACGCAGTCGTGGTCGCCGCCGAGCCCGGGCCACCGCGGCGGGTCGGGCTCGGGCAGCGCCTGCCAGGGGGCCAGCCGGTGGGTCCCGCCCCAGGTCGTCGCGACCCCGTCGTCCTCCCCGGCCAGTTGCTCGGCCAGTTGCTCGGCGGCGGCGCGGACCAGCGCGGCCGGGTCGGTGCCGGGCAGCAGATCGGTGCTCAGCAGATGCTCCAGCGCGAAGCCGATCCGTGAGGTGAGCGAGAGCCAGGGCGCGAAGAGTCCGGGCCGCCCGGAAGGCTCGGCCAGCGGCGCCAGCGCCGGCTCGGCGGCGAAGCCGCGCACCACGGCTGAGCGCAGCGCGGCATAGCGGGCGGCGGCGACCGAGTCGGCCGCCATCCGCCGGTCCCAGCCGAGCAGTTCCCGGCGCAGCCGGTCGGCGGCGGCGCTCAGCCCGGTCAGGCCGGCCAGCAGGTGGAGCAGCGGGCCGGTGGACGCGAGGTAGGTGTCCGTGTGCACGGCGGCCATCTGCTGACCGGACCACGCGGTGGAAGCCGCCAGCAGTGCGCTGATCCGCTCGGCGCGGTGGGCCGGAGCGAACTCGATGCCCAGCGCCCCCGCCAGGCCGCGCTGATTGGCCATCACCGCGTAGCCGCCGACCTCGGCGCGCGGCAGCGGCGCGTACCAGCCCTGCCAGGCGTGGCCTGACTCCCAGGCGGGCACCGGCCGGACCCGGTTGCCCGGGTGGCGCAGCGGGACGGCGCCGGCCACCCGGTGCAGCGACCCGCCGGCCGTGTCGGCGGCCTGCACCACGTTGACCGGCTCGATCCAGTGGTCGAGGGCGGCGTCGACCTGCGCCACGGTCCGCGCCCGGAGCAGCGCGGGCAGCGCCTCGAAGCCCGACCGCTCACGGACCCGGGGCGGACAGCGCAGGCTGACCGCCTCGTCCGGACCGTCCGGGCCGCCGATCACCACCACACCGCGTTCGGTCTCGACCAGCTCGACGGTGACCGGCTCGCGGCCGGCCACCTCGATGGTCTCGGTGTGCGCGGCCGCCGGTCGCCACCCGTCCGGGCCGAAGGCCTCGACCCCGCCGTCCGGGGTGCGTCGCAGCCGCTCGCGGTAGAGATCCTGATAGTCGGCCATGGCGTTGGTGATCGCCCAGGCGACCGTGCCGGTGTGCCCGAAGTGGGCGATGCCGGGAACGCCGGGCACGGCCAGGCCCACCACGTCGAAGTCGGGGCAGGCCAGGTGGATCTGCTGATAGATCCCCGGCTCCTCGATGAACCGGTGCGGATCCCCGGCGATCAGCGCGGCGCCGCTCGCGGTGCGTTCGCCCGTCACCAGCCAGCCGTTGCTGCCGGACCCGGCGGGCCCGTCGGCGGCGAAGAGGTGGACGGCCTCGTCGCCCAGCAGTCCGGCGACCCGCTCGCGCCACAGCTTGTCCGGGAAGCCGGCGAAGAGGATGTGGTGGGAGAGCCAGAGCGCCAGCGGGGTCCACGGCTCCCAGCGGCCGGGGGTGAGCCCGGTGGCCGCGAACTCCGGCTGCCGGTCGGCGGCTTCGGGCAGCGCCTCATTGACTCCCGCGACGTAGTGGCCGATCCAGTCGGCGGTGTCCGTGTCGAGGCGGGCGAAGCAGCGCCGGGCGGTGTCGGCCAGCCGCGCCCGGCGGGCGAAGCGGTCCCAGTCCAGGTGCTCGGGGCCGAGGAAGGCGGCCGAGGTGCCCTGGGCCCGGTGCCGCTCGACCTCCAGCTGCCAGGCCCGGTCGGTGGCGGCGTTGCGCCCCTGGGCGTGGGCGAGTTCCAGCGGATCGCCGGCGCGCAGATGGGGGATGCCCCAGCTGTCGCGGAAGACCTCGATCGTCATGGCCGGCCCGCCCCTTCGGTGTCGGCGCCGGCGGGGGCCGGGCGCTTGACCGCCTGCCGCGCGGCCGGCACCACCAGGGGCGTACCGCTTTCCGGATCCTCGATCACCCGGCAGGGCAACTGGAAGACCTCCCGCACCAGTTCCGCTGTGACGATCTCGCCCGGCGCACCGGCCGCCAGCACCCGGCCGCCGCGCATCGCGATCAGGTGGGTGGCGTACCGGGCGGCCTGGTTCAGGTCGTGCAGCACGGCGACCAGGGTGCGGCCCTCCTCCTCGTGCAGGCGGGCGCAGAGGTCGAGGATCTCGATCTGGTGCGCGATGTCCAGGAACGTGGTCGGCTCGTCCAGCAGCAGCAGCGGTGTCTCCTGGGCCAGCGCCATCGCGATCCAGACCCGCTGGCGCTGCCCGCCGGAGAGCTCGTCGACCATCCGGTCGGCCAGTTCGGCGACCCCGGTGGCCGCCATCGAATCCCGCACCACCCGCTCGTCGTTCGGCGACCACTGCCGCAGCAGGCCCTGGTGCGGATAACGGCCGCGGCCCACCAGCTCGCCGACGGTGATCCCGTCGGGGGCGATGGCGGACTGCGGGAGCAGGCCCAGGGTGCGGGCCACCCGCTTCGCGGGGAGCCGGGCGATGTCCTGGCCGTCCAGCAGTACGGTGCCGGCGGCCGGCTTGAGGGTGCGGGACAGCGCGCGCAGCAAGGTGGACTTGCCGCAGGCGTTGGGGCCGACGATCACCGTGAAGGACCGGTCCGGGATGGCGACCGTGAGCTCGTCGGCGATCGTGCGCCGCCCGTAGGCGAGGGTGAGACCGTCACCGGTCAGCCGTGGTCCGTCCGGCGTCATGCTTGCCTCTCCTTGTACGTCGTGGTCCGTCACGGTCCGCCGGGAAGGGGACGCGGTCATAGCCGGCCCGCCCGTCGCTCGCCGGCCAGCAGCCATACGAGATAGCCGCCGCCGAGCAGGCCGGTCACCACGCCGACCGGCAGCTGGTGGCCGCCGACGAGCCGCGCGGCCGCCCAGTCGGCGGTCACCAGCAGCGCGGCACCGGTCCACATCGAGGCGAGCAGATGGGGGCCGGGGGTCCCGGTCAGCCGCCGGGTCAGCTGAGGGGCGGTCAGCGCCACGAAGGAGACCGGCCCGGCGGCCGCCGCCGCGAGCGAGGCGAGCAGCACGGCCGCGGCCAGCAGGCCGAGCCGCAGCGGTTCGACCCGTACGCCGAGGCCGGCCGCCGTGTCATCGCCCAGCTCCAGCATCCGCAGCGCCGGCCCGCAGCCCAGCAGTACGAGCGGCCCCAGCAGGCCGAGCGCGACGATCAGCGGCATCGCGTCGCCCCAGCCCCGGCCGTCGAGGCTGCCGGTCAGCCAGAGCACCGCGCGGGCCGCCTCCGTCAGCTGGGTCCGGGTCAGCAGATAGCCGTTGACCCCGGTCAGGATGGCCGCGGTGCCGATACCGATCAGGACCAGCCGGCCGCTGTGCAGGCCGCCGCGCCAGGCGAGCGCGCAGACCAGCGCCCCGGTCAGCACACCGCCGGCCGCGGCACCCGCCGCCAGCGCCAGGCTGCTGCCGCCCGCCACCACGACCAGCAGCGCGCCGGTGGCCGCGCCCTGGGTGAAGCCGAGCACATCGGGGCTGCCGAGCGGATTGCGCACCAGCGACTGGAAGAGCGCGCCGGCCAGCGCCAGCGCGGCGCCGACCAGCAGCGCGGTGACGACGCGGGGCAGCCGCAGCTGGTTGACGACGAAGTCCTCGGCGGGGGTGCCACCGCCGGCCAGGGTCCGCAGCACCTCCCCGGGGCCGATCGGGTAGCTGCCGCTGCCCAGGCTGAGGACGCCCACCAGCAGCGCCAGCAGCGCGCAGCCCGCCGCCGCGGCCAGCGCGCGCGGCCGGTAGCGCAGCGACCAGCCCGGGCCGAAACGGATCGTGCTCATATCCGGGCCACCTTTCCGCGGCGGGCGAAGTAGAGGAAGAACGGTCCGCCGAGGACCGCCGTGACGACACCGACCTGGAGCTCGCCCGGGCGGCCCAGCACCCGTCCCAGCACGTCGGAGCCGAGCAGCAGGACCGGGGCGAGAAGCGCGCAGTACAGCAGCAGCCGGCGCAGGTCGGGCCCGGTCAGCGCGCGGACGAGATGCGGGACCATCAGACCGACGAAGACGATCGGCCCGCAGGCCGCGGTGGCCGCCCCGCACAGCAGGGTGACCGCCAGGATCGCGGCGCCGCGGACCAGTTCGGGCCGCGCGCCGAGCGCCCGGGCGGCGTCGTCCCCGAGCGCCAGCGCGTTCAGCGGACGGGCCAGCGCCAGCGCCAGCAGCAGACCCGCCGCGATGAACGGCAGGACCTTGACCACCGTCCCGGACCGCGCGTCGGCCAGCGAGCCGACGGTCCAGAAGCGCATCTTGTCCAGCGAGTCGGTGTCCAGCAGCATCACCGCGCTCACATACGAGTAGAGCGCGGCGTTGAGCGCCGAGCCGGCCAGCGCGAGGCGGGCCGGGGTGGCCGCGCCTCCGCCGCCGACCGCGTAGACCAGGACGGCGACGGCCGCGCTTCCGGCCAGCGCGAACCACACATAGCCGTCGAAGGTGGCCACGCCCAGCAGCGAGGTCGCGGTGACCACGGCGGCCGAGGCGCCGGCGTTGATCCCGAGCAGGCCGGGATCGGCGAGCGGATTGCGGGTCAGGGCCTGCATGAGGCCGCCGGCCAGCCCGAGCGCGGCGCCGGCCAGCAGGCCGAGCAGGGTGCGCGGCAGGCGCATCGCGTGCACCACGGCGTAGTCGGGCGAGTCGCGGTCGACCAGGCCGTGCCAGACCTGGGCGGGGGAGAGCGCCTTGGCTCCGACGCCGATGCTCAGGGCCAGTACGGCCAGCAGGACGAGCACCGCGAGCAGCGGGCCGCTGGCCCGCAGGGCGGTGCGGGCCACCGATGCGCGGCCGTTCGGCTCCGGGTCGGTCCCGGGCGGATCACCGCCGATCTGCGGCAGGGCGCGGGGACTTACCAGGATGCCCGGTGAACTCTGCTGGTCCTGGGGTGACTTGATGAAACGCACGGGTGGGCTCCGAAGCGCTGGGAGGAACTGATGCTCCCTCTGGACAGGAACGACGATTAGGTTAGCCTAACCTAAGTTAGGTTACCCTGCATTGCGCCGGGAGCCTGTCCCGGTCCGGCTCGGATGAGAGAGAATGAGAGAGAAAACGCCCATGGATTCCAGAACCGCCAGCCAGGTCTCCCGCCGAGGTCTGATCGCCGCGGGCGGCGCCACCGCGCTGGGCGCTCTGCTGACCGCCTGCGGCGGCGGCTCCCGGGGCGGAGCCGCCGCCGCGGGCGCCTCGGCCGGCGCGTCACCGGGCGCGTCCGCCTCCGCGGTCAAGGGCCCCTGGTCCTTCACCGACGACCAGCCCAAGCACCTCACCGCCCCGGCCGCTCCGGCGCGCGTCGTCGCCTTCACCGGCACCGCGGCCGCCCTGGTCGATTTCGGCCTGGACCGGCAGATCGTCGGTGTCTTCGGCGAGACCAGGGCCGCGGACGGAAAGGCCGACCCGCAGGCCGGCGACCTGGATGTGGACAGGGTGGCGATCATCGGCAACGCCTACGGCGAGTTCGACATCGAGAAGTACGCGGCGCTGCGGCCCGACCTGCTGGTCACCCACATGTACGACCCGGGGGCCCTCTGGTACGTGCCGGACGAGAGCAAGAGCAAGATCCTCCAGGTCAACCCGACCGTGGCGGCGATCACCGTGGGCCGGGTGCCGATCACCCGGCCGATCGAGCGCTACGCCGAACTGGCCGCCTCGCTGGGCGCCGACCTGAAGGCCAGGAAGGTCACCGACGCCAAGGCCCGCTTCGAGGCCGCCGCCGAGAGCCTGCGGCGGGCCGCCAAGGCGGCCGGCGGCGTCCGGGTGCTGGCCGGCTCCGGCAGCCCGGACCTGTTCTATGTCTCCAATCCCCGGGTCAGCACCGACCTGATGTACTTCGCCCAACTCGGCGTCGACATCGTGGTGCCGGACAAGCCGGACCCCGGGGGCTACTTCGAGAGCCTCAGCTGGGAGAACGCCGACAAATACCCGGCCGACCTGATCCTGCTGGACGACCGCGGCACCTCGCTGCAGCCCGAGGACCTGGCGGGCAAGCCGGCCTGGGGCAGGCTGCCGGCGGTGAAGGCCCGGCAGATCACTCCGTGGAGCGCGGTGCCGCGCTTCTCCTATGCCGGCGCGGCGCCGTTGCTGGAGCGGCTCACCAAGGCCGTCGAGTCGACCAAGAAGGTCAGTTGAACGCCGCGCGGGCGACCGGGTCCGATGCCGGGGCCGCGGTCGGCGGCGCGAAGCCGATCGCCGGCCAGTTCCGTTTCTTCCGGGCACACGTGGTGAGCAGCCGCCGGCTCGGCCCCACGCTGGTCCGGATCACCTTCGGCGGCGAGCAGTTGGCGTCCTTCGCCTCCGGCGGCCGGGACCAGAGCTTCTCGCTCTTCCTGCCGCGGCCGGGCCAGGCCGCTCCGCTGATCCCGGCCGACGCCGACGAGGGATGGTTCCAGCGGTGGCGGAGCCAGCCCGAAGAGGAGCGGGCGGTGATGCGCTCGTACACCATCCGCTCGCAGCGCCGGGGGAGCGCCGAGGTGGACGTGGACTTCGCGCTGCACGGCGCCGGACCGGGGGGCCCGGCGGGAGCGGCCGGGCCGGCCTCGCGGTGGGCCGCGCGGGCCGCGCCGGGTGACCAAGTGGTCCTGCTGGGCCCGGCGGTGGCGGACAACCGCAGCGTGCGCTTCCAACCCCCCGCGGGCACCGACTGGATACTGCTCGCCGCCGACGAGACCGCACTGCCCGCGGTCGGCGGAATCCTGGAGTGGCTGCCGGCCGGCAGCCGGGTCAAGGCCTGGATCGAGGTGCCGTACTCCGAGGACATCCAGGACCTGCCCAGCGCGGCCGACGCGGAGATCGTCTGGCTGGTCCGCGGCGACCGGGACCGTACGGCGGGCGAACCGGCCGGCGGCGGGCCGCTGACCGGGGCCGTACGGGCCGCCGAACTGCCCGAAGGAGCGCCGTACGCCTGGATCGCGGGCGAGTCGGCCATGGTCAGGGCGCTGCGCCGGCACGTGGTCGGCGAGCGGGGCCTCGACCGCGCGTCCGTCGAGTTCTCCGGATACTGGCGCCGCGGCGCCTCCGAGGAACAGCTTCGGGCGGAGGCCCAGGCGCCCGACGCCGGATAGCTCCGCCTGCTGTCCCAGGGCCCTCTCCCGGCCGGAGGGGGTCTTGGGCACCCGCTAAAGTTAGGTTAGGCTAACCTAACTTCCTCCCCTCCTTCTGTGACTGCTGAGGTCTGGCCATGAGCTTTCAGGGACACACCATTGAGGCCCCGTCGGCCCGCACTGCCACCGCGGCGGAAGACGCGAGAAAGCATCTGTTCAACAACCTCACCCTGGCGGACTACCGCCGCTCGATGGCCGGCGGCATCGAGCGGGTGGCCGACCGGATCGCCCGCACCGAGCGCCCGTTCAGCGGGATCAGCCCGCAGCGACTGGCCCCGGAGATATCCGGCATCGACCTCGACCACCCGCTGAACGACCCGGCCGCCGCGCTCGACGAACTGGAGGAGGTCTATCTGCGGGACGCGGTCTACTTCCACCACCCGCGCTATCTGGCCCACCTCAACTGCCCGGTGGTCATCCCCGCGCTGCTCGCCGAGGCGGTCCTCACCGCCGTCAACTCCTCGCTGGACACCTGGGACCAGAGCGCGGGCGGCACGCTGATCGAGCGCCGCCTGGTCGACTGGACGGCCGGCCGGATCGGCTTCGGGGTGGACGCCGACGGCATCTTCACCAGCGGCGGCAGCCAGTCCAACCTCCAGGCCCTGCTGCTGGCCCGCGAGGAGGCGCTGGCCCGCGCGGCGGCGGGCACCGTGCCGCCCCCCGCCCGTCACGAACTGCTGCCGAGGCTGCGCGTCATCGCTTCGGAGGCCAGCCACTTCAGCGTCAAGAAGTCCGCCAAAATGCTCGGCCTGGACATGGACGCCGTGATCGTGGTCCCGACCGACCGGAGCCGGCGGATGCGGCCCGCCGCGCTGGCGGCCGAGCTGGAGCGCTGCCGGCGCCAGGGCCTGCTGGTGATGGCGGTGGTGGCCACCGCCGGCACCACCGACTTCGGCTCCATCGACCCGCTGCCCGCCATCGCCGAACTCTGCGAGCGCGACGGCAACTGGCTCCATGTGGACGCCGCCTACGGCTGCGGTCTGCTGGTCTCGCCGACCCGCCGGCAGCTGCTCGACGGCGTCGAGCGGGCCCACTCGGTGACCGTGGACTACCACAAGTCCTTCTTCCAGCCGGTGAGTTCCAGCGCCCTGGTGGTGTCCGACGGCGCGCTGCTGCGGCACGCCACCTACTACGCGGACTACCTCAACCCGGCCCGGACGGTCGAGCAGCGGATCCCCAACCAGGTGGACAAGTCCCTCCAGACCACCCGCCGTTTCGACGCGCTCAAGCTCTGGCTCACCTTGCGCGTCATGGGCGCGGACGCGGTCGGCGCGCTCTTCGACGAGGTCGTCGACCGCGCCGCGGCGGCCCACGACCTGCTCGTCGCCGACCCCCGGTTCGAAGTGGTCACCCGCTCCCAGCTGTCCACCGTGGTCTTCCGCTACCTGCCGCAGGCCGACCGGGACGACACGACGGCCGACGCCGCCAACCTGTACGCCCGCGAGGCGCTGGCCGCCTCCGGTGAGGCCGTGGTGGCCGGCACCAAGGTGGACGGCAAGCACTACCTGAAGTTCACCCTGCTCAACCCCGAGACCGGCCTCGCCGACATCGTCCAGGTTCTCGACCTGCTGGCCGGACACGCCGAACGCCACCTCGCCGAGCGGTCCTCCGCCGGCCACGGCCGGAGCACCGACCGAAGCCCGTCCTGAGGCCCCGGCTCGCCCCACGCCGTGCCGCCGCCCGCCCCGACCCGCCACGACCGACCCCTGCCACGACCGACCCCTGCCACGGGAGAGACGTATGTCCACCCATGACTTCATCGCCATCGGGCTCGGCCCCTACAACCTGGGCCTGGCCTGCCTGACCGCGCCGATCGAGCAACTCGACGGGCTGTTCCTGGAGAGCAAGCCGGAGTTCGACTGGCACCCGGGGATGCTGCTGGACTTCGCCACCCTGCAGACCCCGTTCATGGCAGACCTGGTCACCCTGGCCGATCCGACCTCGCCGTACTCCTTCCTGAACTACCTCAAGGAGTCAGGTCGGCTCTACCCGTTCTACATCCGCGAGAAGTTCTACCCGGTACGCCGCGAGTACAACGAGTACTGCCGCTGGGCGGCCGGCCGGCTGCCCGGCGTCCGCTTCGGGCACCGGGTCTCGCTGGTCGAGTACGGCGAGGACGACGGGCTCTACACCGTCACCTCGACGGTCGGCGACGAGGTGGTCCGGCACCGTGCCCGGCACCTGGTGCTCGGCACGGGCACCCCGCCGCACCTGCCCGAGGCATGCCGGGAGCTGGGCGGCGACCTGGTGCACAACTCCGGCTACCTGAAGGCGAAACCGGCTCTCCAGGCCAAGCGGAGCATCACCGTGGTCGGCAGCGGCCAGAGCGCGGCCGAGATCTACTACGACCTGCTGTCCGAGGCCGGCGCGCACGGCTACCGGCTCAACTGGGTCACCCGCTCACCCCGGTTCTTCCCGCTGGAGTACACCAAGCTCACCCTGGAGATGACCTCTCCGGAGTACGTCGACTACTTCCACGCGCTGCCCGAGGAGACCCGCTACCGGCTGGAGGCCGAGCAGAAGGGCCTGTTCAAGGGAGTCGACGCGGATCTGATCAACAGCATCCACGACCTGCTCTACCAGCAGAGCGTCAGCGGCCCGGTGCCCACCAGGCTGTTCACCAACACCGCGCTGCACAGCGCCTCCTGGGAGGAGGCGACCGGGCGCTACACACTCGGCCTGCGCCACACCGAGCAGCGGCGCGACTTCTCGCTCGGCACGGAGGGACTGGTGCTGGCCACCGGCTACGAGTACCGCGTCCCGGACTTCCTCGCGCCGGTGCGCGACCGGATCCGCTGGGACGGCCGGGGCCGCTTCGACGTGGCGCGCAATTACAGCATCGACACCACCGGCCGCGGGATCTTCCTGCAGAACAGCGCCACCCACACCCACAGCATCACCTCACCGGACCTCGGCATGGGCCCGTACCGCAACTCGTGGATCGTCCGCGAGCTGACCGGCCGCGAGGTCTACCCGATCGAGAAGGCCATCGCCTTCCAGGAGTTCGGGGCCCCGGAGGACGTGATCTCGTGAACGAGCGTCCCACGAGCGCCCGGCAGGACCCGGGCACCGTCCTGTTCTCCCGAACCGACCCCGTCCTCGGCCGGTTCGCCGTCCGCCGGCTCGACCTGCCGGCCGACGCCGGACTGCTGCATGACTGGGTCACCCACCCCAAGGCACGCTTCTGGATGATGCGGGGCCTGTCGGTCGCCGAGGTGGCGGCGGAGTACCGCACGCTCCTCGACGATCCGTACCGCGACGCGTTCATCGGCCTGCTGGAGGGCCGGCCCGCCTTTCTGGTGGAGCGCTACGACCCCGCGCACGTCGAACTGGCCGGCCTGTACGCCTCCGAGCCCGGCGACACCGGCATGCACTTCCTGTGCGCACCCACCGACACCCCCGTGCACGGCTTCACCCGGGCGGTGATCACCACCGTGATGGCCTTCGTGCTGGACGACCCGGCCGTACGCCGGGTGGTGGTCGAACCCGACATCCGCAACACCGCCGTGCACGCCCTGAACGCGGCCGTCGGCTTCGAGCCGGCCGGCCCGGTCGGCAAGCCCGAGAAGGAGGCGCTGCTCAGCTTCTGCACCCGCGAGCGGTTCGCCGCCGCCACCCGAGGAGTGACCGCGTGAACCCCGTCCCCCATCTCAGGCCGGACACCTGGGCGGCGGCCAACCGGCTGCTGGTCCGCAAGGCGCTGGCCGAGTTCGCCCACGAGCGGCTGCTGGTGCCCGAGCCGATCGGCGCGAACCGCTTCGTGGTGCGCGGCGACGACCGCTCGGTGGAATACCGCTTCACCGCCCGACTGCTGTGGCTGGACCACTGGCAGATCGCCGCCGACTCCATCACGCGATGGCGCGGCGACAGCGAACTCCCGCTGGACGCGGTGGACTTCCTCGTCGAACTGCGGCGGACGCTGGGCCTGTCCGAGCAGGTACTGCCGGTCTATCTGGAGGAGATCAGCTCCACCCTGTCCGGCAGCGCCTACAAACTCGACAAGACGGACGTCAGCGCCGCCGAACTTGCCGGGGCCGGCTTCCAGGCCGTCGAGACCGGGATGACCGACGGCCACCCCGGCTTCGTCGCCAACAACGGGCGGATCGGCTTCGGCGGCGACGACTACCACCGGTACGCGCCCGAGGCGGCCAGCCCGGTCCACCTGGTGTGGCTGGCCGCCCAGCGCTCGCACTCCACCTTCACCAGCTGCGCCGACACCGACTACCAGCGCCTGATCGAGGGGGAGTTGGGCGCGGCCGAGCTGGCCGGCCTGCACGCCGTACTGACCGGGCTCGGCCTCGACCCGGCCGACTACCACCTCTTCCCGGTCCACCCCTGGCAGTGGTCCAACAAACTCTCCGTCACCTTCGCCGGTGAACTCGCCGAGCGCCGCCTGGTCTTCCTCGGTGAGGGCGCGGACTCCTACCTCGCCCAGCAGTCCATCCGGACCTTCTTCAACACCGGCCACCCGGAGAAGCACTACGTCAAGACCGCTCTCTCGGTGCTCAACATGGGCTTCATGCGCGGACTCTCGGCCGCGTACATGGAGGCCACCCCCGCCATCAACGACTGGCTGGCCCGGCTGATCGCCGAGGACGAGCTGCTGCGGGGGACCCGGCTGACGATCATCCGCGAGCACGCCGCGATCGGCTACCGCCACCGGCAGTACGAGGCCGCCACCGACCGCTACTCGCCCTACCGCAAGATGCTGGCCGCGCTCTGGCGGGAGAGTCCGGTGCCCTCCCTGGAGCCCGGCCAGCGGCTGGCCACCATGGCCGCCCTGCTGCACACCGACCGGGCCGGCCGCTCGCTGGCCGCCGCGCTGATCGACCGCTCGGGCCTGGCCCCGGCCGCCTGGCTGCGCCGCTATCTGGACGCCTACCTCACCCCGCTGCTGCACAGCTTCTACGCCTACGACCTGGCCTTCATGCCGCACGGCGAGAACGTCATCCTGGTACTGGACGAGGCCGGCACCGTCCAGCGGGCCATCTTCAAGGACATCGCCGAAGAGATCGTCGTGATGGACCCGCTGGCCGCGCTGCCCCCCGAGGTCCAGCGGATCCGCGCCGACATCCCGGACCACCTGAAGCTGCTGTCGATCTTCACCGACGTCTTCGACTGCTTCTTCCGCTATCTGGCCGCCGTCCTGGACGAGGCCGGCGCGCTGGAACAGGAGGACTTCTGGCGCGCGGTGGCGGACTGCGTCACCGACTACCGGGAGCGAGTGCCGCAGCTGGCCGAGAAGTTCGAGCGTTTCGACCCGTTCGCCGAGCGGTTCCCGCTGTCCTGCCTGAACCGGCTCCAGCTGCGCGACAACCGGCAGATGGTCGATCTGGCCGACCCCACGGCAGCCCTGCAACTGGTCGGCGAGCTGGCCAACCCGATCGCACGGTTCGCGCCGCCGGCGCCCGCCGCCTCGTGACGCCGGACCCGGCGCGGGCGGATACGGCGGTCACCGCTACGGCGGCCACGGCCGACGGCCGCCAACCGGCCCGCTGGGCGATCCTCGCCGTGGTCTGCCTGGTCCAGCTCGCCGTGGTGCTCGACAACACCGTGCTGAACGTGGCGATCCCCTCGCTCGACCGTTCCCTGGGCGCGGACACCGCCGGCATCCAGTGGATCGTCAACGCCTACTCGCTGGTCCAGGCGGGCCTGCTGCTCACCGCCGGCGCCGCCGCCGACCGCTACGGCCGCAGACGACTGCTGCTCACCGGGCTCGCGGTCTTCGGCCTGGGCTCGCTCGCCGCCGGACTGGCCCGGTCCACCGGCCAGTTGATCACCGCCCGGGCCGGCATGGGCGTGGGCGGGGCGCTCCTGGTCACCAGTACGGTGACGGTGTTGATCCAGGTCTTCGACGACGCCGAGCGCGGCCGGGCGATCGGTGCCTGGGCCGCGGTGAGCGCGCTGGGTTTCGCGGCCGGCCCGCCGATCGGCGGCCTGCTGCTGGCGCACTTCCGGTGGGGCGCGCTCTTCCTGGTCAACCTGCCGGTGGTGCTGGCCGGCCTGGTGGCGGTACTTGCGCTGGTCCCCGAGTCGAAGAGCCCCGGAGAGGGCCGCCCCGACCTGATCGGCGCCGCCCTTTCCACCCTCGGCGTGTCCGCGCTGGTCTTCGCGATCACGCCCGGGGCCGCGGACCCCTTCACCGGCCTCGGCGACGACCCCATGTCCGGCCGGGGCGAAGGACGACCGCCCGGCCGTCTGCCGCGCCCCGCCGAAGGCGGTGTCCCCGCCGGTGGCATCCCGCCCGGATCCGGCGGATCCGGCGCCCGGGCGAGTGGTGACCACGGCGGCGGGCGCCGCTCGTCCTAGGATGCCTTCCATGCCTGATGTCCCGCCGCGGCCGGAGCCGTTCACCCCGCAGACCGACCCCGCGGCGCTGGAGGACCTCCGGGTCCGGCTGCGCGCGACACGCTGGCCGGACGCGCCCGAGGACGCCGGATGGTCGCTCGGGACCGACCTCGGCTACCTCCGCGAACTCGTCGCCTACTGGGCGGACGGCTTCGACTGGCCCGCGCAGGAGGCGGCGCTGGCCCGGCTCCCGCGCTTCCGCGTCCCGCTCGGCGGTCTCGGCATCCACTTCGTGCACGCCCGGGCCGTCGCGCCCGCCGGGCCGGTGCTGCCGCTGATCCTGACCCACGGCTGGCCCGACTCCTTCTGGCGTTACGCGAAGGTCGTGCCGCTGCTGACCGACCCGGGCTCGCACGGCGCCGACCCCGCCGACGCGTTCGACGTGGTCGTGCCCGACATCCCGGGCTTCGGCTACTCCGACCGCCCCACCGGGCCGCCGCTGGAGTCCGTCGCGGTCGCCGGGCTGTGGGCCGAGCTCATGGACGTGCTCGGTTACCCCCGGTTCGGCGCGGCGGGCGGCGACCTCGGCAGCCATGTGAGCCGCTACCTCGGGCTCGACCACGCCGACCGGGTCGTGGCCGTCCACCGGACCGACGCGGGCCTGCCCGTCTTCAGCGGCGATCCGGCCGAGCTCGCGCCCGAGGAGCGCGCCTGGTTCGAGAGCGCCGCGGCCTGGGGCGCGACCGAGGGCGCCTACGCCGCCATGCACCGTACGAAGCCCCAGACCGCCGCGTTCGGGCTCACCGACTCGCCAGCCGGGCTCGCCGCGTGGATCGTCGAGAAGCTCCGGGCGTGGAGCGACTGCGACGGCGACATCGAGCGGTCCTTCACGAAGGACGAGATCCTCACCAACGTCACGCTCTACTGGCTGACCGGGACGATCGGCTCCTCGATGCGCATGTACCGCGCCAACGCCGCGATCCCGGCCGCGCAGTACGCCCGCCGGGTCGAGGTGCCGTCCGGCTTCTCGCTCTTCCGCGGCGACGTCGTCCGCCCGCCGCGGGCCTGGCTGGAGCGTACGGCCGACGTCGTGCGGGTGACCGAGCCCCCGCGCGGCGGGCACTTCGCGGCGTTCGAGGAACCCGAGCTGTACGCGGAGGAACTGCGCGCGTTCTTCCGCCCGTACCGGTCGTCGGCGACCGGCTGAGGGCGCCGCCGGACCTCAGCCGCCGGACCGGCGCCGCCGGACCTCAGCCGCCGGCGGGGCCGGGCGGGAGGGTCCGGGCGAGCAGCAGCGCGGTGTCGTCGTCGGCCGGCCCGTCGGAGACCATGCTGTCGATGACCGACGCGCACAGGTCCTCCAGGGCCGTGACGGGACCGGTCAGTGCGGTGCGCAGCCGTTCCAGGCCCCGGTCGATGTCGCTGTCGCGGGTCTCGATCAGACCGTCGCTGTACAGCGCCAGCACGCTGCCCTCCGCGAGTTCCAGCTCGATGGACTCGAAGGTTCCCAGGCCCACCCCGATCGGTGTGCCCGGGGGCACGCCCGCGAAGTCGACCGATCCGTCCGGGGAGATGATCGCGGGCGGGGGATGGCCGGCGCTCGCCAGTGTGCAGCGCCGGGTGGCCGGGTCGTAGACCATGTAGAGGCACGTGGCTCCGACATTGGGGGCCATGGGGTCGGCGTCGGTGACGTGGTCCTGGGCCAGCTCCACCGCGAGTTCGTCCATCCGGGTGAGCAGCTCGGCCGGCGGTACCCGCAGTTTGGTGAGGGTGCGCACCACTGTCCGCAGCCGGCCCATGGTCGCCGCGGCGTTGATGCCGTGGCCGACGACATCGCCGACCACCAGCGCGACGCGGCCGTCCCGCATCGGGATGACGTCGAACCAGTCGCCGCCCACACCGCCATGGGTGTCCGAGGGCAGATAGCGGGAGGCGACCTCGACGGCGCCGCCGCCGGACAGGTGCTGCGGCAGCAGATCGCGTTGCAGCGCGAGCGCGGCGGTGCGCTCACGGGTGTAGCGCAGCGCGTTGTCAAGGCTCAGCGACGCCCGTGCCGCCAGATCCTCGGCGAGGACGAGATCGGCCCTGCTGAACGGCAGCGGATTCTCGGTCCGGACGAAGACGGCGATGCCGAGCATCGATCCGCGCGCCTGGAGCGGGACGATCATCAGGGAGTGCATCCCGGTGGCGTGGATGACCCGGGCACGGTCCGGGTCGTTGTCGAGCCAGGTACCGGGGGAGGTGTCGAGGACCGGCTCGAAATGGGCGGTCCGGCTGTCGAGCACCGCGGTGAAGGGGGACTCCGGCGGGACGAAGACCGGTGTTCCGCGCCGCCACAGGGACTCGCGCAGATCGGAGTGGATGGAGGACACCCCGGCGCGGTAGAAGCTGGGGATGCTGGCGTCGGTGGACTTGAGGTGCTCCAGCGGCTCCTTCCCCAGCGGGATGGCGTCGGCCAGATCGATCGTGACGTAGTCGGCGAGGTTCGGCACCGCCGTCTCCGCCAGCTCCTGCGCGGTGGCCATGGGGTCCAGATTGGCGCCGATGCGGCTTTCCGCCTCGCTGAGCAGGGTGAACCGTGCGCTCTCCCGCTCCCCGCTGGCCTTCATCGCCACCGAGCCCAGGCCGAGCGGCAGTCCGTCCGGCCCGTCCAGGCGGACGAAGGAGACCCAGAAGTAGGTGTCGTCCCGCCCCGCCGTCCCGGGCGGCCGGAATTCGTGGCCGAGCAGCGGCACACCGGTCTCCAGGACCTCCGCCATGGCTGATTCCAGGAACGCGGGGTACTGGGCGTCCACGAGGTCGGTGACATAGCCGCCGAGCTCCGGACCGGAGCGGAAGATCTTCCCGTTGTGGACGCTGTCGTTGAACCAGGTGCAGCACAGGTCCCGGTCCCAGACGGCCAGGCTCACCGGCCCCTGTCCGAAGAAGGCGTCCAGCGCGGCCGGATCCAGGCCGGGCCGGGTGGCCGGATCGGGCGCCCAGACCAGCCAGCCCGTACCCCCGTCACCGCCGTGCAGCGGGGAGACCCGCAGGCCGGCGGCCGTCTCCCGCCCGTCGCCGCGCCTGATGGGCAGCCGCCCCGACCAGGTCCCGCTCGTGAAGACGTCGGCGGGCGCCGGACCGCCGTCGGCCAGCAAGGCGGCGGCGGGACGACGCAGCACCTCGTCGGCCGAGTAGCCCCACAGACGTCCGGCGGCCCCGGTCCAGGCGGTCACCCTCAGCCCGCCGTCGACCACCAGGAGTACGTCGGCAGGCTCGCGGGCGGCCGCGTCTCCCTCGGGCGCCGCGCGGTCATTACGGGACATACCGTGCCTATGCCCCGGATGTCCCCGGCTACTCCGCGATCCGCCGGCAGGCGGTGCCGCCGCCGGTCAGCCGGCCGGGGCCGCGCCCTGGCCGGCGTCCGGCCCGGTCAGCCAGCCGCCGATGCCCGCGAGCGCGCCGGGACCGTAGTCCTCCTCGACACTCCCGGCGAGGTCCGCGATGGATATCGCCCCCAGGGCGGCGCGCCAGGCGGCATCGGCCCCGGCCATCGCGCGGGAGATCGCGCAGGGCCGGGTGCAGGCCTCCCGCGGTGTCGCCAGCGGGCCCCGCTGGCGGATCTCGGTGCACACGAACGCGGGCTGCGCGCCGTCGACAGCCGTCACGACATCGAGGACCGAGATCAGTTCCGGGGCTCTGGTCAGGACGTATCCGCCCGCCTTGCCCTGGACGGAGTCCACCAGGCCGGCCCGGGAGAGCGCCTGCAGCTGCTTGGCCAGATAGCTGCCGGAGACGTCGTGCAGTTCCGCGAGCCGGGCCGCGGGCACCGGGTCCGTCCCCGTGGTGAGCACGACGCAGCAGTGCAGGGCCCACTCGACGCCGCCCGACAACTTCATCCCTCGACCCTCCCACCCGGTTGACTCGGACAAAGACTATCCGACTATCATCTCGGACAAGAAGTATCCGAGTTGAGGATGCGTCCTCCGCGAACCCCGGCGTGCCTGGCGGCACGCCCTGAAAGGTGACAGCGATGAAGCTCACCGTTATCGGCGGTACCGGACTGATCGGCTCGCAGGTGGTCCAGAAGCTGACCGAGGCCGGACACGAGGCCGTCCCGGCGGCCCTGTCGACCGGTGTCGACCTGCTGACCGGGAAGGGTCTGGACCAGGCGCTGGAGGGCGCCGACGTCGTGATCAACCTGGCGAACTCCCCGACCTTCGACGAGGCGTCGCCGGACTTCTTCCGCACCTCCATGGACAACCTGCTCGCCGCGGGGGAGCGGGCCGGCGTCCGCCACCAGGTCATCCTCTCGATCGTCGGCGTCGACCAGGTGCCGCAGCTGGACTACTACCGGGCCAAGGCCCTCCAGGAAGAGCTGCTCCGGCAGGGACCCACGCCGTACTCCATCGTGCGCGCCACGCAGTTCTTCGAGTTCATGGACGCGGTCCTGTCCTGGACCTCCGACGACAGCACCGTCCGGCTGCCCGCCACCCGCATCCAGCCGATCGCCGCGGCGGACATCGTCGACACGGTCGTGGAGGTCGCCACCGGCGCTCCGCTGCAGGGGATCCGGAACATCGCCGGCCCGGACGTCTTCCCCCTCGACGAGCTCGGCAGGCTCACCCTGGCGGCGCACCAGGACGCCAGGACCGTGGTCACCGACGCCGAGGCCGGCATGTTCGCGGTCGTCGTCGGTGACGTACTCATCGCCGGCCCGGACGCGCGCCTGGCGCCCACCCGCTACGAGGACTGGATGCAAAAGGCCCGGTGACCGGGCGCTCGGAGCGCGCTGCGGCACGGGCCCCGGTCCGGTGCCGGCGCGCGTCGGCCCTCGCGGCACAGCGGGAGGCCCGCCGACGACAGAAAAAGCGGATAAAGCCTGCGAAAGCGGACAGAGGCTAAGCAGAGGGGGAACCCATCGTGCCTGCGTGAGTCCACGGGACGGGCTCAGCGGGACCAGGAGCCGAAATCCCGGATGGGGGCGGCCGAGCATGAGCGCAACCGAACCGAGGGACCCCCGGGCCGGGAAATCCACCGGCGTCTACCGCTACGGGAATCCGGCGGTCCCGACGCTGCTGCACACGGCGATCAGCGACTCGGTCGACGAACTCGGCGGCGTGGTGTGCAGCGTCTACTTCGTGGACGAGGCGTACGAGGAGTTGCGCGCCGCGATGATCGGCGGGACGTCGCCGGCCATGCACGCGATGCCCGAGCGGATACCCCTCGACGGCACCTACACCTCCGCGCAGGCGTTCCGCACCGGGCAGGCGGTCGTCACGGACGGCTCGTACGTCCAGCCCGAGGGGGACGACCTGGTCGCCTTCCTCAGCTCCTACTGCGTCGGCGCCGCGCCGATCACCCAGGACGGCCACCGGTTCGGCGTCCTGACCGTCGTCATGAGGCCGCCGGCGGACGGTGTGCCGGCGCAGGCGAGGAAGCTGCGCTGGCTGGGCGACCGGGCCGGCGAACTCGCCCGGTCGCTGGCCCCCATCGCCGAGCAGGGCATCTCCTTCGGCCCGCCGCCCTGGCCGACCGTGGTCCCCCTGCACCGGCGGCAACCGGGGCTGGACGCCTCGGAGGTGCCCGGATGGGGTCTGCCGGACGCCCCCGGCTCCGCCGGTCACACGTTCATGTACCAGGTCTTCAAACTCGACGGATCCCTGAACCGCGCGGTGAACCGCGACGATGTCACCGGCACCGCCCAGACGCATCTCATGACGCCTTTCGACGCCCAGGAGATGACTTTCACCAGAGTGGAGGACGGACGCCTGTGGATCGTCGGCCACAGCGGCCGGCTGTCGGCCACGGGCCGCGACCTCCACGGTTCCAGCGCCCGCGGCCGCACTCCGACGGCCGACGTCCTGCGCGAGGGGCGTCCCCTCTTCTACAGCGACCGCGCGGAGAAGAAAGCCGACTACCCCGGATCGGCGGACGACGGCTGGGAGGCCTGGGCCTATCTCCCCCTCAAGGGAAGCCGGTCCTGCATCGGTGTGTGCTGCCTGGGCTTCGGCGCACCACGCCCGTTCGCCCCGGAGGAGAGGGCCGTCATGATGGTGATGGCGGGCATGCTCGGCGCCGCGCTGGAGCGTGTCTGCCTGGGCGAGAACGAACACAAGCTCGCCCACAGCCTGCAGAAGCGGCTGCTCCCCCGCACGCTGTCGGAGCTGCCCGAACTCGTGGTGGCCGCCCGGTATCTCCCGGCCGTGTCCACCTCCCTGTCGGGAGGGGACTGGTTCGACGTCATCAGGCTCTCCGACGACCGGATCGCGCTGATCGTGGGAGACGTCGAGGGCCACAGCGTCGAGAGCGCCACCGTGATGGGACAGGTGCGCGCCTCGGTCCTGGCCTATATCCGCGAAGGGCACCAGCCCGCCGCGGTGATGGAGCGGACGAGCCAGCTCCTCGCGGACATGGACACCGAACTCTTCGCGACCTGCTGCGCCATGTTCCTGGACGGGACCTCCGGCGTCGCCACGTACTGCCTGGCCGGGCACCCGCCGCCGGTCGCCCGCGGGCAGGAAGGACTCAAAGGCCCGCTGACCAGCCCTCCCGGAGTGCCGCTGGGTGTGCAACCCGAGACCCCCTACCAGGACTTCGAGTGCACCCTGGATCCGGGCACCCTGCTGTTCCTCTACACCGACGGCCTCGCCAGTGGCAGTCCGTTCGACGCGGTGACCTGTGCCCGGCTGCACCTGGAGTCCCTCGGCCACGACGCCACGCAGAATCTGGAGCAGCGCGCCGACCGGATGGTGGAAGCCCTCCCGCCGCCGGAAGCCCGGACGGACGACGCGGTGGTGCTCCTGGCGCGCTACGAGGGCCCGCGGCTGGGCGCGTCCCGGCGGCTGGGCCGGCTCGACATCCAGCGCCACGATCTGCGGGGCGTGGCCGCGGCCCGCAGATTCGTCCGGTCGCAGCTGGAGGCCTGGGACTACGACCTGCCCGCGGACTCCCTGGAACTCATCGTGTCCGAACTGGCGACCAACGCGCTGATCCACGCCGACAGCGATGTCCAGTTGCGGCTCCGGGAGTTCGCCGACCACATCGGGCTGGAGGTCATCGACTCCGACGCCGCGCCGCCGGTGCCGTCCTTCATGGTCGTCTCCGAGGAGGAGGGCCGGGACTCCGAGCACGGCCGCGGCCTCGTCATCGTGGACGCGCTCGTCTCCGCCTTCGGCAGCTCACCCAACGGCCGCGGCAAGACCGTGTGGGTCGAGGTGGCGACGAGCTGAGCCACGCGGTTGCCGAAAGCGGGCCGCTGCTCCTACGGTGAGCCAGGTGACGGACGAATCCACCCGCGCGGCACTGCTGCTGGACGCCCAGGCCAAGGCGGCGCTGCTGTTCGCCGAGATCGAGGCGCGGCGACTTGTCACGGCGGGCCTCGGCGAGCGCGAGGTCAGCGACCGGATCCGTGATCTGGCCAACGAGATGTTCGGGACCACCCACTACTGGCACAAGCGGATCGTGCGGTCCGGCCCCAACACCCTGCTGCCGTACCGCGAGAACCCGCCGGACCGGGTCATCGGCGCGGACGACATCGCCTTCGCCGACTTCGGGCCGATCTTCGAGGAGTTCGAGGCGGACTTCGGGCGGACCTTCGTGCTCGGCGACGACCCCGTCAAACACCGCTTGCGCGACGACCTGCCGACCGTCTTCGCGGCGGGGCGCCGAGCCTTCGAAGCGGACCCGGACATCACCGGCGAGCAGCTCTACGCCGAGGTCGAGCGCCGGGCCGCCGAAGCGGGCTGGCAACTGGGCGGCTGGCACGCGGGCCACCTGGTGGGGGAGTTCCCGCCGGAGTACAACGACTGGGAGGACGTCGACTCCCACATCGTGCCCGCCAACGATCAGCCGCTGCGGCGCACGGACGAGGCGGGGCGGCTGCTGCACTGGATCCTGGAGATCCATCTCGTCGACCGGGAGCGGGGCTTCGGCGGCTTCTACGAGGAACTGCTCGACCTCTGACCCCCGGCCGGGGACGCGGCTCCGCCGCATCCCCGGCATCCCCCGCCCCCGGCCGCCGATCCGCTAGCCGGGGTCGACCGGTGAGGTGTAGACCTGCGGCGGCAGGTAGCAGCGCGGGCCGACCACATAGGCGGGCGTGACCGCGTACCGGGCCTCGTCCTCGGGGTCGCACACGCTCCACGGCACGTAACTCCCGCCGTACGCCGCCTCCGGGCCGAACTCGAAGGAGAACTCGCAGCTCGGGTCCAGCGCCTCGGCCTCCCGGCGCAGCTCGGCGATCCGGGGGATCAGCGCGGTGATCTCACCGCGGCCGGCCCCGCCGTTGTTCCAGTACTTCGTGAGTTCGGACTCGGACTCGAGGTTGTCCGTGAGCTGCCAGTTGAGCAGGTGATGCAGCATGTTCGCCCGGTGCTCGGCCGTGGGCCCGGTCTTCATCGCCCGCTGGTGGGCAGCGCGGTAGTCGCGGTCGATGTCGAGGAAGAGCGTCTTCAGATCCTCGGCGAGCTGGTACTGGCCGTAAGCCTCCTGGGTCAGGGTGTCCGGCTTCTCCTGCTGGTGCCGTTCCGCCAGGATCTCGGTGAAACGGCCGTCCAGGCGGCTGGTCAGGCTTTCCAGTTCCTCGATCCGTGCCCGCAGCCCGGTCAGCTCGTCGGACAGGTGGCGCAGCTCCTTTCCGGTGCCCTGCTGCTTGCCCGTCATCCGGTCCAGATGCCGGCCCAGCTGGGCCAGGGCGGCCTCGAAGGTCGGCGCCGTCGCCTGCGGTGGTGTCGCTTCCATGACTCGGGGCTCACCTTCTAGGAGAAACGAATACGGGTCTTGACCTCGATGCCGGACTTCACGTCGTAGGCACGCGCCTCGACCTCGGTGCCGCCGAAGATCATCGTCATGTCGATCCGCCGCTCGGCCGGTGGATGGGACAGCGTCGGCGTCATGTCCATCGTCAACTCACCGACGCACCGGCACGTCTCGTCGGTGACATAGCGCGGATCGGTGGTCTCGGCGACGAACAGGCGCAGCGTCATCTCCCGCTGCTGTTCCGTCACCGGGTAGTAGCTGCGCTGCACCTCCCGGCCGGGCTCGACGACTTCCCTGGCCTCCACGAACCGGTCGAACCGGTTGTCGCACAGCGGTGTGCCGTCGTACCTGATCAGGCGCAGGCTCGGCGGATCACGCACGATGTCGAACGGCATCGCGGCGGCTACCCCGTAGGTGAACCGGGTGCGCCGGCCGCGGATCAGGGACGGTTCGAGGCCGAAGTGGACGGCGCCGAGCAGCACGGCCCAGGACGGCTTGGACGGGACGACCAGTTCGATGCGCTCGGACAGGTGCGAGCGCAGCCGCTCCTGCAGATACCGGGACTGCGCGAAACCGCCCACCAGCATCACGCGCCGCACCGACTTGCTCCCGATCTGGCGCAACTGCTCGTCCACCAGCTTCAGAAGAGGCTTGGTGACGTGGTCGAAGAGCCCCATCACCTCGTCGTAGCCGAGTTCGATGGCGTCGTCCACACCGTTCTGCATCGCGGCCAGCCGCCGGGTGTCCGCGTCCTCCAGGATACGGAAGAGCCGGTGGCTCATCTGCAGGATGACCGAACGCCGGTGCTTCGGATCGAAGTTCCGCTTGTTGCGCTCCCATTCGTCGGAGAGCGCGACGAACGCCCCCGGCTCCAGATTGCGCGCGCGTTTCATGAACTCGGTGCCCAGCCGCTTGGGCAGCACCGTCTCCAGCAGATACCGGTCGATGTAGGTGGAGCCGAGACTGCCGCCGGAGGGATAACCGATCTCGGTGAGGCCGTCCTCGGTCTTCTCGTAAGCGGTGATGTCCACGGTGCCGCCACCGGCGTCCACCACGACGAACCGGTCCCCGGCCTCACCGACCCCCGAATGGCCGCTGTCGAACCGGCAGTAGAGCGCGGCGACTTCGGGTTCGATCGCGATCAAAAGCCGCTCGGGGACCTCCGGGAAGCCGGCCTCGACCGCGCAGTCCCGCATGATCTGCCGCTCCCGGTCCTGCCAGATCGCGGGCACGGTCAGGACCCAGGCGATCTCGTCCTCCTGGACACCACTCCCGGCGACGATGCGGTCCAGGGCGAAGCGCCGGAAAGCCTTCAGATACGCGGTGATCAGTTCGCGCGGCGACATACCGGGACCGGCCGGAGTCGAGGAGTCGGTCACCTTCGCCACGCCGGGCAGCAGCCCCATCTTGAAGCCCTGCGCGTACTCGTACTCCGGGTGCTCGCGGGTCTCCACCTGGAACCGCCTGCTCGCCTGATAGCCCCACTCCAGGACGTCACCGGTTCCGTCGAGAAGGATCGCGGTCAGATTCTTGACGTAATTGGTCGGCTGCCCCTCCCAGTCGTCGAACAGATTGATCCGCCGGTGTACCGGTTCGCGGTCGCGTTCGCTCGCGAACGACCAGGCGAATCCGGTGCCGTGCGTGCCGAAGTCGATGGCGGCGACCAGCCGCACTTGCTCGGTCATGCTTCCCCCCTGGGCCGACTTCCCCAGCTCTTGCGGATGAGAGATGTCACTACGGCTTCTTGTCCGCCGGCGGCAGCGGAATCGAGCCCCGCGGACCGCCGCGGCCGTCGAGGTCGACCATCGGCAGCGGCGGCGGCAGTACGCGCTTGGCGGGCAGTGGTCCGACGAGGATCTCCCCGCGCCCGCTCAGCGCCCGCACCCACCGCGCCGCCTCCGGACGCGGCCCCTGGGGCTGCCCGGCCTCCTCGAAGCAGGCCCGCACCGCGGTCACGATCGGCTCGGGAGTGTCCGCGGGCAGCTTCAACGGCTGGCCGGGGCGCACATCGGCGTTGCCGCTGAGCGTCCTGCCGACCAGCAGCGCCAGTTTGTACAGGTCGGTCGCCGGGCTCGGACCCCCCTGCTGCCGGGGGTCGTTCCAGTCCGGGGTGTCCGTCGTGGGCAGCACCGGAGGCATGCCCACCCGGGTCGGGCTGTCGCAGTCGATCAGGCAGATGCGGGCCGGGACACCCGGGCTCCAGAGCAGATTGCGCATCGAGATGTCCCCGATGACCATCTGCCGCTCCTGGAGGATACGGACCAGCCCGGCGAAGGCGGCGGCGACTTCGATCCTGCCGTGGATGTCCAGCGGCACGATGTCGCCCCACAGGGGCTTCGGCGGGTAGAGCAGATACTGCAGTTCGCGCAGCTGCGTCCCCGCCCGGGTCTGCCCGACGAAGGAGGCCGGCACCTCCCGCATCAGGAAGCCGACCACCTTGCCGTGCTTGACCACGCGGGCCAGCGGCCAGGCGGTCTGCCGCAGCAGGGCCTCACGTTCGCTGTCGGGGAGCGTGTCGGGGAACTCGACCAGATACCGCATGGACACGCCGTCGGCCGTGTCGGTGAAGTAGCGCTTGAGCACCTCACCGGGACGGTTGCGCACGCGCAGCACGTCGCCCTGACCGCCGCTGCCGAGCTTCTCGCCCAGGTCGAGGGCGGCGAGCTGGATGTCGCCCCGGGCGCCGGTGGCGGCCGTCATGGCACCCAGACGCAGACGGCGCTGCGGTCGTCGCCGAACGTCTGGGCCCGGAAGCTCAACTGCCAGTAGAACTCCGGCAGTGCGGGAGCGTGACCGGCGCCCCAGTACTGCGCCAGCCGGTCCAGCACACTGTCGTTGCGCATGGGGTTGGCGAGACCGTCCGTGCACAGCAGCAGTACGTCACCGGACTCCAGGGCACATTCCGCGACGGCCACCCGGTCGGGGTGGCCGGGCAGCGCGTCCGTCGCCGTACTCATGATGTCGCCGTCGTCGCCCGCCGGTCCCAGCACCGCCCGCCACACACCGCGGCTGAGCAGAAAGCCCTGGCAGTCGCCCACCGCGAAGAGCAGCGCCCGCGCGGGACCGCTCGCACCGCCGGGGAAGACCAGCGCCGCGGCCATCGCGGCCGACAACTCCTTGGCATCGGCGCGGCGTTCCGCCGCCTCGACCCGGATGCCGGCGGCGATGTCGGAGGCCACCGCCCGGCAGGCGCCGGCCAGCGCCTCGAGCGGGGCCCGCTGTGCCAGCCGGTCGAACCGCAGGGCGGTGTGCTGTGGCAGCAGCCGGCAGACCAGCGACGAACCGAGCTGCGACAGCGGCTGGCTGCCGACACCGTCGGCGACACAGGCCAGCAGGACCGGATCGGCGGCGGGTGAGCCCTGGCCGCCCGCGGGCGGCGGATTCAGCGTCCAGAAACCCATCGCGTCCTGGCGCGTCTCACCGAAGTACCGGTGGTCGTCACCGCGGATGGAGGCGCCGCGCACCACCAGCCCGCCGACCGTCCCGCCGTCCACCACGGAGTCCGGTGCGGCGGCGGTGACCTGCGGCAGCGCCCGGGGCGCCGAGCCGAGCGACGGCCTGCCGACGAGGACCACGGGCTCGGGGAACCGGGGCCCCAGGGCTACCGGCTCCGGCGCCACCGCTGGTTCGGCGGCCGGCTCGTCCGGGGCGGCCGGCCCGGCCCCGGCATCCGGCAGCTCGACCGCCGTGGCCGGCTCCGGGTCCGCCGCGACCGCCTCCTCCGTCATGACCGCCCCCGCCGGCTCCGCCGTGACCGGATCCCCGAGGCCTTCGCCCTCCGGTCCGGCCGCGCCCGCCGCGGACTGCTTTTCCGGCGATCCGCCTTTGGGCCGCCGTGAAATCCACGCCATTGCTTCCCCCCCTGCGATTTCCCGGCCGGCCGCGGACGTCAGATCGGGTCGGCCGTGATGGTGGTGAATCCGGGAACGGCGTCCGGCATGACCAGGGTGGCCCCGCCCTGGGAGTTGGCCGCCGACTGCGTACCCGAATTGACGATGGAGCGGATGAGCGACTGCGCGAACTCACCGAGTGCCTCGGCCGGTCCGAGCGTCCCGTCCGCGATGAACGCTTTCGTCGTGGCCACCTGCCGGATCACCGACTCGTCCGCCTGGCCGAAACCGAAGGCCAGGATGTTGGGGTGCGACCGCCAGGCGGGATCGACCAGATCCTGGTAGTCCGCGTGCCAGTTGGAACTCGCCTGCCCGTCGGAGAGAAAGAACACCGCCGGGCGGTAGACCTGGTGCCCCTCGGATTTCAGCTGCGCGACGTCCGCGTCGATGGTGGATTTGAGGGTCCTGAACGCCGCCCCGTAGTTGGTGCCTCCGGTGGCCCGCAGCGCGGGCATCGAGGCGACCACGCTCAGGTCCGAGAGCGGGAGCAGGATTTCCGCCTGGTCGGAGAAGCCGATCAGGCAGAAACGGGTCTTGTCCGCCACCACGGGATTGCTGCCGATCTCCTGGTGCAGATCGGGCAGCGACTTATTGATCGCCTCGATCGGGCCGCCGGACATCGAACCCGACTCGTCGCAGACGAGATAGAACGGAAGAACTTGCTGGCTCATGGAAGAGGCCCCCCTCTGGCTGGATCCCCGGGGATCCCGGACACCCGCGTCCCCTCCGCGCGGTATCCGGCACACATGATCGATCGGATTATCGGGTTGTCAGCATGGCAGATCGGCGGGCCTACGGGGCGGGTTTCGGTAAACCGCCGTGATCGAATTCCGGTTCGCTTTCATGATCGGAATCGGGCGGACAGATTTATGCACCGAGATACTCCGGCTTTCCCATACCCGGGGGAAGTGCGGGAAATCAGTGTGCCCGTGGGGCGGCTGCGGGAGCTGTGTCCGGGGTCGCGCGATCGGGGCCCGCGGAATGTCGCGGACCTCCGACCTCCGGTCGCGCCGCCGGTCTCAGGTGGAGATGTCCGGGTAGGGCAACCGGACGTGCGACAGGCGCCGGGCGTATTCGAGCTGGAAGCCGAGCGGCTCGGTGTAGTCCCGCTCGAACATGCCGATGAAGAGGGTGAGGGTGAGGAACGGGTGGGCGCCCAGCTCGAACAGCTTCGGGTAGTCGTGGGTGATGAGCGCCGTCCGCTCGGTGTCGTCGAACGCCAGCCAGGTGCTGGCCTCGCCGTCGACGCAGTTGAGCAGGCGGTTGGCGTACTCCGCCTCCCAGCGGGCGACGGTGGCCGCGGGGTCCGCGCGGTAGCGCTCCACGAGGTCGGTGTCGCGGTCGATGGTGTAGAGGAACTTGTTCAGCAGGTACTTGCTCACGCTGGCGCTCCGTTCGGGTACCAGGTGAAGTAGGCCTCCATGGTGTGGAACAGGTCGAGCGTGTCGACGTAGTCGGCCTTCCGGCCCTCGCCGGCCACACCCATCATCAGCATGAAGTCCATGAACCCGTGGGTGGCGTTGCCCGGCAGGTGCAGGCTGTCCAGGCTGACTTCGCCCAGGCACTCCTCGATGTCCCCGCCGGCGATCCAGCAGACGGCCTTCTGGTCGAACTGCGGATCGGGCCCGGTCGGGCCGAACTGCCGGGGGCCGCCCAGCTCCAGCGACAGGTGCCCGGTGCCGATCACCGCGACCCGCAGGTCGGACGGCCAGGACTCGATCACCTGCCGTATGGTGCGGCCGAGTTGGACGAAGCGCTTCGGCTGCGGAAGCGGCGGCGCGAAGATGTTGGTGTAGATCGGCACGATGGGCAGATCCGCCTCGGGCCGCAGCGTGATGATCGGGCACGTGATGGAGTGGTCGATCCGCAGCTCATTGGAGAACGCCAGGTCGAACCCCGCGTCCAGCCCCTCGCGCAGCACATGGGCCGAGAGGTCCTCCTGCCCCTTGAGCAGCATCCTCGGCAGTCCGAACTCGCGCTGCTCATTGGCGAAGTTGCCGTCGTAGAACGGCGCCTTGCCGACCAGGAACTGCGGCATGTTGTCCAGCCACAGCTGGTGGAAGTGGTCGGAGCCGACCATCACGAGTACGTCGGGACGGGCCCTGGTGAGGGTGGCGCGGAACGCCTCGATCTTGCGCACCCACGCGTCGGCGAACGGCGGCCGGTCGGCTCCCGAGGAGGTGCTGGCGCGGTAGTAGAAGGGATGGTGGGTGGACGCGATCACCGCCACCAGCTCGGCCATCTCAGCCCTCCTCGTCTCGGCCGGCTGCCCGTGGGCCGCCGGGGTCAGTGCTGTTCGGGATGGTGCGGATCGTCCTGGCCGGAGCCGTACCCGTACGGCTCCGGCTCGTACGGATCGGGTGCGACCGACCGGTTGTCGAGGTCCACCGACAGGAAGATGTCGTTCGCGACCGGGTGGCGCAGCTCCTCGGCGAGCTGGCCGATCAGCCCGGCGGTGCGGGCCAGCAGCGCGAAGCCGCGCAGCAGCTCCAGCGGCAGTCCGAGGTCGGCGAGCGCGGCGCCGCAGACGCCGGCGCCGTTGAGCGGCAGCGTCTTGCCGAGCACCTGCGGATGCGTCCGGCCGATGGCGGTGAACAGCGCCAGGTGCGGGCCGAAGACGCCTTCCTCGGCGGCGATCCGCAGCAGCCTCGGGGTGCGGGGGTCGCCCTGCTTGTGGACGTGGTGGCCGAGCCCGGGGACGAAGGCGCGTGCCTCCCGCCGCGCCCTCAAGGTGGCCAGGGCCAGCGCGTCCCACCCGGCGTCGTCGTCCGGGAGCGGGCCGTCGACCCCGTCCAGCACGTCGTGCAGGAAGCGGCCGCAGTCCTCGGTGACGCCGAGGAACCGCGATCCGCCGCCCAGCAGGCCGGCCGCCAGCGCGCCCTGGACGGAGTCGGGCGCGGACAGGTACGTCAGGCGGGTGACGATGGCGGTCGGGGTGAAGCCGTGGTCGGCCAGCGCGGCCAGTACGGCCTCGAACACCCGGGTCTCCCCGGCGGTCGGCCGGCGCTGCGCGGCCAGCCAGAAGGCGAGTTCGCCGAACCCGACCTTGCCCATCACGTCCTCGGCGAGATCCTGGCCGAGCAGGGTGATCCGCTCCGGCGACGACGCGCCGAGGGCGGTCTCGTAGCCGGTACGGGCCCGCGGCGCGGGTTTCGGTTCGGACCGCGGCTGGTCAGGCACCGGCTGCCTCCTCGGGAGCGGTCAGCCACGCGCGCAGTTCGGCGCCGTGCTCGTCGAGTCCGGGCGGCGGACGGTGGTAGCCGACAGGGGTGGCCGAGAAGCGGATGGGGTTGCGCGTGGTCGGCACCGCCCGCTCGCCCTCGCCGACCTCGACGACCGGGTCGAGCCCGAAGCGCTCCGCCATGGCGAATCCGCCGTCGATGGTGTTGATCGGCCCGCACGGCACCCCGACCGCGGTGAGGGCCTCGAACCACTCCACCGCGCCGCGGGTGGCCAGCCGCTCCTCCAGCAGGGGGCGCAGCTCCTCCCGGTTCGCGGTGCGGTCGGCGTTGTGCGCGAAACGCGGGTCGGACGCGAGCCGCGGGACCCCGAGGACGTCGCACAGCTTGCGGAACTGCCCGTCGTTCGCGGCCGCCACGATCAGGTCGCTGTCCGCGGTGGGCAGCGGTTCGTACGGGAAGACGCTGGGGTGGGCGTTGCCCATCCGGAACGGCACCACGCCGCCGGCCGCGTAGGCCGAGCTGTGGTTGACCAGCCCGGTGAGGGCGGAGGACAGCAGGTTGACCTCGACATGCTGGCCGCTGCCGGTCGCGTCGCGGTGGCGCAGCGCGGCGAGGATGCCGATCACCGCGTGGTTGCCGGCCATCACGTCGAACACCGAGATACCGGCCCGGTAGGGCGGGCCGTCCGGCTCGCCGGTCAGGCTCATCAGCCCGGAGATCGCCTGCACCATCAGGTCGTAGCCGGGGACGTCGCGGCCCGCGCCGGTGCCGAAGCCGCTGATCGAGGCGTAGACGGCGCCGGGGTTGGCGGCGCTCACCGCGGCGTAGTCCAGCCCGTATTTGGCCAGCCCGCCGGGCTTGAAGTTCTCGATGACCACGTCCGCGCGGTGCGCCAGCTCGCGTGCCAGGGCCGCGTCGCCGTCGTCCCGCAGGTCGAGGGCGATCGAGCGCTTGCCGCGGTTGACCCCGAGGTAGTAGGTGGAGACCTCGTCCCGTACCGGGGGCATCCAGGAGCGCGTCTCGTCGCCCTGCGGTCCTTCGACCTTGACGACCTCGGCGCCCATGTCGGCGAGCAGCATCGTGGCGTACGGGCCGGCCAGCACCCGGGAGAAGTCCGCGACCAGTACTCCCGACAGCGGCCCGGACGCGGGACCCGCTTCCGCCGTGCTGTGGTCGGTGTCGTCCACCCGTTGCCTCGCTTCACCTGTTCGTACAGCGGACCAGTGTCCGCCGGACCGAGTCTGCCGCCGCGGGCGGCCGGCGGTCAAGGGCGGGCGCCGCTCAGGAGGCGGCCGGGGCCCCCGCGTCGACCTGCGGGACGTCCTGCACACGGGCGAAGTCGGCGCTTATGTCGCCCGCCGCCTGGAGCAGCAGCGGCAGATGCTGCTCCAGCAGGCGTTCGACCGATGTCTCCGCCGCGTGGCAGTTGACGTTGATCCCGGCGATCACCCGGCCCGACCCGTCCCGCAGCGGCGCCGCCACCGACCGGATGCCCAGGGTGAGTTGCTCGTCGGTCAACGCCCAGCCGCGCGCCCGCACGTCCCGCAGCTCGGCGTCGCGCTCGGCCGGTCCCGGCCGCCAGCGGGCCACCAGCCCGGAGCGGGTCGGCTGGGCCAGCACCGCCTCCAACTCCGCCGGCGGCAGCGCCGCGAGCTGCACCTTCCCCAGCGATGTGGCCAGCGCGGGGAACCGCGTACCGATCTGCACGGCCAGCGACACGATCCTCGGCACCGCCACCCGCGCCACGTAGACGATGTCGGAGCCGTCCAGCTGGGCGATCGAGCAGGATTCACCGGTCCGCGCCACCAGGCGCTCCA
This sequence comes from Streptomyces polygonati, assembly GCF_042650325.1. Lineage (NCBI taxonomy): Bacteria > Bacillati > Actinomycetota > Actinomycetes > Kitasatosporales > Streptomycetaceae > Streptomyces > Streptomyces polygonati. The sequence goes on along the minus strand of NZ_JBHSBB010000001.1, from coordinate 78,807 downwards.
GGTGCGGCCGGGCCACGTCCCACAGCCCCATGGACCGCACGTACGCGACGCCGAGTTCGAGGACCCGCGGCGTCAGCGAATAGCCGCGGTCCACCGCGCGCACATAACCGAGTTCCTCCAGGGTGAGCAGGATGCGCCGCGCGGTCGGGCGGGCCAGCGAGGTGGCCGCGGCCACCTCCGCGAGCGTCATCACCGGGCGGTTCGGCCGGAAGGCCGTGATGACCTCGAGCCCGCGCGCCAGCGCCTCGATGAAATCGGGACCGGTTCCCGCACGTGGCATGGCACGACCTCCTGGCGACGTGATGTGACCCGAGCGTAGCCGCTGCTGTCCGCGAGGCGGACGGCACCGGCCGCGGAAGCGGCCGGCCCGGACCGGGCCGTGCATTGACACCGGCGAGGGCCTGCGCGAGGGTGGCCGCAAGCAGCCTGTGTCCGTGGAGCGGACGACTGTACGCAATGACGCGTGAAGGAGTGTGAGGCGATGAGCCAGGCCACGAACGACACGGCGGGCCGCCCGGTCGTGCTGCGGGGAGGCACCGTCCTGACGGTCGACGCCACCCGGCGGGTCCTGCCCGGGCACGACGTCCTGGTCGTCGGTGACCGGATAGCCGCCGTCGGCCCGGACCTCGCCGTGCCGGACGGCACGGTCGAGATCGACGCGAGCGGCGGCATCGTCATGCCCGGCATGATCGACACCCACCGGCACCTGTGGCAGACCGCGATGCGCGGCTACGGCGCCGACTGGACGCTGACGCAGTACTTCGTCTGGTACTACCTGGAGTGGGGCAAGGTCTTCCGCCCCGAGGACATCCACGCGGGCAATCTGCTGGGCGCCTGGGAGGCGCTCGACGCCGGTGTCACCACCACCGTCGACTGGTCGCACGGGCTGCGGACGACCGAGCACGCCGACGCCGCCGTCGACGCCCTGGAGGAAGTGCCCGGCCGCTTCGTCCTGGCCTACGGCAACATCCAGGACCAGCCCGCCGCGTGGACCGGCACGCCGGAGTTCCGCGACTTCGTCTCCCGCCGTACGACCGGCCGCGACCTGCTCGGCTTCCAGATCGCCTTCGACGTCACCGGCGACCCCGCCTTCCCGGAGAAGCCCGCCTTCGAGGTGGCCCGCGAACTCGGCGTACCGGTGACGACGCACGCCGGGGTCTGGGGCGCCACCGGCGACGACGGCATCCGGCTCATGCACGAGCACGGCTTCATGACCCCCGAGACCGTCTATGTGCACGGCGCGTCGCTGTCGGCCGACTCCTACCACCGGATCGCCGCGACCGGCGGGTCGGTGTCGGTGTCGACGGAGAGCGAGCAGAGCGCGGGCCAGGGCTACCCGCCCAGCTGGGCGCTGCGCGCCTACGGCATCCCCGTCTCGCTGTCGATGGACACCTCGGTGTGGTGGAGCGGCGACCTGTTCTCCGCGATGCGCACCACACTGGGCGCCGACCGCTCCCGCGAGCACCTGGCGGCGCACGCCCGCGGCGAGACCGTCACCCACGCCGCGCTGCGCGCCGACCAGGTCGTGGAGTGGGCCACCCGCGGCGGTGCCCGGGCGCTGGGCCGCGAGGCGGACCTGGGGAGCGTGGAGGCCGGCAAGAAAGCCGACCTGGTGCTGATCAAGAACGACCAGTCCCCGGTGTCCTTCCCGCTGCTCAACCCGCACGGCCATGTCGCCCTGCAGGCCCAGCGAGGCGACGTCCACACCGTGCTGGTCGACGGCCGGATCGTGAAGCGGGACGGCCGCCTGCTCGATGTCGACCTCGCCGCCGTGCGCCGGAGCGTCGACAGCACGGTCTCCTACCTCCAGGACCAGCTCGGCCCGGAGGCATGGCAGCAGGGCATGAACCCGGACGTGCCGGAGACGAAGGTGCTGGACAACCCGTACACGTACACCGACTACCAGAGCGGCAGCACCCACGGCGGCTGACGCCCCGCGGGGCGCCCGCCGGGCGGCGGCCCCCGGGGCGCGGCGGGCGCGGCGGGCGTTCTCACCGGGCCAGGTCGAGAGCGGTCAGCGGGTCGGCGGAAGCGGAGTCGGCCAGCCGGCGGACGGCGGCGAGCGGGATGGGCAGCCAGCTCGGGCGGCTGCGGGCCTCGTAGACCGCCTCGTACACCGCCTTCTCCGCGACGAACGCCCGTAGCAGCGCCGGATGTTCGCGCGGGTCGGTGCCCCGGTCCGCGTAGCCCTCGCAGAAGGCGGCGCGGTTGCGGGCCGACCACTGGCGGGCCCGCTTGAGCAGCAGCGGGTCCGGCTCCGTCTCGTGGCCGGGCTCGGTGAACTGGTGGTGGGCCGCGTAGTCGAACGAACGCAGCATGCCCGCGATGTCCCGCAACGGCGAGCGTGCGGCGGCCCGTTCGGCCGGCGCGGCGGCCGGCTCGCCCTCGAAGTCGATGACCAGCCAGCCGCCGGGGCCGCGCAGCACCTGGCCCAGGTGCAGGTCGCCGTGCACACGCTGCACCGGGGCGCCCGGGCCCGCGGTCAGCACCCCGGCCAGCACGCTCCGCAACGCCTCCGCGTGCGGTCCCAGTTCGGGCACCACCTGCTGGGCGGCGGCGAGCTTGCGTTCCATCTCGGCGGCCAGCTCGGCGGCCTGGCCGGCCTCCAGCCTCCCCTGCCCGTACGCCAGCCCGAGGTCGGCGTGCACCTCGGCGATCATCCGGCCCAGCCGGAAGGACTCGGCGGAGAAGTCCCCGCCCAGCTGGCCGGGTTCGGCGCCGGCCGCCAGCAGGTCCCGGACGCTGGCCAAGGCCATCGCCCAGCCGTCGGAGGCGCTGGCGACGAACTCCTGGAGCAGCCCGTAGACGACCGCGCCGCCGTCCGCCCAGCTCCCGGTCGCGCCCTCGCCCTGGCTCTCGATGGAGCCGAGCAGCGCGGGGATGTGGTCGCTGCCCATCCTCTGCAGGGCGCGTTGCACCGCCAGGTCCTGGTTGACGCCCGGCTCGATCCGCCGGAAGACCTTCAGCAGATAGCGCTCGTCCAGCACCACCGAGGTATTGCTCTGCTCGACCTCCAGCGCGCGGGCCGGCAGCGGCAGGCGCGAGCGCGGCAGCCGGTCGGCGCCGACCGACGCCTCGGGCCGGAAGCTGATGCTGCCCAGCCGGGTGCCCCGCGCGATGCGGCGCACGATCAGCGAGGTCAACTCGTGGTCGGCCAGGGCGTCGTAGACGAACAACCCGTCCAGCACGGTCAGCACGGTCGGCCGCAGCGCGTCCGGGACCGCGTCGCGCAGCCCGATGGGCACCAGGTAGTGCTCCCGCGCGCCGCCGTCGGCGAAGTCGACACCGACGACCAGGAGCACCCCGCGCGGCGCGGCCGGCCCGGCGGGGTCCCCGAACTCGGTGTACTCCTCGATCCGGACGGCGGCCACCGGCCGGTCCTTGGCCGCGAACCAGCGCTGCCGGGGCAGCCAGTCGGCCAGCGCGGCGGACAGCCGGGCCCGCAGACGGGACGGGCCCGGCGGCCGGCTCACCGCTGCTCCTCGGGAGCCGCGATGGCGAACCAGTAGAAGCCGTGGCTGGGCAGTGTCACCCGGTACGGCTCCTCGCCGATCTCCGGGAAGGGCACCCCGCCGACGAGTTCGATCGGCACCGAGCCGCTGTGCGCCTGGAGCGCCAGCTCGACCGGTTGCGGGAACCGCGACAGGTTGTTCACACAGAGCACCAGGTCCTCCTTTCCGTCCGGGCCGATGTGGCGGCGGACGAAGGCGAATACCGAAGAGTTGGAGACGTTGAGTTCCAGGAATTCCCCCAGCCCGAAGGCCGGGTGCCGCCGGCGGGAGTGGATCATGGTGCGGGTCCAGCGCAGCAGCGAGTTGCCGCCCATCGTCTGGGCCTCGACGTTGTTGCCCTGGTAGCCGAAGACGGGGTCCATGACCGGCGGCAGATAGACCCGGCCCGGGTCGGCTGAGGAGAACCCGGCGTTGCGGTCCGGGCTCCACTGCATGGGGGTGCGCACCGCGTCCCGGTCGCCGAGCCAGATGTTGTCGCCCATGCCGATCTCGTCGCCGTAGTAGAGGATCGGCGAGCCGGGCAGCGACAGCAGCAGCGCGGTGAACAGCTCCAGCTGGTTGCGGTCGTTGTCCAGCAGCGGGGCGAGCCGGCGGCGGATGCCGATGTTGGCCTTCATCCGCGGGTCCTTGGCGTACTCGGTGTACATGTAGTCGCGCTCGTCGTCGGTGACCATCTCCAGCGTCAGTTCGTCGTGGTTGCGCAGGAAGATCGCCCACTGCCCGCCCGACGGGATCTTGGGGGTGCGGGCCAGGATCTCGGAGATCGGCAGCCGGGACTCGCGGCGCACCGCCATGAAGATGCGCGGCATGAGCGGGAAGTGGAAGGCCATGTGGCACTCGTCGCCGCCGCTGTCGCCGTCACCGTCGCCGAAGTACTCCACCGCCTGCTCGGGCCACTGGTTGGCCTCGGCCAGCAGTACCCGGCCCGGGTACTCCTCGTCGATCAGGGCGCGGATCTCCCGCAGGAACTGGTGGGTCTCGGCGAGGTTCTCGCAGTCGGTCCCCTCGCGGGCGTACAGATAGGGGACCGCGTCCAGCCGGAAGCCGTCGATGCCGAGGTCCAGCCAGTGGCGCAGGACGTCGAGCATCGCCGCGCGCACCCGGGGGTTGTCGTAGTTCAGGTCGGGCTGGTGGGAGAAGAACCGGTGCCAGTAGTACTGCTTGCGCAGCGGGTCGTAGGCCCAGTTGGACGTCTCGGTGTCCACGAAGATGACGCGGGCGCCCGGATAGCCCTGGTCGTCGTCCCGCCATACGTAGAAGTCGCCGTAGGGGCCCTGCGGGTCGCTGCGGGACGCCTGGAACCACGGGTGCTGGTCGCTGGTGTGGTTCATCACCATGTCGGTGACGATGCGGATGCCGCGGGCGTGCGCGGCGTCCAGCAGTTCGACGAAGTCCTCGGTCGTGCCGAACTCCGGCAGGATCGCGCGGTAGTCGCTGACGTCGTAACCACCGTCGCGCAACGGGGAGTTGAAGATCGGTGGCAGCCAGATGCAGTCCACGCCGAGCCATTCCAGGTAGTCCAGCTTGGCGATGACGCCCTGGAGGTCGCCGCTGCCGTCCCCGTCGCGGTCGTAGAACGAGCGGACCATCGCCTCGTAGAAGACCGCCCGTTTGAACCACTCCTCGTTGCGCCCGTCCCGCTGCTGCTCGACCACCGGGTCGGCGGGGCGGGCGCTCCCGGCGCGTGGGTCCCGCGCCACGCTCATCGCGCGTTCCAGGTGAGGAAGCGGGCGACGGCCCGGTCCGGGTCGAGGGTGACGGCCATCCGCTCGGCGAGCGCCACGCCCTCCCCGGTGAACACGTCCCGGGCCGCGCGCGGCCGGCCGCCGGGGACCGCCCCGAGGTGCGCGGTGCCGGTGACCGGCGCCGACGGGTCGAGCGAGATGAGGCACAGCACGGTGTCACCGCTTTCGGGGTCCGTCTTGCTGTAGACGAGCAGCCGGTCGTCGTCGACCGGATGGAAGGTGATCTCGCGCAACTGCTGGAGGGCGGGATGGTCGCGGCGCATCCGGTTGAGCCGGGTGATCCACGGCTCCAGCGACCGTCCGGCGGCCAGCGCGCCCGCGAAGTCCCTGGGCCGCAGCTCGTACTTCTCCGAGTCCAGGTACTCCTCGCTGCCGGGCGCGGCCGGCTGGTGCTCGAACAGCTCGAAGCCGGCGTACATGCCCCAGGTGGGGGAGAGGGTCGCCGCCAGCGCCGACCGGACGGCGAACATGCCGGGCCCGCCGCGCTGGAGCACCTCGTGCAGGATGTCGGGGGTGTTGACGAACAGGTTGGGGCGCAGGACATGCGCCTCGGCGGCCAGCTCCAGCGCGTAGTCGGTCAGCTCCCGCTTCCCGGTGCGCCAGGTGAAGTAGGTGTAGGACTGGGTGAACCCCGCCTTGGCCAGGCCCTTGAGCACGACCGGCCGGGTGAACGCCTCGGCGAGGAACAGCACGTCGGGACAGGTCCGCCGCACGTCCCACAGCAGCCGGTGCCAGAAGTCGGCAGGCTTGGTGTGGGGGTTGTCCACCCGGAAGACGCGCACCCCGTGGTCCGCCCAGAACAGCACGGTCCGCAGCACCTCGGCGTAGAGCCCGTCCGGGTCGTTGTCGAAGTTCAGCGGATAGATGTCCTCGTACCGCTTGGGCGGATTCTCCGCGTAGGCGACGCTGCCGTCCGGCCGGGTGGTGAACCACTCCGGATGCCTTGCCACCCACGGGTGGTCGGGGGCGCACTGCAGCGCGAGGTCCAGGGCGACTTCCAGGTCCAGCCGGCCCGCCGCGGCGACGAAGTCGTCGAAGTCGTCGAGGGTGCCCAGCCGCGGGTGGACCGCGTCGTGCCCGCCGGAGCGGGAGCCGACCGCCCACGGCGAGCCGACGTCGTCCGGCCCGGCCCGCAGCGCGTTGTTGCGCCCCTTGCGGCCGACCTCGCCGATCGGGTGCACCGGTGGCAGATAGACGATGTCGAACCCCATGGCGGCGATCCGCGGCAGTTCCGCGGCCGCGGTGGCCAGGGTGCCGTGCACCGGCCGGCCCCGTTCGTCCCGGCCGCCGGTGGAGCGGGGGAAGAACTCGTACCAGGAGCCGAACAGCGCCCGTCTGCGGTCCACCCACAGCCGGTGGGTCTCGCCGCGGGTGACCAGCCGCCGCGGCGGCCGGGCCGCCGCGATCCGCGCCACCGTGTCACCGAGGGCCGGCGCGGCCCGCTCGGCGGGCTTGCGCCCGTCGTCGCGCAGCGCGGTCACGGCCGCCGCCAGGGCGGCGCGGGGGCCGGTGCCGGCCCCGGCGGCCATCCGTTCCAGCAGCCGGGCCCCGCTCTCCAGGTCGTTGGCCAGTTCGGCCGCCGACTGCCCGTCGTCCAGCTTCGCCCGGACCGCGGTGGTCCAGGTCGTCCACGGGTCGTCCCAGGCGTCGACCCGGAAGGTCCACATGCCGATCCGGTCGGGGACCGCCACCGCGCGTCTGAGGTCGGGGTCGCCGGGGACGGGGTCCATCGGCAGCTGGCCGGCCTCCGTCCCGTCGGGGCGGGTCCAGACCACGGTGGCGCCGACGGCGTCGTGCCCCTCGCGCCAGACCGCCGCCTGGATCGGCACCTGCTCGCCGACCGCCGCCTTGGCGGCGTGCCGGCCGTGGTCCACCACGGGTAAGACGGCTTCGATCGTTATTCTCCCGCTCAATGAACATTCCTCGATTCGAGTATTGTTCCCGGACGATTCGCAGGATGGCACCGGAAGTCGGAAACGGCAAAGTACCCGCTACCAAACAGTCGACTGGCGGAAGTAACACGGTGCCGCCTTCCGCGGCGGCGGCCGACCGGCTCGGCGGGGACCGGCGATGGTTCCGGGCGGGCCCATTAGGTTAAGTCGAGGGACTTGTCACGGCTTGAGCGACCTCCCTTGTCACCCCGTGCGGCGATGGGTTGACTGATCGTCACATGCCGGGCCGACCGGCCGAAGCATGTCACGACAATCGCGGAGGATTAATGTCCCGTCGCATATTGGTCGTACTCTCCGAATACGGGTATTGGGGCGAGGAACTCGTCGGCCCCGTCGAAGTATTCGAGGCCCGCGGATATCGGCTCACTTATATGACGCCCACCGGGAAGCGGCCGCAGGCGCTGCCGCCGAGCCTGGACCCGGAGTACGTGGACCCGCCGCTCGGCCGCGCGGTCACCACCCGGGACATGGCCCGGCGCGCCGCCGAGATCGACCGCTCCAGCCGGCTCGACGACCCGCTGAGCCTGGCCGACCTCGTCCCGGAGCGTCCCTACTACAGCTCGATCAACCACCTGCGGGAACTGGAGACCTACCACCGCCTGCTGGCCGGCGCGACCACCGATCTGGTGTCCGGCTTCGACGCGCTGGTGATCGTCGGCGGCAGCGGGCCGATCGTGGACCTCGCCAACAACGAGCGCCTGCACGCGGTGGTGCTCGCCTTCGTCGCGGCGGACAAGCCGATCCTGGCCGAATGCTACGGCGTGGCCGTACTGGCCTTCGCCCGGGACATCGACGACCGGGAGAGCATCCTGCGGGGCAAGCATGTAACCGGTCACCCCAAGGAGTACGACTACAAGGACGGCACCGGCTTCATCGGCGTGGATTTCAACATGGGCCCGCCGCCGTACCCGCTGGAGTACATCCTCCGGGACGCGACCGCGCCGGGCGGCGCCTTTCACGGGAACGTCGGCCGGGAGACCTCGGTAATCGTCGACCACCCGTTCGTCACAGCGCGTTCGACGCCGGACTCGATTCCGTCGGCGGAACTCACGGTGGAGGTTCTGGAAAACGGCCTGCGCCGGCACGGCTGGTAATGGAATCGGGTCCCCCTAGGAGAGACCATGCGAGCTAGGCCGGGAAAGGCCGCCATATTCGAGCAGTTCGCTGCCGACGGCATCCCCTACATGTTCGGAAATCCTGGAACGGTCGAACAGGGCATTTTGGACGAAGGAGCCCGATCGGACCTTTCCTACGTACTGGCCCTGCACGAGACGGTCGCGGTGGGAATGGCCGACGGGTACGCCCGGGCCACCCAGCGCCCCGCCCTGGTGCAGCTGCACAGCGGGGTGGGCCTCGGCAACGGCATCGGGATGCTGTACCAGGCGAAGCGCGGCGGATCCCCGCTGGTGGTGGTGGTCGGCGAAGCCGGCGTCCGCTACGACGCCATGGACGGGCAGATGGCCGCGGACCTGGTCGGTATGGCCCGGCCGGTGACCAAGTACGCCACCCGGGTGCTCGACCCGATGTCGGTGCTGCGCACCCTGCGGCGGGCGGTGAAGATCGCCATGACCCCGCCGCGCGGCCCGGTGGTGGTGGTACTGCCCGCCGACGTACTCGACCAGGTCACCACCGAACCGGCGGTGCCCACCGCGGTGCCGTCCACCCGCACCACCCCGGCCGCCTCCGACCTGCTGGCCGCCGCCCGCACCCTGCTCGACGGGCGGCGCCGGCTGATCCTGATGGGCGACGGCGTGGCCACCAGCGGCGCCCAGTCGGAGCTGACCCGGGTGGCGGAACTGCTCAACGCGCCGGTGTGGGGGGTGAACTCCTCCGAGACCAACTTCGACACCACGCACCCGCTCTACGGCGGGCAGCTGGGCCATATGTTCGGCGCCGACAGCGCCCGGGTGGTGGCGGACGCCGACAGCGTGCTCATCGTCGGCACCTATGTGTTCCCGGAGGTGTTCCCCGCACTGGCCAGCCCGTTCCACGAGCGGGCCCGGATCGTGCACATCGACCTGGACCCGTTCGAGATCGGCAAGAACTTCACCGCCGACCTCGGGCTGGCCGCCGACCCGAAGTTCACCCTGGCGGCGCTGGGCGACGAGCTGACCCGGCTGGCCGGGTCGGCCGGGCCGGCCGGGGCTGGCACCCACCCGCGGGGCGCCGAACCGCCCGTGCGCCGCCCCGCGCCCACGGCTCCGGCGGGCACCGTGCTCGACCGGTTCGTGCAGCGGCTGGCCGAACGGGCCCCGTCCGACCTGGTGGTCTTCGACGAGGCGCTGACCGCGTCCGGACCGCTGGGCGTCCACCTGCCGCCGCGCCGGCCGGGGGACTTCTTCCAGACCCGGGGCGGCTCGCTGGGGGTGGGGATCCCCGGGGCGATGGGCGCCAAGCTGGCCCGCCCGGACCTGCCGGTGGTCGGCTTCACCGGCGACGGGGCCGCCATGTACACCTTCCAGGCGCTGTGGACCGCGGCGCGCTACGGCATCGGCGCCAAGTTCGTGGTCTGCAACAACCGGCGCTACCGGCTGCTCGACGCCAACATCGAGCGCTACTGGCAGGACCTCGGGGTGGCCTCGCACGAGCACCCGGCGGAGTTCGACCTGTCCCACCCCGACATCCGGTTCGGCGAACTGGCCGGCGCGCTCGGGGTGGAGGGCCGCCGGGTGGCGGCGGTGCGCGAGGTGGACGACGCGGTCGACGCCCTCCTCGCCCACGAGGGCCCCTACCTGGTCGATCTGGTCATCGACTGAACCGGCCGCGGGCCCGCGCGCCGGGTCCGCGGGTCCCGGCCGCCGGCGGCGACGCCTCCGGCGGCCGGGACCCGGCCGGACCGGCCTTCCGAGACACGAGAGGAAATGACATGGCCTCAACAAGCACCCTGCCGCCGGGCCGACTCTCCGGCCGGCGCATCGGAGTGCTCATGGAGAGCGACTACGTCGAACCGGAGATCTCCTACTACCAGCGCCGTTTCGCCGAGGAGGGCGCCGAGGTGCGGCTGCTCACCCGGCTGTGGGGGCAGCCGTCGCTGACCTTCACCGGGCACGAGCACCGCGCGCCGCTCACCGTGGACGGCGACCTGGAGGCGCTGGACTACGCCGCGCTGACCCGGTTGTCCGCGCTGATCGTGCCCTCCGGCATGGTCGCCGACCGCCTGCGCTACAGCGACGACGTGAACCGCGACGCGCCGGCGGTCGAACTGATGCGCCGCGCCTTCCGCCTGCCGAAGCTGCTCAAGGCGTTCTCCTGCCACGGCCTGCTGCTCATGTCGTCCGCGGCCGAACTCGTCCGGGACCGCGAGCTGACCTGCCACAACAACCTCGTGGCCGACGTGCGCAACATGGGAGCCCAGTACGTCGACCAGGACGTGGTGGTCGACGGCGACCTGGTGACCGGTCGCACGGTCGACCACTGCCACCTGCTCGCCCGCACCCTCGTCGAACTGCTGGCGGACGCCCGCCCGCCCGCGGCACCCACCGCCGTACTGGCCGCCCCGGCCGAAAGCGGGCGGTGACGTTGGGCGCCGGGATCGACTTCACCTTCTCCGACACGGTCGGCGGCTACGTACTGCACCAGGGGGCCGACGTGTTCACGCTGCGCACCTTCGGCGGCGACGACGTCACCGTCCACCTGACCGGCACCACCTCCGCGCAGCACCTGCGCAACCTCGGCGAGCCGTACACCGACCGCACCGGGCGGATCCGGGAATCACTGCGCCCCGGAGTCGTGGTCTTCAGCCACGGCCCGGTCTACCCCCGGCCCGAGGGCCCGTACTTCCAGGCCGACCGGCTGGTCTTCGCCGGCGACGCCGGCGACCTGCGGGACGCCGAGACCTCCGGCTGGTGGACCCGCCAGCTGCGCCAGCTCGCCCGCTTCTACCGCCGGGCCCAGTTCGGCTCCGGACCGGTCGACTTCGCCGGCTACCGCACCGAGATCAGGGCGGCCGGGGAGAAGACCGAGCGCCATGTCCAGGAGACCGACACCATCTCCCGCCTGGTGTACGGCATGGCCAGCACCTATCTGCTCACCGGTGACGAGGACGCGCTGGAGGTGGCCGAACGCGGCTCGGCGTACCTGCACGACCACCTGCGCTCGGCCGACCCGGACGAGGACACCGTCTACTGGTACCACGGCCTGGACGTCGCGCCCGGCATGGAACGCAAGCTGTTCTCCTCGGAGTTCGGCGACGACTACCGGGCCATCCCGGCCTACGAGCAGATCTACGCGCTGGCCGGGCTCACCCAGACCTACCGGGTGTCCGGCGATCCGGTCCTGCTGCGCGACATCGAGGGCACCGTCCGGCTCTTCGACCGCCACTTCGCCGACCCCCGGCTGGGCGGCTACTTCTCCCATGTCGACCCGGTCACCCTCAGCCCGCACCACGACTCGCTGGGCCCCAACCGCTCGCGCAAGAACTGGAACTCGGTCGGCGACCACGCTCCCGCCTACCTGTTCAACCTCTATCTGGCCACCGGCGAGGACCGCTATCTGCGGATGCTGGAGCACACCTTCGACATGATCTGCGCCCATATGCCGGACCGAGAGCCCGGCGGCAGCCCCTTCGTCTTCGAGCGCTTCCACGCCGACTGGACACCGGACCGCGAATGGGGCTGGCAGCGCGACCGGGCGGTGGTGGGGCACAACCTGAAGATCGCCTGGAATCTGACCCGGATGTCCGCGGCGCTGCCCAAGCCCGAGTACACCGCGCTCGCCGACCGCATCGCGCGCACCATGCCGGACATCGGCCGCGACCCGCGGCGCGGCGGCTGGTACGACGTCGTCGAACGGATGCCGGACGGCTACGGACACCCCTTCGCCTGGCACGACCGCAAGACCTGGTGGCAGCAGGAGCAAGCCATCCTCGCCTACCTGATCCTGGCCGGCCGGACCGGGGACGAGGCCCATCTGCGGCACGCCCGGGAGGCGTTCGCCTTCTACAACGCCTTCTTCCTCGACCACGACGACGGCGCCGTCTTCTTCACGGTCCTCGCCCAGGGCGCGCCCTTCATCCTCGGCAACGAACGACTCAAGGGCAGCCACTCGATGAGCATGTACCACAGCGCCGAGCTGTGCTATCTCGGCGAGGTCTACACACGGCTGCTGGTGCACCGCGAGCCGCTGGACCTCTGGTTCCGGCCGCGCCCCGACGCCGACTTCCCGCGGGGCCTGCTGCGGGTGGCCCCCGACATGCTGCCCTTCGGCCGCGTCGCGGTGGACCGGGTGCTGATCGACGGCGCCCCCTGGACCGACTTCGACGCGCGGGCGATGACGGTCCGCCTGCCCCGTACCGACGAGCGGGTGACCGTCCAGGTCCGGCTGCGCGCGGCCGCCGAGAACGGCCGATGAGCGCCGCCGGCCCGGCCCCCTGGTCCTGCCCGCCGCGGACACGGCCCGGCGACCCCACCCGGCTGGGCGCCACCGCGCTGCCGGACGGGGTGAACTTCGCGGTCGGCGCGCCCGCCGCCCAAGGGATGCGGCTGGTGCTGCTCGACCCGTCGGACGGCGCGACCCTGGCCGAACTGGACTTCCCCGAGGAGTACCGGGTGGGCGACGTCTTCGCCATGACCGTCCTGGACCTCGACCCCTCGTCCGTTCACTACGGCTACCGCCCGACCGGTCCTGCCGCCCGCGCCGACGCCCCGCTCCTGCTCGATCCCTACGCGACCGGGCTGGCCGGCGGGGAGCACTGGGGACGGCGGCCGCGCGCCTACCGCTGTCTGATCGCCGGCCGCGGTGACAGTACGCACGCCCCAGCGCGGCCCCGCGTTCCCGACGGCGAGCTGGTCATCTACGAACTCCATGTCCGGGGCTTCACCCGCCACTCCTCCTCCGGGGTGGTCCACCCGGGCAGCTACGCGGGCGTGGCCGAGAAGATCCCGTACCTGCTGGAGCTCGGCGTCAACTGCGTCGAGCTGCTGCCGGTCTTCGAGTTCGACGAGACCGACAACACCTTCACCCACCCCGCCACCGGCGAACCGCTGCCCAACTTCTGGGGCTACAACCCGGTGGGCTTCCTCGCCCCCAAGGCCGGTTACGCGGCCCGCCCCGAGCCCGGTGCGGCGGCGGCCGAACTGCGCGACCTGGTACGGCGGATGCACGAGGCCGGCATCGAGGTGATCCTCGATGTGGTCTTCAACCACACCGCCGAGGGCGACCACCGCGGCCCGACCCTGTCGCTGCGCGGACTCGACCCGGGGGCGTACTACCTGCTCACCCCGGACGGCGGCTACCTCAATCTCACCGCGACCGGCAACACCGTCAACGCCAACCACCCGGTCACCCGGCGACTGGTCCTGGACAGTCTGCGGCACTGGGCCGGGGAGTACCGGGTCGACGGCTTCCGGTTCGACATGGCGTCGATCCTCACCCGCGACGGCGCCGGCCGGCCGGCCGACGACCCGCCGCTGCTGGAAGCCATCGCCCGCGATCCCGCGCTGGCCCACTGCCGGCTGATCGCCGAGGCCACCGACGCCACCGGCCTCGACCAGGTCGGCTCCTTCCCGCACTACGGCCGCTGGCAGGAATGGAACGGCCGCTACCGCGACGGTGTCCGGCGTTTCCTGGCCGCGAAGACCGCGAGCGCCGGCGAGCTGGCCACCCGGCTCGCCGGGTCCGCCGACCTCTACGGCGGACGCGGCACCTCCGCCTCGGTGAACTACGTGACCTGCCACGACGGCTTCACACTCGCCGACCTGGTGTCCTACGGCCGCCGCCACAACGAGGACAACGGCCAGGGCGGCACCGACGGCATCCCGGACGAGGACGGCTTCAGCTGCGGCGCGGAGGGACCCAGCGCGCTGCCCGAGGTGAACCGGCTGCGGCGCCGCCAGACCCGCAACGCGCTGCTGCTGCCGGCCGTCAGCCACGGAATCCCCTTCTTCCTGGCCGGCGACGAGTTCGGCCGCACCCAGCGGGGCAACAACAACGCCTACAGCCAGGACAACGAGATCAGCTGGGTCGACTGGACACTGCGCGACCGGAACGCCGACCTCGTGGAGTTCCTGCGCCGCTGCCTGGCCTTCCGCCGGGCGCACCCGGTGCTGCGCCGCCCGGACCATCCCGACGGCCGGACCCCGGACGGCTGGGCGTACCCGCCGGTGAGCTGGCACGGCGACCTTCCGGACCGGCCCGACTGGTCCGCGCGGTCGCGGCTGGTGGTCGGACTCTTCCACCAGCAGCCGCCGGCCGGCCCGGCCGACACCGTCCTGGTGGCCGCCAACAGCGCCGACCGGCCGCGCCGCGTCCGCGTTCCGGCCGCGCCGCCCGGGACGCGCTGGCACCTGTTCGCGGACACCTCCGCGACCATCGGCGACCCAGTCGGCGCCTACCGGCCCGGCGCGGAGCCGGCGTCCGTCGACGACACCGCACCCCTGCCGCTGGCGGACCACAGCGTGGTCGTGCTGGTGGCGCACACCGAGGAGCCGGAAGAGCTCGAAGAGAGGCAACGATGACATTCGAGGCATATCTGGGCCGGTCCGGCGGGACCGCCGTCGTCCGGCTGGCCGGTGACCTGACCGACGCCCATGTGCCCGCCGTCCGCGACCTGGTCGACGAGGCGGTCCGCCACCCGCTGGACCGGCTGCAGATCGAGATGGCCGGGCTGAGGTCCATCGCCCCCGGCGGCGTGCGCTGCCTCGCCTACGCCCAGCAGACGCTGCCGCCCGCCGTCCCGTTCGTCATCGCGGACGCCGGCGAACCGGTCCGGCGGGCTCTGGCGTTCGCCGGCTTCGACAGCACGGTGACGATGATCACCCGCCGACTGGGCGGCTCCGGGCCGGCCGGCACCGAGCCCACGGTGCCGGCCGCCTGACGCGCGTCCTGGCGGTCCTCCCCACCTCGGGCGGCGACCGTGCCGGGCCTTCCACCCGGCAGCGGCACCGCCGCCGTCCCGAGTCCGACTACTACCGCATTCCTGGAGCCACATGCGTTCGCCCTCTTTACTCCTGCCCGTCGGTCACGACGAGCTCTCCGCCTTCGCAGCCGAGGTGTTCAGCGCCGTGCCGCGGGCGGACCAGCGGCGCTGGGCCGAGGTCTATCTGCGGGGACTGCTGCTCCTGGAGGGGCGCAAGTCCGTACGGAAGATCGCGGAATCCACCCTTTCCCTACCGGTCAGCCAATCACTCCAGCAGTTCATCAATCAGAGCCCATGGGAATGGGCGACGGTCCGTGAATGCCTCAGTCATTACGTCGGTGAGCGCACCGGTCCGCGGGCCTGGGTGGTCAATCGCGCCGTCATGCCGAAACGGGGCGAGCGCTCCGTCGGCGTCCAGCAGCGCTTCGTCCCCGAATTGGGCCGCACCATCAACTGCCAGGTCGGGATCGGTATCTTCCTCGCCGACGAGAAAGGCGCGATTCCGGTGAACTGGCGCATCCTGCTCTCCGGAAAATGGGAGAGCGACGAGGACGCCCGCGCGAAGGCGTACGTACCCGACTCGGTGACCGCCCGTCCGGAGGCCGTCGAGATCGCCGAACTGGCCGCCGAACTGGCGCTGGACTGGTCGCTGCCGGTCCGGCCGGTCGTCGCCGACGCCGCCCACTGCGACGCCGCCGCACTCGCCCGCGGACTCGACGAACTCGGCCTCGACTTCGTGCTCGGAGTCGACGGCCGGACCGTCCAGCAGTGGCTCGGTCCCGGCGAACCGGCCGCACCCGGCCCGTCCTCCGCCTGGACCACGCTGCCGGCTCCGGACGGCCGCCGGGCGGGTGTGCCGGTCCAGGTGATCCGCGGCGGCCCGGGACGCGACCACCGCGCCCCGCAGTTCTGGATCACCAGCCTGCTGCACCACCGGGTCGACGCCGTGCTGCAACTGGCCGCGCTGGAGGCCCGGAGCCGGGCCTCGGTCCAGGCCATGGAGAGCGATTTCGGACTGCGCGATTTCGAAGGCCGTTCCTTCCGCGGCTGGCACCACCATATGACCATGGTTTCGTCCGCTTTCGCTTTCAGCCGGCTCTCCAAAGGTCCGCTCTCCAGAGACGGTTCGCCTTCGTCCCTGTCCCATCGATGGATTTCTTGACCCTGTGGAACTCCTTTGACTAGCGTGTCGGTATGAGAATTTTGATCATCGGTGCCACCGGGACGATCGGCAGTGCGGTCGGCAAAATGCTCGAACAGGAGCACGAGGTAATCCGCGCCTCCCGCAACAGCGCCCTCGCCATCGATCTGGAGGACACCGATTCCATCGCCCGGGCCTTAACCTCCTTGCCGGCGGTGGACGCCGTCGTCAGCTGCGCCGCGAGTGTTCCGATGGCCCGCTTCCTGGACGGAACCGACGAGGACTTCACCGGCTCCTTGCGGGCCAAGCTGTTCGGCCAACTGAGCCTGGTGCGGCACGCGGCCCGGCGGCTGACCGACGGCGGGTCGATCACGCTCACGGCCGGCGCCCACCCCATCCACGGAGCGGCGGCCGGCTCGCTGGCCAACGCCGGGCTGGAGGAGTTCGTCCGGGCGGCCGCCGCCGAGATGCCGCGCCGTATCCGGCTCAACGCGGTCAGTCCCGGCTGGGTCCGCGAGACACAGGTGCGATTCGGAGTCGCCGACCCCGACGGGGTCGGCGCCGACGACGTCGCGCAGGAGTACCGCGAGGCGGTGGAGGGCTCGGTCAACGGCATGACCCTCGTGCCCCGCCATCGCTGAGCGCCACGGGGCGTCACCGGGCACCACCCGGTGACGCGCCACGACCGGCCCCGGCGCGCGGCGCGCCGCTGGGGCCGGTCACCCCCGGAAGTCCGGTGCCGACAGCAGGGCGATGTGCTCGTCGTCCAGCACCACCTCGGCGGCGGCCATGTTCTCCTCCAGGTGCGCCACCGACGACGTGCCGGGGATCGGCAGCACATTCGGTGAGCGGTGCAGCAGCCAGGCCAGTGCCACCTGCGCCGGTGTCGCGCCCACCGCGTCGGCCACCTTCCGCAGCGCGCCGCCGGCCCTGCTGAGGGCGCCCACGGCGATCGGGAAGTAGGACAGGAAGGCGATGCCCTGCCGCTCGCAGTACGCGACCACCTCGTCGTGCCGCCGGGCGGCCAGGTTGTACTCGTTCTGCACCGCGGCGATCGGGACGATCGCCGACGCCTGCTCGATCTGCCGGACCGTCACCTCCGACAGCCCGATGTGGCGCACCTTCCCCTCGTCCCGCAGCCGCTTGAGCGCGCCGATCTGGTCCGCCAGCGGCACCTTCGGGTCGATCCGGTGCAGCTGGAGCAGCGGCAGGCAGTCCAGCCGAAGCCGCCGCAGGCTCAGCTCGGCCTGCTGGCGCAGATAGTCGGGATGGCCGAACAGCACCCACTCGTCCGGAGACGGCCGCACCGTACCGATCTTGGTGGCGATCAGCAGGTCGTCACCGTACGGGTGCAGCGCCTCGGCCACCATCTCCTCACCGCCGCCCAGGGCGTAGGCGTCCGCGGTGTCGACGAGCTGGACACCCAGCTCGACGGCCCGGCGCAGCACCGCCAGCGCCCGCCGCCGGTCGGACGGCGGCGACCAGACCGGCGCGGGGTGCACCGAGGCGAAGTCGTCGGCCAGCCGCATGGTGCCGAAGCCGAGCCGGCGCACCGGCAGGCCCCCGCCGAGGCTGAAGGCCGGGGTGGGGGCGGACCGGGCTGAGGTCATGGATGTTCCCTTTCGCTGGAGGCGGGGGTGGCCGGCGGCGCGGACCGCGGGGGAGCGCGGTGCGCGGCCTCAAGTCCGTGGCTGGGCGGACCCCGGGACCCCCGCCGGTCTTACGGCTGCCGAGCCCAGGAGGGCTTGGCGGGTGGCGCGGCCGAGGGCTTGGTCTCCAACCGGCCGGAGCTGATGTCGTCCAGCAGCTTCAGCGCGCTCTCCGAGGGGGAGCCCGGCTGCGCGGTGTACACGACGACGCGCTGGCCGCCGTCGTCGGGGAGCTGGAGCATCTCGTCGGTCAGCGTCAGCGTCCCCACCAGCGGATGCCGGTAGTCCCGCGTGCTGAAAGCGCAGTTGCGCACCGGGTGCGAGGACCACAGTCCCAGGAACTCCCGGCTCTGCATGGTCAGTTCACCGACCAGCGCGGTGAGCTGCGGGTCGTCGGGGAACTGGCCGGCCGAGCGGCGCAGATAGGCCACCGCGTCGCGGCTCTTGCGCTTCCAGTCCACGTACAGCTCCCGGGTGTGCGGGTCGAGGAAGACCAGCCGGGCCAGATTCGGCCGGTCGGCGGCGCGCTCGGGGGCGTGGAAGTCCAGATGGCCGGCCAGCAGCGCGTGCGCCAGCCGGTTCCAGGCCAGTACGTCGGAACTCCGGCCGACGACGATGGCCGGCACGTCGCCCATCCGCTCGACCAGCAGGTGGATGCCCGGTCTGAGCTGCTCCGGGCGTGCCCGCCGCCGGTTCCTGGGCGGCTGCCGCGCCAGGCTGTGCAGGTGCAGCAGCTCCTCCTCGTCCAGCCGCAGCACCTGGGCGATGGCGTCCAGTACGGCGTCCGAGGCGTTGAGGCTCTGCCCCTGCTCCAGGCGGATGTAGTAGGCGACGCTGATCCCGGCGAGCTGCGCGAGTTCCTCCCGCCGCAGGCCCGGCACCCGCCGGCGCCCGCCGTAGTGCACGAGTCCGGCCTCCTCGGGGGTGATGCGGGCCCGCCGAGAACGCAGGAACTGTCCGAGTTCGAGCGACTGACTCATGACGCCCAGTATGCCCAGCCGGGCACCGGCCGAGCCTGCCCCTGGTAGTGGTAGGAAGACTCAGCGTATGCATTCCGGGTGGCTTACTGCGGACCGCGCGGGAGGACAGGGTGGAGGGGAAGCTCACTTCCCCTCCCCGAAAGGCATTCCGGTGGTCACTGACACCTCCCTCCAACAGTCCCCGGTGGACACGGGGCTCGGCGTACGGGGATGGCTCACCCTGATCGTCCTGTGTGCCGCCCAGTTCATGGTCTCGCTCGACTTCTCCGTCGTCACCGTCGCGCTGCCGGAGATCGGCCGGGACCTGAACTTCCGCACCACCGGCGACCTCCAGTGGGTGATGACCGCCTGCGTACTGCCCACCGCCGGGCTGCTGCTGCTGTTCAGCCGGGTCGCCGACCTGGTCGGCCGGCGGCGGATGTTCATGACCGGCGTGCTGTTCGTGACCGTGTTCTCACTGGTCGCCGGGCTCGCCGTCGCGCCGTGGATGCTGGTGGCCGCCCGGGCCGGCCAGGGTGTCGCGGCCGCGATGATCGGCCCGACGGCGCTGGCCCTGCTCACCACCGCCTTCCCGGAGGGCCCGCGGCGCACCCGGGCGCTCGGCGTCAGCGGCGCCGTGCTCTCCCTCGGCTTCGTGGTCGGCACGATCTGCGGCGGCGTCATCACCAGCGGCCTGAACTGGCGCTGGACGATGCTCATCATGGTGATCATCGGCGGTGTCGTGCTGGTCGGCGCGAGCAGCCTGCTGCCGCACAACGACGTCCGCGTCGCGGCCCGGCTCGACATCTCCGGCGCCGTGCTGGCCACCGCCGGCCTGCTCAGTCTGGTCTACGGCGTGTCCACCGGCGCCGACGCCGGCTGGACCAGCGCGTCCACCCTCGGCTCGCTGATCGGCGCCGTGGTGCTGATCGGCGCCCTGCTGGTGGTGGAGAACCGCCAGGAGGCACCGCTCATCCCGATGCGCATCCTCAACCGGCGCACCGTCAAGTGGGGCGGCCTGACCGGATTCGTCACCTTCGGCATGTGCGGCGGCACCACCGTGCTGCTCAGCCTCTACATGCAGGACGTGCTCGGCTGGTCCCCCCTGGTCACCGGGCTCGGTTTCCTGTCCGAGGGCATCGCCGCCATGATCGCCGGCAGCGCGGCCTCCCGGCTCATCCAGGCCATGGGCGGCAATGAACGCGTGCTGCCCGTCGGCCTGCTGGTGCAGGCGGCCGGAACCGGCGCCATGGTGCTGCTGCCCACCCACGACAGTGTCGCGCTGCTCCTGGTCACCTCCGGCGCGATGGGCCTGGGCCACGTGCTGTCGGTGGTCTCCTTCATCGGCATCATGGCCTCCGGACTCGGCGACGAGGAGCAGGGCGTGGTCGGCGGCCTCGCGCAGACCGCCCAGTTCCTGGGCAGCTCGGTCGGCGTCGCCCTGCTGGCCGCCGTCGTCACCGCCCGGACGGACGCGCTGCGGCCCGGCCGCCGCGCCCTGGACTCGACCCTCGGCGGTCTGCACGCCGGGATGCTCGTCAGCGCGCTGATCATCGTGGCCGGATTCTGCGTCGCCTCCCTGTTCCTGCGCCGCCCGGCTCCAGGACCGTCCGCCGCGGCGGGGGTGGGCGCCTGAGATGACCGACGCGGAGGCAGGAACGCCGGCCGACCGGCGAGCACGTGACATGGAGACCCTGCGCACGTACTTCCGGCTCCTGGCGCGGCGCGACATCGACCGCTGGATCACCTTGTGGTCCGCGGCGTGCACCCAGCACATGCCGTACGCGGCCGGCGGCCTGCCCGACCGCGTCGAGGGCCGGGACGAGGTCCACACCCTCTACAAGCGGCTGGCGGCCGGCTACCGGTCCCTGGCCTACCCGGACACCGAGCTGTACCCGCTGCGGGAGCCCGGCCGGATACTGGCGCGCTGGTTCCCGCACGGCGAGACGACCGACGGCCGCACCTACGTCAACGAGAACCTGGGCATCTTCGCCTTCGACCCGGACGGCCGAATACGGCACTTCACCGAGTACTACAACCCCGTCGGCCTGACGGGCACCGCGGACCACACCCCGCCGGTGCCCGCGGGCCGCCCGCTGCTGGCCGGCGTCGGCGCCGTGGGCGAGGGATCGCGCGCCCGCGCCGACGAGCGCCGCGCGGCCGACGAGCGCACCCTGTGGGACTACTTCCGGTTGCTGCGGGACAAGGACCTCGACTCCTGGAAGGAGTTGCTCGCGCCGGACTGCTCGCTGGCCGTGCCCTACGCCTCGGGCGCCGTGCCGAGCGCCCTGCACGGCCGGGACGAGATCCACCGGCTGTGGCGCGCCATCGCCAACGGCTACCGCCGGATGCGCTACGAGCGTCTTGAGATCCTCCCGCTCAGCGACCCGGCCGGCTTCCTGGCCCGCTGGTCCCCCGTCGGCGAACTGGTCGGCGGCGGCCATTACCGCAACGAGTCCGTCGGCGTATTCGAGTTCGGCCGCGACGGCCGGATCCAGCATTTCACCGAGTACTTCAATCCGGCCGGACTGGCCGAAAGTTTCGCCCTGCACGGTTAGCCCGGCACCCCTCGCGAGATCCGGTTCAAGCGCTCGCGCCCCGGACCGGATTCGCTTTCCCAGGAAAGCGCCCGCGACTTCGTCTGGTCGCCATTGCGCGCCGGCCGGGGATGGCCCAAGAATGCGAATGCCCGCCCGAACGCCCGCCCTGCGAAAAGCGACAAGGGCGTCGGGTGTCCCAGGCCGGGGCGACCTGTGCCGTTCAGCCCGCGCATCGCCCCATGGCCTGCCCGAACGCGCCCGTTCTCTTCCCGCCGCGCCAGGAGTGTGCCCATGCCCAGTTCCCCGCCCAGTTCCGCGCCCGCTTCGGAGCCCGGCTCCGCGCCCCGCCCCCCGGACCCGGGGGTGCTCCCGAGCACCACGGACGTCCTCATCGTCGGAGCCGGCCCCACCGGCCTCGCCCTGGCCTGCGCGCTGCGCAGCCAGGGCATCGACCACGTCGTCGTCGACCGCGCGGCGAGCACCGCCGTCCACTCGCGGGCCGCCGCCGTCCACGCCAGGACCCTGGAATCCCTGGCCACCGTCGGCGCCGCCGACCCGCTGGTGGCCGTCGGCCGCCCGGGCCGCTCCTTCACCGCCCGCGACGGCGAGCGCAAGCTGCTCTCCACCCCCTTCGACGAGTTGGACACCCCTTACCCGTTCGTGCTGGCCGTTCCCCAGCAGACCACCGAACAGGTGCTGGAGCGGCGGCTCGGCGAACTCGGCGGCCGGGTCCACCGCCGCCACACCCTCGTCGACCTCACCGAGCTGTGGCCGGGGGTCAACGCCCTGCTCAGCGACGACGAGTCCGGTGAGGTCCGGTCCATCCAGGCCCGCTACGTGGTCGGCTGCGACGGGCTGCACAGCGTGGTCCGCCAGCGGGCCGGCATCGACTTCGTCGGCCACGACCGGCCGCACAACTTCGCCCTGATCGAGTTCACCATGGACTGGGCCGGCCCCGAGGGCGAGATCTCCTTCTTCTTCTCCCCGGCCGGCCTGCTCGCCGTCTCCCACCTGCAGGGCGACATCTACCGCCTGGTGGCGCTCGTCGACGACGACACCCCCACCCCCGATCTCGCCACCGTGCAGGAGATCATGGACAGCCGCGGGCCCAGCGCGGCCGGCGCCCGGGTCGGTGAACTCGTCATGGCCTCCACCTGGCGGGTGCGCCACCGGCTGGCCGACGCCTTCGCCAAGGGGCCGGTGTTCCTGGTCGGCGACGCCGCCCATGTGCACAGCCCGGTCGGCGCCCAGGGCATGAACACCGGTATCCAGGACGCCTTCAACCTCGCCTGGAAGCTGGCCGCGGTCCTCGACGGCACCGCCCACCCCGATCTGCTGAACACCTACGAGGCCGAACGCCGCCCGGCAGCCGAGGGCGTGCTGGCCTTCACCTCGCAGCTGCACGACATCTCCACCATGAGCGACCCGGCCTCGGTGCACCTGCGCAACGAGGTGCTGGCCGCCGCCGGCGCGCTGCCCGAGGTCTCGGCGTGGCTCGCCCAGCGCCTGGCCCAGCTGGCCGGCAGCTACGCCGGGCCGGCCGCCGGCCCCAAGCCCCGGGTCGGCGACCGCATGCCGCCCCGCCCCGGCATGGCCGACGGGCTGGGCTGGTCCCTGGTGCTGCCCGCCGGAGCGGACGGTCTGGCGGTCAAGCGCGCCGCCGAGGCCGGCCCGACCCCGCTCGCGGTGGCCTACGACGACTCCCTGCCGCACGCGGTCGTCGTACGGCCCGACGGGCACATCGCGCTGACCGCGCCCGCCGCCGAGGCCGCCGCCCTGCCGGGCCGGCTGGCGGACTGGCTGAACCGGCCCCGCCCCCGACCCGCCGCCTGACCAGGCCCGTAAGCGATGAGGAGACCCCGATGACGACCACGCCCTTCGCCCGGCCCCCCGGTTCCGCCACCCTGATGCACGTCGCGATCCTCTGCCCGGACGTGGACGCGTCCCTGCGCTTCTACCGGGAGGGCCTCGGCTTCTCCCGTACCTACGAGTGGACGAAGACCTCCACCGCCACCGGAGAGCAGGTCTGGTGCGGCCGCGGCGTCTACGTCGAACTCGAAGGCCAGACCTACATCGAACTGTTCGACGGAGGTACCGCCGGCACCGACTCCTCCGCCGGGCCGCTCCAGCACCTCGCGCTCATCGTCCCGAGCGTCGACGAGGCCTACACCCGCTGCCTGGCCGCCGGTGGCAGCGCCTTCCCGCTGGAGACCTGGGACGGCGGTCCGACCACCGTCACCATCAACGGCGACCCCGAGATGCTGGTCCGCGTCGCCTTCGTCCGCGGCCCGGCCGGCGAACTCATCGAGCTCTACGAGCAGTACAGCCCGGTCGTCGCCGGCTGACGGCCCGCGGGGGCGGTGCCGCCGCGGCGCCCCCCGCGGCGGCGCCGCCCCGCCTTCTACCACCCATCCATCACCCTGTGGAGAGAACGCATGCGCTACAAAGTGCTGGGCAAGACCGGTGTCCGGATCTCCGAACTGGCCCTGGGCACGGTGACCTTCGGCGAGGAGTGGGGCTGGGGAGCCCCCCGGGAGACCAGCGCCAGGATCCTGGAGGCCTACGCCGACGCGGGCGGCAACGTCATCGACACCGCCGACCACTACACCGACGGCGCCTCCGAGAGCATCCTCGGCGAGCTGCTGCAGGGCCGCCGGGACCGCTTCGTGCTGTCCACCAAGTACACCCTCCAGACCCACCTGGACGACATCAACTCGGCCGGCAACCACCGCAAGAACCTGGTCACCTCCATCGAGGAGAGCCTGCGCCGGCTGCGGACCGACTACATCGACCTGCTGTGGGTGCACGCCCACGACACCCTGACCCCGGTCGCCGAGGTGATGCGCGCCCTCGACGACCAGGTGCGGGCCGGCAAGATCCGGTACGTCGGCGTGTCCAACTGGCCCGCCTGGGAGGTCGCGCAGGCCAACACGATGGCCGAACTGCGCGACTGGTCGCCCTTCGTGGGTCTGGAGATCCGCTACAACCTGCTGGAGCGCGCCCCCGAGCGCGAACTGCTGCCGATGGCCCGGGGCCTGGACCTGCCGGTCTTCGCCTGGGGCGCCCTCGCCGAGGGGCGGCTGACCGGCAAGTACCTCACCGGCGGCACCGGCCGGCTGACGGTGCAGCCGCGCGAGCACAGCTCGGCCGGCAGTGACGACCTGGTCCGCGAGGTCGTCACCATCGCCCGGGAGGGGGACTGGTCGCCGGCCCAGGTGGCGCTCGGCTGGCTGCTCGGCCGCCCCGGCACCGTCGTCCCCATCATCGGGGCCACCCGTGCGGACCAGATGGCCGACAATCTCGGCTGCGTCGACGTGGCGCTCTCCGCGGACCAGCTGGAGAGGCTGGACAAGGCCAGCCGGATCGAACTGGGCTACCCGCACGACCTGATCCGCGACCCGATCACCGTCCACGACATGTACGGCGAGCAGTGGCAGGACATCGTCGACTCGCGTACCACCGTCCGGCGCGGGGTGGCCGACGAACTGCACCACCCGCTGCCCCGCACCGTCTGACAGCTCAGCACGGCTCAGCACGGCTCAGGACGGCTCAGCACGGCACGGCACCAGAGCAGGGCACCGCAGCACCGCACCCGCGAGGGCGGACCACGGCTCGGGCCGCGGTCCGCCCCGCATCCTGCCCGGGAACGGGCGCATTTCGTGTACTCGCTCAACTGACCACTATTCGCGGGGAGTTCCTTCTCCGCCGCCCCGCGGTCGTTATTGAATCATTCCGGGAACGGAGCAGCGGAGGCCTTCCGCCACCGGCCCGGGACATCAACCGACAAACGACGGAGAGAACCTATGGCAAACGCAGAAATCACCCGTGCGGTGGTCTCACAATTGTTCGCCGATATACAGGGAGGAAATGTCGAGGCGGTCCTCGCCGCAATGGCGCCGGACATCGTCTTCGACCTGCCGCGCACCGAGTTCAACGCCGTCATCCCCAACACCGGGGTGTGGCGCGGCCGGGACGGCGTCGCCGAGGCGTTCCGGCTGCGCGGTGAGCGCAGCGACATCCTGGAGTTCGAGCAGCGCGACATGGTCGTCGAGGACGACCGGGCGTTCGTGATCAACTACCAGAAGATCCGGCACCGCTCGACCGGCTTCACCGTGGACTTCGAGTTCTCCATGGTGCTCACCGTCGGCGAGGACGGGCTCGTGCACCACTGGAAGGCGTTCTTCGACGCCTCCGGCGAGGTCGCGCTGTTCACCTCCGACGTCGACGACCGGCTGCGCGCCGCGGTCTCGGCCGGTGACCTGCCGGCCGCGGCCGACGCGCTGCGGGAGGGCGCCGACCCGAACCTGCGCGACGCCAGGTCCGGGCTGACCCTCCTGCAGGCCGCGGCCGGCATGGGGAACGCCGCCGTCGTCCAGGCGCTGGTGGACGCGGGCGGCGACGTCTTCGGGGCCGACAGCCGGGCCGGCGGCACCGCGCTGCACAAGGCCGTGCAGCGCGGGGACCTGAAGACCGTGCAGGTACTCGTATCGGCCGGCGCGTTCGTGGACGCGGTCGCGCCCACCACCGGCCACACACCGCTGATGGACGCCCTCTGGTACAAGTGGCCGGACATCACCGCCTACCTGCTCGACCACAACGCCGGGCTCGGCCTGTCCACCCACTACGGCTTCTCGCTGCGCGAGCACTTCGAGTACGAGCTGAACGTCAACGTGCTCGGCAAGGAGCAGATGCTGGAGGCCGAGCGGCTGCTGCGGCGCCGTACCGAGTCGGACGACCGGCGGGCCGCCGCCCATCAGCTGATGGCGGCGGTGGTGGCCGGCGATGTGCACCGGGTGCGCGGCCTGCTCGCGGCCGGCGCCCGGGTCGACGAGCGCTTCCCGGTGGTCAACGGCTTCAACGACGAGCACACCGCGCTGCTGGTCGCCGCCCGCGAGGGCCGCGCCGAGATCGTCCCGCTGCTGCTGGCGGCCGGCGCCGACGTCAACGCGACCGAGCCCACCTTCGGTGCCACCCCGCTGCACAAGGCCGTCTACAACGGTCACACCGACATCACCCGGCTGCTGGTGGCCGCTCCCGGGGTGGACCTGGACTACCAGGGCGCCACCAACGGCTACACCGCGCTGCACGACGCGCTCTGGCACGGCTACGAGGAGTGCTCGCGCGTCCTGCTCGACGCCGGCGCCCGGCTGGACCTGGTCGGGCACGACAACCGCACGCCGCTGCACGTGGCCACCGCGACCTTCGGCGCCGACCACCCGCTCACCCGCGCCATCGCCGCGAAGACCGCCGCGGCCCGCTGACCGGCCGCCGTACCCCCACCGCGCCACCGGACCGCCGGCAGGCGGCGGCCCCCGGACGGCGTCCCGAGCCAAGGAGACCGACGCACCATGCTGTTCTACGTCCAGATGAAGTGGAAGCACGAGGGCCGGATCACTCTCGACGACCTGTGGGAGGTCGAGCAGGAAGAGGCCGAGCACGCGCAGGAGACGCTCGACTCCGGCTTCTGCGTGGGGATCTGGAAGGTCGCCGCGCAGAAGCGGGTCATCGCCATCATCGACTCGCCCGACGCCGAGGAACTCGACCGCACCGCGCTCGGCCGGCTGCCCATGCGCGAGTACCTGGAGTTCGAGACGGTCTGGCCGCTGCGCGACTACCTCGGATTCGCCGACGACGTCAAAGCCCGCTACCGGGTCTGAGGAGGAGTCCGCCATGATCCACCAACTGATCTTCGCCCATCCCCGGCCGGGTATGACCGAGCAGGAGTTCCAGCGCTACTGGGTCGAGGAGCACGCGGTCCGGTACGCCAGCAAGATCCCGCAGATCAAGCGCTACGCCGTGGACACCCGCGTCGCGCGCCCCGGGGACACCGGGGACCCGCTGTGGAGCGGTGCCGCCGAGATCTGGCTGGAGAACGAGGAGGAGCAGCTGGCCTCCCTGCAGACCCCGGAGTTCCTCGAGGGCGCCCGGCTGGACGAGCCGCGGTGGGCGGCCTTCTGGCGCTCGCTGGTGCTGGACACCGACACCGAGGTCGTCCTGCAGGGGCAGCCCGACGACGAACTCCAGCCGGGGATCAAGCTGATCACCCTGGCCAAGCGGCGGGAGGGCCTGCCGCTCGCGGAGTTCCGCTCGCACCAGCGGGAGACGCAGGCCAAGCTGACCGCGGCGGTGCCGGGCGTCCGCCGCTGTCTCCAGTCCTTCACCCGCGACAGCTGGTACGCGGTCAGCGAGCCGCCGTTCGACGCCGCCACCCATGTGTGGTTCGACGATCTGCCCGCGCTGGAGGCCGCGCTGCTCAGCCCCGAGCAGACGCGGGCCGACGAGGACCGGGCCGAGATCGTCAACCCCCGGTATCTGCACAGCCTGGCACTGCGCCAGCACTGGATCATCGGGCCCGGGAGCAGGTAGCCGCCGCTACCGGCCGGGGACGGGTCGGCGGCCGATGCCCGCCCGTCCCCGGTGTGCGACCGTTTCCGCCCGGTTCTCTTCGTTCGACGACTGTTTGAGGTTCGCGTCCTGCTAAAGTGGGCGCTCGCGTTACACAGCGTTACGACTGGTGGGGAAACTGTTATCCCCGCCGGTCGGGAGTGCTGCCGTCCCGACGACGTGACGGCAGCCGGGTCCTTGACGTGAAGGCGTTTCGCCGCGTGCCATCGACATCGAGGCGGAGATATCCCGTGCCCCTGCATGCTGACGCCGCGTTCGACGAGGCCGCGTTGGCGGAGTTCGCCGGGGAGATGTTCAGCTCCCTTCCCAGGCTCGACCAGCGCCGCTGGGCCGAGGCCTACCTGACCGGACTCGTCATCGTGAACGGCAAGAAGCTGGTCCGCAGGATCGCCGGCGACATCGTCTCGCCCGAGGCCCACCAGTCGATCCAGCAGTTCATCAACCGCAGTCCCTGGGAGTGGGAGCCGGTCCGCGCCTCGCTCGCGCTGTATGTGCAGACGGTCCGGCCGCCGCAGGCCTGGGTGCTGTCCAGGGTCGCCATCGCCAAACGCGGCAGCAGCTCGGTCGGTGTGGCGCGCCGGTTCGTCCCCGAGGCCGGCCGGATGGTCAACTGCCAGCTCGCGCTCACCGTCTCGCTGGCCGACGAGTCGGCCAGCCTGCCGGTGGACTGGCGCATCCACCTGCCCAGCCGCTGGCGCTCGGACTACGACCTGCGCCACGGCGCGTACATCCCGGACGATGTCCAGGGCGCCTCGGAGACCGCCGAACTGCTCTCGATGGTCGAGGACATGGCCCGGCGCCCGGGGGTGGCCCAGGTGCCCGTGGTGGCCGATGTCCGGCAGTGGAGTGACGCCGGGGCGCTGCTGCTGGGGCTGGCCGACCGGAATCTGGAGTACGTCCTGGAGGTCGACGACTGGCAGCAGGTGGCCGGCGGGCCCCGTCCCACCGACGGCGCCGCCGTCCGTCACCCGGTCCCGTCCCCGTCGCGCGTCTCCGGCGCCGCCGACGGGCCCGTCCCGATCTCGTCCTCGATCCGGCGGCTGCCGCCCGGCGACGGCTCACGCAGGCCCGACGGCGCCCCGGTCCGGGTCCTGACCGAGATGCGGCCGGGGGGCCTGCCCCGGCGCACCTGGGTGACGAACATGTACGACCGGCATGTCGACAAGGTGCTCGGCCATGCCCGGCTGACCGCCCAGGGCCCCGCGGTCACCCGCCACCTCGGCGCCCGGTTCGGGCTCTGCGACTTCCAGGGCCGCTCCTTCCGCGGCTGGCACCACCACGTCACCATGGTCTCCGCCGCCTATGTCTTCCACCGGCTCGGCTGGCAGCGCACCCCCTATCTGTCCACCGGCCGGTCCCCGTCGCCCGCCGACGCGTGCCCCTGAGCGCTCCCGCGCCGCGCCCCGCCGCCTCTCGCCGCGTCCCGCCGGAGGGGATTGTGTTCCGGCGCGCGGCGGAGTTACCGTCCTCTGGGGTGCTCCACGCGAGGACCGGGCAGGGCCGATGACGGCTCGGCGAGCGCGGGCCCGGACGCGGGTCGGCCGATCGGGACGGGGAGGTGGCGCGGTGCGGGAGACCGGTGAGCGGCCACTGACCACCGTCGCCATGTTCTCGCGACGGCACATCGACCTCCAGCGTGTCGCCGGCGCCCTGTGTCCGGGCGTACGCAGAGCCGTGCCGGGACCTGACGGCCGGACCGCCACGCCGCCGCGTACCGCCGGTTAGGCAGCCGCGGCCCCACCGCCCCTCCCCGCGCCGGATCCAGCGGACCCGTGTCCGGTCCCGGCCCCGTTCGGTATGCCTGTGCCGGGGCTGTCCGCCGCACGCCCCGGCCGAGCAAGACGCGGCACGCCCCCCAGCACGTCCCGCCCAGCACCGCCCCGCGCCGCCCGCCCCGCGCGACGCGTGCCCCACCGGAGTCATCAAGGAGTCGTCATGACCGTACAAGCCGAAGAGACCGACCGCGCCGCCTTCGTCCAGGACTGGGAGCAGTGGCGCGCCCAGCACGAGAAGGCGCTCGCCGACCCGCACGGGTTCCTCGCCATCACCAGCCTGAACTGGCTGGACGCCACCCCCACCCGTTTCCCCGACGCGCCCGGCGCCTGGTCGAGCACCGCTGACGGCGTGGTGGTGGAGCTGTCCGACGACGAGGAGCTGACTCTCGACGGTGAGGTGCTGCGCGGCCGGCACGACTTCGGTGTGATCGAGGAGCGGGGCAGCCTCTTCCCGTCCTCCGGCGACGCGGTGATCGAGGTCGCCAAGCGCGGCGGCTACGACATCATCCGCCCCCGGCACCCGGAGAACGCCCTGCGGCTCGCCTACACCGGCACCCCCGCCTACGCCCCGGACCCGCGCTGGGCCGTCACCGGCCGCTATCTGCCGTTCGACGCGCCCCGCCCGACCACGGTGGGCGCGGCCGTGGAGGGCCTCCAGCACATCTACGACGCCCCCGGCCAGGTCGAGTTCGAGCTCGACGGCGCCACGCACCGGCTGACCGCGTTCAACGGGCGCAATCCCGGCAGCCTGAGCGTGCTGCTCACCGACGCCACCTCGGGCGTGACCACCTACGCGGCCAACCGGACGCTGTCCATCGACGCGCCGGACGCCGAGGGCAAGGTGCTGATCGACTTCAACCGGGCCGCGAACCTGCCCTGCGCCTACACCGACCTGGCCACCTGCCCGCTGCCGCCGGCCGAGAACCGGCTGCCGATCGCGATCGAGGCCGGCGAGAAGACCCCGACCGCCCCCAAGGAGGCGAACCGGTCCGTCCCGGCCGAGGAGGCCGCCCGGCCGTGACCCGTCCGGGCCCGGCAGCCGCGGCCCGCGCTGTAGTCACCTGAACGGCGAACGGCCGGCGGGGCCCCGGGCGACCGGGGCCCCGCCGGCCGTTCGGGGGCGCCGTCAGCGCGCCGCGCGGCCTTCCCCGAAACGGGTCCGGGCGAAGCGCTCCGCACCCGGGCGGCCGGCCACCAGGTCGGCGGCGAGTTCGCCGATCACCGAGGCGAACTTGAAGCCGTGCCCGGAGAATCCGGCCAGTACGGTGCAGGGTCCGCTGCGGTCGATGACGAAGTCGTGGTCGGGGGTGGTGGTGTAGAGGCAGGTCTTGGGGACCGGGTTCGTGCGGTCCACGCCGGGCAGCCAGCGTTCGGCGTACTCCAGCAGATCCCGCAGCATCTCCGCGTTGATGACGCGGTCCCGGTCCGGGTCCACCACCGGGCCCACCCCGTGGAAGCCGGCCTTCACACCGTCGGCGCTGCCCAGCCCGTAGACCCCCGGTCCCTCGGGCAGACCGGCCCCGCCGTGGTGGATGAAGCTCGGCCAGCCCAGCGCGTCCGCCGCCGCGAAGTGGGCGGGCTGCTCCGCGGTGACGCGCATCGCGGGAAGTTCCCGGTCGCCCGGTGCCGCGAACCGCGGGGTCCAGCCGCCGGCCGCGACCACCACCGCGTCCGCGGTGAGCACTTCCTCCTCGGCGGTGACCACCTCGGCGCCCGAGCCGCGGGCGGTCACGCGGGCCACCTTCACCCCGTGCCGGATCCGGGCGCCGTGCTTGCGGGCGGCGGTCTGGAAGGCGGTGACGGCCCGGTCGGCGTGCAGCCGGCCGGCTTCCGGGTGGAACAGCGCGGCGGTGTCCACCCGCAGCCCCGGCCACCGCTCGCCGGCCTCGGCGGGGGAGAGCGCCTCGGCGGGCCGGCCCGCGGCACGCAGGGCCTCCTCCAGCGCGCTGACGGTCCGCGCGGGACCGTGGTCGACGGCCCCGGTCAGCGCCAGCACCCCGATGCCGGTCTCCTCCTCCAGCCGCTGCCACAGCGGCAGCGCGCGCACGGCCAGGCCGAGGTAGAAAGGGTCGGCGTAGGCGAGCCGGAAGATCCGGGAGCTGCCGTGCGAACTGCCCCGGTCGTGCCCGGGCGCGAACTGCTCCAGCAGCACGACTTCGTCGCCCCGGGCCGCGAGGTGCCAGGCTGCCGAGGAGCCCATCACCCCGCCCCCCACGACGACCACTCGACGTATCACGAGGGGGTACCTTTCGGTTGAGCGCGCCGGTGGGGGTGCCGGTCCACCGGCCTGGCCGTACCGTAGGCATCACCGGCCGGCCGGGTCAATGAACCCCCTGTGAACTACGCCGGGCACCCGTCCGCTCACGCTCGGCCCACCGCGGCGTCCGGGTCAGTGGACGTAGCGGTCGGCGGGGACGGCACGGGACAAGATGGGCGACAAGGTATCGCGCGCCCGCTCGAAGGCCTGCCAGTCGGAGATGTTCACCAGCGACGGGATGGTGACGGCCTCACCCGCGTCGAGGCCCGCCAGGGCCGCGTCCACCGCGTCCTCCGGCGACATCACGTTCTCGTCGGGGAAGGTGGAGAGTTCGACGCCGGAGCCGTCCCAGAACCCGGTGGACATCGCGCCGGGGATGACCGCCTGGATGGTGACGCCGCTGCCGGCCAGTTCCTGCTGGAGTGCCTGGGTGAAGGTCAGGACGTAACTCTTGGTAGCGCTGTAGACCGAGCTGACCGGCTGGATCCAGAACGCCATGGCGGAGGAGACATTGATGATCGTCCCCCGGCCGCGCCGCGCCATACCGCTGAGCGCGGCGACCGAAAGCCTGGTGGGGGCGGTGACGTTGAGCGCGATCTGCTCGTCGGTCGCCTTCGGGTCGAAGCCCGGGGAGGGCGCGAACTTCGCCGCCCCCGCGGCGTTGACCAGCATGTCGACCGACTCGTCGGCGCGCAGCCGCTCCTCGACCTTGGCCAGTTGAGCGGCGTTGCCCAGATCCGCGACCAGGATCTGGACGTCCACGCCGCTGTGCTCGATGACGTCCGCCATCGCGCTCTTGATCCGGCCTTCGTTGCGTCCGACCAGGATGAGGTCGTGGCCCCGCTCCGCCAGCCTGCGGGCGTAGGCCGCACCGAACCTGGACGAGACTCCGGTGACGACAGCTGTCTTCGACCCGTTTCCGGACATGATTCGATTCCCGTTCCATGAGATCAGACGCTTATAGTTTGATTGCCAAACCGATTACTCAGCGCGACGTTATCATGGAGTGGTCCGACATTCAAACCACCTTCGGGATAGGCTGTCCGCATGGCTGTGATACGCATCGACCCGACCACCCTCGCCGGCCGCCCCTGCGGCCTCGCGTCCGCGCTGGAACTCGTCGGGGACCGCTGGGCGCTGCTCGCGCTGCGCGAGGTCTTCTTCGGCAACCACCGGTTCAGCCAGATCGCGCGCAACACCGGAGCCCCGCGTGACCGCCTCTCGGCTCGGCTGAAAGACCTGGTCGAGGGAGGAGTCCTCGTCCGCCGGCCCGGCCCCGACGGCTCCCGCTACGAGGGCTACCACCTCACCGAGGCCGGCCGGGACCTCGGCCCGGTGGTCCTGATGCTGATGGCCTGGGGCGACAAATGGGCCGTCGACTCGCCGCCGATGAGCCAGACCCACCACGACCACCCGCTCGTCCTCACCGCGATCTGCGCGACCTGCGGCACTCCGCCCGACGAGAGGGACGTCACCCGCGAGATGCTCGTGCCCCACTGGAGCCTCGCCGGCCGCGAGGACGGGCAGTAGCCGCCAGCGGCGGAAGCCGCCCGCGTGAGCGGTCCCGCGCCGGCGATCGCGCCGCGGAGGGCTTGTGTTCGCCGGCGGTCCCCGGACTCCGGAAGGGAGCCGGGGCCGCGCGGCCTTCGGCCCCCCGGGTCAGACGGGGCCGGCGCCTCCACCGGCATCGGCGCCGGCATCGGGTATCTCCGACACATGGGCGCTGACGATCCGCCAGCCCGCGGGGAAGCGGGCCCACGCCTGGGTCTGGCGGCCCCTGGCCGTGGCTCCCGGATAGCTGAACAGCGTGGTGACGACAGCGAATTCGGTCCCGAAGGTGCTGATGGCCGTCTCGAAGAGCTTGCGGCCGGGCGGCAGCGGGGGCTGCTGCCACCGCCAGCTCCGGATGTCCGCCGCCCCGCTCTGCTGGTCGGCGATGCCGAAGCGGACCGTGCCGGGGGAATCCCAGAAGTACCCCGCTATGGCGGCACGGTCGTCCGCGACGAGCGCTTCCTCGTAGCCCGCGAAGGCCGCCGTCACTTCGGCGACCGTCCGCGGCAGGTCCACATCCATCCGCTCTCCGTTCTGTCGTGGGTCCGGCGCCCGTGCGGTCGCCGGCCGGGGCCGTGACGCGGTCGCACGGGCGGGAGACGGTCAGTCGGCGGCGGACGCGCCGCCCGGGTGTTCGCCCGGTTCGCCGGGTCCGGTGAGCGGGTCCGTACCGGTGGCGACCCCCGCCAGGGCGGGCGCCGGCGCCGGTTCGGGGGGCGCGGCGGCGGGACCACCGCCGTGCAGCCGTTCCAGTTCCCTTTCCGCCGCGTCCGGGACACGGGCCGCCGGCCGGGTCAGGGCGAAGACGCCGCACAGCACGGCGGTGAAGAGGTAGCCGAGGGACACCCCGCCGTTCTCGTCCCAGCCCACCTTCGGGGCGTGGATCAGCCCGACGAAGGAGAGCACCGAGCCCGCCAGCGCCACCGCCCCCGCGGACACGAACCGTTTGTCGATGAGGAAGGCGACCAGCGCCCCCAGCACCAGACCCGCCAGGATCGCGCCCTCACCGAGCACCATCAACCCGTGGTAGACCACGCCCGACGACTCCAGATTCGCCTCGCCGACCTTGGTCGCGGTCGTCCCGGCCGCCGCGAGGACATCGTCCATCTGCCCGACGGCCCAGGACGCCAGATTCGGCACCAGCGCCGCGACGACGGCGGCGGCATGCGCCTTGGGCGACAGCTGGAAGGCCTGCGCGCCGATGAGCAGCCCGATGTAGAGCAGGATGGGGACGATCGCCGCCACCGGGAGGATCGCGCCGAGCAGGCCGAACATGCCCAGGAAGCACATCAGGGCGATGACCGCGCCGGTGGCCAGCGAGTAGCCGGTGCGCCCGCCGGCCGACTTCCATCCCGGATGGCCGACGTACACGGCAGGGGGGAAGGGCGAGCCGAGCGCGGAACCGATGACCGCGCCCGCGCCGTCGGCCAGCAGCACCGAGCGCAGGTTGTAGGAGTCACCGGCGGCAGCGGCGCTCTCGACATTGGTCATGCCCTCGGTGAAGTTGTAGACGCCCAGCGGGATGGCGGTGGCCAGCAGCGGTGAGGCGTCGGCCAGACCGGAGAACAGCGTGCCGAGATGGAGACACGGCAGCGCCAGGGTGATGTCGCCGGCCGCCGAGGAGACCGCCGACCCGGACATCGCGCCGCCGGCCCAGCCGATCGCGGTGCCCACCAGCAGGGCCGCCAGTCCGATCGGGATGTTCCCGGGCAGCTTGATGTCGGTCATCAGGCCGACGAGGAGCAGGAAGAAGACCGGCAGCGCGATCCACAGGTGGTCCCACATCTGGCCGGCCGGCCGCATGGAGATGAAGGAGATGGAGACGCCGGCCAGGGTGCCCAGCAGGGCGGCGCGGGGCGCGTAGCGGCGGATGTACGGGCCGATGAAAGCCCCGATCAGCACGATGACGCCGATGATGAACGCCCAGGCCACTCCGGCCTTCCAGGCCAGCAGCGGGTCCTTGGTCTTGAGGTAGACCGGCAGCATGATGACGAAGACGACGATGAACATGTGCGGCACGCTGGGGCCGTAGGGCATCGCGGTGACGTCCGGCCGTCCCTCGCGCCGGGCCAGCCGGCGGCCGAGGTAGGCGTAGTAGACGTTGCCCGCGATCAGCGCGATACCGAGGGCCGGCAGGATCGTGTGGAAGACGACATGGCCGGGGATCTTGAGGACGGACAGGCACAGCCCGGTCAGCGTCAGCACATTGACCAGGACATTGACGCCGAGTCCGAAGAACGCGTTGGTGTCGCCCCGTACCCACAGCGGGAGGGGCGAAGGTCTGTTCTCGACTGCGGTGACGCGGCGGGACGGAGGCATGGCGGGACGACCCTTCGTCGGGCGGAGCGGTGCATGGCGGTGGCTCGTCCGGCGCGTCGGGGAAGGTGCGGCCCGGCCGGGGAGCGGGGGTTACGACGCCGGCCGGCGGGCGGCTTCCGGTGGGTCGCCGGGGACGGGCGCCGCGCCGGCCAGCGCGTCGAGGAACGCCACCGATTCGGCGGTCCAGCCGAAGATGCCGCCCTGCGCCCTGATCATCTCCAGGCCGGCCCGCTGGAACTCCGGGAAGTACGAGCCGACGCAGTCCGACAGCACCAGGCACTCGTAGCCGCGGTCATTGGCCTCGCGCACCGTGGTGTGCACGCAGACCTCGGTGGTGACCCCGGTGACGACCAGACTGCGGACGCCGCGGGCGGCGAGCAGGTCACCGAATTCGGTCGCGTGGAAGGCGCCCTTGCCCGGCTTGTCCACCACCGGCTCGCCCGCCACCGGGTAGAGCTCCTCGATGATGTCGTGGCCCTCCTCGCCGCGGATCAGGATCCGGCCCTTGGGGCCCGGATCGCCGATCCTCAGGCTGGGGCTGCCCCGCAGCAGCTTGCTCGGGGGGCAGTCGGACAGGTCGGGCAGGTGTCCCTCGCGGGTGTGGACGACCGTCATGCCCGCGGCGCGGCAGGCGGCGAGCACCCTGCGCAGCGGAGCGATGGTCCGGCGCAGTTCGGCCACGTCGTTCCCCAGGCTCGCGCCGAATCCGCCGGGTTCCAGGAAGTCCCGCTGCATGTCGATGAGGACGAGGGCCGTGCTGGCCGGGTCGAAGGAGAAGGGATAGGGAGCGGCCTCGGCCACGAGCGCGCGGGGGGCTTCCACAGCGGTTCCTGCCTTCCTCGGGCGGGTCACTCGGGAAGGGCCCGCGGCGCCGGAAGGGGCGTCCGGACGGCCGGAGTCGTGGCGGCGATCAGCTCGTCCGAGGTCGAGACGCATCCGAAGACGCCGCCCTGCATGGTCACCATGTGGAGGGCGGCCTCATGGTTCGACGGGTCCGTCGCTCCGGTGCAGTCGGACAGGATCAGGCACTCGTAGCCGCGGTCGTTGGCCTCGCGCATGGTGGTGTGGACGCACACGTCGGTGGTGATGCCGGTGAGCACCAGATGGGTGATCCCCCGCGTGCGCAGGACGAGATCGAGGTTGGTGGCGTAGAAGGCCCCCTTGCCCGGCTTGTCCACGATCACCTCGCCGGCGGCCGGGGCGACCTCGGGCACGATCTCCCAGCCGGGTTCACCCCGTACCAGGATGCGGCCGCGGGGCCCGGCGGCGCCGATCTCCGCGCCGATCCGCGCCGACCGCCAGCGCTTGTTGGCCGGCAGGTCCGACAGGTCCGCGGTGTGGCCCTCGCGGGTGTGGACGACGAGCATGCCCGCGGCGCGGGCGTGTGCGAGCAGTTTCTGTGTCGCGGGCAGCCCGGCCCGGGTCAGTGCGATGTCGTAGCCCATGGCGTCCACATAGCCGCCGGGGCCGCAGAAGTCCGTCTGCCAGTCGATGCAGAGCAGGGCGACCCGGGTGGCCGGCACGGAGGTGTCGTAGGGCCACGCGTAGGGCTGCGCGGTGACCGGGCCGATGAGAACCGCCGGATCCGCCGGATCGTGTCGTTCCTTGTGCACGCTGTCGTCCATTGACCCCCCAAGACGGTTGAGCGGGGTGGTGCGAAGCTGTCGCGCATACATCGGGTATTTCGGTATTGCTGATTATGGGAGGACAGGTTTCGGCCAAGCGGTCGCCGCGTTACGCGAACGTGAAGCGGGCCGCGGGCCGTGCTCCGACCGACGGCGGGACGGCGGGACGGCCCCGGACAGTCCCCAACGGCCCCCGGTCGGCGGCCGGAAGACGGTGTGCCAGGATGCGGTCCATGCCTAGCGTGGACCGCTTCCTGAGCGATGACGAAGAACTCCTCCATGTCAGCCGGCAGCACTGGACCCAACTCGTCGGCGAGTTCGCGGTGCTGTGCCTGACCTGGGCGGTGGCCGGCGCGCTGCTGTGGGTGCTGCCCGGCGGCAAGAGCTGGTCCGACACCGCGGTGTACGTCGTGCTCGGTGTCGCGCTGATCGTGTCCCTGTGGTTCTGGCTGGTGCCGTTGCTGAGGTGGCGCGACACCCTCTACATCCTCACCACCAAGCGGATCCACACGCGTTCCGGCTTCCTGACCAAGACCGGCCGCAGCATCCCGCTGGTCCGGGTGAACGACATCTCCTTCTCCGCCTCGTTGTGGGAGCGGATCATCCGGTGCGGGACGCTCAAGATCGAGTCGGGCTCCGAGCAGGGGCTGCTGACGCTGAAGCACGTGCCGGATCCCGAGGGGCTCAAGACCATGATCTACGAGGCCATGGACGAGGAGCAGGAGCACCTCTACGGAGCCGAGGACCGCTCGTCGTCCACGCGCTGACAGCCCCCTGTCCGGGGTCCGTCCGGCCGGCCGCCGTTCGCCGTTCGCGGCCGGCCCGCGCGCGGATCAGCCGCTCGCCGGCCGCACCGGCAGCCGCGGCACGCTGGCGATCAGCCGCCGGGTGTAGGGGTCGGCGGGGGAGCCCAGCACCGCCGCCGTGTCGCCCTGTTCGACGATGCGGCCGTGTTCGAGGACCGCGGTGTGCTCGCAGAGCGCGGCGACCACCGACAGGTCGTGGGAGACCATGGCGATGGTGAGGCCCATGGTCTCCTTCAGCTCGGTCAGCAGGTCGATGATGCGGACCCGGGTGGTGACGTCCAGGGCGCTGACGGGTTCGTCCGCCAGCAGCAGGCGCGGGCGGCAGACGGTGGCCCGGGCGATGGCGATGCGCTGGCGCTGGCCGCCGGAGAACTCGTGCGGATAGCGGGTGGCGGCCTCCGGCGGGAGACCGACGGCCTCCAGCGCCGCGGCGACCCGCGGGTCGCCGGCGCCGGAGGCGGACAGGCCGAGCGAGCGCAGGGGTTCGGAGACGATCCGGTCGACCCGCTGCCGGGGGTCCAGGGAGGAGTACGGGTCCTGGAAGACGCACTGCACACTGCCGCGCAGCCGGCGCGTCTGCTCGCGGTCGCGGGTCCGCAACTCGTCCCCGTCGAACAGGATCCGCCCGCTGCTGGGCCGGGTGAGGCCGAGCAGCAGCCGCAGCAAGGTGGTCTTGCCGGCGCCGGACT
Organism: Streptomyces polygonati; assembly: GCF_042650325.1. Taxonomy (NCBI): domain Bacteria; kingdom Bacillati; phylum Actinomycetota; class Actinomycetes; order Kitasatosporales; family Streptomycetaceae; genus Streptomyces; species Streptomyces polygonati. The sequence goes on along the minus strand of NZ_JBHSBB010000001.1, from coordinate 40,027 downwards.
CGCCGACCAGGGCCACACTGCGGCCCGCCGTGATGTCGACCGTGACGCCGTGCAGGACGGGCGCCGCGCCGCGGTAGGCGAACCCCGCGTCGTCCGCGGTCAGGATGGGGATGGTCATCGGATCGTCCGCTCCAGCGCGCCTTCGAGGTGACGGGCGCTCGTCACCAGATTCCGGGTGTAGGGGTGCCGCGGCGCGTGCAGGATGTCGTCCACACTCCCCGACTCCACCGCCTCCCCGTCCTTGAGCACCACCACCCGGTCGGTCGCCCCGGCGACCACCGCGAGGTCGTGGCTGACGAAGAGCAGCGCCATCGCCCGCTCGGACACCAGGCTGTCGAGCAACGCGAGCACCTCCGCCTGGACCGTCACATCCAGCGCGGTGGTGGGCTCGTCCGCGATCAGCAGCGCGGGTTCGCAGGCCAGGGCCATCGCGATGGCGACCCGCTGGCGCTGCCCGCCGGAGATCTCGTGCGGATAGGCCCGGGCCGCGCGCTCCGGCAGCCGCACCTGGTCGAGTGCCTCGCCGACCGCGCGCTTCAGCGCCGCCCCGCGCAGCCCCCGCCGGCGGCGCAGCGGCTCGGCGATCTGCCTGCCGACCCGCATCAGCGGGTCCAGCGCGGTGAGGGGCTCCTGGAAGACCACCGCGGCGGCCCGGCCGCGCAGCCCGACCAGCTGCCGCTCGGCCGCGCCGATCACCTCGGTACGGGGCAGCCCGGGGGCCTCCAGTACGACGCTGCCGGTCGCGGTCATCCCCGGCGGCAGCAGGCCCATGACGGCGAGCGCGGTCAGCGACTTCCCGGAGCCGGACTCGCCGATCAGGCCCAGCCTGCCGCCGGACCCGACCGAGAAGGACACATCCGAGACCAGGGCGCGGCCGTCGGAGGTACGGATGCCGAGTCCGCTGACGTCGAGCACGTTCATCGGGTCCTCCGGCGGGTGGGGTCCGAGGTGTCGCGCAGACCGTCGGCGAGCAGATTGACGCCGATGACCAGGACGACCAGCAGCACGCCCGGGGCGATCGCCCCGGTGGGTGAGGTGAGCACGGTGGCCTGGGCGTCCTGGAGCATCCGTCCCCAGGACTCGTTCGGCGGCGGGGCGCCCAGGCCCAGGTAGGACAGGCTCGCCTCGGCCAGCACGGCGAGGCCGAACTGGAGGGCCAGGCTGACCGACAGGGTGGTCCAGATGTTGGGCAGCACATGACCGCTGACGATCCGCGGCCAGGAGGTGCCCGAGGTGCGGGCGGCGGTGATGTAGTCCTGGGCGAGGACGCGCTTGACGAGTACCCGGGTGAGCCGGGCCAGCACCGCGGTCATCGCCAGGCCGATGGCGATGACGGCCGAGCCGAGCGAGGCGGACCTGGCCGCGACCACCAGCATCGCCAGCAGCAGGGTGGGGAAGGCGATCAGGATGTCCAGCAGGGCGGCGACCAGGTCGTCCAGCCACCGCGAGGCGAAGCCGGCGGCCACCCCGAGGGGCACTCCGAGCACCGCGCCGATCGCCACCGAGCCGGCGCCGGACTCCAGGGCGATCCTGGCGCCGATCATCAGCTGGGTGAGCAGGTCGCGGCCCAGCTTGTCGGTGCCGAGCGGGTGGGGCAGGTGGCCGGGCGGCATCAGCCGGCCGCCGGAGGTGTCCGCCGGGGAGAACGGGGTCCACACCAGGGAGAGCAGTCCGACCGCGAGGATCACTCCGACCAGGACGCAGCCGGTGATCAGCGCCGCGGAGCGGCGGCCCCGGCGGGCGGCGGGCGCCGCGTCGGCCTGGGGAGCACTGAGCGTGGGAGCGGTCATCGGGCGCCGCCCGACAGCCTGCCGCGCAGCCGCGGATCGATCAGCCGCTGGGTGAGGTCGGCGAGGAAACCGATGATCAGCACACTGAAGGTCGACACGAAGAGCACACCCTGGACGCTGGGATAGTCGTGCTGGGCCACCGCCTGGGACAGCATGCTGCCGAGCCCGGGCAGGGCGAAGACGGTCTCGACCACGACCGCGCCCAGCAGGGTGGAGGCCAGTTCGATACCGAGGATCGAGATGACCGGGACGGCGCCGTTGCGTACGCCGTGCCGCCACATCGCGCCGGTGAAGGTGGAGCCGAGGGCCCTGGCCGTGCGCAGGTAGTCGCTGCCGAGTACGTCCAGGGTCGCGGAGCGGACGTAGCGGATCAGCGAGGCGGACATCACCAGGGCCACGGTGATGACCGGCAGCGCCAGCGAGTCGATCGCCTGCCCGGGATCGCTCCAGCCGTCCTGCGGGAAGCCGCCGGACGGCAGCCATCGCAGGCGCAGCGAGAAGACCGTCACCAGGATCATGCCGATCCAGAAGACGGGCACCGCGACACCCAGTTGGGACACTCCGTTGAGGACCGTCCCGTACCAGGTGCGGGAGCGGTGCGCGGCCAGGAAGCCGACCGGCAGCGCGATCGCCAGGGCCAGCAGGAAGGCGAGCAGGGTCAGCGGCACGGTGACGTCGAGCCGGGAGGCTATCTGCGGACCGACCGGCAGCGAGCTGACGAAGGAGTCGCCCAGGTCGAAGGTGACCAGCTGGTGCAGCCAGTGGGCGAACTGCTCGGGCAGCGGGAGGTCCGAACCGATCGCGTGGCGGGCCGCGGCGATCTGCTCGGGGTCGGCGCCGACCGACAGCAGTGCGTTGGCCGGGTCGCCCGGGAGCAGCCGCAGCAGCAGGAAGAGCACCACGCTGGCCATGAAGAGCGAAACGACGAGGAAGGCCAGCCGCCGGAGGACGTACGTAGTCATCAGGGAACCGATCAGTCAGGACGGCGGTTCCTGCCGCGGCGGCGGCCCCTCGCTGGGGTGGCCGCCGCCGCGCCAGGTACGTCAGCTCTTCTTGATGCCGTAGGCGTAGAACTGCGAGTTCAGACCGTTGAGCGGGTAGCCCGACAGCTTCGAGTTCGCCACCACGATCTGCGGGTAGAGGTAGAGCCAGTCGCTGGCCGCGTCGTCGGCGATCTGCGTGTTGACCTTCTTCAGCAGCGCCGTCTGCTCGGCGGTGGTGTCGGACTGCTCGGCCTCGTTCACCCAGGTCGTGACCTGCTTGTTGTCGTAGCCCCAGTAGAAGTCCGGGTTGCCGTACCAGACGATGTCCCGGTCGTTGACGTGTTCCTGGAGCGTCGCGGTGAAATCGTGGTTCTGGTAGACCTTGGTGTACCACTGGTCCGGTGTGATGATGTTGATCTTGACCTTGATGCCGACCTTGGCCAGCTCCGACTTGATGAAGGTGGCCGCGGTGGGGTGCGGGTCGTAGTTGGGGGTGTCGAGGGTGAAGCTGAAGCCGTTGGCGTAACCCGCCTCGGCGAGTTCCTTCTTGGCGAGCCCCACGTCGTACGGGTTGACGTTGGTCAGATCCTCGTACCACGGGTCGGTCGGCGGCGTCATCGAACCGATCAGGGTGCCGTAGTTGCCCCAGATCGACTGCAGCAGCTTCTTGTTGTCGATCGCCGAGGTGACGGCCTTGCGCACCAGGGTGTTGTTGAACGGCTTGACCCGGTCGTTGAAGGCCAGCAGCAGCTTGGTGATCGAGTGGCCGTCGTTGACCTTGTAGTCCGCGTTGTTCTTGAACTGGTCCAGCGCGTCCGGGCTCTGCTCGCTGGTCACCACGTCGACCGCGTTGGTGAGCAGCGCGTTGTTGAGTGCGGTCGCGTCCTTGTAGTACTTGAAGACGACGCCCGCGTTGGTCGCGGGAGTGCCCCAGTAGCCCGGGAACTTCACCAGGCTCAGCGCCGAGCCGTGCGTCCACTTGTCCAGCTTGTAGGGGCCGGTGCCGTCCTCCGAGGTCTTCAGGTTCTTGGCCTGGGCGTCGAAGATCCACACATAGCTGAGGTTGTAGACGAAGGAGATCGACTTGCTCGACAGGGTCACCTTCACGGTGTCCGCGCTCGGGGTGTCGATGCTCTTGATCATGTCGAAGCTGGACTTGCGGGCGGCCTGCGAGGCCGGCCCGGTCACCTTCTGGATGCTGTACTTCACATCCGCCGAGGTGAGCGTCTTGCCGGAGTGGAATTTCACCCCGTCGCGCAGCTTGAAGGTGTAGGTGAGCCCGTCCGGGCTCACGGTGTAGCCGGTGGCGAGCTGGTTCTCGATCTTGCCGTCGTCGGTGAGCTTGAACAGGCCCTCGTAGACGTTGCCGTTGAGCGCCTCGGTGACGCCCTGGCCACCGCCCCCGGTGTTGTCCAGGTTCTGCGGCTCGTAGGGCGAGCCGATCGCGATGGTGGCGTTCTTGTCGTACGACCCGGTCGCGGCCGAACCGCTCTTGGCGGAACTGTCCGAGCTGTTCGAGCCGGCGGAGCTGCAGGCCGTGAGGGCGAGGGACAGGGCTACTGCCAGGGCGCCGCCGAGGACCGGTGCGGTCTTGCTCTTCACTTCATTCTCCTGATCGAGGGCCGGACGGCCCTGATGGGCGGGTCGGGCCGGTGGAACTGTCGTGTGGACTCAGTGCACCGCGTAGCCGTCGCGGAAGACCGGAAGCTTCTCGCCGGCCTCGACGGGCAGGTGGAAGCGGTTCTGCCGCGGCGGCAGTGGACAGTTGTACTGAGCGGAGAATCCGCACGGGGGCACGAAGGCGCGGTTGAAATCGAGCACGACCCGCTCGCTGTCCGGCGTGCGCCGGACGAAGAGGAAGCGGCCGGCGCCGTACGTGGTGGCGCCGTTGGTGGGGTCGCCGAAGACCAGGAGCAGTGTCCCGTCGTCGTCGAAGGCGTGGAGGGTGTAGCCGGTCCCGTCCAGGGTGAGGCTGATGTCGCCGGGGACGGGCAGATGGCGGGCGTCCCCGTGGTCGCGGATGTGCTCGAACGCGATGCGGCGGCCTTCGGGAGCCGGCGCGTAGGTCGCCTCGATCACCCAGTCCGGGTTGAACGGGAAGGTGTCGATCCCCTGGAAGTGCTGGATCGCGGGGGAGTCGCCGTCCCAGAAGCGCAGCGCCTGCTCGGGCTCGCCGGTGAGGATGTTCGTCCGCCGCACCGCGGTGACCGTTCGGCTCTCGGCCAGCCCGGCCCGTGCCTCTTCCACCGAGGGCTGCTGACCGGCCGGCAGCCAGCGGGTCTCGACGAGCGCCAGATCGCCGGTGGGCGCCGTCACGGCGGCCCGCCGGGAGGCGCACCAGTCGGACCACCCGGCCTGAGCGCCTTCGACGGTCCGCGCGGTGGCGCGGGGTATTACGGACATGCGTGCTCGCTAGGTCTTCGCGGGCGGGGCACCTCTCGGCGGCCCGTCCGAACGGGGTCGGTGGCCCGATCCTATGGAGGAAAAATGTCGGAAAGCGTCGGCCGACCGATAAGTGAGACGAAGATCGCATATAAGGATCGCTTTGAGGGGAGAAGGCTACTCCCGGTGCGGTGGGTCGCACTCTGCGTGCGAAGGCGGCCTTTCCAGGATGACAAAGGGTGTGAAAAGCCCATTTTCCCAGGGGCGGCGAAATGCCGACCGGCAGCCGGACCCACCAGCGGAGCCGAATCCCGGGCTTGATCAACTGGCCTGAAAAGAGCGGGAGTTGGCCGATCGGCCGCTGATGTCCGGGCGGCGCCGCGCTCCGGGGTCAGCCGGCGTCCCGGCCGTTCCTGAGCCTGCTGCGGTGGGCGGCCTGCTTGGCGCGGTTGCCGCAGATCGCCATGCTGCACCACCGGCGGACGCGCCCTCGGGTGTGGTCGGCGAACAGGAGCGTGCAGGCCGGGCCCTCGCAGGCCTTGACGTACGAGAGGTCCTCCTCGCTGAGGAATCTCGCCAGCGCCTCGCCGACGGGCAGGAGCAGTGCGTCCGGTGAGCGCCAGCGGCGCGTCGTCCGCAGCCGGAGGCCGGGTGTGTCCCCCTGTCCGGCGGCGAGCTGGAGGAATCCCTCGTCGCGGGCCAGCAGCCGGTTCAGCGGCGCCAGCTCCGGGAGGGCCTCCGGCCGAAGGGGCCGGCCCATGTGTCCGCGGACGAACGTCCTGAGATCCTCGCGCAGGCTCCGCGCCTGGGCGGCGATCGTGTCGAGTTCGCCGGGCAGGGCCTGCTCCCGCAGCTCGGCGAGCGTGCGGGGCGGCACCAGCTCCGCCTGGTCGAGCCAGGCCAGCAGGCCGTCGCCGTCCTCGATCCAGTCGATCTCGGTGTCCACCGGTGTGGCGATCGAGTTGAGGAAGTCCAGGCCGAGCGTGTCGGCGAGGAACAGGGCCGGAGCCTGTTGGACCATCCTGCCTGTCCCTTCTGGTGCTTGTTGCCGCGTTTCGCCACGACAGTAACCGCCTTGAGTCTTGTTGACAAGTTACCAACCAGCTCCATAACCTTGCGGACGCCATCAAGGCGGTTACTTCGAAGGAGTACGGATGCAGGAGAACACGGTCGGGGTGGTGCTGGCGCACGGCGCCTGGGCCGATGGGTCGAGCTGGAACAAGGTGATCGCCGGGCTGCGGTCCGAAGGGGTCACAGCGGTCGCCGCGCCACTGCCGCTGACCTCTCTCGCCGACGATGTGGCCACGCTCGACGGGACGCTGGAGCGGGTCGGCGGACCGGTCGTCGTGGTCGGGCACGCCTACGCCGGCGCGGTCATCGGGTCGACGTCGGACCAGAGGGTCGCGTCGCTGGTGTACGTCGCCGCGCTCGCCCCGGACGAGGGCGAGACGGTGGCCGACGTCTTCTACCGGACCGAACCGCATCCGCGGGCGCCCGAACTCGGCCCCGACCACCACGGGCTGATCTGGCTGCCCGAGGACGCCTTCGCCGGCGCTTTCGCCCAGCACGCCTCCGCGGAGGAGCAGGCACTGCTGGCCGCCACACAGCGGCCGCTCACCGCCGGGTGCATCGGGGTCCCGGTGGGGCGCCCGGTCTGGAAGGACCGGCCGAGCCGGTTCCTGGTGGCCGAGGAGGACCGGATGATCCCCGCGGCGAACCAGCGGTTCATGGCCGGGCGGATGAAGGCGCGGACGATCGCGGCCCCCGTCGACCACATGCCCATGGTCACCGCGCCGTCCACGGTCGTCGGCGTCGTGATGGAAGCGGTGCGCGAGGCCGGGTCCGGTCGGTGACGGCTCCGCCGCGGCGCTCACCATCGATGTCCTGGCTAACCCCTCAAAGCCATCTGGGATGGTTGGGTAACGCATTCGATCTCCGACCCGCCGCAGCCGCGTCCGACCGGCCGCGCCCCAGAAGGAAGAGGTGACCTCACATGACCCACATCGCGTACCGCACGGCGGATGTGGACGGTCTGCAGGTGTTCTACCGGGAGGCCGGCGCCCCCGACGCGCCCACGCTGCTCCTGCTGCACGGCTTCCCGTCGTCGAGCCATATGTTCCGGGAACTGATCCCGCTGCTCGCCGACCGGTTCCACATCGTCGCTCCCGACCTGCCGGGCTTCGGCAAGTCGGACATGCCCGCGCGGAGCGGCTTCGACTACACCTTCGAGCACATGACCGACGTGATCGACCGCCTGACGGAACTGCTGGGCCTGGACCGGTTCGCGCTGTACGTCTTCGACTACGGCGCGCCGGTCGGGTTCCGGATCGCCACCCGGCACCCCGAGCGGATCACCGCGATCGTCACGCAGAACGGCAACGCCTACGAGGAGGGACTGAGCGAGGGCTGGGCTCCCGTCCAGGCGTACTGGAAGGAGCCGTCGCAGGCCAACCGGGAAGGGATCCGGACGATGGTCCAGCCGGAGACGACGGTCTGGCAGTACACCCACGGCGTCCCCGACGAGACGCGGGTCGGCCCGGACGGCTACGAGCTGGACAACCACTACCTCGCGCGGACCGGCGCGGACGAGATCCAGCTCGACATCTTCCTCGACTACGCGAGCAACGTCGCGCTGTACCCGAAGTTCCAGGAGTACTTCCGGACCAGCAGGCCGCCGCTGCTCGCGGTCTGGGGCAAGAACGATCCCTTCTTCCTGCCCGCCGGGGCCGAGGCCTTCAAGCGCGACCTCCCCGACGCCGACGTCCGCTTCCTCGACACCGGTCACTTCGCCCTGGAGACCCACGCCGCGGAGATCGCCGGGGCGATCCGTGAATTCCTCACCTCCTAGGCGCCTCGTGCGCTTATCCGCAAGGTGCCCCGGCCACACCCCTCCCGCCGCCCCGGCGGCGAACCCGCCGGTTCCGTAGGGACGGCGGACAGCGAAGGAGCAGTTGCATGCCCAAGTCCGTAGCAGTGGTCACCGGGGCCAGTCAGGGCATCGGTCGCTCGACGGCGATCCGGCTGGCGCGGGACTTCGCCTCGCTGGTGCTCGTCGCGCGCAACCGGTCCCATCTGGAGGACACCGCCTCCCAGGTGCGGGCGGCCGGGGCGGAGACCCTGATCATCGACCTGGACCTCTCCGAGCCCTCGGCGGCCCACGGTGTGGTCGAGCAGACGCTGGGGGCGTTCGGCCGTATCGACGCCCTGGTCAACATCGCCGGCGCGGTGCCGCAGATCGACCTGTTCGAGATGACGGACCAGCAGTGGGACACCGGGATGGCCCTGAAGTTCCACGGCGCCCGGCGCCTGACCATCGAGGCATGGCCGGCGCTGACCGAGGCCAAGGGTTCCGTGGTGCTGATGTCGGGCAACTCCGCGATCTTTCCCAAGGCGCCCTACGCGGCGGTCGGCACGATCAACGCCGCGATCGCCGCCCTGGCGAAGGCATTCTCCGACCGCGGCATCGCCGACGGCGTCCAGGTCAACAGCGTGATGCCCGGCGCGGTCATGACGGGCCGCCGCCGCTCCTACCTCGAACACTGGGCGCCCGCCCACGGCATGACCGTCGAGCAGGCCATCGCCGCCTTCCCCGGTGAGGCCGATATCGAGCGCTACGGCACACCCGAGGAGATCGCCGAGCTGATGGCGTTCCTCGTCTCACCGGCGGCCCGCTGGATGACCGGATCGGTCCTGCGCATGGACGGCGGCGAGGTCAAGTCCGTCTGACCGGCGCGGTCCGCGAGCACCGACACCCCCCCGCACGAAACGGAGAAGAGCCCATGGGTCTCGCATGGCAGCAGGGTCCGCTCGCGCACGGCGCGATCGGCAGGTTTCTGACCCCCGCCCCGCTTCCCGAGCGGCTGCTGTTCGCCGAACGCCTGCGCCGCAGGATGCGGGTCCGGTTCGGCGGCGAGTGGATCGCCGACAGCGAGGACGTCGTGCTCCTGCACGAACCGGACCGCTACCCGGTGGCGTACTTCCCGCTGCGGGACGTGAAGCCGGGCGCGCTCGAGCCGAGCGTGCCGGTCACCCGGCACCGAGACCTGGGGGACACCTCCTGGTACACCGCCCGCCAGGGGGAGCAGCAGCGGAATCGGGCCGCCTGGCAGCACATCGACCTGCCCGACCACGCCGCCGAACTCGAAGGACGGGTGGCCTTCGCCTGGCGGGCCATGGACGGCTTCTACGAGGAGGACCAGCGCATCCTCGGCCACGCCGCGGACGCGTACCACCGGATCGACATCCGGCCGACCTCCCGTGAGCTGGAAGTCCGGGCCGGTGACCGTGTGGTGGCCCGCTCCTCGCATCCGACCGTCCTGTACGAGTCCGGATTCGCCCCGCGCTGGTACGTCCCGCGCGACGATGTCGACCGGAGCGCGCTGACCCCGGTCGAAACGCGGACGTTCTGCCCCTACAAGGGCCTGGCCAGCTACTACGACATCGGCGACGCGGCGAAGGCCGCGTGGTCGTATCCGGACGCCTACCCCGAAGTGGCCGCCGTCTCCGGCATGGTCTCCTTCGAGCCGTACATGGTCGCCGTCCTCCTGGACGGCAAGCGGCTCGACATGGAGCCCGGACAAGGAGTGGTCTCCCACGGCATCGACCGCGGCCTCGAAGCCGACGAGCCGCACCACCGGGATACCGCCTGACCGGCGGGCCGGGCGTGCGGCGACGGACCGGCCCTCGCTCAGCGCGGTGACCCCGCGTTCGCCGCCGCCCCGCCGCGCCCGGGGTCCCGGCGGGGCGTCAGCCGCACCGGGAGGGACTTCGGTACCAGTACCGCCCGGGCGACGGGGGACACCTTCGTCCCCGCCAGGGCGGACAGGTCCCAGCGCGCGGTGAGGGTGGCCACGATCAGGGTGGCCTCCGCCTCGCCGAAGTCCTCCCCGATGCACTTGGTCGCCCCCGCGCCGAAGGGCAGGAAGGAAGTGCGGTGCGGGGCGGCGCCCGCTTCGGCCGGGAGCCAGCGGTCCGGGTCGAAGGCGTGCGGGTCGGGGAAGAGGTCGGGCCGCCGGTGCAGGACGAAGGGGCTGAAGACCACCGTGCTCCCGGCGGGAAGCGTGCGGCCGGCCAGGACGACGTCACGGACGCAGGTGCGCGGGAGGATCCAGGCCGGCGGGTAGAGGCGCATCGCCTCCCGTACCGCCCTGGCCGTGAGATCCAGCCGGCGCAGGTGCTCCCAGCCGGCGATGTCGCCGCCGAGCACCGTGTCGGTCTCGGCGCGCAGGGCCGCCAGGACGTGCGGGTGGTTCTGCAGCAAGTGCAGCGTCCAGACCACCGCCGCCGAGGTGGTCTCGCCTCCGGCCAGCAGGAGGACGGCGACCTGGTCGGAGAGCTCTTCGTCGGACATCGCCTGCTGCTCGTCGTCGCGCGCCTCGACGAGTCTGGCCATCAGGTCGTCGCGCTTGCCGCCTTCGCCGCCTTCGCCGCCCTCGGCGTCCTCGCGCCGGTAGCCGTCGATCAGCCGCGCCACGATCGTCCGCCACCGGCCGAGTGCCCGGACGTACCGGCGGTTGGCCGGCGAGGGGATCCTGCCGACCAGCGGGAGCGCCGCGCGGGCGTAGATGCCGCGCAGGAAGACGTCGAACGCCTCCCGCAGTTCCTCCGCGTCCTGGGCGCTGATGCCCGAGGAGAACAGCGCCCGCAGCGAGATGGTGTTGGTGAGGGTGAAGGCCTCCTCGACTAGGTCGACCTGGTCGCCCTCCTGCCACCGGTCCATGGTGGCGCCGATCTCCTGGCGCATCACCTCCACATAGCCGCGCAGGTGCTCGTGCCGGAAGGCCGGCTGCATGATCAGGCGCTGCCGGCGGTGGTCCTGGTAGGTGGTGGTGGCCAGGCCGGAGCCCATGGCGGCACGCGAGCGGTCGTAGACCGGACCGGTCCGGTCGAAGGTACGGAAGTCGGTCAGCACCTGGTGGGCGAGGTCCGGGTGGCAGATGACGAAGGCGGGCCGTGGGCCCAGTCTGATCTCCACCAGATCGCCGTGGCCGATGAGCGATTCCATGAAGGCCAGCGGCCGGCGCTGCAGTTCGATCGCGTGGCCGACCAACGGCCAGGCCCCCGGGGCCCGTCCGGACCGCGGCGCGATCTCCTCGCGGCGCCCGTCTGTCGTCGTCGTGCGCGTCATGTCCACCTGCACTCGGGTCCGTCGGAGCTCCCCGGCAGCCGTGGGCCCGGCATGCCGGATCCATCAGATCACGCGGTGCCCGGTCGGGCACCATAGGCGACCCGGACGCGCCACCACCGGTGCCAACGACGCGGCCAGCGGCTGGGTTTCTCCGACTTTGACTGATACTTCGGAGCGGAGAAAGCAGCGCGCCGCCGCTGCGGCGGGCACGGCGGCATTGGCAGAAATCATTGTGCCAGCACCGAATTGGCGCAGGAGCCCGCACCGGAATCGTGGAAACCGGCCATCGGTGCCGATCATTCCCAGGGCATTGACTTAGGTGTAATCCTGACGCAACATCAGCATCTGCTGGAGTCAGGACCCAAGTCTTGCGGTCAAATATGGCCATAAGTACCTTCCAGGACGACGATTGCGACGACGGCGTCGCGCCCGAGGACGCCGCGCCCGCGACTCGCCCACCGACACCGATGGAGTCAAGGTGGCAAATCGAAGTATCCGGCGCGCGTCCGTGCTGCTGGCGGCCTGCGCGACCGTCCTGTTAGGCGTCAGCGTCCCGGGGCACACCGCTTCCCCCGTCGCGGCCGCCCCCGCCGCGAACTCGCAGCCGATCTACCTGAACACGAGCTACAGCTTCCAGGAGCGCGCGGCGGACCTGGTGTCGCGCATGACGCTGGAGGAGAAGGTCGCGCAGCTGAACACCAACAGCGCGCCGCCGATCCCGCGCCTCGGCGTCCAGGGCTACACGTACTGGAGCGAGGGACAGCACGGCATCAACACCCTGGGCGCCGACAGCAACAACGGCGGGGTGTCGGGGGGAGTGCACGCGACCAGCTTCCCCACCAACTTCGCGTCGTCCATGTCCTGGGACAAGGCCCTGACCTACCAGGAGACCACCGCCATCTCCGACGAGGTGCGCGGTGAGCTCGACAAGTCGCTGTGGGGCACCGGCCAGAACAACCTCGGCGCCTCGGCGAGCGACTACGGCTCGCTGACCTTCTGGGCGCCGACGGTGAACCTCGACCGCGACCCGCGCTGGGGCCGCACCGACGAGGCCTTCGGCGAGGACCCGTATCTGGTCGGTCAGATGGCCGGCGCCTTCGTCAACGGCTACGAGGGCAACAGCGCCACCGGGCAGTCCGCCACCGGCTATCTGAAGGTGGCCGCCACCGCCAAGCACTACGCGCTGAACAACGTGGAGAACCAGCGCACCGGCGTCAGTTCCAACGCCTCGGACACCGACATCCGGCAGTACTACACCGCGCAGTTCAAGAGCCTGATCGAGAACGCCCATGTGTCCGGCCTGATGACCTCCTACAACGCGATCAACGGGACGCCCGCGGTCGCCGACACCTACACCGTCAACCAACTCGCCCAGCGCACCTACGGATTCGGCGGCTACATCACCTCCGACTGCGGCGCGGTCGGCACCACCTACCAGAATCCGCCGAGCGGCCACGCCTGGTCCGCGCCGGGCTGGACCACCGACAAGCAGGGCGGCAACGCCACCTGGACCAACACCAGCACCGGGGCGAAGATCTCCGGGCAGGCCGGCGGCCAGGCCTACGCGCTGCGCGCGGGAACCGCGCTGAACTGCGCCGGCTTCGACAACACCGTGCCGAACATCCAGGCGGCCATCAACGCCGGGATACTGAGCGAAGGTGTCATCGACACCGCGCTGACCCGGGTCTTCACCGTCCGGATGCAGACCGGTGAATTCGACCCCGCGGCCAAGGTCGGCTACACCGCCATCACCAAGGCCCAGATCCAGAGCCCGGCCCACCAGGCGCTGGCCACCACCGTGGCCGACAACTCGCTGGTCCTGCTCAAGAACTCCAACCTCGCCGCGACCGGCGCCCCGCTGCTGCCGGCCAACGCGTCGAAGCTGAAGAACGTGGTCATCCTCGGCGACATGGCCAACGCCGTCACCCTCGGCAGCTACTCCGGCGAACCCAGTTTGCAGACCAACGCCGTCCAGGGGCTCACCACGGCGATCAAGGCGGCGAACCCGAGCGCCAACATCGTCTTCGACGCCGCCGGCACCTCCAGCACCACCACGTCGGCCGCCGTGCTCAGCGCCTCGACCCAGGCGGCGGTCAGGAGCGCCGACCTGGTGATCCTGTTCGTGGGCACCAACCTGAACAACGGCTCGGAGGGCACCGACCGAGGATCCCTGGCCATGCCCGGCAACTACGACTCCCTGATCAACCAGGCGACCGCGCTCGGCAACCCGAACACCGCGCTGGTCATCCAGTCCGACGGCCCGGTGAAGATCGACGACGTCCAGGGCAAGGTCCCCGCCGTCCTGTTCAGCGGCTACAACGGCGAGAGCCAGGGAACCGCGCTGGCCGACGTGGTGCTGGGCAAGCAGAATCCCAGCGGCCACCTCAACTTCACCTGGTACCAGGACGACTCGCAGCTCCCGGCGATCTCCAACTACGGGCTCACCCCCGCCGACACCTCGGGCCTGGGGCGGACCTACCAGTACTTCACCGGCACCCCGACCTACCCCTTCGGCTATGGTCTGAGCTACACCTCCTTCGCCTTCTCGCCCGCGACCGTCGACCACGCCACCACCACCGCCGACGGCACGGTGAACGTCAGCTTCACCGTCACCAACAACGGATCCACCGCGGGCGCGGCCGTCGCCCAGCTCTACGCCGCGACCCCGTTCACCGTCTCCGGTGTGCAACTGCCGAAGAAGCGGCTCGAAGGCTTCGCGAAGACCAATGTGCTGGCCCCCGGCGCCTCCCAGCAGATCACCCTGCCCGTCAAGGTCAGCGACCTGTCGTTCTGGGACGCGGCGCACATGAAGTCCGTCGTCTACGACGGCACTTACCAGTTCCAGGTGGGCTCCAGCGCCACCACCACGTCGTCCACCGTCAATGTCGCGGTGACCGGCGCGATCACCCCGCAGGTCCAGTACGTCACCGTGCAGCCGCCGGCTGTCGTCTACAACGCCGGCGACACCATCGACCTGACCGGGAAGAACCCCTGGATCAAGGACGACACCACCGGTACGGGCTCGGTCGCCCAGGGACGCGACATGAGCGTGACCGCCGACAACATCGTCGAGGCCGTCAACAACGACCAGTCCTTCGCCAACCTGTCCACCTCGCAGGTCGGTTACGCCACCGGTGACCCCTCGGTGGCGACCGTCAGCAGCGCCGGCCTGGTCAAGGCGGTCGGTGACGGGACCACCACGATCACCGTGACCGTGAACGGCGTGAAGGGGACGGTCCCGATCGTCGTACGGCACGCGCTGACCCTGGCCGCACCGGTGCTGATCACCGCGGGCGGCACCGTCACCGCGACCACGAAATTCGTCAACGGCGGTACGGCGGCCGAGAGCAACGTCAGTCTGGCGCTCACCGCGCCGAGCGGATGGACCGCGCAGGCGACCACCCCGTCCACCTTCGCCACCGTCTCCGGCGGCCAGACGGTCACCACCACCTGGCACCTGACCGCGCCGTCCGGCGCGAGTCCCGGAGCCTTCGCCCTGTCCGCGCAGGCCACCCTCACCGGCGGGGGACCCTACACGGACAGCGGCACGGTCAACATCGCCTACCCGTCCTTCAACGCGGCGTTCAACAACACCGGCATCAGCAGTGACTCCAGCCCGGCCGCCGGAAACCTCGACGGCGGCGGTTCCAGCTACTCGGCGCAGGCACTCGCGGCGGCGGGACTGACCCCCGGCGCGGTGTTCCACCACGACGGCGCCGCCGTCACCTGGCCGAACGCCGCGGCCGGAACCCCCGACAACATCGTCGCCTCCGGCCAGACCGTCCCCCTGTCCGGCTCCGGCAGCACGCTGTCCGTCATCGGCTCGGCCGCGTACGGCACCGCCTCCGGAAGCGGCACGATCGTCTACACCGACGGCACCACCCAGACGTACGGGCTGGCCTTCTCCGACTGGTGGTCCACCTCGCCGACAGGGGGCACCGATGTGGCGGCGGCGCTCCCGTACCTCAACAACTCCGGCGGCAAGCAGACCCAGGCGGTCAACCTGTACTACGCCTCCGCGCCCCTGCAGGCGGGCAAGACCGTACAGGCGGTGGTGCTGCCCAATGTCAGCCCCAACGCCGCGCAGAACACCATCGCCCTGCACATCTTCGCGCTGGGCGTCTCGTCGCCGTCGGCGAGCACCGTGGTCAGCCTGCGCGCGCACGCCAACAGCGACATCGTCACCGCGGACAGCGCGGGGGCGGCGCCACTGATCGCCAGCAAGACGTCGATCGGCAGCGCCGAGCAGTTCGACCTGCTCTCCAACTCCGACGGCAGCGTGAGCTTCCGGGCGCACGCCAACAGCGACATCGTCACCGCGGACAACGCGGGGGCGGCGCCGCTGATCGCCAACCGGACGGCGGTCGGTCCCTGGGAGGAGTTCGACCTCATCCACAACTCCGACGGCAGCGTGAGCTTCCGGGCGCACGCCAACAGCGACATCGTCACCGCGGACAACGCGGGGGCGGCGCCGCTGATCGCCAACCGGACGGCGATCGGTCCCTGGGAGGAGTTCGACCTGATCTTCGACTGACCGGTTCGGGGGGCGGGCCGAGCGACGCCGCCCGCCCCCCGGCCCCGGTACGCGACCGGCCATCCCTCCTGACGCTCCGGCGCGTCCGCCGACCGATGGCAGGATGCTCGCGACAGAGGTCGTCGAGGACACCGATGGGGCGGGCGGACGCCCGGTCGGTCGCGGGAGAGCCGGAGGAAGCCCGATGAGTCGGGAGAACCATCACGTCGCCGTGCTCGTACTGGAGGGCGCCAAGCCGCTCGACGTCGGCATCCCCGCGCAGGTGTTCTCCAACCGGCCGAGCATGCCCTACGAGGTGCGGGTGTGCGGCGCGGCGCCGGGACTGGTGACCGGCGGGGACGGCCTCTCCTATCACGTGGCCGAGGGACTCGAGGCCTTCGAGCACGCCGACACCATCTTCATTCCCGGCTACCGGGAGCCGGCCGGGACAGCACCGCCGGCCGCGGTCGTCGGCGCGCTGATGGCCGCGTACGAGCGGGGGACGCGGCTCGCGGCCATCTCGACGGGAGCCTTCGCGCTGGCGGCGACGGGCCTGCTCGACGGCAAGCGGGCGACCACCCACTGGCACTACACGAAGGCTCTCGCCCGGCGGCATCCACTCGTCCGGGTGGACGAGAACGTGCTGTTCGTCGACGAGGGCGACATCCTCACCTCGGCGGGCGCCGCGTCCGGGATCGACCTGTGCCTGCATCTGGTGCGGCGCGACCACGGCGTCCGGCTCTCCAACCGGGTGGCGCGACGGCTGGTGGCGGCGCCCTATCGCAGCGGGGGGCAGGCGCAGTACGTGCCCCGGAGCGTGCCCGAGCCGCTCGGCGACCTGTTCGCGAGCACACGGGAGTGGGTCCTGGCGCACCTCGACGAACCGCTGACCCTCGACGCGCTCGCCCGCAACGCGCGGGTGTCGGCGCGCACCTTCTCGCGGCGCTTCGTGGAGGACACCGGCTACACGCCGATGCAGTGGGTGCTGCGGGCGCGGGTGGACCTGGCGCGCGAACTGCTCGAACGCACCGACCTGGGCGTGGAGCAGATCGCCGACCGGGTCGGGCTCGGCACCGGCGCGAATCTGCGGCTGCACTTCCACCGCATCCTCGGCACCTCCCCGACGGAGTACCGGCACACCTTCTCGGCCTGAGCGCCCTCTGAGGGCCCCGCTGGCGGGATCCTTGCGGACGATGGCGAAAGGTGTGGCGCGAGACTTGCGCCCGCTGTCGTTCAGGCCACTGTCCGCCCGGCGCACGGACGCCGACCATGGACAGCGGGACGAAAGGAATCACCATGACCCGCATAGCCGTCAACGGATTCGGCCGCATCGGACGCAACACCCTGCGCGCTCTGCTCGAACGCGACAGCGACCTCGAAGTGGTCGCCGTCAACGACCTCACCGCACCCGAGGATCTCGCGCACCTGCTCAAGTACGACAGCTCGCTCGGCAGCCTCGGCCGCCCCGTCGAGGTCGACGGAACCGAACTCGTCGTCGACGGCCGCCGTATCAAGGTGCTCGCCGAACGCGAGCCCGCCAAGCTGCCGTGGGCCGAACTCGGCGTCGACATCGTGCTCGAGTCCACCGGCCGCTTCACCGCCGCCGACGCCGCCCGCGCGCACATCACGGCCGGCGCCCAGCGCGTGCTGGTCAGCGCCCCCTCCAACGGCGCCGATGTCACGCTCGCCTACGGCGTCAACACCGACGACTACCACCCCGGCGAGCACGTGATCGTCTCGAACGCCTCCTGCACCACGAACGCGCTGGCTCCGCTGGCATCCGTGCTGGACGACCTGGCCGGCATCGAGCACGGCTTCATGACCACGGTGCACGCCTACACCCAGGAGCAGAACCTCCAGGACGGCCCCCACCGCGATCTGCGCCGCGCCCGCGCCGCCGGTGTGAACATCGTGCCCACCACCACCGGGGCCGCCAAGGCCATCGGACTGGTGCTGCCGAACCTCGACGGCAAGCTGTCGGGCGACTCGATCCGCGTGCCGGTCCCGGTGGGCTCGATCGTGGAGCTGAACACCACGGTCGCCCGCGAGGTCACCCGCGAGGAGGTGCTCGCGGCCTACCGCGCCGCCGCCGACGGCGGGCTCAAGGGCATTCTCGAGTACGTGGACGAGCCGCTGGTCTCCAGCGACATCACCGGCCGGCCGGCGTCCTCCATCTTCGACTCCGCACTCACCCGCGTCAGCGGCAAGCACGTCAAGGTGGTGGCCTGGTACGACAACGAGTGGGGCTTCTCCAACCGCGTCGTCGACACGCTCGAACTGCTCGCACGCGGCTGAGCGCCGCCGCCGGCACCTGTCCGGTCAGGGGTTCCTCGGATAACCTGGGACCGAGGCGGCGCGCCGGCCACGGCGCCGTCCGAGGGGGGTTGGGCGTGGACGCTCCAGAGGTGACGGACCGGGTCTCGATCGCGGAAGCGATGGAGAGCCTGCGCAGCCAGGTGCTGGCGGCCGCCGAGTCGTCGCAGGCCGCCGATCTGGTCTTCCGGGTCCGGGAGATCGAGGTCGAGTTCCAAGTGGCGCTGACCGTGCAGAAGTCGGCGTCGGCGAGTGTCAGCCTGTGGCGGGTGCTCACCTTCGGCGCCGGCGTGGACGCCTCCCGGGGCGACATCCACCGGGTCCGGCTGGTCCTGGAGCCCCGCCGGACGGGCGCCGAGGCCGCGGAGGACTCCTCGGTCGACATCTCCGACTCCGACTGAGCCGCGCCGGCGCCCGGCGCCCGGGTCAGCGGCGCTCGACGAGCAGATCGGCCGTCGGGTCACTGCCGTCGTCCCGCAGCTGCGACCGGCTGATCGCCAGCAGCTGCGGATCGTACGTCGACGAGCGCAGGACGATGTCCTCCACCGGCAGGTGTTCGTACACGCAGATGGCCGTGCCCGGCTTCAGCTGACGTACGGACCTGCGGCGCCGCATCCCGGCGGCCTCGTCGGCCAGGATGCGGTCGACGAGGTCCATGGTCCGCGGGTCGCGGTTGCCGGGCAGGACCAGCAGGGCCGAGTGGTTGTTCACGATGCTCTGCGCGGTCGCCTCCCCGTAGGTCGCCGTGAGCTGCGCGAAGTCGTGGAAGACGGTGACCAGTTGGATCCCGGTGCCGGCCGCCGTGGTGGCGATCGTGTCCAGATGCTCCACCGGTGCGATGTTGCCCGCCTCGTCCAGCAGGAGCAGCAGGTCGGGGTGCCCGCCCTGCCGGCGGTACGCCTCGTTGATCACATTGCGCACCAGCGCGGTGAAGATCGGTGCCAGCATCTCCTGCTCCTCGGGCGGCGCGCACAGGTAGAGCGTGTTGGGGCCGTCGAGGAAGTCCTGGACCGAGAACCCGGTCCGCGACGCCCGGCGGACGGCCCCGGACTCGTAGGCCCGCAGTACGCTGCGCGCGGTGGCGTACACACCCGACCGGGTCACGTCGGCCATCACGCTGAACGCCTGGAAGAGCTGCTCGGCCTCCGGGAACGGGGACAGCAGCAGCCGGGCCTGGACCTCGGCCCTGGCCTCGGTGCGCAGCCAGCGGCTGACCGCCTCCATCGTCATCCGGGACAGCGCCGCCGCGTGCAGCAGCGGCTGGATGAGCAGGGACGCCTGGTCGAACCAGAACCGGTCCCTTTCCATCTGGGCGCCGGTGTGCGCGGACTCGGTCAGCGCGTGCGCCATGGCGACCGCGTGGTCGAACCGCTCGCAGCCCTCCAGGGGGTTCCAGGTGGTGACCGCCGATCCGCCGGAGAAGAGTTCACCGGTGGGCTCGAAGACCCAGGTCCGCCCGAAGCGGCTCCGGTGCGCGATGGTGGCCATCGCCACGTCGCTGCGCACCGAGGTCACCAGGGCGGGGCCCTGCCACTCCAGCAGCGTCGGGATGACCAGACCGGTGGTCTTGCGGCTGCGCTGCGGACCGAGCACCAGCACCGGCCGGAAGGCGCGGGCCGCGATCTCTGAGTCCCGCCAGCGGCCGAGGACGACCCGGTGCTGTCCCGGGGTGAGGTCGGCCATGCCCTCCGGCGGCGTCGAGTCGTCCGCGGCGTGCTCGTCGGGGAACTCGATCTCGTGGATCGTCTGCCGGAGGATCTCGCGGTCGTTGCGGTCGACGGCGGTCTCGTGGTCGAGGACGAACTCGTCCAGCGCCTGCCGCAGGAACGCCACCGCGCTCACCGAGTCACCGCGGAACCGGTGCCCCTCGGCCACCAGCACCCTGGCCTGGGCCAGCACCCGCCGGGTCTGGTCGTTGGGCGCGAGCCCCACCAGGCGCTCGGCGTCGGCCAGGGCGAGGTCCGCCTCGGCGATCGCCTCATTGTCGCGGTCCGCCGTGCTCAGCGCCTGGACGAGCAGCAGCCGGGCACCGATCAGCAGCAGCAGATAGCCGGGGAAGTCGGTGCCCCGGGCCAGGTCGGCGTAGGCGTCGACCGCCCGGCGGGCCGTGGACACCCCCCGGTCCGACGTGCCGGCGGCGATCTCGATGTCGGTGAGGCAGCGCAGCAGATAGGCGCACGCCTGGCCGGCCTCGGGGACCACCACCGGGTCGAGCCGGCGGATCCTGGCGTAGACTTGGTCGACCGCCTCGGCGGCCTTGTCCCAGGCGTCGTCGGCGGCGTACGCGTTGGCGAGGGCCACGGTCAGCTCGACCAGGCAGGTCAGAAAGGCGGCCGGGCGGTCCGCGAAACCCCGCCAGGTGGCGTCGATCCCGCGCTGCGCCGCCTGCAGCGCGTCGTCCACATGGCCGGCGGCGGTCAGGGTTCGGGAGTACGTCCCCTCGGCCAGCGCGTACATCGGCCCGTAGACATCCGGCGAGAGCGTATACAGCGTGTACAGGCCGTCGCTGCCCTGCTGGGCCAGCAGCTCGGCGGTGTCGCTGTCCTCGCTCGTGGCGGCGACGGTGGCGCCGCTGAGCTTCACCTGCGCGCGCAGCAGGAGCATGAGTTCGTCGCCGGACGCGGCCAGCGACTCGGAGATCCGCTCCGCGCGCAGGAAGCAGCGCTGGGCCTCGTCGAGCCGGCTCAGGATCGTCAGATACACGGCCTGGGTGAGCAGCAGCCGGGCGAGATTGGCCTCCTCCGACCGCGCCCCCGCCGTCTCGATCTGCTCGACGCCCTCCGTGACGACGGCGATGGCCTGCTCGACGTCCCCGCCGGCGAAGAGCATGTACGCGTACAGGGCCCGCACCCGCAGCCGGGTGTCGCTGTCCGCGGCGCCGATCTCCTCGCAGGCGAGCCGGGCCGTCGCGGTGGCCTCCGGGTAGCGGGTCGCCGCGCCGTAGGCCAGGGCCAGCGAGTACCGGCTCTCCAGCAGCAGATCGTCGTGGGCGCCGCTGCCGTCCCGGGTGATGCCTTCGGCGATCTCCACCGCCCGCAGGGCGTCGCTCACGGCCACCCGGGTGCGGCTGGTCGCGGTGTTGACGATCGAACCGGCGCTCAGAATCCTGGCCAGCGTCTGGTTCGCCACGTGGGACGGCGCCATCGCGAGATAGACATGCGCCTGCTGCAACGGGCCCTGCGCGTCGTCGGGGCGCCCCGCCGCGGTCAGCGCGGTGGCGGCCTTCGCCTCCAGTACGGCCGCCTCGGCGTAGCTGGCGGTGGTGGCCGAGGCGCGCGAGGCGCTGTGGTAGATCGCCGCGGCCAGCGGCTGGAACACCGAGCCGGACGGAAGCCGGTCGATCGCCCGCTGCGCCGCGGACGGCGTCCATACGAAGGCGACCTCGTCGAACGCGGAGGCCAGCCGCGACGGCAGGCTGAGCGCGTCCGGGGACGCATGCGCGTCACTCGGACCGGCGGTGGCCGCCTGCTCCACCAGCTCCCCGACCCGCTGCCGGAGCAGGGCGTCGAGGGCGGCGCGGGCGCGGGGGCCCACCGACCCCACCGGCGAACCGCACATCCGCAGCAGTACTTCCAGAGCGTGGGAACGCTGTCCGGCGGACGCCGCGTGGTCGAGGACCCGGACGAGCGCGTCCTCGGCGATCAGCGTCTCCGAGATCAACTGCTCGCCCAGCAGGTCGGGTTCGACGACGGGCAGTTGCCGCCCGCCGTAGAGGTCCCGCATCCGCTCGACGAGTTCGTACCGCCGCTCCTCGGTCCAGCCGCGCAGCGGCGCCGCGCCGACCAGCGCGCCGACCGCCTCGGCCTCGCTCCGCGCCCCGACGAGCGTCGACACCGCGAAGACCGCGTACCGAGCGCGCCAGGACGGCAGCAGATCCTCGAAACCGGCCTTCCAGAACCGGCGGTCCTCGCGCCGCAGCAGCGCGGAGAGGACCTGCTCGGAGGCGCCGCGGGCCGGTGTCCCGGCCTCGATCGCGTCGGCCGCGGTGCTCCCCGCGGGCGTCGTCCCGGCCGCGCTGTCCGGAGGCGGCCCGTCGGGGACGTCCTCCAGCAGGTCCAGCAGGGCCCGCGCGTGGACCAGCAGCGGCGTGGGCAGCGCGGCGGCCGCCGACTCCATCGCTCTCTCCCCGGGGTCGGGGGGTGTGCCGAGCCCCAGCGCGGCGGCGAAATGCGTCCGCGCCGTCCGGTAGTGCAGTTCGCGTTCCGCCAGCGGCAGGCCGGCGTCGGCCAGGGACAGTTGGCGCCGCGCCGCCGCTTCCTCGTCCCCCTGGCCCAGCTCCGCGGCCAGCCGGCGGGCGAAGGCGGCGCCGTCCCGGACCAGCGCCAGAATCCTGACCTTCCGGCTCCCGGCCGCCACCGTGCCGGTCAGCAACTGCTCGACGTCGCGCTGCTGGTGGTCGGCGTAGTCGAGGACCAGCAGCAGGGAACTGCCGAGATCGGCGGCCAGCACATCGTCCTGACCGCCCTGGCCCGCGGAGACCGGGTCGGCGACGCCGGACACCCAGCCCTGATCGGCCATCAGCGCGCAGAGCTCGGCCGCCAGCCGGCTCTTCCCCGCGCCGCCGTCCCCCGACAGCACCGCGTAGCTGACCTCCTGTTCGTCGGCGCACCACTCCTCGAGCCACCGCTGCGGCTCCCGGCGCGGGATGTAGGGCACCACTTCGAAGGCCGCGGCCAGCAGGGTCGCGGGGGAGCGGCGCGGTGAGCCGGCCGGCCACGATCTCCGCTGCGGCGAACGCAGCCGGAACCGGTAGCGCGAGCCCACCCGGAGCGTCACATGATGGCTGACCCGGCGCGGCCCGTCGTCGCGCCATGAGGCCGGCAGGTGCGGCGAGATCGCCGCGTCCTCCAGCAGCCGGTCGACCGGGACGGCGTGCAGCCGCACCCCCGCGTATCGGACGTTGGTCCGGACGACGACGCCGAGGAACGAGTGGTCGGGGCCGAAGAGCGCCGCCCCCGAGAGCCCGGCCCAGCCCGTCCTGGCCTGTCCATCGGCAGACCGGGGCCGCGGGGCGGGGGTCGCCGACTGTACGTCGAGCAGGAGGAGCGCCTCGCGGACGGCGGGCTGGACGGTGCCGCGGGCGGTCTCGACCCCTCTGCGGGCCTCGGCGTCGCCGCCTTCGTCCGCGCGGCTGGCATGCGGGAAGCCGCAGGCATGGAAGGGCACCGGTGCGGCGATGTCCAGCCGGGCGGCGGGCTGCGGCGCGCCAGCGCCCCACTCCTCGGGCAGCAGCACCACGGCGACGTCGAGTCCGGCCGTCGCCGCGAGGACGACCGAGGAGGCGGTCGCCCAGTCCTCGTCCCGCGTCCGCGACGCCTGACGGACCCTGACGTCGTGCGGCCTGGTCAGCGCCTCCCGTACGACATGCGCGGCGGTGAGGACGACGCCGGGCGCGATCGCGTATCCGGTGCCGCGGCTGCTCCGGGTGCCGTCGCCGCCTACGGACTCGATCTCCACGACCCGGTCGAGATCGGGTGCCCCTGTCGAGTCGCTCATGTGCGGTCCGCCTCCGGCTCCTCGACCGGGAGCGTCTCCACCGGGACCTCCGCCACCGGGACTTCCTCGACGGGGGCCTCCTCCGCCGGGACGAAGGTGGCCCGGTGGTCGGCGAACCGGCGGACCCAGAGCTGGCCGAAGGAGTCCCGGTACCACAGGGCCACCTCGGCGAGTTCCAGTGCCGGTTCGTCCGGGGGCAGCACCAGCGTCAGCTCCACGATCTCGATCACCCCGATCCCCCGCGGTGTCGCCTCGCGCGGCGGACCGTCGGCCGCCGACCGGGTGAGCCCGAGGGCGAAGACCGCCTCACTGCCGTTGTTCCGCACCCCGAAGACGCCGATGCCCAGCTCACCGGTCTCCGGCTTCGGCTGATGGATCTCCGCTCTGGAGAACGTGACCGTCGTGGCGGCGGCGCCGGCCGCCGCCATGCGCCGCCCGGCCCGCTCGTCGTCCGCCGCGGTCAACTGGGCCTCGCCGATTCTGGCCAGGTTCTGCAGCCCCATCGTCAACAGGCGCAATTCCTGCTGCACTTTCTGCAGCCGCGATCCGATGTGGTAGGCCGCGCTTCCGACGACGGCGGCGAAGACGACGGCGAGAGAGGTGACCAAGGATTGCGATGTGACGGAAGTAGAGAAAAGTGGGAAGTGTGGCAACGGAGGTGATGTCCTTCCCGAATTCTCCGCGGGGAGTCGGCCGGCGAAAAGCCGGACCGTTTCGCCGGCGGTGGTATTCCGGCACCGCCGGCGCCGGGGTGCCGGGACGTGTCCGGATCCGGCAGGCGCGGCAGCCGCGGAGTCCTGTCGTCGTGCCCGGTCCGCACGGCGTGCCCCGTCGGACGGCGCCGGGCATCCGGCGAGGTCCGATCCTCGTGGCCGTGCGCAAGCCCGGCCACCGACCGTGAGCGCTTGGCGAGTTGGGCCTTTCCGGCCGCCCCGGCCGACCCGCCGGACCCGCCCCGGAGGAGGGCCGGGCCGATCCTCGCTGGTCGGGACGGCTCGGAACTTCCGGGCGCGTCCTCACCCGGTGGCGATTCCCCGGCATTTCTTCGAACCCCAGCCGCACTCATCGTGCCCCCCTGCGGAACTCCGAAATTCCGCATTCAAACCGTAGCGCAGCGGCGCGCTCGCCGAAGGCGAATCGATGCAGCCGAATTCCCGAATGGCGCCCGTCGCAGCCGACCTGACCCGGCCGGACAGGCCGGCGGCCGGTGTCGCCGGATCAGGGAGTACGCGTCCGGTCCGGCGCGTTGGGCCACGCGGGCGGCCTCGTCGGCGGACCGAGGCCGAGCCGAGCGCGAGGGACAGCGGCTCGGCGGTCACCGGTACGGCACGCCCCGGGCGGGGCCGAGAGTGATCGGTGGCGAAATCCGCGGTGTTGCCCGGTTCGCGATCGGCGCGTAGAAGAGGAGGGAACCGGCTCCCGTGGGGCCGGCGGCCGAGAGGAGCAGGGTATGACCGCGCTGTCCGATTCCCGGTGCCCGGTGCTGGATCCCACCGCGCGCGCCGCCCACGCGGACGCGGCCGTCCTGCGTGCCAGGGGTCCGGCGACTCCGGTGGAACTCCCGGGCGGTGTCCGGGCCTGGTCGGTCACCCGGCACAGTGTGATCCAGAAGCTGACCGGCGACCCCCGCGTCTCCCGCGATCCGCGCCGGCACTGGCCCGGGCTGGCCGATGTGCCCGCAGGGTGGCCGCTGGCGGTCTCCGCCCTGATGCAGAACTTCCTTAACGCCTACGGCGAGGAGCACCGCGCGTTACGCCGCCGGATGGCCCCGTCGTTCTCCCCCCGGCGGGTGGAGGCGATGCGCCCGCAGATCCAGGCGACCGCGGACCGGCTGGTCGAGGCTCTCGAGTCCCTGCCGGCCGGCCGGAGCGCCGATGTCCGGCACGCCCTCGCGCTACCGCTGACGATGACGGTCATCTGCGACCTGTTCGGGGTCCCCGGCACCCTGCGGGAAAGGCTGGGCGCCTCCATCGACGCGCTGATGGACACCACCGCAAGCGCCGAACAAGGACAGGCGCGTCTGGCCGAACTCCAGGCCCAGCTGGTCAAGTTGCTGGAGTACAAGCGGGCACACCCGAGTTCCGACTTCACCAGCGACCTGCTCACCCCGTCTGCGGAGGGTGAGGCACCGCTGACCGACAAGGAACTGCTCGACCATCTCTTCCTGATGCTCGCCGCGGGCTACGAGACGGCAGTCAATCTCATCACCAGCGCCGTCCATGCCCTGCTCGCCGAACCCGAACATCTCAACCAGCTCCGCATCGGCGCCGTCGGCTGGGACGACATCATCGAAGAGACGTTGCGTCACAACGGCCCGATCATGCATCACCCGATGCGCTACGCCATCGAGGACGTCGACCTGGGCGAAGGCGTGGTCATCCGCAGGGGAGAGCCGGTCATCATCGCCTTCGCGGCCGCCGGGCGCGACCCCGAGATCCATCCGGACAGCCCCGACGTGTTCGATCCGGCCCGGGCCAGCAAGGAGCATCTGGCCTTCGGCCACGGCCCGCACTTCTGCCTGGGCGCCCATCTCGCCCGGCTGGAGACCCATGTCGCTCTGACCACGCTGTTCGCCCGCCTTCCGCTGGTGGTCCTCGCCCATCCCGACCAGCCTCCGTCCCCGGTCCCCTCGCTCTCGCTCAACGGCCCCGCCCAGCTGCGCGTCATCCCGCGCCCCGCGGCCCCGGCGGACGCCGGCTGACCCGTGGCGGTCGGCACCCGACGTGCGACCGCCCGCCGCCCCGGGGTGGGCGGCGGGCGGTGGACAGCGGGCCGCGGCGCTACGCGGCGGTGGCCGTGAGCGCGGACAGCTCCTGGTAATCGGCGTCGGAGAGTTCGATGAGCGCGGCCCGGGTGTTCTCCTCCACGTGCGCCACGGAGGAGGTGCCCGGGATCGGAAGCAGGACGGGGGAACGGCGGAGCAGCCAGGCGACGGCGAGCTGGGCGCCCGACACGCCGAGGTTCTTGGCGATCGTCTCCAGCGGCCCGCCGGGAAGCGCGAGTTCGGCGCTGGCGATCGGGAACCACGGAATGAAGGCGAGCCCCTCGCGCTCGGCGTAGCCCAGCACTTCCTCGTAGTCGCGGGCGAGGAGGTTGTAGAGGTTCTGCACGGAGACGATCTCCGTGATCGCGCGGGCCTGCTCGATCTGGTCGATGGTGACCTCGGAGAGCCCGATGTGCCGGATCTTGCCCTCCTGCCGCAGCAGTTCCAGTTCGCCGACCTGGTCCGCCAGCGGTACGGCCGGGTCTATCCGGTGCAGCTGGAAGAGGTCGATGCGCTCGACCCCCAGGTGGCGAAGGCTCAACTCGGCCTGCTGGCGGAGGTATTCGGGCCGGCCGAGCGGGACCCACGCCTCGGGTCCCGGCCGGCTGAGGCCGGCCTTGGTGGCGATGACCAGTTCCTCGGGGTACGGGTGCAGGGCCTTGCGTATGAGCTGGTCGCTGATGAAGGGGCCGTAGGAGTCGGCCGTGTCGATGAAGTTCACGCCCAGCTCCACGGCCCGCCGCAGAACCCGGACCGCCTCGTCCGGGTCGGTGGGCTCGCCCCAGACGTTGGGGCCCGGAAGCCGCATGGTGCCGTACCCGAGCCGGTGGACGGGCAGATCCCCGCCGAGCTGGAAGGTTCCGGACGCCTCGGCGGGCCGGGCGGCGTGCTGATCGGACATGGAGGTCTCTTCCTCTGCGAATTGTGCGAAGGCCGTGAGGGCCCGGGGCCGTCGTACGGGTGTTGCCGCGTCCGTGCGGGTACGGCGGAGCCGTGGACGGGCGGGAGCCGGCCGGCCGGTCCCTTTCCGAGTGCGGCGACGGGTGCTGCCAACCGCTGCTGCACTGTGTAAGTCTTCTACACGGCGCTCACTAAATGCGCACTGTACCCTGCCTGCCACTGTGATGGGAAGCCAACGCTGTTAAGCTTGGTTTCATGGGACAGCCACCTCTGAGCAGGCGGGCCCGCCTCAGGGCGGACACCTCGGCGGAGATCAAGACGATCGCGCTCAAGCACATGGCCGTGAACGGCGCCGCGGCAATATCCCTGCGCGCCATCGCCCGTGAGATGGGCATGACCGCAGGCGCCATCTACAGCTACTACGACACGCGGGACGCCCTGGTCAGCGCACTGATCGCCGAGGTCTACACCTCGGTGGCCGACACCCTGGAAGCCGCCAGGGACAGCCGCCCGGCCGACGACCCGGTGGGGCGCGTGCTGGCCTACGGTCACGCGTACCGGCAGTGGGCCGTCGCCCACCCCGAGGAGTTCCGGCTCATCTACGGCGACCCCGTCCCGGAGTACCAGGCGCCGCCCGGCGGGGCCGCCGCCGAGGCCGAGCACCGGGCCTGCGTCCTGCTGACCAGCATCGTCGCTGCCGCCTGGCCGCAGGCCCGGCACCGGTACGCGGACGACGACCACAGCTGGTCCGACTACGACCCCGGTTTCGCCGCACTGGTCCGGGCCTCGTACCCCGAGCTGCCGCCGGTCGCGGTCTCCCTGTCGCTGCGCGTCTGGGGCCGGATGCACGGGCTGGTGTCACTGGAGGTCTACGGCCATCTTCGCCCGCAGGTCCAGGACCCCGCCAAGCTCTACCAGGCCGAGATGACCGACCTGATCGAGGCCCTGGGCCTGGTCCCCGGCCCCGCGAAGGGCTGAGGCCGCACCCCGCCGCCCCGGGTCATCGGGCCGAGCGCCACGACCCCGCCGGGGAGTGGCCGCCGAACCGGCTGCGGTCCCAGCCCGCCCGCAGCCTCGCGGACCCGGCGGTCGGCGCGGTCTCCGGCGCGCCCTGGCCGAGGGCCATCAGCACCGCCAGGACGGCGGCCAGCTGCTCGCTGCTCGGATTGCCGTGCTGTACGCGTACTTCGCTCATGTCCCGTCCTTCGGTGATCTCGGATTCCGTGCTGATGCCCGGTTCCGCGGTCGGGCCGGCCGTCTTCAGGCCGGCGGGTTCCCGTGCTTGCGCGACACCAGGTCGGCGTGCTTGCTCCGCAGCATGCGCAGCGAGCGGATCAGCGCCCGCCGGGTGTCGCGGGGGTCGATCACATCGCTGACCAGCCCTCGCTCGGCGGCGTAATAGGGGTGCATCAGCTCGGACTTGTAGTCCTCGATCTTCTGCGCCCGCACGCTGTCGGGGTCGTCCGCCGCGGCGATCTCCCGGCGGAAGATCACATTCGCCGCGCCCTCGGCTCCCATCACGGCGATCTCGTTGGTCGGCCAGGCGAGCGTCACATCGGCGCCGATCGACTGGGAGTCCATGACGATGTACGCGCCGCCGTACGCCTTGCGCAGGATGACCGAGACCCTGGGCACGGTCGCGTCGCAGTAGGCGTAGAGCAGTTTCGCCCCGTGCCGGATGATCCCGCCGTGCTCCTGCGAGACACCGGGCAGGAAGCCCGGCACGTCGACCAGGGTGATCAGCGGGATGTTGAACGCGTCGCAGGTGGTGACGAAGCGGGCGGCCTTCTCCGAGGCGTGGATGTCCAGCACCCCGGCCATCGAGGACGGCTGGTTGGCGATGATGCCGACCACATGACCGTCCAGCCGGGCCAGCGTGCAGACGATGTTGGTCGCCCACCGCGCGTGGACCTCGAAGGTCTCGCCGTCGTCCACGATCTCCTCGATGACGGCCCGCATATCGTAGCCCCGGTTGGGGTCGGCCGGCACCAGGTCCAGCAGGGCGTCGTTGACGCGGTCGGCCGGGTCGTCGGTCGTCTCCACCGGCGACAGCTCGCGGTTGTTCTGCGGCAGCAGCGCCAGCAGATAACGGACCTCCTCCAGGCAGCTCTCCTCGTCGTCGTAGGCGAAGCCGGCCACACCGGAGATCTCGGCGTGCACATCGGCCCCGCCGAGGCCGTCCATGCTGACCTCCTCACCGGTGACCGCCCGTACGACATCGGGCCCGGTGATGAACATCTGCGAGGTCTCGCGGACCATGAAGACGAAGTCGGTCAGCGCCGGCGAGTACGCCGCGCCGCCGGCGCACGGTCCGAGCATCACGCTGATCTGCGGGATCACCCCGGAGTTGCGGGTGTTGCGGCGGAAGATGCCGCCGTATCCGGCCAGCGCCGTGACGCCTTCCTGGATACGGGCGCCCGCGCCGTCGTTCAGGCTCACCAGCGGGGCGCCGGAGACCTCAGCCAGGTCCATCAGCTTGTGGATCTTGGAGGCGTGGGCTTCCCCCAGCGCGCCGCCGAAGATCCGGAAGTCGTGCGCGTAGACGAAGACGGTCCGGCCGTGGACGGTGCCCCAGCCGGTCACCACACCGTCGGAGTGCGGGCGGCGCAGTTCCATGCCGAAGCCGCTGGCGCGGTGCCGGCGCAGCCCGTCCATCTCCTGGAACGAGTCCTTGTCCAGCAGCAGTTCGATCCGCTCGTAAGCGGTGAGCTTGCCCTTCGCGTGCTGGCGCTCGGTGGCGGCCGGGTCCTCGCCCTCGCGGGTCCGCTCCTTCAGCAGCGCCAACGCGGCGGCGCGTTCCAGGGGCGTCATGGTCACACTCCTCAACTGGTCGGGATCGGGGCGGCTCAGCGAGCCAGCCGGGTCAGCAGGCTCTCGACCTGGGCCAGGTCCTCCGGGGCGCGGCCGCTGGCGGCGACGTATCCGTCCGGGCGCAGCAGCAGGAAGCCGCCCTGCCGGCGCGGCAGATGACGGTGGCTGACCAGGTCCGGCAGCCGCCCGGCCAGGCTCGCGCCGCGCCGGACCCGGCCGTGGTCGCTCGGGCCCAGCGTCAGCAGCCGGAAGCCGGCCGGCGAGGGGTCGGGGGAGACCGGCACCCAGCGCGGCGGCCTGGCTCCGGGGGCGGTCAGCCCCCGGTTGCGCAGCGCGGTGTAGCGGGAGGCGGCCGGGGACGGCTCGGCCAGCACGTCGGGGTAGCGGACACGCCAGCCGGCCAGCAGCGGCACGAACCAGCGCCGCAGCAGCCCGGTGGCCTCGCACGCGCTCCACAGCGCGTTGCGCAGCCTGGCGGCGACCGGGCCGAGGGTGAAGACGGCCAGGAACTGGTGCGTGGTGCGCACGATCTGCTCCGCCGCCCGCAGCCGCTCGGTCTGGTAGCTGTCGAGGATCGCGGGGTTGTAGACCCCGTCGATGACGCCGGCCAGTTTCCAGGTCAGGTTGTGCATGTCCTGCAGACCGAGATTGAGGCCCTGGCCGCCGATCGGCGAGTGGGTGTGGGCGGCGTCGCCGACCAGGAAGACCCGTCCCGCCCGCAGCCGGGCGGCGATACGCTCCTGGCTGCTGAAATTGTTGATCATGTCGAGGTCGGTGATCCGCAGACCGCCCGGCCCGCGCTCGTCCAGCAGCGACTGCACGCTGTCGGCGGTCAGCGGGAAGCCGGGGGCCACGCCCGCCGACACCCGCGTCCGCCCGCCGGGCATCGAGGCGAACACCACCGACCCGGCCCGGCCCAGGAAGTAGTGCACGGCGTCGCGCGAGAAGTCGCCGCTGACCTGGCCCTCGGCGAGCAGGAAGTTGACCGCCACCGGGGAGCCCGGGAAGTCGATCCCCAACTGCTCGCGCACCCGGCTGCGGACGCCGTCGGCCGCGATCAGCCATTCCGCCTCGATCCGCAGCGGGCCGTCGGGGCCCTCGGCCTCGACAGTGACGAGATCGGCTCCGGCGGTGACATCGGTGACCTGGGTACGCCGCTCCACCCGCCCGCCGAGCTGTTCCAGGCGCTCCTCGAGGATCCGGCAGGTGATCTCCTGCGGGAGCATCAACGGCTCGTTGTCCGAGCCGAGTTCGATCCGCAGCGTCCGGCCGCCCTCCAGATGGAAGTAGTTGGCCCTGATCCGCAGGCCGTGCTTCTCCGCCTCGTCCAGCACGCCCAGCTCGCGGAAGATGTCGAGGGTGGGCGGGTGGAGCTGGACGGCCCGCGAGCCCTGGTGCGCCTGGTCGGCCGCCTCCACGACGCGGGCCGGTACGCCGTACTGCCACAGCCGGCAGGCGGCGGCCAGGCCGACCGGCCCGGCGCCGACGACCAGCACCTGGGTCCGCTCGGTTCCCGCCGGGCCCTGCCCGGCGGACTCGGGGCTCTGCTCGCTCGCGTCGGGGTTCACACGGACTCCTTGGGGTCGAGGACGGCCAGCCAGCGGTGGACGGCCCGGGCGGTGTCGTGGGCGTGGTCCTCGATCATCGAGAAGTGGTCCCCGGGCACCTCGGTGGCCTCGTACGGCGGCGGCCAGGCGGACGGCGCGCGGTCGGCCGGGCCGGCCGCGCCCGGCAGTGTTCCACTGGGCCGCACCAGCAGCACCGGGGCCTTGAGTGTGCCCGGCTCCCAGCTGTCGAGCAGGTCCAGATAGCCGCCCATGGCGGTGAGCCGCGCGTCGTCCAGCGGCCACTGTGCGAGCCGTTCGGCCATGCCGGTCATCAGCGCCGACCGGTCGCGGGCGATGTCCGCGCCGCCGGGGAGGTAGGTGTCCAGCAGCACGACCGCGTCGGGGAAGACGTCCGCACTCTCCAGCAGCCCGGCCACCGCGTGGGCCAGCACGCCGCCCGACGAATAGCCGACCAGGACGAAGGGGCGGCCGTCGGCGCGCTGCCGCACCACATCGGCGGAGGCGCGGACGACCGCGTCGAGGGTGGCGGGCAGCCGCTGCCCGGCGCGGAAACCGGGCAGCGAGAGCGCCGACACCTCCCGGCCGCCGCCCAGCCCGGCCGCGAACCGGGCGAACTGGTGCGGGCCGGAAGTGGCCAGCACGGTGGGGAAGCAGACCACGGCGGACCGCGAGCCGCTGTCCGGCCGGCTGAGGGTGACCAGCTCCGGTGCTTCCGAGGCGTCCGGCGCCTCGAAGACCGGCCGGTCGCGGACGGCCGTGCGCAGCCGTACGTCGAACGCGGCGGTGGCGTCCTGGTAACGCCCCTCCTCGGCGGGCGAATCGGGCCGGGCCGAAGGGGCGTGGGCGGCCAGGAAGAGCGCGGCCAGCGCGTCGGACTCCGGGGCGGCCGCGGCTTCGGCCGGTGCGGGGTCCTCGGCGGTCAGGTGCTGGCGCAGATGGCGGATCAGCGCTTCCGGGGTGCGGTGCTCCAGGATCGCGCGGGCGGGCAGCTGGATTCCGGTGGCGGACACCAGCCGGTTGCGCAGGGCGACCCCGGTGACCGAGTCCATGCCGAGTTCGAGGAACTCACGCCGGGCCTCGACCGCCGACGGGTCCGGATAGCCGAGCACCGCGGCGATCTCGGCGCGTACCAGCTCGGTCAGCAGCCGCAGTTGCTCCTCCGGGGAGAGCGACGGGAGCTGGTCCAGCGCGTTGGCGGCCGGACCGGCCTCGGTGGCCGCGCGCAGCAGCCGCCTGACCGCCGGGACCTCACCGATCAGCGGTACGGAGCGCTGGGCGGCGAAGACCCGCAGGTAGCGGTCCCAGTCGATGTCGGCGAGTACGAGTGTGCCGGGGTCCTCCGCCAGGGCCCCGCGCAGGGCGATGAGCGCCGGTTCGGGTTCGAGCAGCGGCAGGCCGCGGCGCTCCAGCCGTTCGCGGCGCGCCTTCTCCACCGTCGCCAGCGCCGGGTCGTCGGGACGCTCGGCCCACACTCCCCAGGCCAGTGAGGTCGCCGTCAGACCGCGCGCCCGGCGGTGGTCGGCCAGCGCGTCGAGGTAGGCGTTGGCCGCCGCGTAAGGGGCGAGACCCACCGCCCCGCCGAGGGCGGCGGTGACGGACGAGAAGAGCACGAAGGCCGACAGGTCGAGGTGTTCGGTGAGCTCGTGCAGATGGCGGGCCGCGACCGCCTTGGAGCGCAGTGTCCGCTCCAGCTGCGGCAGGGTGAGCGCGCTCAGCTGGCCTTCCTCCAGCACTCCGGCGGTGTGGACCACGGCGACCAGCGGGAGGTCGCCGGGGACCGAGGCGAGCAGGGCCGCCAGCGCCTCGCGGTCGGCCGGGTCGCAGTCGCTGACCGTCAGCCGCACGCCGGCCGCGGCGAGTTCGCTCTCCAGCACGGCCGCGGCGGCGGGATCGACATCGGGGCCGGTGGTGAGCAGCAGGTGCTCGGCGCCCCACGCGGCCAGCTGGTGCGCGACCCGGGCGCCCGTTCCCGAGGGCGCGCCGGTGAGCAGCACGGTGCCGCGCGGCAGCCGGAGGGGGTGGCCGGCTGCCGCGCCGGTGGAGGGGCCGGTGGAGGGCGCCGGGACCAGCCGCCGGGCGAGCAGGCCCGAGGACCGTACGGCCAGCTGGCGTTCGTCGCCGGGAGCCGCGACGGCGGCCAGCATCCGCGCCGTGGTCCGGCCGTCCGGGGTCTCGGGCAGGTCGATCAGGCCGCCCCACAGCTGGGGCACCTCCAGGGCCGCGACCTGTCCGAAGCCCCAGATCTGCGCCTGGGCCGGGCGGTCCAGCCGGTCGGTGTCCTCCGCGCGCACCCCGCCGCGGGTCACCGACCACACCGGGGTCTCGATCCCGGCGTCGGCGAGCGACTGCAGCAGTGTGACGGTGGCGGCGAGTCCGGCCGGGACGTCCGGGCAGTCCGGGGCGGGCGTAGTGTCGAGCGGCAGCAGGGACAGCACGCCGGACAGCTCGGTTCCGGCGGCCTCGGTCAGCCGCGCGGCCAGCGCCGCGCGGTCGGTGCCGGCCTCCAGGGACAGCGCGACGACACGGGCCCCGTGGCTCGTCAGTTCGGCGGCGACCTCCGCGACCAGTGCCTCGTCCGCTCCGCCGCCGGCGCCGTCCCCGGCGGGCCCGGCCAGCAGCCAGACCCCGGACAGCGCCGCCGGGGCGGGCTCGGTGACCGGACGCCAGACGATCCGGTGCCGCCAGGACTCGGCCTGGGCCAGCAGCCGGCTGCCGCGCCGGAAGGCGGCCAGGGCCGGCAGCACCCGGCCGAGGGCGTCGGCGCCGTCGAAGTCCAGGGCGGCCGCGAGCGCCTGGAGGTCCTCGCGCTCCACCGCGTCCCAGAACGCGAAGTCCCCCGCGTCCGCCTCCCGTGTGCGCGGCGGCTCCCCGGCCCCGGCCGGCTCGGCCCAGTAGCGCCGCCGCTGGAAGGGGTAGGTCGGCAATTCGACCCGGCGCTCCGACGCGCCGGCGAAGGCCGGCGTCCAGTCCACCGCGACACCCCGGACGTACGCCTCGGCGAGCGAGGCGTGGAAGCGGGCCGGGCCGCCCTGCTGACGGCGGAGCGTGCCGGTGGCGACGACGTCGGTGCCCGTGTCCTCCGCGGTCTCCTCGACGGCGAGGGTCAGCACCGGATGCGCGCTGCACTCGACGAAGGTGTCGAAGCCGTCGGCGATCAGGGCGCGCACAGCCGGCTCGAAGCTGGTGGGGCGGCGGCAGTTCTCGAACCAGTAGTCGGCGGTCAGCTCGGAGCCGTCCAGCACCTCGCCGGTCACCGTCGAGAACAGCGGGATCCGGCCCTTCACCGGGCTGACGAAAGCGAGCAGTTCGGCGAGGCGCTCACGCAGCGGGTCCACCTGGGCGCTGTGCGAGGCGACCGTGGCCGGCACGACCCTGGCCCTGATCCCGCCCTCGGTCAGCGCGGCCACCAGGGTCTCCAGCGTCTTGGGCTCGCCGGCCACGGTGACCAGCCGCGGGCTGTTGACGCCCGCGACCGACAGCAGATCGCCGTAGGGTTCGAGCCACGGTTCGATGTCCGCCCGGGACAGCGCGATCGACGCCACCGCGCCGCGGCCGACCAGCTCGTCGGCGAACAGCTGCGAGCGCAGCACGATGATCCGGGCGGCGTCCTCGACGGTGATCGCCTCGGCGACGCAGGCGGCGGCGATCTCCCCCTGCGAGTGGCCGACCAGGATGTCCGGTTCCACGCCGTGCGAGCGCCACAGCGCGGCCAGCGACACGTTCACCGCCAGCAGCACCGGCTGGACGACCTCGATCCGGTCCAGCGACGGCGCGTCGTCGAGCTGCCGCAGCACCCCCTCGACCGACCAGTCCACATAACGCTCGACCGCGGCCGCGCACTCGCGCAGCCTGCTGGCGAACACCGGCTCGCTGTCGAGGAGTTCGACGGCCATCCCGGCCCACTGCGAGCCCTGCCCGGGGAAGACGAAGACCGTGCGACCGCGCTCCCTGGCGACCCCGCGGATCACCTGGGCGGACGTCTCGCCGCGGGCCAGCGCGCCGAGTCCGGCACTCAGTTCCCCGGCGTCGGCGCCGAGGACCACGGCCCGGTCGTCGAACGCCGAGCGGGTGGTGGCCAGGGCGCGGCCCACATCGGCGGGGCTCAGTTCGGGCCGGCTCGCGAGATGGCCGCGCAGCCGCCCGGCCTGGGCGCGCAGCGCCGCCTCGCCGCGGGCCGAGACGGGATACGGCACCGAGACCGGGCTCGTGACCGCGGCGGCCCGCGCCGCCGAGGAGGTCTCCGGCGGTGCGGCGCTCCCCCCGCTCTCCGCGCTCTCCTCGGCGTACTCGGGGACCTGTTCCAGGATGACGTGGGCGTTGGTGCCGCTCATGCCGAACGCCGACACCCCGGCGCGGCGCGGCCGGCCGGTGTCGGGCCAGGGCCGCTCCTCGGTGAGCAGCGAGACCGCGCCGGAGGCCCAGTCGACGAACGGATGCGGCTCCTCGGCGTGCAGGGTGCGCGGCAGCACGCCGTGCCGCATCGCCATCACCATCTTGAGGACACCGGCCATCCCGGCCGCGGCCAGGGTGTGACCGATGTTCGACTTGATCGAGCCGAGCCACAGCGGAGCGTCCTCGGCGCGGTTCCTGCCGTACGTCGCCAGCAGCGCCTGCGCCTCGATCGGGTCGCCGAGCCGGGTGCCGGTGCCGTGCGCCTCCACCACGTCGACGTCCTCGGGCGACAGCCGGGCCGCCGCCAGCGCGCGCTGGATCACGCGCTGCTGGGAGGGCCCGCTGGGAGCGGTCAGACCGTTGCTCGCGCCGTCCTGGTTGACCGCCGAGCCGCGCATCACGGCCAGCACCCGGTGCCCGTTGCGCCGGGCGTCGGACAGCCGCTCCACCAGGACCATGCCGACGCCCTCGGCGAAGCCGGTGCCGTCGGCCCCCGCGCCGAAGGACTTGCAGCGCCCGTCGGGCGCGAAGCCGCGCTGCCGGCTGAAGTCCACGAAGCCGGTCGGCGTCGCCATCACCGTCACCCCGCCGACGAGCGCGAGCGTGCACTCGTCGCGGCGCAGCGCCTGCGCGGCCAGGTCGAGGGCGACCAGCGACGAGGAGCACGCCGAGTCCACCGTGACCGCCGGGCCCTCGAAGCCGAAGGTGTACGCGAGCCGGCCGGACAGCACACTGGCCGCCGAGCCGGTCATGCGGTACGCCTCGATCTCCTCGGGGGCGGAGGCCAGCAGCACCTGGTAGTCGCTGGTGACACAGCCCGCGTAGACGCCGGTCCGGCTGCCGCGCAGCCCCGCCGGGTCGACCCCGGCGCGCTCCATGGCCTCCCAGGCCGTCTCCAGGAACAGCCGGTGCTGGGGGTCCATGGCCAGGGCCTCGCGGGGCGAGATGCCGAAGAACTCGGCGTCGAACTCGGCCGCGTCGTAGAGGAACCCGCCGCTGCGGGTGTACGACTTGCCCGGCTGGTCGGGTTCCGGGTCGTAGATGCCCTCGACGTCCCAGCCGCGGTCGCCGGGGAAGGGCGAGATCGCGTCGACGCCGGAGGCCACGAGCTCCCACAGATCCTCCGGGGACCGCACTCCCCCGGGGAACCGGCAGCTCATTCCGATGATCGCGATCGGCTCGTGCCGGCTGTCCTCCGCCTCCCTCAGCCGCTGGCGGGACTCGGTCAGCTCGACGGTCACCCTTTTCAGGTAATCCCGGAGTTTCTGTTCGTCAGACATGCGTACCTCGTTGGTCAAGGGCCGTGGGTCGCCGCGCCCGCCGGAGCTGCGGGCGCGGCCTGTCTCGTCCTGTGCTACGCGTGTGTTCGGTCCCGCCGGTCCCGCCGCCGGTCGTCCGGTACGGCTGCCGTCCGGCGGGACCGTACGGATCACAGGCCGCCGAGTTCCTTGTCGATGAAGTCGAAGATGTCGTCGTCGGTGGCTTCGTCGAGCTGCTGTGCGGTGTCGGTCCTGGAGGAGGCGCCGGCGGCGGACTCGGCCGCCGTCAGCTCGGAGAGGAACGCCCGCAGGCGTCCGGCGGCCAGCTCCCGGGCGTCGGGGTCGGCGGCCGCGGAGGTCAGCGTCACGTGCAGCCGGTCGAGTTCGGCGTCCAGCGACGCTGCCGGAGTCTCGGGTGCGAGGGCGGTGCGCAGATACGCCGCCAGGTCGGCGGGCGTCGGGTGGTCGAAGACGAGCGTGGCGGGCAGCCGCAGCCCGGTGGCCGCGCCCAGCCTGCCCCGCAGGGTGACGGCGGCCAGCGAGTCGAAGCCCAGCTCCTTCAACGCCCGCCTGGCCTGGACCGATTCGGTGTCCGGGTGCTGGAGTACGGTCGCGATCTCGCCGCGGACCAGTTCGAGCAGCCGCCGCTCCTGATCGGCCGCCGGGAGCGAGGCCAGGCTGCGGACCAGCGTCCGCGCGGCGTCGGAACCGCCCTCGGGTACGTCCGACGGATCCTCGGCGGACGCCGTCGCCGCTTCCGGCAGTTCGGACAGCAGCGGGCTCGGCCGGACGGCGGTGAAGGCGGGGGCGAAGCGTGCCCAGTCCACGTCGGCCAGCACGAGCGCCGTGTCGTCGTGGTCGAGAGCGCCGACCAGCGCCGCGATCGCCGCCTCCGGATCCATCTCCGCCAGCCCGAGCCGCCGCAGCTGCTCGCGCCGCTCCCGCTCGGCGGGCGTGCGGGTGTCCTCGCCGCCCTGCGCCCACAGGCCCCACGCCAGTGAGGTCGCCGGCCGTCCCCGGCCCCTGCGGTGCTCCGCCAGGGCGTCCAGATAGGCGTTGGCGGCGCCGTACGCACCCTGGCCGCTGCCGCCCCACACACCCGCCACGGACGAGAAGAGGACGAAGGCGTCCAGCGCGTCGTGGTCGACCAGCGCGTCCAGATGCTCCGCTCCCGCGGCCTTGGCGGCGAAGGCCGCGGCGTACCGGTCCGGAGTCAGCTCGGTCAGCGGGGCCACCTGCGGCTCGCCGGTCAGATGGACCACGCTGGTGAGCGGTACGTCCGCCGGGACGGCCGCGAGCAGTCGCGCCACGTCGTCCCGGTCGGTGAGGTCGCAGGGCACGAAGGTGACCCGCGCGGCCGACTCGCTCAGCGCGGCGGTCAGTTCGGCGGCGAGTTCGGCGGTCGGCCCGGTGGGCTCGGCGCCGCCCGCGTCCGGTTCGACCGCCAGCAGCAAGCGTTCGGCACCCGACTCCGCCAGCCAGCGCGCGACCCGCGATCCCATCTCCGTCAGGCCCCCGGTGACCAGCACCGTACCGCGCGGCGTCCAGTTCTTGCCGCCGGTCGGCCGGCCGGCGGCGGACCGCACCAGGCGGCGGGCGTGCACTCCCGAGGAGCGGACAGCCAACTGGTCCTCGTCGCCCGCCGTGCCGAGAAGGCTCGCGAGCCGGGTGGCGGACCGCGCGTCGGGGTCGGCGGGCAGGTCGATCACGCCGCCCCACAGCTGCGGGTACTCCAGGGCGGCTGCCCGGCCCAGCGCCCAGACCTGGGCCTGATCCGGATGCTCCAGCCGGTCGGACGGCCCGGTCGAGACCGCCGAGCGGGTCACCAGCCACAGCCGCGCCGGGGAGGAGGCGTCGGCCAGTGCCTGGATCAGCAGCAGCGTGCTGACGGCCGCCGTCCCGTACGCGGGATCGGACGCGTCCAGCGCGAGGAGGGACAGCACCCCGGCCGGCGGGGCGGCCGCGGTCGCGGCGGCGATCCGCTCGGCGAGCGCGGCGCGGTCCAGGCCGGCCGGGTCCACGGTCAGCAGCACCGGCCGGGCGCCCTGGGCGCCGAGCGCGTCGGTCACGGCCTCGGCCAGCGGCCGAGCGGCCTCGCCCGACGGCACCACCACCAGCCAGTCACCCGAGAGCGTCGCCGTCGCGGGTTCGCCGACCGGCCGCCACACGGCCTTGTAGCGCCAGGACTCCACGGTCTGCCGCGACCGCTGGTCGCGCCGCCAGGACGACAGGGCCGGCAGGGCCTCGCCGATCGCCTCGGCCCGCTCGGTCCCGAGCGCCGTCGCGAGGGCCTCCAGGTCTTCGCGCTCCACCGCGTCCCAGAAACCCCGCTCCACGGCGTCGTCGTGGATCCGATCGGTGGACGGCGCGCTCGGAGCCTCCATCCAGTACCGCTGCCGCTGGAACGGATACGTGGGCAGGTCGGTGCGCGTACCGGCCGCGCCGGGGAGAGCCGCCGACCAGTCGAGCGGGACGCCGTGCGTGTACATCTCGGCGAGCGCGGAGACAAAGGTGAGCGCCTGCGGACGTTCGCGGCGCTGGGCCGCGGCCAGTACCGGCTCGAAACCCTCGCGGTCTTCGAGGCTGTCCCGCACGAAGGCGGTGAGGACCGCGTCGGGACCCAATTCCAGGAATGCGGTCACACCCGCGTCGGCGAGAGCACGTATGCCGTCGTGGAATCGGACGGCTTCGCGGAGGTGGTTTACCCAGTATTGGGGGGTGGTGAGGTC